>CALOCL010000025.1:0-149872 GCA_942491855.1 uncultured Bacteroidales bacterium
TTAGTTTTTAGCTAAAATAGGAGTGCAAAGATATATTTTGTTTCTTTGCAATCCAAATAATTTAAAGTTAATTTGAACAAAAAACCACATAAATCGGGCTTTGTAAACATTATTGGAAATCCAAATGTTGGTAAGTCGACCCTGTTGAACGCTTTAGTTGGCGAAAAACTTGCCATTATTACTTCGAAGGCTCAAACAACCCGTCATCGTTTGATGGGAATTGTAAACGGTGACGACTTCCAAATTGTTTACTCCGACACACCGGGCATTGTCGATCCGCATTATAAATTGCATGAATACATGATGAAGTTCATCGACTCTGCTTTAATGGATGCCGATATATTTTTACTGGTGATTGAAGTGAACGATAAATTTAATCATCTGGAAATTCTGGAAAAGATTAAAAATTCGGGTTTACCAATCATTCTTCTCATTAACAAAATTGATTTAAGTACCCAAGAAGAGGTTGTACTGCAATTAACCGACTGGCAAAAACGATTACCAAGTGCTGAAATTATTCCAATCTCAGCACTAAACAAATTTAACCTCGAAAACGTTTTCAATACACTACTGGATAAGCTTCCCGAGAATCCGCCTTATTTCCCGAAAGATGAACTTACAGACAAATCGCAACGATTTTTTGTATCCGAAATCATTCGTGAAAAGATTCTTTTACATTACAAAAAAGAAATTCCATACAGCGTTGAGATTGTTATTGAATCTTTTAAAGAATCAGAAAAGCTTATTAAAATTTATGCGCTTATCTTTGTAGCCCGTGATTCGCAAAAAGCAATTATTATCGGTCATGGGGGTTTAGCTTTGAAAAAAGTGGGAACTGAAGCAAGAAGAGACATCGAAGATTTTGTAGGGAAGAAAGTTTTTCTGGAATTAACGGTAAAGGTAAATAAAGATTGGAGAGATCAAGATCTTCAACTCAAACGATTTGGCTATCAATAAATAAATTTAAAATCATGAGCAAAATTCTGGCAATAGTAGGAAGACCTAATGTTGGCAAATCCACTTTATTCAATCGACTGACTGAATCAAGAGCGGCTATCGTAGAAGAGTCAAGTGGCGTGACCCGTGATCGTCATTATGGCCAATCGAACTGGAACGGAGTAGATTTTTCTGTCATTGATACAGGAGGGTATGTCATCGGGTCAGAAGATATTTTCGAAGAGGAAATCCGAAAACAAGTTGATCTGGCCATCAACGAGGCTGATGTGATTGCATTGGTTGTTGATGTGATGGCAGGCGTTACCTCAATGGATGAAGATGTTGCCAAATTACTAAGAAAAGCCGATAAAAAAGTATTTTTAATTGTTAACAAGGTTGATAATCATGAACGTGCTCACCTTTCACACGATTTTCACAAATTAGGCTTAGGTGAGCTTTATTGCATTTCGTCTATTAATGGCAGTGGAACCGGTGATGTTTTAGATGACATTGTTAAAGCCTTTCCAGAGAAAGATGAAGCTGAAGATAAAAATCATGATATTCCTTGGTATGCGGTAATTGGCCGACCTAATGTTGGTAAATCCTCTTTCATTAATGCTTTGATGGGAGTAGAAAGAAACATTGTAACACCCATTGCCGGAACTACGCGCGATACGGTGAACACAAGGTACAGCAGCTTTGGATTTGATTTTATGTTGGTCGATACAGCAGGGCTTCGAAAAAAAGCAAAAGTGACTGAAAATATTGAGTTTTACTCCGTCATGCGATCCATTCGGGCCATTGAAAAGAGTGATGTTTGCCTGTTAATGCTTGATGCCAAAGAAGGAATCGAAGGTCAGGACTTAAGTATTTTTCATCTGGCAGAAAAAAATCGCAAAGGGGTTGTAATTATCGTTAACAAGTGGGATTTGGTTGACAAAGGATCAAATACCCATGTTGAATTTGAAAAGAAAATCAGAGAGAAAATAGCCCCGTTTAATGATGTTCCAATTATTTTCACTTCGGTATTGAATAAGCAACGAATTTTTAAGGCTTTGGAAATGGCCCATAAAGTTTATAAGAACAAAGGAACCAAAGTAACTACATCCAAGATAAACGATTTGCTTTTACCCATCATTGAGGCAACACCTCCTCCTACTGGATCTAGAGGAAAATATATCAAGTTTAAGTACATCACACAATTACCCACGAATTTCCCGGCTTTTGCATTCTTTTGTAATTTCCCATTGGAAGTTAAAGAAGCTTACCGGAGATTTTTGGAAAATAAAATCAGAGAGCATTTTGATTTTGAGGGAGTGCCTGTTCAAATTTATTTTAGACAGAAATAAGCAAATTGGAATCGACCAGAATTGACAAATGGCTATGGACTGTGCGAATTTTCAAAAGCCGCAGTCTTTCATCTGAGGCTTGCCGAACAGGTAAAGTAAGGATTGATGATCAAACTTTAAAACCTTCACGAGAGATTAAAGTGGGTACGATAATTAGCGTACACCAACATGCCATTGTTAAAACTTTAAAAGTAAGACAGATTCTTAAAAACCGCGTTTCTGCAACACTTGCTGCAGAAGCCATGGAAGACCTCACCCCTGCTGAAGAGTACGATAAATTAAAAATCAGGAATGAATTAAATTACGAAAGACGCGATCATGGATTGGGCCGACCAACAAAAAGAGATCGACGCGACATCGACAAACTTAAAGAATTCGAATAAGATCAACCACGAAGAAAAACTACTTGTCATGAAAAATTATTTCCTCATTCTCGTTGTAGCACTTTTTGTTTTAGCTGCTTGCAATGAAAAAAAGACAAAATACACCGATGTAACCCTTGCATTTTATAATGTTGAGAACTTATTTGATACGATCGATGATCCAGGTATTAATGACGAGGAGTTTTTACCTGAGGGGAAACAAAATTGGAATACTCCAAAATATCTGCGCAAGCTAAAAAACATGTCGGATGTGTTGCTTTCAATCGACACTTTAAACCCACCTGCAATCATTGGTTTGGCTGAAGTTGAAAACAGAGTGGTTCTGGAAGAACTGGTTGCTTACTCAAACCTGAAGAACCTTGGCTACGGAATCATTCATAAAAACAGCCCCGACCTCAGAGGGATAGATGTTGCCTTAATTTACCGAACAGAGCTTTACCAACCCGAAAAAAACGAATGGATCAAAATCACTTTTCCTCACGACTCAAGCTACACCACACGCGACATTCTTTATTCAAAAGGAAAAATATTTGGGGATGAAATCATTCATGTTTTTGTAAATCACTGGACTTCACGCTATGGCGGCGCAGAAGCAACAGAGCCAAATCGAAAATTTTTGGGAGCACTTTTAAAAGCCAAATCTGATGAGATTTTAGAAAGCGACCCTGATGCCAGAATTATCATTTTAGGCGATTTAAACGATAATCCAACGGATGCAAGTTTAACAATTTCATTAGAGGCCATGCCTGTTTCGGATGTGGTTGAACCGAATGAATTGTATAATATTTCCTTGGCGAAATTTGAAAATGGCGAAGGAACTTTGTATTACCGCTCCTGGGATTTATTTGACCAGATCGTAGTTTCTGGAAGTTTACTTAAAGAAGAGGCAACCGTTAAGTTAACATCCAAAGACATTCAAATTCATAAACCCAACTGGGTATTGTTTGAGGACAACAATGGCGTTAAAAGGCCTAATAGGACCGCCTCGGGTAGCAGGTATTACGGCGGATACAGCGATCACTTACCTGTATACGTTATTCTAACAGACGGGAAATAATTTAGGGTATTAATTCGTCGTAATTGACTTCTTTTTCAAGGCTTCCATCTTCATTGTAGTAATACCATTTACCGATGCGAACACCTTCATCAAACGATCCCTTCACTGCTATTTTACCGTTGAGATGATAGGATTTATTCTTGCCATCAATTTCACCATTTTTAAAATAACCTTCACTCCACAGTACACCATTCTCGTAGTAATAAGTCCATTTACCATGCTTTTTACCATCTTTAAAAAAGCCATCAATCCTAAGTTGTTTGTTGGTGTAAAACATTTTTTGCCGTACCAATACATCAGGATTATCTTTTGAATAATAGCTGATAACTTTGGGGGTTCCGTCGTGGTATGCCGATTCAACCTTACCTTCAAAGGTTTGTCCACACGAACCTAATAAAATCAAAATCCCAAGTACCGTAGTAAATTTAAATAATCGCATCTTATCTGTTAAATATTAAACGTTTACCTTTAATTGTCTCATCAATCTCACCATTCTTAAACACCAGATTTCCATTCACAAAGGTATGGGTGATTTTTGAACGAAGTGTTTTACCTTCCAGAGGTGACCATCCACATTTGTAGTGCAAATTTTCTTTACCAACAATCCAGGGGCTATTCATATTTACAATCACTAAATCGGCAAAATAACCTTCGCGAACAAAGCCTCTTTTCTCAACCTGAAAACACTTAGCTGGTGCGTGACACATCTTTTCAACCACTTTTTCAATGTCCATTTTTTTATCGTGAACAAACTCAAGCATCATGTTTAGTGAATGTTGAACTAAGGGTCCGCCCGATGGTACTTTCAGGTATGAATTACTTTTCTCTTCAGAGGTATGTGGTGCATGATCGGTGGCTACTAAATCTAATCGATCATCAAGTAAAGCTTTTAACAATGCATCCTGATCTTTTTTGCCTTTAATGGCCGGATTCCATTTTATTAAAGTTCCCAATTCATCGTAATCGGCCTCATTAAAAAAAAGATGATGAACGCAAACTTCCGAAGTAATTTTCTTCTTTTCGAGTGGCGCTTTGTTTTCAAATAATTCCATCTCCTCTGCTGTCGACAAATGTAAAACATGCAAGCGAGTATCGTGCTTTTTTGCTAAATCAATTGCAAATTCTGATGATTTGTAACAGGCCTCAGTACTTCGTATCTTCGGGTGATTTTTAATCGGGATGTTATCACTAAACTCAGCTTTGTGGGCTGCTAAATTTTCCTGAATAATTCCCTCATCTTCACAATGAACTGCAACCAGTAGTTTTGCATTTTTAAAAATTCCATCTAGGGCTTTTGGGTCATCAACTAACATATTTCCGGTTGAGGCCCCCAAAAAAACTTTAATCCCACAAACAGTTTTTGGGTCAGTTTTAACAATTTCCTCTAAATTGGTATTTGAGGCACCCATGTAAAAAGAAAAATTGGCTAATGATCTTCCGGCAGCATAAACATATTTTTCTTCTAAGAGCTCTTGAGTTAAGGTATTGGGAATGGTATTGGGCATGTCCATAAAAGAGGTCACCCCACCTGCAACCGCTGCCCTGCTTTCTGTAATCATATCGGCTTTATCAGGCATGCCCGGATCACGAAAATGCACCTGGTCATCAATCACACCCGGGATCAAATAATTACCACAGGCATCAATTATTTTATATCCCGGAAAGGAATCAACCTGGCAAAATTCATCCTCAATAACCCTTGAAATGACATCTTCATCAATCAACACACTTCCCTGGAACGATCTGCCCTCATTAACGATTTGGGCATTAATAATTTGATATTTCATTTTTTAAAGATATAAGATTAAAGATACAAATATCAAGAACAAGATATCCTTTCAATTTTAGTAATTCCTTATTGGCAAAACTTAAGTTCACTAAACCAATAAGGCATTAAAAAAGGCATAGAATATTTTCTATGCCTTAGCAAGATACAAAATATCGTAGTTTTTAGCCAGCTCTTTTAATTCGGTTAAACATGCCCCGAAGCCTTAAATCGATAACTCCGAATATGGCTTCTTTAAAAATACTGGAATTCATTTTTGAGGTGCCTTCTACGCGATCAGTAAAAATAATGGGAACCTCAACCACATTAAATCCTAATTTCCAGCTTACATATTTCATCTCAATTTGAAATGCATAACCTAAAAATTTGATTTTATCCAAATTGATAGTTTCCAAAACTTTTCTGCGATAACATTTAAAACCGGCCGTGGTATCCCTGATTTTCATACGGGTAATAAAACGTACATAGGCAGAGGCGTAATAGGACATCAGTACCCTGCCCATTGGCCAATTCACCACATTCACACCAGTTACATAACGTGAGCCAATGGCCACATCTCCACCTTCATTCGCACAGGCATTACGTAACCTAACCAGGTCTTCCGGATTATGCGAGAAATCAGCATCCATCTCAAATGTATATTCGTAATTGTGTTTCAGGCTCCACCTAAATCCATGAATGTAGGCTGTTCCTAAACCGAGTTTCCCTTTTCGTTCTTCAATATGAAGCTGGCCGGGAAATTCTTTCATCAGGCCTTTGACAATATCTGCCGTTCCATCAGGGGAGTTATCCTCAATAATTAAAATGTGAAAATCTGTTTCGAGCGAAAAAACTTTACGAATAATGCGTTCAATATTCTCTTTTTCGTTATAAGTTGGAATGATTACTAAGCTATCGGCCACGGTTAAAAATTTAGAAAGCGAAATTACGCCAATGTTTGTTAAGAAAAAAATTTTTTATAATTAATTAACTTTAATGAAAAGCTGTCTTTACATACCCTTGGTCCTGATTATCAAATTCATCCAACATGCTTTGCAACGCGAACAAGGCCTTATTTATTTTTGTAACTTTTTCAAAACTGAACGTAAGTTTTCCATTCTTTTCCCTCATTTTGCACGCATCAGGATTGTTTTGTACAAACTTTAAAACCTGACTAAAAATTCTGGATTGAAAAAACGGAGATTCTTCGTTAGCAATAAAATAACCAACCATTTTTTTATTTTTTAGCAGGAGCCTTTCGAACCCAATTTTTTTAGCCATCCATCTTAACTGAACGGTATTAATTAATTCCTGTGTTTGCCAGGGCAATGGGCCAAAACGGTCAATCAGTTTTTCACGAAAACTGTTAAGGGTAATTTCATCTTTAGCACTATCCAATTCTTTGTACAAACTCAGGCGCTCGGTAATATTAGTGATGTAAGCATCCGGAATCATCAACTCCATGTCGGTTTCAATCTGGCAATCTTTCACATATTCTTTTTCTTCCCCCTCGGTTTTAAAAACATCCTTAAATTCATTTTCCTTTAACTCAAGGATGGCTTCATCCAAAATTTGGTTGTACATTTCAAAGCCAATTTCAGAAATAAAACCACTTTGCTCGGCACCCAGCATATTTCCGGTTCCTCTGATATCTAGATCACGCATGGCAATATTGAAACCACTACCCAGATCTGCAAAATCTTCGATGGCTTTCAGGCGCTTCCTGGCCTCATCGGTAAGTACAGAAAGTGGTGGCGACATCAGGTAACAAAATGCTTTTTTATTGCTTCGCCCTACCCTGCCTCTTAATTGATGCAAATCACTCAAACCATAGTTCTGTGCTTCATTAATAAAAATGGTATTTACGTTTGGTATGTCCAAACCTGACTCGATGATAGTAGTAGCCAGCAACACATCGTAATCGCCATTGACAAATTCAAGCATCCGCTTTTCGAGGGTCTTACCATCCATCTGTCCGTGGGCTACACCTATGCTAATACCAGGCACGAAACGTGTAATCATGGCCTTCACATCCTCAATATTTTGAACGCGGTTATGCACAAAAAACACCTGTCCACCACGCGAAACTTCATAGGCAATTCCATCACGGATTATTTCCTCAGAGAATTGCCTCAACTCCGTTTGCACCGGATGGCGGTTTGGCGGTGGTGTATTTATGATGGAAAGATCACGGGCACCCATCAATGAAAACTGAAGGGTTCGGGGAATAGGAGTTGCTGTTAAAGTGAGGGTATCTACATTAATCTTTAACAGTCTTAATTTTTCTTTGGCCGAAACTCCAAACTTTTGCTCTTCATCTATGATAAGTAATCCTAGGTCATTAAATTCAATATCCTTACTGGCTAATCGATGGGTACCAATTAAAATATCAACCTTACCTTCTTTCAAATCAGCTAAAATTTCGCGTTGCTGCCTAGCACTTTTAAAGCGATTAATATATTCAACCCTGCACGGAAAATCTTTTAATCGGGCACTGAATGTTTTATAATGTTGAAGCGCAAGAATGGTTGTCGGAACAAGTACAGCCACCTGTTTACTATCCGTTATAACTTTAAAAGCCGCCCGAATAGCAATTTCGGTTTTGCCAAAACCAACATCGCCACATACCAGGCGATCCATGGGATACGATTGCTCCAAATCTTTTTTTACATCCTGTGTGGCCTTAAGCTGATCGGGCGTATCTTCGTAAATAAACGAAGCCTCCAGCTCATGCTGAAGATAGGTATCAGGAGCAAACTGAAATCCATGGGCCGATTTACGTTCGGCATAAAGTTTAATCAAATCCTTGGCAATGTCCTTTACCCTTTGCTTGGTTTTGTTTTTTAAGTTATTCCAGGCATTTGTCCCAAGTTTGTTTAAAACAGGTGCCGTACCTTCTTTCCCGATATATTTGGTGATGCGATGCAAAGAGTGTATGCTGATGTAGAGCAGGTCATTATTTTTATAGCTTAGGCGAATAGCTTCCTGCTCTACCCCATTGTTTTCAATCTTTTCGAGGCCTTCAAAACGGCCAATCCCATGATCAACATGGGTTACATAATCCCCAGGGTTTAAATCGTAAAGCTCTTTAAGCGTGAAAGCCTCTTTATTTTTGAAACCACTTTTGAGATGGAAACGGTGGTAACGATCGAAAAGCTGGTGATCGGTATAACAGGCAATTTTTAAATCATCATCAATAAATCCCTCATGCAAAGCCAGCACGATGGTTTGGATCTTTATCCTAGACTCTTCATCCTTTTCAGCTTGTAAATCCTCAAAAATAGAGTAAAGCCGATCAATTTGCTTAGGGTTATCCGATAAAATAATATTATGGATCCCGCTTGAACTGTTCTCGTTCAGGTTTGAAATTAACAGTTCAAATTTTTTATTGAAGGATGGCTGAGGCCTTGTATTAAGCCGAATAAAGTGGTCAGCATTTTTAGAATTACCTTTAAATTCAATGATTGAAAAATCATGCAGGGAATTTAGGAATGCTTCTTTTTGAATGAATAATTCTTCGGGTTTTAAACGTTTTACCAAACCTTCCAATTTCGCAAAACTGTTGTTTGCATTCAGGTATTCCTGCTCAATTCTATCGGCTGTGAAATCAATATCTTCAATCCAGAGGACAGAATTTTTGGGTAGGTATTCCAAAAAAGAAATCCTTGATTTAGTTACCAGGCGATCCTGAACATTTGGTACGATGGTAATCCTGCTAAGCTTATCTTTTGAGAGCTGATCAACCGGATCGAAAGTACGGATCGATTCAATGTCATCTCCCATAAATTCTATCCTGTACGGAAAATCATCTGCAAACGAAAACACATCGATGATCCCTCCACGTACCGAAAACTGGCCCGGTTCAAGTACAAAGTCCGATCGTTCAAAACCGTATTCCATTAATACATCAATGGTAAAATCTATCGAAACCTCTTCACCCAATTTTAGTTTTAAGGTATTTTTTGCAAGATAATTTCTACTGATTACTTTTTCGGTCAGGGCTTCAGGATATGTAACCACCGCAGTTTTACGGTTGGTATTTCCGGTTCGCTCTAGAACTTCTGTCCGAAGCTGCAAATTGGTATTATTGGTAGCTTCAATTTCGTAAGGATGCTTGTAAGAGGTAGGGAAAAACAGGATTTGTTTTTTGGTGAAAGTGGCAAACTTCTCATTGAAAATACCTTCCAAATCATTCGCAAAATAGGCTGCAGACTCTTTATCGGGTAAAACAAAAACGTGAATGCTCCCTGATTCACTTAAAAA
The DNA here is from genome assembly GCA_942491855.1 of uncultured Bacteroidales bacterium. Taxonomy (GTDB): domain Bacteria; phylum Bacteroidota; class Bacteroidia; order Bacteroidales. The sequence goes on from CALOCL010000025.1 coordinate 9,754, forward strand.
ATTAGCACTGAACAAAGCCAATGATGAACCCACTAAACCTTTCAGGCAAATACGTGGGTTTTCAGTTTTCAAACAATCTTCCACTTGCCTAAAATGAGGGCTTTCTTGATAGGCTCTTAACAGGTTTTCTAAATTCAAAATGCCGGTTTGTTTTAAGGAATCCGCCGCAAAAATACAAAATTTAAATCCTCGGCAAACCAAAGTAAAAATGAAGCTATAATTTCAATTTACTTATATTTGCTTCTTTAAAACAAAAGGAAAAGACAGCAGACCCGATCTACCGTCTAAAGTCTAACATCTAACTACTAAAAAATGGAAAAAGCCATAGCAATACTATGTGGTGGGGGGCCTGCCCCGGGAATAAATTCTGTAATCAGCTCTGTTTCAAAAGTATTTTTGAAAGATGGATACCGGGTAATCGGGTTAAACAAAGGCTATCAAAGCCTTTTTTCTGATCATCCGCTCATGATTGAGATCGACTTTACATTTGCCGATAAAATTTTAAAAACCGGTGGTTCGGCTTTGCAAATGAGCAGGTACAAACCCAAGGATGAAGAATTTAATACTGACTTTTTCGTTAACAACAACGTGGAATTATTAGTGACCATTGGCGGGGATGACACGGCATCAACTGCAAATCGTATTTCAAAATACATGATTGAACATGGTGTTAAATTGCAAAACATTCATGTACCTAAAACCATTGACAACGACTTACCTTTGGACGAAGGAACTCCAACTTTTGGATACCAATCAGCTAAGGAGGAAGGTGTTAAAATCGCTTCAACTGTTTACGAAGATGCTCGAACCAGTGGCAACTGGTTTTTGGTTTCGGCAATGGGGCGCGAAGCCGGGCACCTGGCTTTTGGTATCGGAGGAGCCTGTCATTATCCGATGATTATTATCCCCGAAATGTTTACCCAAACTAAAATTACTTTCGAAAAAATTATCAATCTTGTAATTTCAGCTATCGTAAAACGAAAAATTTTAGGAATTGACTATGGGGTTGCCATTATCAGCGAAGGTGTTTTTCATTTTATGACAGATGAGGAAATTGAATCCTCAAACATCAATTTTACTTACGATGATCACGGACATCCTGAGCTTGGGAATGTCAGCAAGGCTCATATTTTTAATATGTTACTAGCCCGAAAATTAAAAGTGTTAAATATTAACGTGAAAAGCCGACCTGTTGAACTGGGCTACGAAATCCGTTGTGTAAAACCCATTGCTTTTGACCTGATGTACTGCAATTTACTAGGCATGGGCGTTAAAAAACTTTTCGATCAGGGTTTAACTGCATGCATGGTTACTGCCGACCCTAAAGGAGATATTTCACCGCTTTACCTGAAAGATGTAGAAGATGAACATGGTAAAATCAGACCACGATTGGTAAACATGGATTCACAAAAAGCTGATTTGGTTTTTAATCACGGACTACAATACATTGAGCCAGCTGATTACGAGACAGCAAAGGCTTACTTGAGCAATCCGGCTGATTTTGACTTCCGAAAAATACTGGAATGGTAAGACCGGTTAGGCTATGAATTTACAGAAGATCAATTATTTTTTATCTCCCGGTTTAAGGTTTGCAGCCCGCAGGGCATTCTATTTAGCTATCGACCTTTTTGAGTTACTAAGTGGCAGAAGAAAAATACTCACTCTCATGTAGATTAATTTTTATCGGCTCCTGTGATTTTCAGAAGCAAAGGAATCATCATTTGGAACTTTTAAAATCCCATTTAGATTTAAAAAAACGATAATGTTTTGGACATCGGAAGCGGAATTGGAAGAACTGCAGTTCCACTCACAAAATTTCTAAATCCGGATGCGCGTTACGAAGGATTTGATGTAGTGAAGAAAGGAGTAAAATGGTGCAATGCCAAAATCAAAACCGTAAACAAAATTGAAAATCAGGTTGACGAAATGGATATCAGCGACATTAACGCTGACCATTCTCCGATTGCGCTTAAAACAATTGAACTGAACCAGCGCCAAATCCATTTAATCAAAAAAACACTTATCCCGATTAAGGAATTTGTTACCCGGATCGAACGCGAAAAATTTGGCTTTATCCAGGAAAAGCACATCAAGTATTTTTATGAGTTGAAAGACCTATGCTTATCACTGATCGACGATTGTGAACAAATTGAAATCAGTCATACCAACCTATTTTCTTCAGTACAGAGCCACCGCATCAACCAGATCATGAAAACATTAACCGTTGTTGCAACCATTTTTATTCCGCTAACCTTTGTCGCCGGAATTTATGGAATGAATTTCACCAACATGTCCGAACTAAACTGGAAGTGGGGTTACGCAGGTGTCTGAATTCTTATGATTGCCATTTTTGTGGCATCCTGTTCTACTTTAGAAAGAAAAAGTGGTATTAAATATTCCGTAATGGCATTTCACGCGGATCATTTTTACTTAAACCTCAAAGAGCCTAATCAAAGTTGTTTGCTCGCTTTACGGAGCATTATTTTAAACCACGATCGCAACATAACTGAAGCCATTAAGTGGGGCATTCCTTGTTTTAGCTTTAAAAAGGAAATATTTTGTTTCTTGAATGTTGACAAAAGAACCAATCAACCTTATATTTTATTTGTAGAAGGGAAACATTTGGATCATCCAAAACTGGAAATTGGGAACCGCACCCGCATGAAGGTTTTAAAAATTAAATCTGATGAGGATATTCCAATTCACGACATTAAACTACTGTTAACCAATGCCCTGGGTTTATACGAAAGCAAAAATTAAAATAAACCAACTTCCTTTAATCATGAAAAACTTTGCATACTATATCTTCCTGTCTTTAATTATCATAAGTTGCAATACAGTTAAAGATGAGGATAAAACAAAGAAAAATAAAATAAAACAAATACAACAAATGAAAACACAACAATTATGAACGATACAACCCCAAAAGTAACCGGAATAGGCGGAATATTTTTCCACTCAAAAGATCCACAGAAAGTAAAAGAATGGTACGGCAAAAACTTAGGATTGGCTATTACCGAATACGGTTCACCCTTCGAGCTCAGAAATGCCATCCGGCCTGATGAAATCAACTACTTAAACTGGAGCCCCTTTAATGAAAACACCGAGTATTTTGATCTTTCAGAAAAAGAGTTTATGATCAATTACCGCATGCAAAACATTGAAGGTTTGGTCAGAAATTTAAAGGCTAATGGCGCAACCATCGTGTATGAAATCGAGGAATACGAATACGGAGAATTCGTTCACATCATGGATTTGGAAGGAAACAAGATCGAACTTTGGGAACCCATCGACAGTGTGTTTACGAAAATGGGTGGACCAACTACGAAATAAAATCACTTCTAATTTTGGTTAATTCCGATAAAAAAATTCTTTTTGCGCGTAGGCCTAAACATCCGTGATGTCAGGGAGTGGCTTGTGGGCTTTGCCCACCTGAGTGAAACGAAGGCGGGAAGGTTTAGATCGGATGTTTTTGACTTTTTGGTTCTTTTGTGTCAAGACAAAAGAACAAAGACTAACCTTTTGCTATCTAATTACACTGTTCATTTTCTTTGCTTGTCCAAAGAAAACGAACCAAAAGAAAAGACACTTTTTCAAAGGTATTTTTTGTGCTCCACACAAAAACCAGATTTATTTTCCTAAATTTCCTACAAGGATTCGGAAATTTTTAACGGAAAAATAAATCTTACACTGCTGAAAAAGAAAATTTAAAATACTTCACTTTTTATTGATGACAAAAAGGTCACATTGAGCCCGTCGAAATGTGACCTCTTTTACTTATGTTTACAATAATATTTTTCTCCCCAAAGATTATTTTTGAATAATTATAAACTAAATTCATTAGTTATGTTTGAAGACGTATTTGGAATTTCTGAAAAAATTGATCAGTTAATTGAAGCACTAGAACGCCCAGTTTTTTATGCAGATTGGCAGTTTTGGAGTGCTTTTTTTCTTTTTATTACTCTTCTGTTTATGATTAAGTACACCCTTGAAACAAAGAAATTAGCCATACAAGCAAAAGATTCAAACCTCCGACCAATAATATTACGTGCTGGGTTTCTTAGTAAAGGTTGGCAAGGAATAAAGTTCGAAATAGGTGATAATAAAATAATTAACGGGATTCCCCTCCGATTTGATGTTTTAAAAAATGTCGCAACACAAATAAGTGGATATATCATAATTGATGGTTTGCAGTATGAGCTACTTTTTGGAGGGGAAATTTCTAGAACCAATGAAGGAAACACAAGTTATGTGAAAAAATGGAGTTGGATGGATAGTGATAAATCACTTTTTGCAATTTTCAATAACAGTCTAGGGAAAGCTTGCGAAAAACCAAACCAAATTGTAATCAATTACAAAGATATAGAGGGTAATTCATACTACTTCAGAGAAGACACAAATTTCAATCATACTGCCAAGAGAGGGGAAAATCCCTTTTAGAGTCCTTTTTTTATCTTCCCAAACAAAACCTCCGCCAGTTTCCGGTACGATTCATCCGTCCAACCGGCTACATGGGGGCTCATTACCACATTTTTAGCTTGCGCTAAATAATTGAAGTCTTCGGGTAGGTTTTCTAACTTTTCAAAGGCGTGTTTTTCGTATTCCAGCACATCGAGGCCAGCCGCAATTACTTTTCCGGATTTTAAGTTTTTAACCAGGTCAATGGTTTTTAAAACCTCACCCCTAGCAGTATTCAACAAAACAAAATTCTTTTTAAATCGATTAATAAATTCATCATCCACCATAAAGCGCGTTTCGTCTGTAATGGGTACATGCAGGCTTAAAATGTCTGATTGCTCAAAAAAATCTTCGAGGGTTGTTTCCTGCACAAAACGATCGGAATAATTAAATTTATACTTATCGTAGGCAATTACGTTGGCTCCAAAACCACTGATCTTTTCCGCAAAACTACTTCCCATATTCCCGTAACCGATAATTCCAATGGTTTTACCTTTTACCTCGATACCCCAGTTTCCGTTTCGGTTCCAAATTCCTTTTCTTACTTCAGCGTCAGCCGAAACAATTTTATTCATTAGGGCCAGTAAAAGCGAAACGGTGTGTTCGCCAACGGCATCTCGACTACCCTCGGGGGCATTGAAACACTGAATGCCTTTTCCCTCAGCAAAATCCAAATCGATATTTTCCATCCCTGCACCTACCCTGCCAACAAACTTCAGGTTTGAGGCTCTTTGCAGAACCGGTTTGGTAATTTTTTTACTTCGCACGATAATCCCCAGATAGGCCGCTAAATCTGCCTCACTGGTTAAAAGTTCCGGTTTAAAATCACAGATAAATCCAAGCTCCTCAAAACTCTCTTTTAGCAAGGGATGCGTTTCATCAACAAATAGAATCTTTTTCATTGTGGTAGAATTCCTGCAAAGATATGAATTAAACTTTGTTCATTTCGTCTCATGCAAAAAGTAAAAATACCACAAATCACATATCGGCCAGGCTGTTAAAAACTCTAAATCAACCTAATCTTTCTACCTTAAATTTTTCTATTCCAGATAATTTTGCTAATTTCGGCAACCCTGGAAACGAAAATATTAAAATAGTAAACAGATAAAAACCAGTCGTTTAAATCTAATATTTTAGAAAGAAATAGCATGTGGAAATATTTAGTTAGGATCATTCTTCGAAATCGACTGGCCAATTTGATCATCATCGGATTGATAACCGCTTTTATGGGTTACCAGGCCACCCAAATTCAACTCTCCTACGAAATGGTAAAAATGCTTCCGGCCACCGATTCGGCAAGCATCGATTATGAGAACTTTAAGCAAAAATTCGGTCAGGATGGAAGTGTGTTTTTTGTGGGTGTGCAGGACGATAAATTATTTCAGCTGGATGAGTTCAACGACTGGTACGATTTAACCCATGAACTTAAAAAGATAGATGGTGTGGAGGAAGTTGTTTCGCTGGCTAAACTTTATCAATTAATTCGAAACGACGAGAAGAAGAAGTTTGACTTCAATCCCCTCATCAGTAACCGACCGACAACACAGCAAGAACTCGACAGCATCAAGGAACTCATTTATTCCCTCCCCTTTTACGAAGGTTTGCTTTTTAATAAAGAAACCAATGTGACCATGATGATGATCACGCTTGACAAGCAAAAATTGAACACCAAAAGTCGTGTAGGGCTCATTTACGACATTAAAGAAACCGTTGAAGTTTTTAGTGAAAAACACAATATTCCAATCCGATATTCCGGCTTGCCCTACATCAGAACCATCACCTCAAAGAAGGTTGAAGATGAGCTACAACTCTTTATTTACGGGGCACTCATTATCGCATCCATTATTCTGTTAATTTTCTTCCGTTCCATAAAAGTGGTATTTTTCACCATCCTCATCGTCATCATCAACGTGGTTTGGGTGATGGGAAGTATTTCTTTGCTTGGCTATAAAATCACGATGCTAACCGGAATATTACCTCCACTCCTGATTGTAATCGTGGTCGAAAATTGCATCTTCCTCCTTAATAAATACCATAACGAATACATGAATCATGGTAATAAGGTAAAGGCACTTTCTCGGGTAGTTCAACGAATTGGTAATGCAAATTTGTTAACCAATGCAACAACGGCTGCTGGTTTTGCTGCTTTTATTGTTACCGGAAATAAAATTTTGGTTGAGTTTGGAGTGGTTGCTTCCATCAATATTTTATTCGCATTTATTCTAACTTTATTTCTAATTCCCATCTTTTTCAGCTACCTGCCTCCGCCCTCAAAGCGCCATACCAAACACATGGATAAAAGCAATGTTGGGAAAATCATTGAAAGAGTGGTGGGTATTGTTTTATACCGAAGAAATGTAATTTATATCATTGCCGGAATCGTGTTAATGATTGGATTTATTGGCATCAGTAAGCTTAAAACTACCGGAAATATCGTTGATGACATTTCGAAAAAAGACCAGTTGTACAAAGATTTAATCTTTTTTGAAGAGCATTTTAAAGGGGTGATGCCACTGGAAATCACTATCGATACCAAGAAGAAAAAAGGGGTAATGCGTCTTTCCAATATTGAAAAAATTGAGCAATTACAAGAAGTACTGGCAAACTATCCTGAATTGTCAAAACCACTCTCAATTTCGGAGGTAGTAAAATTTGCTAAACAGGCTTTTTATGCGGGCAATGAAAAAATGTATGCTTTACCTAACAGTCAGGAAAAGAATTTTATCCTTTCTTATGTTCCGGATGTTGATGGCGGTGAAAAAACCATCTTAAATTCTTTTGTAGATCAGGATTTACAAACAACACGAATCAGCGTACAGATGGCGAATATCGGCACCAAAGAAATTAAAAAAATCATGGATAGCCTGCTCCCTGAAATTGATCAGATTTTTCCACCAGATAACTATGAAGTTACAGTAACCGGAACCAGTGTGGTATTTTTAAAAGGAACCAATTACCTGGTAAAAAACCTGATGACAAGTTTACTACTGGCTCTGATCATCATTTCGGCATTGATGGCCTTGCTGTTTACTTCCGGCCGTATGATTGGGATTTCACTCATTCCGAATTTAATACCGCAATTAATGACTGCCGGGATGATGGGATTTTTCCTGATCTCCATCAAGCCATCAACCATACTCATTTTTAGTATTGCACTGGGTATTTCTGTGGATAACGCCATTCATTTTCTCTCAAGATATCGTTTACAACTTAAGCTTAATAACTGGAATATCAAGGAATCGGTGATTGCAGCATTGCGCGAAACAGGCTACAGCATGATCTACTCTTCAGTGGTTCTCTTTTTTGGGTTTGCCATTTTTACCGTCTCTAGTTTTGGTGGAACTGAGGCACTCGGCTACTTAATCTCTTTTACTTTAGTGGTTGCCTTACTCTCAAATTTATTTATTTTACCATCACTTTTATTAACTTTAGATAAGTTTATAACAACTAAAAAATTCAAAGAACCATTACTCATCATTTTTGATGAAGAGGAAGATATTGAAATCGATCATCTGGAAATTGAAAATATAGATACCAGAGGTTCAGCTTAAAAACAGACATAAAGAATAAAGACTTTAGAAATTAGACCAATAAAAATATTAAACTATACAAAACAGACTTTAAACATTGCATATCTAACGTCTAAAGTCTAACATCTAATATCTCGCTTATGAAAGGAATAATTTTAGCAGGAGGATCAGGAACGCGTTTACATCCGCTCACTTTAGCAGTTAGTAAACAACTCATGCCGGTTTACGACAAACCCATGATTTACTATCCCCTCTCCATTTTAATGATGGCAAATATTAATGAAATACTAATCATTTCAACACCTGAAGACCTTCCCAATTTTGAAAAACTGTTAGGTGATGGCTCTCAATTGGGCTGTAAATTTTCCTATGTTGAACAAAAAATTCCGAATGGACTGGCACAGGCCTTTGTTTTAGGGGCAGATTTTATTGGCGACGATAGTGTTTCGCTGGTACTTGGAGATAATATTTTTTATGGAAGCGGCATGCAAAACCTTCTGATTGAAAGTGCCAAAAATATCGATGGAGGAACTGTTTTTGCCTATCATGTGAATGATCCTGAACGATATGGGGTAGTTGAGTTTGATGAAAACCATAATGCCATTTCCATTGAAGAAAAACCTAAAAATCCGAAATCAAATTTTGCTGTACCCGGATTGTACTTTTATGATAATTCGGTGGTTGAAATTGCTAAAAACCTAAAACCAAGTGCTCGTGGCGAGTACGAGATTACAGATGTAAACAAGCATTATCTGGCCCAGGGGAAATTAAAGGTAGGGATCATCAGTCGTGGCACTGCCTGGTTAGATACCGGAACTTTTGAATCATTGCTACAGGCTGGACAATACGTTGAAGTAATTGAAAACCGTCAAGGGTTAAAAATTGGATGCATCGAAGAAGTTGCTTACCGACGCGGATTTATTGATGATGCCCAACTTAAAAAGCTTGCCCAGCCATTACTCAAAAGTGGCTATGGAGATTACCTGATTAACTTACTTAAAAGATAGGCTCATATGCAGAAGTTTGAATACCACCTGAATAAATTCAACGAATTTCTGGACAAGCAGGATTTTTCATTTGAGCCTCATGAACTATACGATCCCATTGCTTATACTCTGGCTTTAGGAGGCAAGCGCATCCGTCCTGTTATGGCATTGCTATCCTGCAATATTTTTGGAGGTAAATACGAAAACATCATCAACCCTTCCATGGGAATTGAGATTTTTCACAACTTTACTTTACTCCACGATGACATCATGGATGATGCGCCCATCCGACGTGGAAAAGAAACGGTTTACCGAAAGTGGAATCCAAATATCGCAATACTGTCGGGTGACACCATGTTCGCCTTAGCCTATAAATACATTACCAGAACTGATCCTAAATTCCTGGCCGATATCCTGGAAGTTTTCAATAAAACAGCCATTGAAGTTTGCGAAGGCCAGCAACTGGACATGAATTACGAAGACATGAACAATGTCACCATCGATGATTATTTAAACATGATTCGTTTAAAAACCGCTGTGTTTTTGGGTGCGAGCTTAAAAATTGGTGCGATTATCGGGGAAACGAGTCAGGAAAATATCGATCATATTTATTGTTTTGGTGAACATTTGGGCATGGCCTTCCAACTCCAGGATGATTTACTGGATGTTTTTGGTGATGAAGAAAAATTTGGAAAGCAAACCGGTGGCGATATCATCACCAATAAAAAAACCTACCTTTACCTTAAGGCTTTTGAACTGGCTAAAGGCGAATCACTCGATTTACTGAATAACAACTTCATTCATAACCATCCCGATCAGGAATTGAAAGTAAAAAAGATCAAAAAAGTATACGCTGATTTGGAAGTGAATAAATATGTGCAGAAAGAAATTTACCGATACTACGACAAAGCGCTGCTTTTTTTGGATAAAATTGAGTTTAATGCAGAAAGTAAAAATGAATTGAAAATCCTGGCTGATCGTTTGATTAAAAGAGACTACTAAGCAGATTCGAGATTTGATTCACTAATCTCCAACTCATAGTGTAACTCTTCCCATCGTTTCATTTCAAGGTTGAGCTTAGTCTTTAAAGCATCATACTTTTTATACAATTCACCCGAATTAATTTCTTCCTGATACGCTTCCGGAGAAGCTAATTTCTGATCCATCGCTTCAATCTCTTTTTCGATGGCTTCGATGTTGGACTCATTCCTGCTAATCTGGGTGTTAATTTTTCGGATGGTACGCTCCAGTTCTTTCTTCTGCTCGTACTTTAATTTATTATCAGAAAGATTCTTTTCTTTTGATTCAGTACTTTTTGAAATCTTATTGAGCTCAGATAAATTTTCCAGTTTTTTCTTTTCGAGGAAATAATAAATATCGCCGATATATTCTTTAATCGTTTGGTTTTTAAATTCAATGACCCGGGTTGTTAAACCCTGTAAAAAATCCCTGTCATGCGAAACGATGATCAAGGCTCCTTCGTACATCAATAAGGCACTTTTAAGGATGTCCTTTGAGCGCATGTCAAGATGATTGGTTGGCTCATCCAGAATCAGTAAATTGGTCGGAGACAGCAACAATTTAGCCAGTGATAATCTTGATTTTTCACCCCCCGATAAAACCTTCACCTTTTTATCAATGGCCTCACCACTAAATAAAAAGCTTCCAAGCAATCCCTTCAATCTTGTTCGAATATCACCTTTCGCTACTTCGTCAACCGTTTCAAAGACTGTTAAATTTGCATCCAGCATTTCCCATTGATTCTGGGCATAGTATCCCATTTCAACATTGTAACCCGGTTTCAATTCTCCTTCGTAATCCAGGGTTTCGGCAATAATTTTGGCGAGGGTGGTTTTACCTTCTCCGTTTTTACCCACAAAAGCAATTTTCTCGCCGCTCAAGGCTAAAAAATCAATTTTATCCAACACCTTCTTTTTACCGTAAAACTTTGAAAGTTGCCGGGTTTCAACGACTATTTTACCGGCAGGAGGAGCCGGAGGAAATCGGAAATGGATGGCCGATTGATCGATCTCTTCAATATCTATTTTATCCATTTTATCGAGGTGCTTAATTTTTGATTGCACCTGTTTCGACTTGGTATTCTTATACCTGAAGCGTTCGATAAAACGCTCAACCTGCTTTATTTGTTTCTGTTGATTGTTGTAAGCAGATGTTTGTTGATCTAACCTTTCTTCTCTTAACTGAACATAGGCCGAATAAGAAGCTTTGTAATCGTAAATTTTACCTTGGTTAATCTCGATGGTTCGCTTGGTCACGTTATCCAAAAAAGCCCGGTCGTGCGAAACCAGAACCAGGGCTCCCGGGTAGTTGATTAAATAATCTTCAAGCCATTGTATCGATTCAATATCCAGGTGGTTGGTGGGCTCATCTAACAACAAACAAGCAGGCCTTCTAAGCAGGATCTTCGCCAACTCAACCCGCATTTGCCATCCATTGCTGAATTCAGTAATCGATCGGGTTAAATCATGTTGGCTAAATCCAAGTCCTTTTAGTACCTTTTCAACATCTGCCTGTGCCGAAGAACCACCATGAATTTGATATTTTTCATTTTCCTTGCTTAACTCATCCAATAACTGCAAATAATCCTGACTTTCGTAATCGGTTCTGTTTTCAATTTGATGGGTGATGTTTTCAATATTCTTTTCAATGGCTCTAATTTCTTTAAAGGCCGTAAGCGTTTCGTCATAAATTGATCGGGTACTTACAATCTTCATTTCCTGAGGTAAGTATCCAAAGGCCATGCCTGTTGGTACCACAATTTCACCAGTATTAGCTGCTAATTCACCAGCAATAATTTTCAGGATGGTTGTTTTTCCGGCCCCATTTTTTCCAACCAAACCAATTCGGTCATTCGTATTGATCAAAAAAGTGATATTGTCGAACAACACAATTCCAGAAAAACTTAACCCGATATTATTTACATTAATCATTAATTTTAGCTTAGCCGTGCAAAGATATTAATTTGATGATGACAGATAAAATTATAGTGATATTCACGAACATTTTAATTCTATCTTTGTGCTTTCAAAATTACCAATGTTAAAAATTTCAAAAACCGATATCATTTCCTGGGCTATTCTGCTTTCGCTGATGATTACCTGGGGCAGTTCTTTTATCCTTATTAAAAAAGGGATCATTGTATTCTCCAGCATGCAAGTGGGTAGCATGAGGGTCGGGATTACATTTCTGGCATTAATGCCTTTCGCTTTTAAACGATTTAGAAAAATTCAGAAAAAACATTGGCCGGTTTTAATCCTTGTGGGAATTTGCAGCACCGCTCCTGCCTTTTTATTCCCAATGGCCCAACAAGGCATTGATAGCGCAACGGCAGGAGTTTTAAACTCTCTAACTCCACTTTTTACCTTACTTGTAGGTGTAACCATGTTTAGGGTAAAGGTTAAATGGTTTAATACCGTGGGTGTACTCATAGGTTTAATTGGGGCCATTGGGCTTATTTCTGTTTCAGGAAATGCCAGTTTTGAATTTAATTTAGGATATGCCTCATACATCATTATTGCCACAACCTTATATGCCTTAAATGGCAACATGATTAAAAGCTTCTTAAAGGAGATCGATTCTTTTACCATCACTATTTTTTCATTCATCATTTTTGGGTTACCTTCCCTAATTTTCTTGTTTAGCGCAACACCCTTTCTCGAGCAATACCATACCGACCCTAACTTCTGGACCGGCTTGGCTTACATAGCAACCCTGGCCGTTTTTGGAACGGCAATAGCCCTCATATTTTTTAATTATTTGATAAAAATTAACACGGTAATTTTTGCTTCTTCGGTGACTTATTTAATTCCGATAGTTGCATTTTTTTGGGGCATCATTGATGGGGAACAATTTAGTTTGGTTTATATCCTATGGATAAACATGATATTACTGGGTGTTTTGTTGGTAAATGCCAAGCACTTGAAAGTCTTGGGATTTAAAAAATGAATTCGTTTAAAAATTTATCGCTAAATGCTTTGCAGCTAAAATATTTTTGCTAATTTTGCACTTCCAAAAAATAACGGAATTTTAAAAAAACTTGAAATGTACGCAATTGTTGATATAGCCGGACAGCAGTTTAAGGTGGAAAAAGATCAAGCGATTTTTGTTCATCGTCTGGAAGGAGAAGAAGGATCAGAAGTTAAATTTAACGATGTTTTATTGTTAGATGATGACGGAAAAGTAAGTGTTGGCACACCTTTCTTAAAAGGCGCCAGTATTTCGGCCAAAATTCTTTCTCACGAAAAAGCTGATAAAATTAAAGTCTTCCACAAAAAGAGAAGAAAAGGTTATCAAAAAGAGAATGGCCACCGTCAGTATCTAAGCAAAATTCAAATTGAATCAATTGCTGCAACTGAAGCTGCTACTAAAAAAGAAACTGCAAAAGCTGCTCCTAAAACTGAAGCTGCAAAACCAGTTGCTGAAAAAGCAGAACCAAAAGCAAAAGCAGCACCAAAAGCTGCTGCTGAGAAAAAAGAAACAGTAAAGAAAGCTGCTCCTAAAAAAGCTGCTGCTCCCAAAGCAAAAAAGGAAGCACCTGCAGCAAAGGCAAAAGCTTCTGCAAAAAAAGCGGATAAAGAATAATTTTTAAAAAGATAAAGTTATGGCTCATAAGAAAGGTGCCGGTAGTTCGAATAACGGTCGTGAATCACAAAGTAAACGTTTAGGTGTAAAAATTTATGGTGGTCAGTTTGCACAAGCTGGCAACATCATCATTCGCCAAAGAGGAACTGTTCATAATCCGGGTGAAAATGTAGGTATGGGAAAAGATCATACTTTATATGCATTAAAAACCGGAACAGTTGCTTTCAGAAAAAAAAGAAACAACAAATCTTATGTTTCAGTAGTTCCTTTTGAAGAGGTAACAGAAGCTGCAAACTAGAAAATATTTAAATATTTCAAAAATCCTCTTGCACACCGTGAGAGGATTTTTTTTGTTTCGTTATTTCAATATTCCATTACTTTTGTATAAAATTTTAACCTAATGCTGCAAATCAATTTTTTAAGAGAGAACAAAGAAGAAGTTATTCGTTTACTTGCCATTAAATATTTTAATGCTGCTGAATTAATTGAAGAAATTTTTAAACTGGACGATAAACGTAAAGCCGCTCAAAAGACATTGGACGAACAACTGGCCGAATCAAATAAACTGGCAAAAGAAATTGGCATTTTATACAAATCAGGTGACCATGAAAAAGCGAACGAATTTAAACAAAAAACGGCCGAAATCAAGCAATCATCTAAGGTTTTAGCCGACGAATTAGCAGCAACTTCAAATGCGTTAAATGATAAGTTAATCGAAGTACCGAACATTCCTCATCCTTCTGTTCCCATCGGAAAAACAGAAGCCGACAATGAACTGATTTACGAGGAAGGTGTGATTCCCACACTTCATGAGCAGGCAAAACCCCATTGGGAATTAGCCAAACAATACGATATCATCGATTTTGATTTAGGCAGTAAGGTAACCGGGGCAGGCTTCCCGTTTTACAAAGGCCAAGGTGCCAGATTGCAACGTGCACTTATTAATTTTTTCCTTCAGGAAGGAACAGATGCAGGCTATACGGAATTCCAGCCTCCTTTGTTTGTGAATGAAGATTCGGCTCACGGAACCGGGCAGTTACCCGATAAAGAAGGCCAGATGTACCACATTGGTGAAGATAATTTTTATTTGATTCCAACCGCAGAAGTTCCGATCACCAATATTTATCGTAATGTGATTTTAAAAGAGAAGGATTTCCCTATTAAAAATGTAGCTTACTCAAATTGTTTCCGTCGCGAAGCAGGTTCCTATGGCAAAGATGTTCGGGGGCTAAACAGGCTGCATCAGTTTGATAAAGTAGAGATTGTTCAAATTCAGCATCCTGAAAAATCTTACGAAACTTTAGAGGAAATGAAGGATTACATTGCTACCTTACTCCGTAAATTAGAACTTCCTTTCCGTATCGTTAAACTTTGTGGTGGCGATTTGAGTTTCACCTCCGCTTTAACCTACGATTTTGAAGTGTATTCGGCTGCACAGAAAATGTGGCTGGAAGTTAGTTCTGTTTCGAACTTCGAAAGCTTCCAGGCTAATCGTCTGAAATTAAGATTTAAAGACAAAGAGGGTAAAACTCAATTAGCCCATACTTTAAATGGTAGCGCCCTTGCTTTACCTCGAATTGTTGCCGCATTACTCGAAAACAATCAAACACCCGAAGGAATTAAAATACCCGAAGCTTTGCGCACTTATATCGGTTACGATTTAATTAGTTAAGATGGTACGACCCAAAAAATCACTTGGTCAGCACTTTTTAACCGATTTGCATATCGCACAAAAGATCGTTGATAGTTTAAGTGTTGATTCAAAAAATGTGATTGAAATTGGTCCAGGAAAAGGGGTGCTCACCCAATACTTAATTCAGAACAAACAATTGAATATGCGTTATGTTGAAACTGATGCCGAATCAGTTGAATATCTTAACGCAAAATACCCTGAAATAAAAGATCGCCTCATCCAGGCTGATTTTCTAAAATATGATTTAAAAAGTCTCTTTGGGGATGAGAAATTTTGCATCATGGGGAATTTCCCCTACAATATTTCTTCGCAAATTTTCTTTAAAACACTGGATCACAAAGATCAAGTTAATGAAGTGGTGGGGATGATTCAGAGGGAAGTTGCAGAGCGGATTGCCGCTCCGCCGGGAAGTAAAACTTATGGAATTTTAAGTGTTCTGCTTCAAGCCTATTATTCGATTGAATATTTGTTTACAGTAAAAGAAGGGGTGTTTTTCCCCCCTCCTAAAGTCAAATCAGCTGTGATTCGATTAAAAAGAAATGAAGTAGCATCCTTGGGATGTAGCGATAGTGATTTCAGAGCTGTTGTTAAAACGGCTTTTAATCAACGTCGTAAAACCTTGCGAAATGCATTAAAGACTTTTACTTTTGAAACGACTGAGGAAATCACTGAACTACTTACAAAGCGAGCTGAGCAGTTATCCGTAGAAGATTTTATCATCCTAACGAAAGCAGTTAAAGAATAAGCCCGAATCTTGAAGGGTGTCACCCTAAAATTTAATTAAACTTATTCAGCCAGAATTCCTCCGGTTAACCTGACAAGTTCGGTATGGGTATCAATCAGGTTGTACATGCTTTCCAGACGCTGGGTAGCCACATTCAGGTAAAGTAACTGAACATCTCGGTAATTAAAAGAATTGATCACGCCAGCTTTAAATTTCTCTTCGGAGAGTTTAAGATTCAGTTCTGCACTTTCCAGATTCGCTTCCGAAACTTCAAACAATTGTTTTCTGATGCCGAATAAATCAAACATGTTGGCTAAAACATTTTTAAGCTGTAACTGGATTTCGGCAATCGAAAGTGCTCCAATGCGTTCATCGATCTGAGCATTTTGAATCGCTCTTCGGGTATTTCCACCGTTAAACAAATTGAAACTCAATGAAACATTGGCGTAAAAATCGTAGGAGTTAGAAAAACTGGCATCCTGATCCGAATATTTTGTTCGGAAATTAAAATGGTCGAAACCGGTGCTAACAGAAACAACCGGAAACAAACTACTCCTTTTAAACGCTACTTCCTTTTTCAAAATCTCTAGGTTGATGAATTGATTTTGCAGGGTTTTATTGTCGCTCAACATTTTATCAAGCAAATCTCCCAATTGATAAGTTTCAGAAACCATGTATAAATCATCGTTTAATTCGTATTTGTTTGATGCCTCCTCGCCCAATAATAAATTCAAATTTAAGTGGGCATTTTTTACGTTCAACTTTTGAAATAAATAATTTGAGGAATCGTTCAAATAAGCATTCTTAGCCTGAAGTACATCGTAAGTAACTGAACTACCCAGATCAAATTTTTGCATCATGTAATTCAAGCGATCGCTCGAAAGTGATTTAACGGTATTCATCACTTCCAGTTTCTCTTGCTCAAGTTTAACTTTATAGTAAGCCAGAATGATAGACTGAATGGTATTTTCAATGATCACACCTGCATTTCCTTCAGAGTAAGTTTCGAGTAAATTCAGTTTTTCTTTAGAAATTTGAATCCCGTATCCATTAAAAACCGTCCATCTGGCATTGATATTCGGGTACAGGGTATTGGTAGTCCAATTATCCCTTTCTCCATCAACTACCCTGCTTGCAGCATTATCAAATTTATTATTCAAGCTAACCCCAATATTTACTGAAGGGTATCTGCCTACCGTTCCCCAATTATTCATCAGCTTAGCTTGCTCCACCCTTTTATCGGTAATTTTTATCTGGTAATTATTTTCTAAACCTTTTTCGATGGCTTCACTTAAACTCAACTTATCCTGTGAATAAATTGTGCTAACGACCAAGGTTAAAATCAGTAAAATGGAAATTTTACGCATCTCTTTCGTATTAATATTTTTAATCAATTTGTCTTTTACTGTAAATTACTGCCTTTTCAACTTCTTCAGCTTTGGGTTTAATTCCAGTCCAAAGCCACTTAGTGGCTACGTTAAAATCATTTAGTAAAAGAATAATAATTGGAAACAGTACCAGAATAAAAGTTGTACCGATAAAAACACCATAGGCCAGTGCAACTGCCATCGGCTTTAAAAATTGTGCCTGAAAACTTGGCTCAAAAATGATGGGATACAATCCAACCGAGGTTGTGATGGTTGTGAGAACAATTGGTCGAAACCTCGCTAAACCTGCCTGATAGACAGCCTCTTTTACCGAGAACCCTTCTTCCAGAAACAAATTATACTTTGTTAAAAACACAACAGCATCATTAATGATTACACCCGACAAAGCCACCAATCCCCATGCACTTAACATGGACACTGGAATGCCTTCAACACCATGCCCCCAAACACCTCCGAGCCATGCCATAGGAATCATCATTAAAACGATCAGTCCCTGTCCGAAAGATTTAAAATGAATCATCAAAATGAATGAAATGAGCAAAAAAGCCATTCCAAAATATATTCCTAACTCTTTGCCCGATTCGGCCGCATCTTTCGATTGTCCTTGTAATTCGAACCTTACACTTGGGTAAGCAGCTAAAATTTCAGGAACAAAATCAGCACTTATCTTTTCCATAATTGGAGGGACAGGCTCACTTGGATTTACAAGATCTGCTGTAATTCTAACCTCCTTCGAGCCGTTGTATCGTTTGATGGTTACTGGTCCACGTTCAATTTTATAGGTTGCTAATTCAGAGAGGGGATACTCACCCATGCGGGTTTTAATCTTCATGTTTTCCAACTGACCAATATTCAATCGATCGGTTTTTGGATAACGAACCCAAACTCGTAATTCATCTTTTCCTTGCTGCAAACGTTGGGCTTGCCCACCAAAAAATGCCTGACGCACCTGGTTTGTCAAACTCATTTGTGTTAAGCCAAGAAAGTATGCTTTAGGTTTTAAATCAAGTAATACTTCCTGCATTCCAATCCCATTGTTTTCCATAATATTATTTAGGGAAGAAAGGCTATTCATTTTTTGCATCAATATGGTCTTAGCTCCGTTCAAATCTTCTGAGCTCTTACCCAAGAGGCTAATTGAAACCGGAGTACCAAAAGTATTTCTGCCGGCAATGGTAAACTTTTCAGCCTCCGGAACCTCTCCAATCTTTTCACGCAAACGGTTTACAATCTGAAAACTGTTTACCCCGGCATCTTCTAAATCGCGAAGAATGACAAAGATAGATCCCGCATGAGATCCTCTTTCCAATCCATTAAAAGCTCCACCAGTCGATACAAATGTGAAATCAATAAAATTAACTGTATCATTCAATTCGTTCTTCAAGTCATCATTAACCTCCCAAATCGCCTGGTCAAAACGGGTTAAATACTCCAGGGTTTGTTTTTCGCCAGAACCAGGCTTAAAGGCAATGTTAACGTTAAACTGATCAAATGGAATGGACGGAAAGAATGTAGATTTAATTAAGCCTCCATTGAACAAACCCATGGTGATTAAAATGAGCGACAGCGGCACGAATGATACCACCCATTTTTGCTTGATGACAAAACTCAAAATTCTTCCGTATAACCTATCACGCATCCATTCAACCGCCTTATCAAGTTTTGCTCTCACTTTAGCACCAAAATTTTGTTTCTTTTTAGCTCGTAAAATATGCTCACTAGCCAGGTGTGCAGGCAGTACAAAAAAGGCCTCGAGTAAAGAAAATCCTAAACTAAAAATAACAATGAATCCCATTTCGTACATGAATTGCATCATTTCATTTTTTATTAGCAGCAAAGGTGTAAAGGCCACAATGGTTGTAGTAACAGAGGTTAATACAGCGGGTAATACTTCCATGGTGCCATCAATGGCAGCCCGTCTCGGGCTCTTCCCTCTTTCGAAATGAGAATAAATATTTTCAGCAATTACAATTCCATCATCCACCAGAATTCCAACCACCAGGATCATCCCAAATACCGAAATCATATTGATGGTAATGCCATAGGCCGCAGCAACCATAAACATCATTAAGAACGAAGCTGGAATCCCCCAGGCTACCCAAAGTGATAATCTGAAACTTAAAAATAAACCGAGTGTAATTAAAATTAAAGCCAGCCCGATTCCACCGTTTCGATACAATAAATCCAATCTGGCTCCAAGCATTTTTCGAAAATCGAAGGTTACGTACATCTGAACTTCTGTATGTTTCTCATTAAATTCTTTGACGTAATTTTTACAGTACTCCGAAATATCAACCAAATCTTCTTCTATCAGTTTATTGATATTAAAAGAAATTGACGGTTTCCCGTTCATCAGAGAAGAACTCGCTACATCGGCGAATTTCTGATCGATGGTTGCAATATCTTTGATCCGGATATAACTTCCATCTTCATTGGCGCGGAGAATGATGTTTCCGATTTTTTCAGGATCTACACTTCTGGATCGCATTCGAATCGACATCTCTTCAATATCCGATTTAATCATTCCTCCGGATAAGTCACGATTGTTCAATGAAACTGCATTTAACACCTCATCAATCGTCAGGTTGTATCTTCTCAAATCTTCTTCAGAGGTTTCGATCGAAATCTCAAGAGCCGGATATCCACCAACACTTACCTGTGATATTACACCTGAGCCACGCAAATCGAGCTCAATTTCATCAGCATATTTCTTTAATTCGAGTAAACTAACATCGCCAGACAAGCCTAAAAACATGGCCATGGATCTGGCTCTTTGCTTGAAAACAATGGGGCGTTCTGCACTCACCGGAAAGGATGAAATACCATCAACCGCATTTTTAACTTCCATTAAAGTTTCATCGATATCGTACTCGCCGGTAGTTGTAATGACGACGCTCGAAAAGTTTTCGGATGAAGTAGAATTCACTTCTTTAATCCCTGCCAAACCACGGATCGCTTCTTCAACACGAACGGTAATTCCCTCTTCCATTTCAGTTGGTGAGGCACCCGGATAGGCTACATTTACAAAGATATTCCTTGTTTCCATCTCGGGGAAAAAGGATTTTTTCATGCTCAATAAACTCACCAAACCACCGATCAGGATGGCCGCAATAATGATGTTGGCATAAAATGGATATTTTACGAATAGCGTTACAAGTTTCTTCATCTTAGTTCAGAATTTCAACGTTCATTCCAACTCGAGGATTAATCAGAGGCTCAACTACCAAATCTGAATTGGGATTCAATCCGGAAAAGAGTAAAGTTTGTTCATTCACTTTTAAAACCTGAATTTCCTTCTTTGCCAACTTACCATTTTCAACCACAAAAACCTGATTTCCTGCAAGCAAAGCATTTCGTGGCATCTCCATCACTCCGCATAAAGGTTTTCCTTTAAAGTGAGCTTTTAGGTACATGCCTTCAAAAACCTTGATCTCTTTATTTGGAAAGAGTGAAATAAATACACTTACCGATTGTGTTTCGGGAGAGACAAAATCAGAGATTCGGACTATTTTGCCAACAAGCTCATGCTGACTGGCCTCAATCTTAACCTTTTCGCCAATTTTCACAAATTCAATGTTTTCAACCTTAACGGGTATCTCAAGCTCCAGTTTATCCGTTTGGATGATGGTTGCAATTTTACCACCTGGATTTGCAATCGAACCAACTTCAAAATACACATCAGTAAATGAACCACTAAAGGGGGCATAAATAGAATACTTACTTAATCTGATTTCAGCACTTTTAATCAGGTAATAATCGTTCAGGATATTTCTGCTGGCAAAAAATGTTTTTTCCTTGTTTGAAGAAAATTTAACCAGGTCAGGTAACTCTTTAGTGATATCAATGCTTTCGTAAAACTTAAGCCAGTTATCGTAATTGGAAGGATAATCAATATTTAAATCCGGCAGAATTCCGGCCAATAAATTTAAGAATCTGCTTTTGCTAGCCATCAAATTATTTTTGGCCTCCTCATCATAAATTCGAACCAGTAAATCTCCTTTTTTAAAACGCTCTCCCTTTTTCAGGCTTACCTCCGAGTTTAGAATTTTACCTTGCACCTCGGCCATTACATCAACTTTTCGTTGCGAACCCAACCGGCCACCTTCAGAAAAAGTTGGAGACATATCGCTGTACACTACCTTTTCAGTTTTTACGTATACTTTGGCAATTTCTTTCTCATTTCTGGGTGGTTCTTTTTTCATACTTCCAAACACACTCATTAGTGCAAATGACAGTACAAGTAATACAACTACCGAACCTATAATTTTAAGTTTTCTTCCATTCATGATTTTGAATTATTAAATGCGATCTTTTTATTAATTCCATTTTTCCAACACAATATTATTTCAATTACTATTCACTGAATAATTGAAATCGGTAAAGGCAGGAAAAAAAGGGGTAAATTTATTTTATACAAAACTTGAATTTACTTTAAAAACTAAGATGATTAAATGTTCCAAAACTTTTGCTTTTGCTGTGCAAAGCTAATTAATTTATAATTCTTATAAATAATTAATAAACTTCTTTAACAATAAATTAACGCCAAAAAAAAGAGATGGCCCAATTCAGAACCATCTCTCAAAAAAACAATTTTTATCAAATTTTTATTTCCATGCTGGTAATCGACCCGGTGTAAATGGAGCTCCATATTTATCAAGCTCTTTTTCAAGGCTTACAATGTCCACTTGCATAATGGCTCTCACCCTGTCATAAACAGGTTTTAAGGCCTCCTTGGCAAGATTCATTTGCTGGCGCATGGTTTGGGTTGGAGCAGCAGTTGAGCCATAAGTGCCATAAGCCGCCACATTCAGATATTCGTTTATGGCCGGAGGAGCTGGCCAGTTTTCTTCACGACTGGCTTTTGGACGCTGACCATTGAATTTCCATAAAATATCGTCTAATTCTTTTTCGAGTTTTGCCGCTTTTTCCATCAGTTCGCTAGGAATGCCAGGTGTATTATTCACTGCTTGCATCACATACTGAACCCTGGTCATCAATTCATTAGCAATGGACTGAGTACCATTTGACACCTGTGATAATTGGTTAACTTCTTTTTGGAAGGCCAACAATTCTGCCGGATCACCAGGTAAAGTAGTATTGTTCAATTTTTTAGCTGTAAACTTCACATCGCCAACCAAACTAGTGGTTTTACCTTTGGCAACCATGTCTATCGAAACAGAATAATTTCCTGACATAACCGGTGTTCCTGCTCCACCTCGCCATCTGGATCTTCCACCAGTAGAAACTGGCGAAAATTTATTACCGTTTAATCTGATGGCTCCGCTTGAAGCATAGCGCAAATCCCAGTTAAGCCTGTTAATGCCTTTTTTGGGTCGCTCATTGATGGTTCTGATCACATTTCCTTCCTCATCTTTGATGGTGAAAACCAAATAAGGTGAAATTTCACTTTCTTCAGCCCTTAACTCATCCATGCTTGGCTGAGGAATAGGCTTCTTATCTTTAAACAGTTTCTTTTCTTCATCAATTCTAGTCTGTTTTAAAGTTTTAGGAATATCCTTCAGGTAGTAAGTAAAAGTAGCGCCATATTCAGGATTCGAAGCAACGTAAACGGTTGAACCCTGATCGGCATTTTTATTGCTGGTTTGAACATACATTAAAGCATCTTTAACCGGAAAAATATGTGCCTTTTGTTTCATCAGCTCTTCACTTAATTCGCGTAAAGGCGTGAAATTGTCCAGCACATAAAATCCCCTGCCGAAAGTAGCTAAAACAAGGTCGTTTTCTCTTTCCTGAATAGCTATGTCTTTAACCTGGATGGATGGCAAACCAGAAGCCATTTTGATCCAGTTTTCACCACCGTTTACAGAGAAATAAAAACTAAATTCAGTGCCCACAAAGAGCAAATCAGGATTTACAAAATCCTGTTCAATGGTATGCACGGTTTCATCTTCAGGCAGGTTGTTTGCAATCGAAGTCCATGTTCTCCCTTTATCCGAGCTTTTTAAAACATAAGGTTTAAAATCATCGCGCTTAATATTGTTAAAAGTGGCGAATACCACATTGGCATCAAATTTAGAAGGCATGATATCACTTACGTAAGTGTATTCAGGAACACCGGGGAATTTTTTAATCTGGAACCAATCCTGCCCATTCTGTTCAGAAACAGAAATGACACCATCATCAGTACCAACATAAATCAAATCTTCCTGAACCCTTGATTCAGCCAAAGAAACACCCATTCCAAACAATGAAGTGGAAACATCTTTTACTACCGCATCAACGCTCCAGTAATGATCCATCACCGGCCAGGTGTTGCGATCGGTTTTGGAGGTTATGTCATCACTGATTACTTCCCAGGTATTTCCACGGTCATCACTTCTGAATACCTTATTGGCAGCCATGTAAAGTCGGGTTTCGGAATGAGGACTGATAAAGTAAGGTGCATCCCAGTTCCATTTGTAAGTTTCTTCGCCTGCTTTTGGTGAAGGCTTGATGCTGATTGATTCTCCGCTTTTTTTGTCGTAACGAACCACGTTACCGTATTGCCATGCCGAATAAACGATATCGGGATTGCTAGGCTCAATGGCTTGCCAGAAACCATCCCCACCCTGGGTAATGATCCATTCATCCTGGGTTACACCCTCTCGGGTAATGTTTTGGGTTGGGCCTCCCAAACTATTGTTATCCTGTGTTCCGCCGTACACCCAGTAAAATGGATAGGTATTGTCGGTAGCAACCCGATAAAACTGCGTAATGGGCAAATTCGATTTAAACACCCAGGTTACGCCATTATCAAAGGTTTCGTAAACACCACCATCACCACCAATCATGAAGTGGCTAGTATCATTAGGATCGATCCACATGGCATGGTCATCCACATGACGGCCATTGTTAGAAAGGCTGGTCCAGGTTTTTCCGGCATCAAGTGTTACCCTTGTTCGGGTTTCAGTTGAATAAACTTTATCCACATCCACAGGATCACAAAAAATTTCGTTGTAATACTGCCCACTTGAAGCATAGCTGCTCATTTTCGACCAGGATTCGCCCCGGTTAGTTGATCGGAAAAATCCGCCGGATTCCCCAGCAGCCTCAATGATGGCATAAATTACATCGGGATTAACCGGAGAAATAGCAATGCCCATTCCGCCAATATCTCCACGTGGCAAACCAGAAGTTAATTTTCTCCAGTTTTCGCCACCATCGGTAGATTTATAAATGGCCGATTCGGGGCCACCACCAATTTTGGTATGCACATGCCGCCTACGTTGTTCAGAAGTTGCGTACAAGACTTTTGAATCCCGAGGATCCATGACGATATTGTTTACGCCGGTATGCTCCGAAATTTCCAGCACCTTTATCCAGCTTTGGCCACCATCGGTAGTTTTGTACAAACCTCTTTCGCCACCCGGTCCCCATATTGAACCTTCGGCAGCTACAAAAACGACATCCGAATTATTAGGATCAACGACGATACCACCAATCTGTCTGGATTCTTTCAAGCCCATATTTTTCCAGCTTTTTCCACCATCCAACGATTTGTAAACACCATCTCCATAGCCAATTACCCGCTGGTGATTATTTTCACCGCTACCAACCCAAACCACATTTGAATTGTTAGGATCCATGGTTACCACTCCAATTGAGTATGGTTTTTGACCGTCGAATACCGGAGAGAAAGTTGTTCCGTTATTTACCGTTTTCCAAACATGGCCACTGGCAACAGCCACGTAATACTCACTGTGATTTGCAGGATTAACGGCAAAATCAGCTATCCGTCCTGACATGAATGCAGGGCCTATACTTCTGAATTTTAATCCGGAAACCACACTTGAATTGATTTCACTTTTCGGAGCTTCAGTCTCTTTACCCTTCTTCCGTTGTGCCATGCCCGGCACAGAAAATAATAATCCCATTAAGATCAACATGATGGGAATTACCTTTATTTTACTAAGGTTTGTTCTTTTCATTTTTTTTGGTTTTAATTATTTGGATTTATTGATTTAAAAATTGTTCTGCCATCAAATGGCCATGAGCGGTTGCATAAATGATGGAACGCGTATACCCTGAGCAATCTCCAATGAATTTCAAATGTGGGAAATGCTCATTATTTAAGGTATTTGAATAGAATTTTATTTCGGGAGCGTAAACCAGGTTATCAGGATTTGACATACCCGGAACCACCTCGTTCAGATTCTCGATAAAATCGATGATGGCTTCGATAATCCGGCGGGGATAAGCCAGGTTGATATCGCCTAAAATATATTTCTCAACAGGCAAGGTTGGCTGAACCCGATATAAATTTTTGGTTCGTTTTGAATCTTTAAAATGGCTGTAAGTTTGAAGAATAACTTTCTCTCCAGCCAAAATATTTGTTAATCGGGCAATGTGCGAACCATAACCAATAGGATCATTAAAAGGTTCGGTAAGCTGCACAGTAGTTAGAATTGCAAAGTTGGTGTTTCCGCTCTTTTCTTTCAGTTTTGAATGCCCGTTAACGGTTTTAAAATCTTCGTATTTTTCGGTCACCACATACCCTGAAGGATTGTTACAGAAGGTACGAACCATATAACCTGTACGACTCTTAAACTTGACTTTAAATTCATACATTTCACGGTTCAAATCCTCAACGATGTGATTAGGTACTTCGTAACGTATCCCTAAATCCACCTTGGTATTATCAACGATTAGTTCAGGATTAGTAGCCAGAATTTGTTTGATGAGTTTGTGCCCCGATCGGCCTACGGCAATCACTGTTTTCTCAAACTCAAACTCCTGATTAATGATTACAGTATTTGATTGAATGTTAAGTGAAGTAACTTCGTAGTTAAAATGAAAGTGGATGTTTTTAGCAGCTTTGTATTCCTCAAAAATATTGTACAAAACTTCTTTGAGTTGATCGGTACCTAAGTGATAAAAATCGGAATGGATTGGTAAAAACCCTTTGCTGTAAAAATCTTTGTAATACTTAGGATCGGCAAAAGATTTTCCTGTCTCAACACCATTGTTGTTGGTTTTGCTAATCCAGAAATCGACCAGTTGTTTTTGCAGAACGGTATCAACTTCAAGCTCTCCGCCCATTTCTTTTGAAACGAATAATTTTCCGTCAGCCCTAATCCCTGAAATACTGGAAGAATAAATGTCTTTGCTTTTTTCGAATACATGAATTTCTACATCATGTGCTTTAAGTCTCTCGATAAAACCGATGGCAGCAGCGCCAAATCCGATAATGGCTATCTTCATGGTTGTTTAGTTGAACTCAAAGTTATTAAAAATTGCCAAAAGATTTTCAATGCAGAAATCAAATCGACGTGCCGTCAAAAATTTATGACCAAGCCAGAGGTTTTGACTTAATTTTAGAGGTAATACGCTAAGGGATTGACCCCCGAAACTATTTTTTATTTGACAAGAGTTTGCCGGATAAATCCGGCCGGTTTAATTTATCGAGGGTATTCCGGATCCAGTTCCAGTTTTCGCGTTTATACCAAAAGAAGAATTTTTTCTGATTGAGCTTTTCATCTTTGGTACGTGCCGTATAAACCGGTTTCATGGTATAAGGATCAATACCGGAATAATAAATGACAGTAGCCAAAGTCATTGGGGTTGGGGTAAAGTCCTGAACCTGTTCCAATCGGAAACCCAACTCTTTAGTATCGACTGCAAGTTCTGCCATTTCAACGTTGGTACTAGCAGGGTGGCTTGAAATAAAATAGGGGATCAATTGCTGATTCAATCCGGCTTTTTGGTTGGCATGGTCAAATTTCTTTTTAAACGAATGAAAATGCGCAAAAGAGGGTTTTCTCATCTGTTTTAAAACAGGCTCCGAAGTATGCTCCGGTGCTACTTTTAACCGGCCTGAAACGTGATTTTTTACTACCTGATCGATGTATTCGTTGTAACCATTTTTCTTTGTTTCTTCAATTGGCCGGTCAACCAACATATCGTAGCGGATACCACTACCAACAAAGGCTTTTTTTACTTTAGGATGTTCAGCAGCTTTGCGATAAATCTCACTCATCGGATGATGATCGGTATCGAGGTTAGAACAGATTTTAGGAAAGATACAACTAGAGCGTACACAGCTGTCGCAAATGCCCTGATGAATGCCCTTCATTTTGTACATGTTAGCAGAGGGGCCTCCCATATCGCTGATGTAGCCTTTAAAATCGGGCATTTGGGTAACTGCATCCACTTCTTTTAAAATGGATTTTTCAGACCGGCTGGCCACAAATTTACCCTGATGGGCTGAGATGGTACAGAAGCTACAACCCCCAAAACAACCCCGATGCATGTTAATGGAATGCCGGATCATTTCATAGGCCGGAATGCTGCCCCGCTTTTTATACTTGGGGTGAGGCAAACGTGTAAAAGGCAAATCAAAAGAAGCATCAATTTCATCTTCGGTCATCACCGGATAAGGGGTATTAACCACCAAAGTTTTTTTGCCAACTTTTTGAACAATACGCCTTGCATGAACCTTATTCGATTCCTGCTCAATTATTTTAAAATTGGCTGCATATGATTTTTTCTGTTTCAAACACTCTTCGTGCGAATTTATTTCAACTGTGGCAGCCTCTGAATCCGGCAATGCTTCATTTTTGTTCAAGAGATAAACCGTTTGTCGAATATCCTTTAATTCATTAATGGAACGACCTTTATTCAAGTGGGCAAGGATTTCTTTCAGAGCCTGTTCGCCCATCCCGTACACCAGTAAATCAGCTTTGCTTTCCGCTAAAATGGATGGTTTTAACTGACCGGACCAATAATCGTAATGCGTTACACGGCGCAAGGAAGCCTCCACACCACCAATTACAACCGGTACTTCGGGGTATAATTTCTTTAAAATATTGGCATAAACGATGGTGGCATAATCGGGTCTGAACCCAGCCTTTCCGCCGGCAGTGTAAGCATCGTTTGATCGGATGCGTTTATTGGCCGTGTAGTGGTTAACCATAGAATCCATACAACCGGCCGTAACACCAAAAAACAACCTGGGGATCCCTAGTTTTTTAAAATCTCGCAAATCGTCCTGCCAATTGGGTTGCGGAACGATGGCAATTTTAAAACCTGCCTGCTCGATGATACGTGCAATTACTGCATGCCCAAAGGAAGGATGATCCACGTAGGCATCACCCGAGAACAGAATCACATCCAGCTGTTCCCAACCTCGTTTTTTAACTTCATCGAGGGTGGTTGGGAGCCAATCCGTAATTTTATATTTGGAAGTATCCGGCATCATGCGCCAAAAATACTAATTATTTAGAAGCATTCTATATTTGGGCTTAAAATAAGGAATTATTCAGGCTTACAAATCTTTTTGATGGATTGCACATAAGGTTTGATAATTCCTTTTTCGGTAATAAAACCTGTGATAAATTTTGCAGGGGTAACATCAAAAGCCGGATTTTCTGCATGCGATCCGGGCGAAGCCACCCGAATTTTACTCATGTTTCCATTGGCATCAATTCCTGTTTGGTATAAAACCTCGTCTTCATGCCTGGTTTCCAATTCTATTTCCATGCCGTGTAAACAAGTGAGATCGAAAGTAGAAGTTGGGGCTGCTACATAAAATGGGATCCCGTACTCTTTAGCAACAATTGCCTTTTCCAAAGTTCCTATTTTATTTGCCACATCACCATTCCGGGCGATACGATCTGCACCCACAATTACAAAATCGACTAATTTTCGTTTCATGTAGTAGGCTCCTGCATTATCAGGAATGATGACATGCTCTACTTTTTCATTTTTCAACTCCCATGCTGTTAGCCTTGCTCCCTGACTACGAGGCCTGGTTTCATCCACATAAACAAAAACTTTTTTACCATCCTTGTGGGCGAGATAAATGGGAGAAAGAGCCGTTCCGTAATTGACGAATGCCAGCCAACCGGCGTTACAATGGGTTAGGATTCTTACCTCATCGCCAAATAATTCGGCTCCGTATTGCCCAATTAATCTTGAATCACGGGCATCTTCATCAGCAATCAGCTGTGCTTCTTTAACGGCATCCTCTGCAGAGTTTTTCCCGGCATTAAAAACCTTGTTAACGGCATAAAATAAATTATTTGCTGTGGGTCGGGTAGCCTCAATTTCTTCTTTGGCCTGCATCACAAAATCCCAATAGCCTTCAACAGGGGCAGCCATAAAAGCCTGTGCCATGGCAAAGCCGGCTGCCGCACCTAATGCCCCGGCACCGCGCACAATCATGGTTGTAATCGCGAAACAAGTGTCGAAATAGGTAGGTGCTTCATGAATTTTAAACTCGAATGGAAGGAGGTTTTGTTCGATCATGTAGACCGTTGTTCCTTCCATCCAAATGGTGCGATATTCTTCGCCGTTTACCTTCATGCTATTTTTTTAAAAAACGTATCTGATTGAGAGGGCTCCTGAATCCGCCCATGCACCTGTGTATCCGATCAGGTTAATGGCCGGTTTCCAGTCTAAAGAAAGGCTGATCGGGAAATCCGAAAAAGTATATTCAAGGCCAATAATTCCATCGACTCCGGCAATTGGTGAAGTTACTTCACCCTCATCCCACCAGGAAGCATTTTTTGGGGCATCCCAAAATCCAATATGGGCACCTGCACCGTAATACCAAGTCAATCCTTCTGCATTGGTATCGTTATCAAACTCGATCAGTGCGTTAATCAAAACACCACCCCATCTGCCAGCAACAATTCCTTCTATGGCCTTATCCGGACCTATAAAGTGCTTAATGGTTAAACCATTCGATAAACCTCCTCTAACACCCACTCCAGTATAATAATTCTGTGCATTTAATGAAACCGTTAAAGCCATTAAAACCACTAGCGTTAAAATAATTTTTTTCATTTGTTTGTCATTTAATTTTCAAAAATTTCAGCTACTTAATTAGCGATTTAATTCACTTAAGGCAAGCCAGCTCATCATTCCCATTCCAATTTCCAGACTTCTTTCATCTACATTAAATGTAGAAGTGTGTAACCCCGAATTGATTCCTTTTTCATCATTTCTGATACCCAAGCGATAAAAACAGCTTGGCACTTCCTGGGTAAAATAAGCAAAGTCTTCGCCTGTCATTCTTAAATCCAGTTCAACAACGTTTTCTTCGCCCAAATATTCTTTGGAATGTGTAAAACTTCTTTGAACTAAATCTTCATCGTTCACTAAAAACGGATAGCCATGTTCAATATAAACCTCGCACTCAGCGCCTGAAGCCTGTGCAATTGATTTGGCCATTTTTTCTATTTTTTGCAGTGCATCCGCTCTCCATTTTTCATCAAAGGTTCGAAAAGTTCCTTTTAATTCAACTTCATTCGGAATTACATTGTAAGCACCATCCGCAATAAATCGGCCAAAAGATAAAACAGTAGGAATATTAAAATGCGCATTTCGACTCACAATTTGCTGCAAGGAAATCACAATCTGAGAAGCGATTACAACTGGGTCAATTAAACTGTGAGGAATGGCACCATGCCCTCCTTTCCCTTTTACGGTCATGTTTATTTCGTCTGTAGAAGCCATGTATTTCCCTGCTCTCATTCCAATCTTTCCGGTTTCAAGTTCAGGATAAACATGCTGGCCAAACATGAGCTCTGGTCTTGGATTTTCAAGAACTCCGGCTTCTATCATCGGCTTGGCTCCGCCAGGAGATTTCTCTTCGGCAGGTTGAAAGATCATTTTAACAGTTCCTTCGAATTCCTCTTTTAAATCGTTCAAAATTTTTGCCGTTCCGATTAAAGATGAGATGTGAACATCATGCCCGCAGGCATGCATCACGCCGGGATTTAATGATTTGTATCCAATTTCATTCGTCTCCTGAATGGGCAAGGCATCGATATCGGCTCGTAAAGCAATTACCTTTTTATCCGGATTCTTGCCTTTAATGAGTGCCACAAGACCTGTGTTAAAAATACCTGTTTCAACTTCTATACCCAGATCCCTTAAGGTTGTTGCAATGAATTCAGCCGTTTTGAATTCCTGGGTGGAGAGTTCCGGATGGGCATGTAAATGCCTTCTGATTTTTATCAGCTCATCCAGGTAGGAAGCTGCAATTCTTTTTATTTTATCTTTTATCAAATTCATTTATTTAAAATCTAATGTAGTAAAATTAGCTTTTTTGAGCAATGCTTGAGCTATTTGAATTTCAACATTTATAAACAAAGGGTGAATATTTTGGTTCCTAAGCAAAGGACTGAAGGTCGTGTAATTTCTTGTAAACTCCTTTTTTAGCAAGCAGTTCGGCATGTTTCCCGCGTTCTACAATTTTCCCTTTACTGATGACCACAATTTCGTCGGCGAATTGGATGGTTGAGAGTCGATGGGCGATCACGATTGAAGTTCTATTCTGCATTAATTTCACCAAAGCTTCCTGAACCAAACGTTCAGATTCTGTATCCAAAGCGGAAGTAGCTTCATCTAAAATCAAGATAGGTGGATTCTTTAAAACGGCACGAGCTATGCTTATTCGTTGTCGTTGCCCACCCGAAAGTTTAACTCCTCTATCACCAATATTTGTATGGTAACCTTCATCCATTTTTGAAATAAACTCATGTGCATTTGCAACTTTAGCAGCAGCAATCACATCCTCTTCACTCACATTTTCAGTCCCCATGGTGATGTTACCCATGATCGTATCGTTAAACAAAATGGTTTCTTGTGAGACAATTCCCATCAAGGCCCTTACATCATCAATCTTTAAATCTTTAAGAGGGATTCCATCAACTAAAATTTGGCCGGAAGAGCAGTCGTAAAAACGTGGTAATAAATCGACAAAAGTTGACTTTCCTCCTCCTGATGGTCCAACCAGTGCTATGGTTTTTCCTTTTTCAATTTTTAAGGAAATATTTTTTAAAACCACTGCTTTATCGTAAGAGAAATTAACATTTTCATATTCAACTGAGTCATTAAACTCTTTTAAATCCTGTGCATTTTCTGAATCGAAAATGAGCTCTTCGGCATCCAGTACTTCATGAATCCTTTCTACTGATGCAGCTCCTTTCTGAATGTTGTAGATCGCTGTTGTCATTGATTTTGCAGGCGGAATAATTTGCGAAAAGATGGCCAAATAGGTAATAAACATTGCCGCATCCAGAGGTGTTTCAGGGCTTAAAACCAATCGCCCGCCAAACCATAAAACCACTACCATCACGATGGCTGATAAAAATTCACTGATAGGTGATGCCAAATCGCGTTTGCGGTATAAACGGATCATGGTTTTGGTATAAAACTGATTAGAGGCTTTAAAGCTTGAATCACTCAAATCGATGGCATTAAAAGCCTTAATAATTCTTAAGCCCGAAATGGTTTCCTCAATAATTGACAACAATATTCCTAAACGCTTTTGACCTTTTACCGATGATCTTTTTAGGCTTTTGCCGATTCTTCCAATAATAAAACCACTCACCGGAAAAAGTACAAGAACAAATAAAGTTAGCGGCGTATTGATTACTAGTAAAGCAATTAAATAAACAATGATGTTGATGGGATCCCGAAACATCATCACTAGGGAACTCATAATCGATACTTCTACTTCCTGCACATCAGCTGTCATTCTGGCTATAACATCTCCTTTTTTCTGTTCACTGTAGTATGAAAGCGGCAATATCAATATTTTACGGTACATGATATTTCTTAGATCTCTTACTACATTGCTACGAATTGGTGCCATAAAAAATGCAGCCAGGTATCGGAATAGATTCCGCAGAAAATACAATACAATGATTGTAACACAGACATAGAGTAAAACCTGCATTTCACCTTGATCACTGATAATTTTTCCTATCTGAAAATAAAAAGCATTTTTTATTGAGTCAAAATATTCACCCATTGAGTTTAAACTAAAACCAACAATTTCAACATTTTCAATTGGTGCTTCGGATGTTTTAAAAAGAATTTGGAATACCGGAATAAATAAGGTAAATGAGGCCAGCGAAAATAGAATGGATAAAATATTAAATAATACATTGAGCGATGCTTGTCCCCAGTAAGGAATTACGTATTTTAATATTTTAATCAGATTCTTCATAATTTGCTTGAATGCAAATATAACTAAAATGCCCTATCGCTTTAATCATCACTTTGTGTATTTTTACTGAAATGTAGTACTTTTGCTTTATGGAATCAAAACGACAAGAAAAAATTTCTAAACTACTTCTGAAAGACCTAAGTCAAATTTTACAACTCGACAGTAAAAGTCTTTATTCAGGGGCCATGATCACCGTGACTAAGGTTTCGGTAACTCCTGATCTCGCTTTTGCCAAAACCTTCGTGAGCATTTTTGCTTCGGGAGTGGATAATTTAGAAATTATGGAGTGCATTAAGGATCATGCAAAAAACACCCGGCATAAACTTGCAGGTCGAATAAAAAATCAACTACGCGTAGTGCCCGAATTACAATTCCACATCGACGATTCTCTCGATTATATCGAAAATATTGAAAATTTACTTAAAGAATAAGAATACTTGAATTTTTCGTTTTATATCGCAAAACGTTATTTAGTTTCAAAGAAATCTCATAACATCATCAATATTATTTCCGGGATTTCTGTTGCCGGAATTACCATTGGAACCATGGCACTGATCATCGTTTTGTCTGTTTTCAATGGATTTGAAGGCCTGGTAATTTCACTGTTCAATAATTTTAATCCTGATTTGGTGATTACGCCTACTGAAGGTAAAATCATTCAAAGCTCAGCATTTCCTTCTTCAAAAATCAAAGCCATAAAAGGGGTTGCCCATTTTATGGAAGTAATCGAAGAAAATGTTTTAATCCAAAATGGCGACAAACAACATTTTGGCCAGATGAAGGGAATTAGCGAAGATTATTCAGACATGTCGGGTTTGGATTCTTGTATTATTGATGGCGAATTCAACCTCAAACGAGGTGGATTTAATCATGCCATTATTGGTTCGGGTGTGGCCTATTATTTAGATTTCAGGTTGTTGTTACAAGAACAATCGATTCGTATTTTAGCCCCGAAAAAGACCAAAAGTTTCAACCTAAATCCGGAGCAAGATTTCAACAGTCGAAATATTTTGGTTTCAGGTGTTTTTATGGCTGAACAAAGTTTTGATTCAAAGTATATCCTGGCTCCATTTTCATTTGTTAAGGAAATTTTAGAGTACGATGATGAGATTAGTTATGTTGAAATTGGTCTGGCTAAAGATGCCAATCTCGACAGAATCCAGTCAGAAATCAAATCAATTTTAGGGGATAATTTCAAAGTCAAAAATCGATTTGAACAGCAAGAATTGTTGTACAGAATTATGAAGTCGGAAAAATGGGCCATTTTCATGATCCTGACTTTCATCCTCTTAATAGCTACTTTCAATGTAATTGGATCTTTAAGCATGCTCATACTCGACAAGAAAAAAGACATTGCAGTGTTGCAGAGCATGGGAGCCAACAACCGATTAATTCGAAGAATTTTCATGTTGGAAGGCAGTTTAATTTCGATGATAGGTGCCATTTCCGGATTGGTCTTAGGAGCCATCATATGTGTTTTGCAAATACAATTTGGCCTAGTTGGTTTAGGCGGTGCAGAAGGATCATTTATCGTAGATGCCTACCCGGTAGTTATGCAATGGCTCGACTTTGTAGCCATTTTCTTCACGGTAACACTCATCGGAATTTTAGCCGCCTGGATACCCACCCGACGTATTTCCAAAAAATATTTGGGGATTAAGTTGAGCTAAAAAAATTACCGCAAGCATACCTCAAGCCATAAACACGTCAAACTACTCAATTATTCCATCCAGCCAATGAATGATATTTAATAATAATTGGTAATTTTCAGGGGCTACTGCACCATTCATCCCAACTCTTATCTTTTGTGGTCCTGCCAGTTGCGCGCTAAACATGGCTGCCTCGCCAAACGCCACAACCTTTCCTTTTCCATGTTTTTTATAGGCTCCTTGTGCCAATCCTTTTGCATTTAAATTGGGAGTCTTAGTTTCGAAAACCCAAGCAGTATCGGGAATTAAATTCACGTACTGTTCTCCAAATATCAAAATGGGAGTCGCATCGGCAGGTATCTTAAAGCCTTGTCCTGTATATGTTGCAACCTGATTAATACTTTCTGCCGTGTTACGACCTTTTGTGATTGTACTTTCAATCAGGGTACCTTCTTTTAAATTAAAAATTGCAGCTCCGCGAGATAAAGTATCCATCACAAAACCATTGGAAAACTCAAAGCCAAAACTGGCTGCTAAATCTTTCGCAGCTCCTCCAAAAGGCATGTGGTCGGCAATTAAAAACAAGCTACCTCCATTTTTCACCCATTCCTTAACTATTTCTATCTCGGCCTCAGAAAATGCTGAAGGAGTTGGCACATACCAATTTTGTTCATTCAGTTCGTTAATCGCATTTGAGATCACAAGAATTTTCCCTTTTATCAAAAGATCCTCTTTAAATTCACCCTTATATTCAGAAACTTTGTAGCCGTCCCTTTCCAACAGGTTTGCAAAGGATTTGTACCTACCCGCTTTTGTATGAAAATTATGATGGCCTTCATCAATAAAAACTACAGATCCTTTACCAAATTCATAAGCCGGATGCTTGATCACCGGATTAAACGAAGTATCCGCAACTTGTTGCGAAAACAAACAGATTGGTGAAATCAAAACTAAGAGTAGAATTAATTTTTTCATGAGAATAAATCTTAAGATTATTTCTTCAATTGCTTTTGATTAAGCAATAAATATTTCCAAAATTTTTGCTTTCGGAGCAGGGATAATCTTCACCTCATCCATGGTAGCAGGAATTAAAATCGTTTCGCCCTTTTGTGCAATTATTTTTTCATCACCGTACAACAAAGCAAAATCACCCTCAACGCACAAATAAATTACGAATGAATCCAGCGCAATGTAGTTCTTCTGAAGAGGAACATCCAGATCCATCAAATTAGTGGTAAAATATTTACTTTTAACCAATTCGGAGGTTTTGTTTTTTTCGGCCTCGTAGCTGGTTTTGTAATCTTTTTGAACTTTAAAGTCAATGGCGTCAAGCGCTTCGTCAACATGGAGTTCACGTAAGGTACCGTCCACATCTATCCGATCCCAATCGTAAATTCGGTAAGTGGTATCAGAAGTTTGTTGAATTTCGGCTAACAACATGCCAGGACCTAAGGCATGAACCCTCCCGGCCGGCACATAGAAAACATCCCCGGCTTTCACTTTTTCAGCATTCAAAACCGACTTTAGATTTTTTGTTTCTAAAAGGCTTCGGTATTTATCCCGATTGATTTCTTTTTTAAAACCCAGAATAATTTCAGCATCATTCTCAGCTTCCAGCAAATACCACATCTCCGTTTTCCCTCTGAGCAAACCTCTCTTTTCTGCCAGTTTATCATCCGGATGAACCTGAATCGATAGCCAATCGTTGGTATCAATTAGTTTTACAAGGATTGGAAATTGGTTGCCAAATTCCTCAAAATTTTTCTCACCAACCAAATCACCCATGTAAATTTCAACCAATTCGTTGAGTTCATTTTCGGCTAAAAATCCATTGCTTACGATACTTTGATCATTTTCAACACCCGATAAAATCCATGCTTCACCGCAGTTTTGCAGCGGAGAGTAATCCATTCCCATTACAGTTTTAATTCTTTGGCCACCCCAGATCTTATCTTTGTAAATTGAATTAAACTTTAACGGATATAACGACTTCATAGGCATTTTCTTAATTTCCTCTGAAATAATTAGTTTTATCGGCCAGAGGGAACCTCATTTTTATTTTATTCAGGCAATTGTTTAAATTTACAGGAATAAAATTAAATCGGCTTGGGTTCAACAAACAAAAATAAGAAAATATTAAATGAAAAGTGTTAGCGTGTTTTGTGGTTCTTCGATGGGGAATAAAGAAGTTTTTAGAAAAGAAGCTGAGAAATTGGCGGTCTATTTTTGTACCAAAAATATCGAGCTTACTTATGGGGGATCGAATGTTGGAATCATGAAAATTCTGGCCGACACTATGCTTGCCAATGGAGGTAAAGTTGTTGGAGTGATTCCGCAATTTTTAATCGACATTGAGGTTGGCCATACCCAATTGACTAAACTTCATGTGGTTGATACCATGCAGGATAGGAAAGTTTTACTGGCAGAAATTTCTGATGCTTTCATTGCTTTCCCTGGTGGCATGGGAACCCTGGATGAATTGTTTGAAATGATTACCATGACTCAATTGCGGGTGCAGGACAAACCCATCGGGATTTTAAATATTGATGGGTATTTTGATCATTTATTGCGTTTTTTAGATCGTGCCGTTAAAGATGGTTTTGTTCGTAAAGAGCATCGTGATAATTTAATGGTGAGTACTCAAATTGAAGATTTGATGAAACAAATGTTGGGCTTCGAGCCCATCAAAATGACCCATTGGATTAGTGACATAAAAGATGAAAGTGCTTAGAAGTGATGATTGACAATTGAATAATGATGAATAATATTTTTACTGTTTGTTTAAAATTATCTAAGGTCTAGCATCTAAAATCTAACTTCTTGGGAAATGAAAAAAGCAGTTTTTTTCGAGAAACTCGGACAAAAAAAAGTGCAGTGCAATTTATGTCCGCACCTTTGTCAGCTTGATGATGGGAAATCGGGAATTTGCCTGGTTCGTAAAAATATTGGAGGCGATTTATTTTCGGAAAACTATGAAAAGATTAGTGCCATCACTCCTGATCCGATTGAAAAGAAACCTCTTTATCATTTTTACCCTGGCCGAAAAATTCTTTCTATCGGCAGCGTGGGTTGTAATTTAAAATGTAAGTTTTGCCAGAATTACGAAATTTCCCAAACTACAGTTGATGACTTTGCATTTCTTAAATCTTACACTTCCGATGAGATTATTGCTGCGGCTTTACAAGACTCACAAAATATTGGAATCGCATACACTTATAACGAACCCATCATCTGGTTTGAGTATGTGATGGAATGTGCCCAAAAAGCGCATGAAGCCGGATTAAAAAATGTTTTAGTGAGTAATGGATTTATCAATCCGGAACCGCTCAAACAAATGCTTCCATTCTTTGATGCATTTAGCATCGACTTAAAATCTTTTACCGAATCTTTTTATAAAAACCTGACTTCTTCAAAACTGTCTCCGGTTCTGCAAAGCATTAAGCATATCAAACAGTCGGGGAAACATCTTGAGTTAACCAACTTGGTAATCACAGGCTTAAACGATGACGAAACTGAATTTGTTAAAATGGTTGATTGGATAGCAACCGAATGTGGAGAAGATACGGTGCTTCACATCTCCCGATATTTCCCGATGTTCAAAATTAAAAACCTACCAACAGAGGAGGCTAAACTTGAATCGCTTTACGAAATTGCCACCCGTAAACTCAACTATGTTTACCTGGGGAATGTCAAAACTTTGGAGACTCAAAATACTTTTTGCCCTCGCTGTAATGAATTGCTCATTGCCCGATCTGCTTACACAACCCAAGTAAAAAAACTGGATAAATCAGGAATTTGTGAATCTTGTGGATGTAAAATTCTAAATCACTCAGAATTATGAAAACTCGAAAAGCGGCCCATTCAGGTCGGTTTTATCCGGCCCATAAAAAGGACATTAAAAAACTTTACCAGGCCATTCTTTTAGCTGAACAAAAGAAGATAAATTATGAATTGGCAAAACACAGCTTGATTGGTGCAATAGTTCCTCATGCCGGATTTATGTATTCAGGCTATCAGGCCATCCATGTGTTTGAAATTTTAAGAAATCTCAAACAAAAGCTCGATACTGTTTTTATCATCAACCCTAATCATACTGGTTTTGGATCACCCATCGCCATCGACGAAAATGAAGCCTGGGAAACACCGATGGGCGATGTTGAATTGGATCTTGGGATGATAAACGAATTGGAATTCCCCACCTCCCTTGAAGCTCACCGGCATGAGCATTCTGCCGAAGTGATGGTGCCTTTTTTAAAATATGTTTTAGATTACGATTTTAAAATCGTACCGATTACCATGTCGGTTCAAAATTTTGAAAATGCGCAAATCATTGCAACAGCCATTCATAAAGTGGTGGAGAAAAGCGGCAAGAATGCTTTTGTAATCGCATCTTCCGATTTTTCGCATTTCTTATCCCCTAGCTTAGGTCAGGAGCTCGACGATTTTGTTTTAAAAGAAATCTACGCTCAAAATTCAGTTGGAGTTGAAGTACAGGTAAATGCTAAAAACATTTCTGTTTGTGGCTATGGGCCTATCATGACTTTGATGGAATACGCAAAACTAGAAAGTAAGAAACCAAAAATCACTTTGCTAAAGCGGGGTCATTCAGGTGAAGTTCATGCTTCGGATGAGGTTGTGAACTATGTCTCTATGCTCTTTCATGATTAATTCAGACTAATCAAAGAAAACATTAAATTTGCCCTATGATCATTATCGGTATCACAGGCACTTTGGGTGCAGGAAAAGGAACCATCGTCGATTACCTGGTTAAAGAAAAAGGTTTTATACACTATTCGGTACGCGGTTTTTTAATTGAAGAAATAAAAAAACAAAAAATGGAGGTGAACCGCGAAAGCATGGTTGTGGTTGCAAATCAACTTCGGGCCAGTAATTCTCCTTCCTACATCATCGATCAACTTTACATACAAGCCGCTGAAAAAGGGAAGAATTGTGTGATTGAAAGTATTCGCACCGAAGGAGAAATTAATTCCCTAAGAGAAAAAGAAAATTTTTATTTATTGGCCGTAGATGCCGATCAGGCTATTCGTTACGAGCGAATCAAGATCCGAAAATCTTCAACCGATGATGTTTCATTTGAAACTTTTAAGCAAAACGAACACAGGGAATTTGAGTCGACCGATCCAAATAAACAAAACTTAAAACGCTGTATTGAATTGGCCGATTTTGTTTTAAAAAATGATGGTGATTTAACACAACTTTATGATCAAATTGAACAAATCATGATTAAAATTTTAAACTAAAAATATGAGCAATAAAGATAAACGACCCAGCTGGGATGAGTATTTTATAGGTATGGCCGATGCCGTTTCGAAACGTGCAACCTGCGATCGAGGAAGAAGCGGATGTGTTATTGTTAAAAACAGACAAATGTTAGTAACGGGCTATGTTGGCTCACCTAAAGGTTTGCCACATTGTGATGAAGTTGGTCATTTTTTTAAAAAAGTAAATCATGATGATGGAACCATAACACAGCACTGTGTTCGTACTGTTCATGCCGAACAAAATGCCATTTGCCAGGCTGCCAAACTTGGAATTGCTTTGGACGGCTCCACCCTTTATTGTCGCATGACCCCCTGCCGTACTTGTGCCATGCTTATCATCAACTGCGGCATCAAACGCGTAGTTTGTGAAAAACGTTACCATTCGGCTACTGAATCAGAAGAAATGTTTAAAGAGGTGGGCATCAAACTGGACTATTTTAGCGAAGACATCGAAAAATACGAGGGACAGTAAATCAATTTAAAAACCTGCTTACCGCAGGCAAGTGTGATAATTTGAAAATTGAAAAGAGAACATCTTTCTTTTTATATCCATAACTTTTAGGCCTTCATCTAATTCATTTTGTGCTTTCGCAGAATTCGCTATTTTTACACAAAAAATTAAACCTGTGCTTAAAAAATCCTTTCTCTTCGTCTTATTGGTTTTATTCGTAAAACTCTCTTTCTCACAGATAGCAACTGAAACTCAATTTAAACAAGGTGACTTTGATGTAAGTTTCCCTTCCATCATCGTTCAACGGGTAAATCTACAAATTGAAATTGTGCCAACCGATGCCGTAAAGGAACTGATTGAAAGCTCAGGAATTCCCGAAATCCTGATTAAAGGAAGCATCGCTAAAGCAGAACTTAAAGATGGTGTGATTCATATCCCATACAGATTCATCAAAAAAGAAACAACGCATATTCAAATTGGCGACTTTGACTTTTCAAAAACCACCTCTCCCATCCCACTGTGGATGTCGATACTTCCACCATTAATTGCCATTTTAATGGCACTCATCATCAAGGAAGTTTTTTCTGCATTGTTCGTTGGGATTTTATTCGGAACTAGCTTGATTGCTTACTATCAAGGTAACAATATTTTTGTAGCCATTTTCGAAGGACTTTTTACTTTCATCGATCACTACATCGTTGAAACCCTCAGCGATCATGAGCATCTATCCATCATCATATTCTCCTTGCTCATTGGAGGGATGGTGAATATCATCACTAAAAATGGAGGGATGAAAGGAGTTGTAAATATCTTGTCGAAATACGCCAATAGCCCACGATCGGGACAGTTGGTAACATGGATAATGGGCATCGCCATTTTCTTTGATGACTATGCAAACACTTTGGTTGTTGGAAACACCATGCGACCTGTTACAGACAGGTTAAAAGTTTCGAGAGAGAAACTTGCCTATATCGTTGATTCAACGGCTGCTCCGGTGGCATCCATTGCCTTTATCACCACTTGGATTGGTGCTGAAATAAGTTATATCCAAAATGGAATAAACACCTTAAACCTGGACGAAAGTGCCTATAATGTTTTCCTTAATTCGTTAGCCTATTCTTTTTATCCCATTTTTACTTTAATCTTTATTTTGATTCTCGTCTACAGAAGAGTGGATTATGGACCCATGCTCAAGGCCGAACGCAGAGCAAGATCAATGGGTGTAATTAAAGCTAAAGATGATGAAGGATTTTCGAATAACCTGAACGATCTGGAAATTTCAGATAAAATTAAACCAAGATGGTATAATGCAGTAATCCCGGTACTGGTAATTATTTTGGGAACCTTTGCCGGTTTAATTTTCACCGGATGGGATGACGCAATTTGGAACAATGCAGGAATAAGTTTCTCTAAAAAACTATCTACCATCATCGGAAATGCAGATTCTTTTAAAGCTTTATTGTGGTCTTCATCCGGTAGTGTTTTAGTAGCTTTTGCACTAACACTCGGACAAAGAATAATGAGTTTAAAAAACACCATCGAAAGTTTGGTGAATGGTTTCAGAACCATGTTAACGGCCATAATCATCTTAACACTGGCATGGTCGATAGCCATGGTAACTGAGAATTTACACACCGCTGATTTTATTTCTCAGGGAATGTTATCTATGTCAATTTCTCCTTATTTGGTGCCTACCATTACATTTATTTTGGCAGCACTGATAGCTTTTTCAACAGGATCATCCTGGGGTACAATGGCTATTCTTTACCCCTTACTCTTGCCGGCATCATGGTTGATTTCGAGTGAATTTGGTTTGAGTTATGACATGAGTATGTCCATTTTTTACAATGTGGTTTCCGCGGTATTGGCAGGTTCAGTTTTAGGCGATCACTGCTCTCCTATTTCCGACACAACCATCTTAAGCTCATTAGCGAGTAACTGTAACCACATCGAACATGTAAGAACACAATTGCCTTACGCACTAACTGTTGGTACCGTCGCTATTTTATTGGGCACCTTGCCTGCGGCTTACGGAATTTCATCTTGGATTTTATTCCCAACTGGGATTTTAACACTCTACATCATCATTCGGATTTTTGGGAAGAAAGTAAATATTGCTGCGGTTTATAAATAATTTTAGAACATTTCGATGGAAACCTTTGAAATCATTTTACTGATTGTTGCCGGAATTTTTGTTGGCTTTATTAATACCTTGGCAGGGGGTGGTTCAATTATTTCACTTTCCATTTTAATGTTGCTGGGTTTACCGGCAGGTGTGGCAAACGGAACCAATCGAATCGGGATTTTATTTCAGAATATTGCGGGTGTTGCAAGCTTTAAACAACAGAAAGTTTTAGAAACAAAGAAAGGATTGATTTTAGCCATACCTGCAGTCATTGGCTCACTCATTGGCGCATGGATTGCTGTTGATTTAAATGAAGATGCTTTTGAAAAAGCCATTGGAGTGATCATGCTTCTTATGATGATTTTCATGTTGGTTAATCCCCAAAAATATCTTTACGGACGCAAGGAACTCATCGAAAAAAAAATCACCTTCTGGCAAGTACTGCTGTTCTTTGGGATTGGAATTTATGGAGGTTTTATTCAACTCGGGATTGGGTATTTTTTGATTGCCGGCATTGTGTTCGGCTTAGGTTACGACTTGGTTAAAACCAATGCCATTAAGGTTTTGATTGTATTGATTTATACACCTTTTACGCTAATCATATTCATCATCAACGATCAGGTGAATTGGGCTTATGGACTCACTTTAACAATTGGAACTTTTTTAGGAGCTCTTATCGCCTCGAGGTTAGCAGTAAAAAAGGGAGTTAATTTCGTGAGGTGGGTCATTATTTTTGTAATCCTTTTAACCTCATTACATCTGTTTAAAATCGTCGACATTCAAAGCTTGTTCGGTGCTTTAATTAAATAAGTGTTTCAAGGTGTATCACTTATTCGGAGAATCTTTACGAATACATTTTTTTTACTGCTATATAAATCCCATCCACATCAAAGCCGCACTCTTTACTTAGTTCAGCAACGGAACCCTGTTCAATAAATTTATCAGGAATGCCAAGTCTTTTAATAGGTATGCTATAATCATGGTCGGCCATGATTTCCAGAACAGCACTCCCAAGTCCACCGATGATGGTTCCGTCTTCAACCGTGATGATTTTTTGATATTTTTTCAACACAGCATAAAGTAATTTCTCATCAATTGGTTTTAGGAAACGCATATCGAAATGCCCGATCTTAATTCCTTCTTCCAATAATTTTTCTTGTGCCTTGACTACGGTATTTCCAATATGACCTATCGAAATAATGGCCACTTTTTCTCCTTCAGAAATTACCCTTCCTTTTCCAATTTGAACTTCTTTAAACGGGGTTTTCCAATCAGGCATTACTCCTCTACCTCTCGGGTAACGAATTGAAAATGCCCCATGGTTTTTTAATTGAGCGGTGTACATTAAATTGCGCAATTCTTCTTCGTTCATGGGTGCAGAAACTATTAAATCAGGCACAGAACGTAAATAGGCCAAATCGAAAGCTCCGTGATGCGTTGCACCATCTTCGCCTACCAAACCACCTCGATCCAAACATAAAACAACGGGGAGTTTTTGTAATGCAACATCATGAATTATCTGATCGTAGGCTCGTTGCATAAATGTTGAATAAATATTGCAATAAGGAATCACCCCTTCTGTTGCTAATCCCGCTGAAAAAGTAACCGCATGCTGTTCAGCAATACCAACATCAAAAACCCTTTTGGGCATTTTTTCCATCATCAAATTTAATGAACAACCCGTAGGCATGGCAGGTGTCACCCCTACAATTTTATCGTTGGCTTCAGCAAGTTCAATAATTGTGCGGCCGAAAACGGTCTGATATTTCGGAGCTAATTTTTCGGCACCATTCGCTTTGGTGATCTCGCCTGTTCTTTTATTAAAG
The DNA here is from genome assembly GCA_942491855.1 of uncultured Bacteroidales bacterium. Classification (GTDB taxonomy): domain Bacteria; phylum Bacteroidota; class Bacteroidia; order Bacteroidales. The sequence goes on from CALOCL010000025.1 coordinate 54,429, forward strand.
GTTCCCGGTGCATGATAAAGGGTTTGATCTTTTTCGGCCGATTTTAAACCTTTACCTTTTTTAGTAATGACATGCAATAATTTCGGACCCGGAATATTTTGCAAATCGGCAAACAAACCTGCAAGCCGCTTAACATCGTGCCCATCAACAGGTCCAAAATATCTAAATCCAAAAGACTCGAATAAATTACTTTTTTTCAGGATGGATCCTTTAATTGCACCCTCAATTTGCTGGGCAATTCGTTGGTGATTTGGGCCATAACTGATGGTAACTTTACCCAATAATTTCCAGATGAAATTCTTTAAACGGTTATAGGTTTTGGAAGTGGCAATATCAACAAGATATTCCTTTAGCGCACCAACATTTTTATCGATGGCAATTCCATTATCATTCAAAATAACGAGTAAGTTTGATCGTGAAACTCCAGCATTATTTAAGGCTTCCATTGCCATCCCACCCGTCATCGAACCATCACCTATAACGGCAATATGTTGTCGGTCAGGATTCTCCCCTAATTCAGAAGCGATCGCCATTCCAAGTGCAGCAGAAATTGAAGTAGATGAATGGCCAACACCAAAGGCATCGTATTCACTTTCACTCCTTTTTGGAAATCCGCTAATCCCATCTTTCATTCTGTTTAAGTGGAATTGATTTTTGCGTCCTGTCAAAATTTTATGGGCATAGGCCTGATGTCCGACATCCCAAATTAATCGATCATCGGGAGTGTTGTAAGCATAGTGAAGTGCAACGGTTAAATCAACTACACCTAAACTTGCACCCAGGTGGCCAGGATTTGTGGAGGTGGCTTCTATGATAAATTCTCTGAGTTCGGCACAAAGTAATGGGAGCTCATTCTCATTTAATTTCCTAAGATCGGAGGGATCATTAATTCTTTTTAATAACTCACCAGTGAATTCTACCATCGTCCATAAAATCTATTGTAAAATTACAGGAATTAACCGAATAATGCGATAATGTTAAGAAGATTTATAAAAGACCCAAGTCGAGTTTTGCAGCCTCTGTGATCATCTCCTGATCCCAGGGTGGCTCGAAGGTTAGTTCAACTTCTACAGTATTGACGCCCCCAACCATTTGAACTGTTTCTTTAACTTCAACGGGTAAACTCTCTGCAACAGGGCAATTCGGAGCAGTTAAAGTCATCACGATTCTGACATTGTTTAACTGATCAATCTTGATTTCGTAAATCAAGCCCAAATCATAAATGCTCACTGGTACCTCCGGATCGAAGACCGTTTTTAAAGCTGCAATGATGGCATTTTCGAGTTCTATATTGGTATTATTAAAAACCATAGTAATACAATTATTCAGATTTAGCATCTGATTGTGATGCCTTGGTTTGGTAAGCCAAAGCATAAAGTTTCATTTGTTTAATCATCGAAATTAGTCCGTTCGAACGATTAGGAGAAAGGTGTTCTTTCAAACCTAATTTTTTAACGAAAAAGAAATCCGAATTTAAGATATCATCCGGTGTTTGATTATTCATCACCCGTATCAATAAACTAGCTAAACCTCGTGTGATTACGGCTTCACTATCGGCACTAAAAAGAACTTTTCCATCCTTGAATTGTGCATGAAGCCATACTTTTGATTGACAACCAGATATTAAATTACTATCCGTTTTTAGCGATGGGTCAATTAAAGGGACATCCTTTCCCATCTCTATAATATAATTGTATTTGTCCATCCAATCTCCGAAATGAGCAAATTCAGCAATTATTTCATTTTCAATTTTGCGAATGCTTTCTACCTCCATTGTGTATAATTTTAGTTGGTTATTCAAACATTTTTTTAACTTGTTTGATGGCTTTAATTAGTAGGTCAATTTCCTCAATTTCATTGTACATAGCAAATGAGGCTCTGATGGTTCCAGGTATTTTAAAATGATCGATAATAGGTTGTGCACAGTGATGACCGGTACGGATGGCAATTCCAAAATGGTCGATAATAGTTCCGGCATCGTAAGGGTGAATATTGCCAATTAAAAACGAGATTACGCCCGCTTTTTGTTCCGCTTCACCTATTATTCGTATTCCTTCAATTTTTTTTAATTCACTACTGGCATACTTCATCAACTTGTTTTCGTGATGAGCAATTTGTTCAATTCCAATGCTCTTCATGTAATTGATGGCAGCATCTAATCCAAGCACCGCTTCAACATTTGGGGTTCCGGCCTCAAATTTAAATGGCAGTACATTGTAGGTTGTATTTTCATATGTTACCTGATCTACCATCTCTCCTCCCATTTGGTAAGGAATCATTTCTTCTAAATATTTTTCCTTCCCATACAAAACACCCACTCCCATCGGAGCATACATTTTATGGCCGGAAAAAGCATAAAAATCACAATCTAATTCCTGAACATCCACTGCAAAATGAGGCATGCCCTGTGCACCATCAATTAAAACAGGAATATCCTTTTGATGTGCTTTTTCAATAATTTTTTTAATGGGATTTACACTGCCAAGTGCGTTAGAAACGTGTGCTACTGTAACTATTTTAGTTTTGGAGTTGATCATTTTTTCATATTCCGAAAAAATAAACTCTCCTTTATCATTCACAGGAACGATCCGTAATTTGGCATTCTTTTTTTTACACAGCACCTGCCAGGGTACCAGATTCGAATGATGCTCAAGCGCTGAAACAACCACTTCGTCGCCTTCATTGATAAACTGCTCGCCAAAAGAATGAGCCATTAAATTGATCGCATCCGTGGTTCCTTTGGTAAAAATGACTTCATGCTTTTCTTTGGCATTGATGTAAGCCTGAACATTTTCCCGAGCTTGCTCGTAAGCGACCGTTGCCTGCTGGCTTAGGTAATGTACCCCACGATGAATATTTGAATTATCCTGTGTGTAATAATTTACCAGGACATCGATGACGGCTTGTGGTTTTTGGGTAGTTGCACCATTATCAAAATAGACTAACTTCTTACCATAGACTTCTCTTTTTAAAATAGGGAAGTCGGCTCTAATTTTTTGGATATCAAACGGATTCATGTACCGCAAATTTACTAAATTTTGCTCAAATCTATGTCGAAATGGATTTCCTTTTCAGGACTACCACAATGTAAAACACAAGTTTCGCAAATTGAAAGTTCACCACGTAAACGTTTTTTAACCATGTCGTCAATTCTGGTACGAAGGGCTTCAATTGAAATCTCATTAATTACTTCTGCTGCAAAAGCATACATTAACAACATGCGTGCGTTATCTTCACTAATCCCTCTGGATCGGAGATAAAACATGGCCTCAGTATCCAACTGCCCAACCGTAGCACCATGGCTACATTTAACATCATCCGCATAAATCTCAAGGAATGGCTTGGTATCGATTGATGCAGTATCGGTGAGCAGTATATTTTTATTTTTTTGAAAAGCATTGGTTCGTTGGGCATCTTTTCGCACCAAAATATGACCGTTAAAAACACCCTTGGCTTCATCATCTAAAATTCCCTTGAACAGTTCATTGCTTGTACAATCAGGAACTTTATGATCGATAAACACATAATTGTCAACATGTTGCTTTTTATCCATCAAATAAACCCCAAACACATCAGCGTGTGCACCCGAACCATTTAATGCCGCGTAAACATTGTTTCTGATCAGTCCGCCATTTAGTGAAATTGCACTGGTCGAAATATTTGAATGAGCTCCAATGGAGAAGAAGGTTGAGTTAACCAGTGTAGATTTATTATTTAAATTTTGGAGTTTGTAATGATCAAAATTGGCATTCTCACCCACAAATACTTCGGTCACCGAATTATTGAAACTTGGAAGATTATTGGTGGAATCATCACATTGAACCATGGTTAGACTGCTGTTGTTTCCTAAAATCACCATGTTGCGATTTTGTACCAATAGGTTTTGATCGTGATTCACGATGCTGATCATTTGTATGGCCTTTTCAACCTGTACCCCATCAGGAACAAAAATAAATGCACCATCTTGAGCCATTGCAGTATTCAATGAATTCATCGATTGGGTTTCGATGCGCTCACTGGTATTGTAGTACTTTTCGATAATTTCAGGATATTGTTTCATGGCTTCCGACAGGCTGCCCATAATCACCCCATTGGGTAAAATTTTAAGTCGCTCTGTTCCATTAACCACCCAACCATTTAATAATGAAATGATATCGGTATCAAAATTATGAACATCGCATACAAAGATTTTATTCAAATCTACATTTTTCTCCTGTGGTTTAAGAAATTGATGATAATCATCAGATAAAACCTTCGACAAATCCGTTCCTCTCCACAATTCTTCAGTAACCACCGGGAAGCCTGAATTTTTGAAATGTTCAATCGCCTTAGTTCTGCCTTTTGTAACCGAATCGAGGTCATTCACAAAAGCTGAGTTTTTATTAGCTTCAAAAAGATCGACTAATTTTTTCTCCAGAAATATTTGTTCGTCACGTTTATTCATTCTTCCTTGCGTCTAAAAATTAGCGTTCAACTTCTTCTTTAATCCAATCGTAGCCTTTTTCTTCAAGCTCAAGTGCCAGTCCTTTGCCACCTGATTTAACGATGCGGCCATCAAACAAAACATGAACAAAATCAGGTTCGATATAATCGAGTAAACGTTGGTAATGCGTAATAATCATAAATGCATTTTCAGGTTTTTTCAACATGTTCACACCGTTTGCTACGATCCTTAAAGCGTCAATATCCAATCCTGAATCTGTTTCGTCCAGGATAGAAAGTGTAGGTTCGAGCATGGCCATCTGAAAAATTTCATTTTTCTTTTTCTCCCCACCGGAAAATCCTTCGTTAACCGAACGATTGGCTAGCTTTGAATGAATTTCAACCATCTTCTTCTTCTCATCCATCATTTTAAGGAAATCAGTCGCTGGCATTGGGTCTTTACCCTGATATTCACGATGCTCATTTAAAGCAGTTCGCATAAAATTAGTCATGCTCACCCCCGGAATTTCAACAGGATACTGGAAACTTAAAAAGATACCTTCTTTGGCTCGATCTTCAGGCGCCATTTCCAGAATATTTTTACCTTGATAAATGATTTCTCCTTTTGTAATTTCGTATCCTTCACGACCAGTGATAGCAGCTGCAAGCGTGCTTTTACCAGTTCCATTAGGTCCCATGATGGCATGCACTTCACCGTGATTAATCCCAAGGTTTAAGCCTCTGATAATTTCTTTACCGTGTATCGAAACATGTAAATCTTTAATATTCAATAGCATTTTTTACTCTCTTTTTATATGATTAACCTACACTACCTTCTAGTGTAATTTGTAGTAATTTTTGAGCCTCTACGGCAAATTCCATAGGAAGTTTACTTAAAACTTCTTTGGCATATCCATTCACGATTAAGCCAATGGCATTTTCTGTATCTATTCCTCGTTGGTTGCAATAAAATAACTGATCTTCCGAAATTTTTGAGGTTGTAGCTTCGTGCTCAACGATGGAGGATTTATTATCGGTTTGGATGTAAGGAAAAGTATGTGCGCCACATTTATCGCCTAAAAGCAATGAATCGCATTGCGAGAAATTTCTTGCATTTTCAGCATGTTTAGTTACTTTTACCAATCCACGATAACTGTTATTACTAAATCCTGCAGAAATTCCTTTCGAAATAATGGTACTCTTGGTATTTTTTCCGATATGCATCATTTTACTACCGGTATCAGCCTGCTGATGATTATTCGTTACCGCGACGGAGTAAAACTCTCCAATCGAATTATCTCCTAATAAAATGCAGGAAGGGTATTTCCAGGTTATGGCTGAACCTGTTTCAACCTGAGTCCATGAAATTTTCGAATTGGCTCCTTTGCAGATCCCTCGCTTGGTTACGAAATTATAAATTCCACCAACTCCCTCTTTATTTCCAGGATACCAGTTCTGAACGGTTGCGTATTTAACTTCGGCCTTTTCCATGGCAACAATTTCAACGATGGCGGCATGCAATTGATTTTCATCGCGCATAGGTGCCGTACAACCTTCCATGTAACTAACGTAAGAATTATCTTCAGCAACAATTAAAGTACGTTCAAACTGCCCTGTGTTTGCAGCGTTAATTCTAAAATAGGTAGAAAGCTCAATCGGGCATCTAACTCCTTTGGGGATATAGCAAAAAGAGCCATCACTAAAAACAGCAGAGTTTAAGGCAGCAAAATAATTATCGGTATAAGGAACTACCGAACCCATGTATTTTTTTATGAGTTCAGGATGATTTTGAACCGCTTCGCTAAAGGAGCAAAAAATGATTCCATGCTTCGAAAGGGTATCCTGAAAAGTCGTCTTAACTGAAACACTATCAATTACCGCATCAACTGCAACACCTGACAAACGTTTTTGCTCTTCTAACGAAATACCTAATTTGTTAAAGGTATCGAGCAATTCCGGGTCAACCTGATCCAGGCTTTCTAATTGCGCTTTCTTTTTAGGAGCGGCATAAAATATAATTTTTTGGTAGTCGATGGGCGGAATATCCAGATGAGCCCAATTGGGTTCTTTCATTTTTAACCAATGCCGGAAAGCCTTTAGCCTGGATTCCAACATAAATTCCGGTTCGTTTTTTTTTGCAGAAATAAACCGAATGGTATCTTCAGTTAAGCCAATAGGAGCAGTTTCCGTCTCAATATCTGTAACAAACCCATATTTATAATCACTCTGGGTTACCTCATCCAATATGTTATTTTTCTCTTTGCTCATTTCTCATCAAATTGTATCTTATTTGTAATAAGTTTAAATAAGAATAGGCCTGCAAAGATAAATAAAATAAGCCAAATAAATAAAAAATGATTCCGATATAATTCATAATTTTGCTGCCCGTTTTAAAAATGTTATTTTTATTGAAATTCTTCTACACACAAGCCTTTAAAAAGATAAAATATGATTGAGCAAGAGACCAGCCGCACCGAATTATCAGAACTTGGAGAATTCGGATTAATCGACCATCTTACCAAAAACATCATCCTAAAAAATGAGAGTACGATCATGGGAGTTGGTGATGACGCTGCTGTTCTGAAAGCTGGTAAAAGTCACCTCTTGGTTTCAACTGATTTGCTCACCGAAGGAATCCACTTTGATTTAACCTACACACCATTAAAACATCTTGGATATAAAGCAGCCATTGTTAATTTTTCCGACATCGTAGCGATGAATGGAATTCCAAAGCAAATTACGGTTGGAATCTCAGCTTCAAATCGTTTTTCGGTAGAGGCCCTGGAAGCCATTTATGAAGGAATTAATTTAGCTTGTGAAAAATATGGAGTGGATTTAATTGGTGGCGATACCACCTCGAGTGCGAGTAATTTATTCATTGCGGTTACCGTAATTGGAGAAGCTGATAAAGATGAAATCACCTATCGAAACACTGCCCAACAAAATGATTTGATTTGTGTAAGTGGAGATTTGGGTGCAGCATACATGGGTTTGCTTTTGCTCGAAAGAGAAAAAGAAGTTTACAAGGCCGATCCGAATATGCAACCGGAATTAGATGGGTACGACTATATTTTGGAACGCCAGCTAAAACCTGAAGCACGGATTGAAGTTGTAAAAATGCTAAAAGAAAACGGGATAAAACCAACTTCGATGATCGATATTTCAGACGGGCTAGCATCTGAAATCAAACATATTTGTAAGAATTCTAAGTTGGGTTGTCAAATTTATGAAGATAAAATCCCTATTGATGCAACGACAGTAACCATGGCCGAAGAATTAAAAATTGATCCTACCATTGCGGCTTTGAGCGGTGGTGAAGATTATGAACTACTGTTTACAATCAATCAATCTGACTACGATAAAATTAAAACCTTGGAAGGGATTAGTGTTATCGGTCACATGACCGATATTTCTGAAGGCGAAAACCTGATCAGTCGTTCAGGAACCTCCATACAGTTAAAAGCACAAGGTTGGGATGCCATGAAAAATATTGATGACTAAATTGTTTTGATCATTTGAAGTCCTTGAATCCATACCTCGATCAACTAAAAAAGATTATCAAATCTTTACCGGGAAAACCGGGAGTGTATCAGTATTACGACAAGGACGGCACCATCATTTATGTAGGCAAAGCCAAACATTTAAAAAAAAGAGTTTCTTCTTATTTTAACAAAGATCAAACCGCCAATGGAAAGGTTGGAGTTTTAGTAAAAAAAATCGCAGACATTAAATTTATTGTTGTTGAAACCGAATTTGATGCCCTCCTGCTCGAAAATAACCTGATTAAAAAATACCAGCCTCGTTACAATGTTTTACTCAAAGATGATAAAACCTTCCCCTGGATTTGTATAAAAAATGAAAATTTCCCACGCATTTTTCCTACCCGTCAATTGGTTAAAGATGGATCGGTTTATTTTGGTCCTTATGCTTCCGTTCGAATGATGAACACCTTATTGGATTTAACCAAGCAACTTTATCCAATGCGGAATTGCAATTACAAGTTGACCGAGCAAAACATTAATGAAAATAAATTCAAAGTATGCCTCGAATATCATATCGGGAATTGTTTAGGACCTTGTGTTGGAAAGGAAACAGAAGAAGAATACAACCAAAAGATTAGTGAAATAACGAATATCATCAAGGGTAATATTGGAGAGGTTTCCACTCAGCTTCATAAATTGATGAAGGCCTATGCCGATGAACAAGCTTTTGAAAAAGCCCATATCGTTAAAGAAAAACTTGAATTACTAGAGCGTTATAAAAGTAAGTCGACTGTTGTAAATCCTAATATTGATAATGTCGATGTGTATTCAATCATTGTTGACGAAAACTCTGCCTTTGCTAATTTTTTAAAGGTGGTAAATGGAGCCATTGTTCAAGGGCATTCGATGGAAATTAAAAAGAAATTGAATGAAAGTGCTCCCGAACTTCTGTCCATTGCCATTGCTGATTTGCATCAGCGTTTTAGTAGCACGGCGAAGGAGATGATCATTTCTCACGATATCAATCTTGAAATTCCTGGTGTTAAGTTTGTGATCCCTCAGCGAGGGGACAAAAAGAAATTATTGGAATTATCTGAAAGAAACGCTAAATATTACAAACTCGATAAACTAAAACAGAAATCGTTGGTTGATCCAGAAAGACATTCAAAACGAATTTTGAATCAGCTTATGCAAGATTTAAGATTGAAGGAATTACCAGTGAGGATTGAATGTTTTGACAATTCGAATTTGCAGGGAGATTATCCGGTTGCTGCCATGGTTTCATTCAAAAATGCCAAACCCGATAAAAAAGAATATCGCCATTTCAACATTAAAACCGTTGAAGGACCAGATGATTTTGCTTCGATGACTGAGGTAATTTACAGGCGTTACAAACGGCTGCTCGATGAGAAAAAAAAGCTACCTCAGCTAATTGTTGTTGATGGGGGGAAGGGGCAGTTAAGCTCAGCATTAAAAAGTTTGGATAAATTAAAACTGAGGGGTAAGATCGCCATTATTGGGATTGCAAAAAAACTTGAAGAAATTTATTTTCCGGGAGATTCCATCCCTCTTTACATCGATAAAAAATCTGAAAGTTTAAAAATTATTCAGCAATTACGAGACGAGGCACACCGCTTTGGAATTACGCATCATCGTAACAAAAGAGAAAAAGGCACTATTAAATCTGTTTTGACTGAAATAGAAGGAATCGGAATTTCGACTGCTCAGAAATTACTGTTGAAATTTAAATCGGTAAAAAATATTAAACAAGCAAGTTCCGAGGAAATTATTGCTGTCATAGGAAAATCAAAGGCACAAATTATCACTAAGCATTTTAACAAAAAGGCATAAAAAAATCCCCTCACCAAGCGCAAGGGGACTTAATTTTTATTTTAATCAAGACTTTTACTGTAGCGCAAATCTAACAGGTAAGTTAAACTGAACCCTTACAGGCTTATTTCTTTGTTTTCCAGGAATCCATTTTGGCATGCGAGTAACAACGCGAACTGCTTCTTCGTCACATCCACCGCCGATACCACGCATTACTTTTACGTCAGTTACCGATCCGTCTCTTTCAACAACAAATGTTACATAAACCATACCCTGGATACCACTTTCACGAGCCATGGTTGGGTAGTTAATATTTTTACTTAAAAACTTCATCATTTCTGGCTGGCCACCTGGAAACTCAGGCATGGCTTCAACAACTGCAAAAATTTGATCTTCCTTAATTTCTTCTTCGGCTTCCATTTCAATCGGCACGTATTCTTCTATTTCAGTATCTTGAGAGGCCTCAGCATCGATCTCAATTTCATCTTCAATCTCAACTTCATCTTCCACAATATTTATCACAGTTGTTTGCTTTGGAGGTGGAGGTGGAGGTGGTTTTACCTTTTGCTCGGTAATTGGAATAATTTCCTCAACTATATCAACAGCTTCTCGCGTTCCTAAATCTAATTCTCTTTTTTCATAACTTTTATATTCAAAAGCTACAAACACAAGAGCTAAGGCTATTACTAAACCAAATTGAATAAAAAGCATTCTCTTTGATTCGAGATCTGCCTTTGGTGTCTTTTTTGCATCCATGATTGTCGTTTTATACTTGATCTATAAATATTTGAAATCGTTCGCTAAAATATTAAAAAAACTTATTGTATGCTCATTTTATCTGCTTTTTTTTTACTGGCAATAGATAGATGACTAATCCTGCTATGCACCCTAATGTATTCGCGATAAAATCGTATAAGTTTCCATTTCTGTTAATGAACAATACATCTTGTAATATCTCTGTTAAACCTGCAAATACTATGCCAACAAGCAAGAGGACAAAAATGCTTCGAAAATTTAACTTTGAGGTTTGATACTGTTTTGCTGCACCCTTTAATAAAAGATAAAAGAAAACTGCGTATAAAAAAAAGTGGGCCAACTTATCTGGCCCTATCCTGTTCCAGAAAATTCCGACCCTTGGTATCACCATGCCTGGCATGCCTGTTAGTACCAATATCAGAAGTGACCATGCCAACACCGGCCAGAAGTTTTTTAACATTTTCGAGAGCGCATACACAGGCAACGAAAAATTCACTGCCTGCTATGTTTCGTTTTATGCTTCGATTAGCTCTTTATACTGCTCAACTGAAAACAAAGCATCCAGTTCACTTGGATCAGATATTTTAACTTTAATGATCCATCCTTCGCCATAAGGATCTTGATTAACCTTTTCAGGAGCAGTCTCTAATTCTTCATTAAAAGCAATCACTTCACCACCTATGGGCATAAACATATCAGATACCGTTTTAACGGCCTCAATGGTACCAAAAGCTTCTTCAGCTTCTAATGTTTCATCAACCGTTTCTACTTCAATAAAAACGATATCTCCAAGCTCTTTTTGGGCAAAATCGGTAATCCCGATAGTTGCTTCTTCGCCTTCAACCAAGATCCATTCATGATCTTTGGTATACTTTAAATTTTCAGGTATATTCATTGCTTATTAATTAAAATTATTGTTGGGCAAAAGTACAATTTTTTAAGAAAGTAGAATATCGGAATTAATTTAAATACGCTCTAAATTGCGAATAACATAACTAATTAAGAATGAATCGCAAACTAATTCCGCCGTTGGTTGTTGAGTTCGGATACTGGTTACTTACAAATGGATTATTGATCACCTTATCGAAAAACAAACGTATATTGAATTTTTGATTAACCATGTAATCGGCAGAAGTATTGATTGTAATAATTTTTTGCCCTGCCGAAATTTGATTAATTCCTTCGTCAATTCTTCTGAGGGTTGTTTTATTATTTCGCATGGAGAAGTCAGCTTTTAAGTTTAAATCACTACTCATTCGTTTTGAAGATTGGCTTCCCCCTCCTGTATTCATATTAAAACCAACATCCTTAATTCTGTAGCCAAGACCGACGACGAACTCATCACTTTTCACTTCAACCATTTGGTTATTCGCAAAACTAAAGGCCAGGTTTCTTGATTTTTTAATTTCAATTTTAGAGGTCATGCTATTCTGCATAATCACATCAATACTGATGAGTGGAGCGAATTGTTCGCTAATCGAAACTTGCGAAATATCATATTCGGGGATATAGTTTTCTCTATCAACATTTAAGGAATTTGGATACCCATTTACCATATCCCTTCCAATGTTTGAGACAAAATTACCTACGTTATACGAAGCACGATAGGCATGAATGATGGTAATATTTCTAAAAATCTTTTGAAGCGCTTCAATTTTGGTAAGACCCGTAAAAACAATTCGCCAATTCGGTAGCGGGATTCTGGGAAACTTGGTCAAGGCCATTTTCTTAGGATCCTTACCCGTATAAGCAGCTAATAAAGAATACAGCAGTACATCTTGCGACGAAGGTCCGTATCCAAGTGGATACCTTACCTCTTCACCATTAATGGTATCCGAAACAAAAGTTTGTCCTGAATAATTAGGATTTTCTTCTGCTAAACGATAGGCGATAATTTTGCGATTGCTTTTAAATTTTTCGAAATTTTCGGAAATATTATCCGCCAATTCTTTGTTAAATGCCGAAGACCAAGCGATGGTTGACATGCTAAAACTTCCATTATCGATAGGCGAGTAAGAATGAAAAACACCTTCGCTATCGGCTCTAAAATATTCAGAATGATTAACCGAATAAGCCCTGTCGGCATTTAATTCAATTTTAAAACCCGGGAATGGTTCGAGCGATGCCCTCATGGTTAAGTTTGTTGTTTTTTTAGTCGCATAAGGTTGATTAAGTAAGGTATCAACTGAAAGCCATCCATACCGAACCGCATCATTTCGAATATCCCTTTGATCACCGAAGACAAACCCAATACCAGGAGCAAGGCTGGTTGGGGTATCACTTTCAGTGCCAGTATTCGATTGGTATCTCCATGAATTACCAATAGATGTAGGTTCCGGATGAAAACCGGGAATAAATGTTCCGCTAATTTCAGAATAATTGAAAGATGCCCGCTTCACTCCCATCAATACTTTCAAAATATTATCGGTCACCAGTTTTAAATAATTAACCCGATTGATGGGTTTTTCAGTTGTATCTCCGCGCATTACCTCATGTTGTACATTTATTCCAGCAGCCGCCTGATTTCTGTTTTGAACCCTCCTTTTAGGCTGATTAAGTGACTTAAAATAAGGGATCTTTTCGTATAGTTTTACAAAATTAAAATCTCCGGTAAACTGAATCTGAGCCGAGTTTTCAATCTGATTTCCAAACTGATCCTGAAGTGAGCGTGGTGATGCACCCCAATTAAACGTGCCTTGATAGTTAACCTGTGAACTCACCCAATCGAGAATGGGGATTTTTTGCAAAGGAAGCGTATAATTTGCCTGCAATATCTGATCGTATCTGTTGATACTTCCCAATCTCCCAATCTCCTTAAATATTTCGGAACGATAGGCTTTATATTCTTCATCCCCCTTCTCAGGATTACCTTGTGGTTCATCGATATAGGCTGTTGCATTTGCTCTAAAATCAAGTCTTAATGACTGGGATAAATCAAATTTTATGTTGTAATTTCTATTCCAATCCCACTTTTTCACATAAAAGGTTTCCATCGGAACATCTCCCCGGCTTTTATTCCTCAATGTTCTTTCATTGTGTTCCCTAAACATATCCGTTCGGAAGGATATTAATTTAGGCGTGAGATAAAAATTGAAATCCTGAATCAATTTCAGATAGCTTGATTTCGCCAAAAATTTTGATTTTGCAAAAGGTTTAACGGGTTTTGGTGTATTTGAAAAATTATACCCAAATCCACCACGATATGCTTTTTTCAAATCATATTCCACATCAATATTTCGAGAATAAATTTCGGAATATGCGTAAGAAAGGCTTAAGTTTTCAACATCGTAAATTTTGCTTTTTGATCCATCAAGCTTGTCTTTACGAACATTCATTAAATTCAAATTTTTGCGTTGAACATAATCGACTGTAATTTTAATCAGGGAATCGCGCTGATCTTGCGTTTCAAATGAATCTAATTCATCTTTCAATTTCACGTCAGGATCAAGTGGATTGAATTGTGGGGTGCTTTGCATTTCGGAATAATCGAAATGCAACGGAATACGTATCCCTGATTTTTCTGGGAAAAATTTCCCCAATTCCATATCCGTACTAAAATCGAAAGAGGTGACCGCCTCCTTGAAAGTTTCATTAACCCGTTGTTCAAGACTACCAAATCCGGCAGAGTTATGACTTCCCATAAAAGTAACTCTTCCTAAATCGGCAAGATTTGCTGAAATACGCGCGGTGGCAGCCCATCCGCCTTTATTACTAAAATCGGTTAGGCGCATTTCATTCACCCAAACCTCAGCACTTTTTGGTAACCCATCATCACCGGCGGCCGAATTTACCTGCTTCGGGTTTCTAACTCCGACTAAAATGGCTTTGACATCACTAATACTAGGCATACCAATTACGGTAACTTTTGCATTCCCATCGTAAACTACAAATGGGATCGAGTTACTTAGATTTGAATTGGGATCGCGCATCGCAATGTTTCGCTGTTGTTTAATGTCAACCAGCTTTTCTAAATCAATACTGAAGCTGTTATCCTCAGGCCAAATGGCATCGGGATCGGCTGCTGTGGTACCCCAAGGGGTAAAGTTCAGTGGGATTTCATATTCGTAATAATTTTCTGTAAAATCAGCTCCGAAACGCATAAAGATACTGAGTTCACCTTTTTGCAATTCCTCCGATTCAATCATCTTTTCAGCATGAACAAACATCTTTAGATTTTTATACTGCCGGAAGTCAAAATCGGTGGTTTTATATACGCCTCTTGCATCACCGTCTTCCAGGTTATCGACCTTCAAAACCATCGACTGCTCATTTCGACGGATGATATCGGTAGTAGCAATATTTATTTCTCTTTCAATACCAGGAGGTACCACATAAGGTACCGGATACCTTTTCCCGTTTTCCTCAATATTTACGGCTGTTACGTCAAAAGTTGTTTCACTTTGCAAATCAATTGGAACGGTGGTTTCCTCGCCAGGTATTAAAGAGTTGTTAAATCTACGCCATTCACCTCTGACAAGTTCTAGCGTAGCAAATCTTAGAACGACAGGCCGCTCAAAATCGTTCATAAACATTCGTAAAAATCGTATGGATTTGAAATCCTGAATGTTTCCGATTACTTGATCAGGTTGGCTGATCGGAATCTTAAACTGATACCATTTGGTATTCTTCAAATTTCCGTTTGGTAATTGATGTGAAGTTGCTTCATAAATGTCGGTGATATAATTTTCACCCACATTCATTTTTAATTTATCCAATTCTATTTCATATTGAAAATAACGCTCTGCTTCACTCAAAGTATTGTCGTAATTGATATCTTCAACATTGGGCATTGCTGTTGCAGCAGTTGGATAATTTTCCCGATTCTGATCGCTGGATGGCGAATTTTTATCAGGATTATTGAAGTTTTTATACCGCTCTAAAATACTTGCATACTTATTATCATTATCAAAATCAGTCCCTCTGAAATAATGATAATTATCTGAGGCAGGGTCTTCCATCGATTTCAGGAAGGCATTTGAATTGGTTCCGAAATTATTTTGAATTTTATTCAGATAATCGTGCTTACCGGATACACTATTAAAAAACGAACGTTCATCATCATCACTTAGGCCATCATATCCGACATCCTGAAAAACACGGGTCCCTGCTTGATTACTGAATGATTCAACCAGAGATTGCAAACTAGGAACCCTTCCCCAAATCGTTGTATCAACATTAACTACTTCCTCGCTGGTCGGTAAGCCATTTTCAAAACTTTTTCTTGAATCTCTTAAAATATCCTCCGAAATATCACCTAAATTAAAATACAGTTTTCCGTTATTTGTGGCGTCTTCAGTAAATGGATCCATCAGCCAAAACTCGATATACTCAACATTGGTAGCTTCAAAATCGGTTGATTCGATTTTGCGCATCACCCCACCCCATCTTGAATTAGGATCGTTTAGCTCTCCTTCCTGATTAATTCCGGCAGTTAACCCTCCAACCGGATCCACATCATAATTATAAGGCCCTTTTTCCTTGGGATAAAAAGCCATGTTCAGGATGGGAATATTAGTTGGAATACCGTTAGGTATATCCTTATTCGGGAAAACTTCAGTTTCGAGTACTTGTCGTACACTGTTTTTCGACAATTCGTTGTTATCGATATTGGGTGGTTTTAGGTTTGTTTTCCGATCATAAAAAAGTGGATCGATGATATACCATGCAAATTTGGCTCTGTTTTTACCATAGTTAATTCCTTCATTGGGGGCAGCTTCCGGGAAAATATCAAATTGACCCTGGGGAGTACTGGCCAATAACCATGCGCCAAAATTCTTCAGATCGAGGGTGGATTTACTTCCTTCAAAATCGTCGATGTAGGAAGTTCCGGTTTTACCGATGGCTTTTGAATGTCCAGGAATAAAATGTGCAAATTCACCATCAATATTAATCATTGATTTTTCCTTGGTACTGAAAAATGGCAGTTTATCAACCAGCTTCGTTAGCAAGCGGGATTCTTCTTCAAAATTGAAATTGATGCCCCAAATGGTATTTGAAATTGGATCATCGCCATAATTCGTTTTTTGCGTGAGCGGTCGTTCGTTCAAATTAATGATGGTTGCTCCAATATTGGTATTCTCTTTTAAGGCGTAATTGATGTGCGTTCCCATCATTCGTTTGGTTTGCAGGTTGAACATGGAGTTGCTCTCAAGCGATACCTTAATCGGGGTTCCTGAGTTTAAAATTCCTTCGTTAATAATTCTCACCCTTCCCAAGGTATAATCAACCGTGTAATCAACATTTTCGGTTAAAGGAATTCCTCCTGCCGAAACCACTACAGAACCCTGGGGGACATTCAAGGCATTGAGCGAAATTTCATTGCTTGTGGAAGATTTGTAAATCCCCTCTAAAATAAATTTATTTTTTTCTGGATATTGTTCGGCTCCTGTTTTTGTTAAGGTGTAGAGCGAATCAAAAGCATACTTATTTGCTAATTCAGGATCAGTGAACTGCTTTCGTAAATCTTTCCCAAAAGGTTCGAGTACCGGAAAAAAGATACGTCCGTTCGACGACTCAATGGTACCACCATTTATTGCAGCTCCATCGATGAAGTCGAAAATTCCATCAGGTGGTGGATTCAATTGTGGATTCAAATTATCCATATTCATCAACCGAATTAATGGAACCCCTTTTATCTTTTCTCCACCTTCGGTTAAATAGGCCGTTGGGATCCCATTTTTATTCCCTGAATACAAAATATTAAAGATGAAATCTTCAGGATTAACCTGATATGCCCTGATTGAATAAACATTTTTCATCATCAAATCCCACATTTTACTACGGGTATTTATGGAGGTACTCTTCAACATTTTCACCATTAACACCTGGGGTGCATTAATACCCTGATCTGTGAACTCCCCAACCTGATAAACCTTGTTATCGCCAATTACGGTGTATTGATAGGCAACAGCCAATGTTTGGTCAGAATTTAGTGTGGTATTCAAAGAGATAAAACCGAGCCTGCTGTTAAAGGTATATTCCGAAGTTCTTAGTTTCCGGGCACTTTCAATTTTCTCGAAATCTTCACCGGCAATAAAATACCCTGATGAACCAATACCAAGTGGGTCATTTTTTAAATAATTTGAAACCGAATTTATATCACGGAGTTGCGCAGTATCGAATCGATTTAAGAGATCATTCGAATAATTTGATGGTAACCTACCACCCAATTGGGGGTTGATAATATTGCTATTGGGGCTGTATTCACCCAAATCAGCCAATGCAACAATATTTCGATTATCCGTTACTGCGGGTCCAATATTTGTAACCCAGACTTCCATGCGGGTAATATTTACATTTGATGCGATGACAGGGAGGTTTTTTAAGGCTTCGTTATATCTGTTACTTGGCTTTCCTTCACTGTCAGTCACATCTTCTCTAAAATATTGCCCAATAAAAAAGTGCCGATTTTCTTCGTAATCTACAGCCGTTAAGTTAAATTCATTGGTTTGTGCTCCCCCCTGAACAGTAATTGAAGATGTTTGACTTTTTTGCTGAGAAAATACACTCGTGATGGTTGCCCTGCCAAATTGCAATTTGGTTTTAATTCCGAATAAACTTTGGCTACCTGTAATCAGTGTAGTGGGTAAAGGTAAATTTACATCACCGGCTTCAATCAATTTAACAATTTCATCTTCCTTGCCTTCGTATTTTAAGGCAAGTTTGTTTTCAAAATCAAAGGTGGATTCGGTATTGTAATTTGTTTTGAATTGAATTTTATCACCAATATTGGCCAACACACTCATTTGAATTTTCTCTTTAAAATCAAAATCTGTGGTATGTCTTCTTCTCACATCTAGCGTTTCATCTTTTCGGTTATTAGCCAGAACGCCAAAAGTTAATTCCGCCGAACCCTGCGGTCTGATGTCAATTAAGTCTCCTCCAAATACTTGATCGAGCACCTGATTTCCTGCATGCAAAGCCGGAATAATCCCTGCTCGGCTATCACCACTTGCCGTATTAATTCTTTGCTTCCAGTAATTGCTTTCCGACTTTTTTGCCGCAAATTTTTGATAGTCGCTAAAACCCATGTTTAGCGGTGTGCGATAATTTAAATTACCCATCCTGCTAAAAAAAACATATTTATTCCCATCCGGATTATAGGAAATCTGAGATTTTATATTTGATGGAGTTTTTAGAAAAAGGGGGCTTGTAAATTTATAATTGAAGGGATTAAAAAACTCTCTTTTAAATGGGTAGTTTAATTTAAAAGCGGTTGAAGTGTCTTTAACTTGTAAAGGATTGTAATCAGAACCTTTGCCATCTTTTTCGACTGGATTCGCATTCAACCTTGGCGAAGCCAGACTGAAAATGAATATAAAAATCCACCCCGATAAAAAAATATGTTGTTTAGAAAAAATCAAAGAATGAAAAAGATTTTAAAACATAAAATGAAACGATCATGATTTTTTTAATCCCAAAAAGATAAAGTTAAAATGATTTCAATACATTTTTAATCAATTCTTCAACACTAAGGTCGCCTCCATTAGTTTCAAGAACTTTATCAATCGCTTTGGATGCAAGGTTTCTGTTAAAACCAAGAACTACCAAACCAGATAACGCTTCTTCTTTTTTCGTATTGTGTGAAAACGGAACATTTTCAACCATTCCATCTTCCTTCTCTAATTTGTCTTTTAAATCAATGATAATCCTTTGTGCTGTCTTGCCACCAATACCTTTAACAGATTGCAGGGCTGGGAAATTGCTATTCACAATATTCGAGTAAAGCTCGTCGGGGTTCATTGATGATAAAATGAGTCGGGCGATGTTGGCTCCCACACCTGAGACAGAAATCAAATGAACAAAAAGCTTTCGCTCGGTTATTGTATGAAACCCAAATAAAAGCTGGGCATCTTCTCTAACCACAAAATGGGTGTGCAATTTGCAATTTTGTAATCCTTCAATTTGCGAATAGGTATGTAATGAAATATGAATTTGAAAACCAATTCCGTTCACATCAATCACCACATAAGTTGGGGTTTTTTCTGCTATTTTTCCCTCGATATACGAATACATTCAGTAAAATTTATGGTTAGTTTTTTCAAGTTGAAATCTGCTTAACAGGCAAGTAAAAATACGAATTTAATTGTTGCAGCAAAATTTGAGTGCTTTAAAAAATGCGGTTAATTAGGTACCGTAATAATCAATATTATAGAATAATTTTTAATCAGTATATATAAGGTTTTGAGATATGTTGAACGCTAGATATTCTTAATTTTGTAGTTCATTTGTTTAGATATTCACAATAAATAATTAGTAATGGATAATTTATTTAGAAAAGACGCCTTAATCTATCATTCTGAGGGGAGACCCGGGAAGATAGAAGTGATCCCTACGAAACCCTATTCTACGCAAAGGGATTTATCTTTGGCTTATTCACCTGGTGTGGCAGATCCTTGTCTCAAAATACAAGAAAATCCAGAAGATGTTTACAAGTATACCGCCAAAGGAAATCTTGTGGCGGTCATTTCAAACGGTACCGCAGTTCTTGGTTTAGGCGACATTGGCGCTGAAGCGGGAAAACCAGTTATGGAGGGTAAAGGTCTTCTTTTTAAAATCTTTGCCGACATTGATGTTTTTGATATTGAAATTGATGTTAAAGACATCGATAAATTTGTGGATACGGTCATCAATATCGCTCCAACATTCGGAGGAATTAATCTTGAAGATATCAAAGCACCGGAATGTTTTGAAATCGAAGATAAAATTAAAGAAAGACTAAATATTCCGGTGATGCATGACGACCAGCATGGAACCGCCATCATCACTTCAGCCGGATTATTAAATGCCCTTAAAATCAATGGTAAAAAGATTGATAAAGTAAAAATTGTTGTTAACGGAGCAGGCGCTTCTGCTGTTTCTTGTACTAAACTTTATATCAAACTCGGAGTTAAACCTGAAAACATTGTGATGGTTGATTCAAAAGGGGTTTTAAACAAGTCCAGAACCGACCTGAATTCTGTTAAAAAACAATTTGTAACCGACAGAAATATTAACACCCTGGCCGAAGCAGTTGAAGGTGCAGATATGTTCCTCGGACTCTCAGTTGCAGGAGTAATGAAACCGGAGATGTTATTATCGATGACAAAAAATCCTATTGTTTTTGCGTGTGCAAACCCAAACCCTGAGATCACATACGATGATGCAACCTCAACTCGAGAGGATGTGATTATGGGAACCGGACGATCTGATTTCCCAAATCAGATTAACAATGTTTTGGGATTCCCGTTTATCTTCAGAGGAGCATTGGATGTAAGAGCCACTTGCATTAACGAAGAAATGAAATTAGCTGCAGCTTATGCACTGGCGCAGTTGGCACAGGAACCTGTTCCTGAAGAAGTAAATATTGCTTACCATGCAACTAATTTGAA
Source organism: uncultured Bacteroidales bacterium (assembly GCA_942491855.1). GTDB lineage: Bacteria > Bacteroidota > Bacteroidia > Bacteroidales. The sequence goes on from CALOCL010000025.1 coordinate 75,289, forward strand.
ATTTGGAAAAGAATATATTATCCCTAAACCAACCGATCCACGCCTAATTGAATATTTGGCACCTGCTGTTGCTAAAGCAGCTATGGAAACAGGTGTTGCCCAAAAACCAATCACCGATTGGGATGCCTATCGTGACGAATTGCGTAAGAGACTTGGTGTTAGTAATCCTATTGTTCGTCAAATTAAAGCCCGTTCTAAACGAGATCCTAAAAAAGTAGTATTTGCCGAAGCGGAAAACTACAAGATCTTAAAGGCAGCTGAAATTGTTCTGAATGAAAAACTTGCCTATCCGATTTTATTAGGAAACATAGAAGCAATAAAAGAATTAATTAAAGTTAATAGTCTTGAATTACCGGATGTTGAAATAATCGATCCTAAATCTGACGAGGAAAAGAAACGTCGTCATGAATTTGCAGAACTTCTTTACAAAAAACGCCAAAGAAGAGGAGTTACCTTAACTGCAGCCAAAGACATGATGCAACACCGGAATTACTACGGGCCTATGCTTGTAGAAACCGGTTATGCAGATGCCTTAATTTCCGGATTAACCAGAAATTATCCAGACACTTTGAAACCCGCCTTACAGATTATTGGCAAAAAACCAAATGCCAATATTGTATCCGGGATGTATATCGTTAACTCTAAGGAAGGTCCGATTTTCTTTGCTGATTGCACAGTAAATAAAAACCCCGATGTTGATACCCTGGTTGAAATTACCTTACAAACAACTTATGCGGTTGAACAATTTAAACTGAAGCCAAGAGTAGCTTTCTTATCCTACTCAAACTTTGGGTCAAACGATGGAGCAATTCCGAAGAAACAAAGAATTGCTGTTGCTCAACTCCATAACGATTATCCCGACATGGTTGTTGATGGTGAAATGCAGGCGAATGTTGCACTAAATGCAGAAATGATAAAAGAAAATTTCCCTTTCTCCAAGCTAGCTGATGGCCCTGCCAATACACTTATTTTCCCATATTTAACAGCCGGAAACGTGGCTTACAAATTATTGCAAGAAATGGGACATTACGAGGTTATCGGCCCTGTTATCAATGGAATGAACAAATCAGTTCACGTATTGAATATGGGAAGTAGTGTTAACGATATTGTTAACATGGTTATGATTGCTGTAATTGACGCACAGTGTGCTGAGCAAAGAGAAAAAGGAATTAAATGTTAATTTTATGATTCAACAACCATAACAATAAAAAAGGCCATCTATTGAGATGGCCTTTTTTTTATTCAATTTAAACTTGCGTTTGAATGTTTCATTCCCAATTTATCCAATTTAAAAACTTTTATAAATAAGCACTGTTATTGTTTTAACAATCAGTAATTTATATATTTGTGAAAAATGATGCTACTAAACTTAAAAAAGAACATATGAATAAAATTACTGTTGTTGGAGCCGGAAATGTTGGAGCTACATGTGCAAATGTAATTGCGCATAAGGATCTGGCCCGAGAAGTGGTGCTGGTTGACATCAAGGAAGGTGTAGCCGAAGGAAAAGCTTTGGATATCTGGCAAACCTCTTCCATCCAAAATTTTAATACTAGGGTTACAGGGGTTACAAATGATTATCTAAAAACCAAAGGTTCAGGTGTTGTGGTTATCACTTCCGGCATTCCACGTAAGCCAGGAATGTCGCGCGATGACTTAATAAAAACCAATGCCAGTATAGTTAAGGAAGTCACTGAGAAAGTAGTCAAATATTCTCCTGAAGCCATTATCATCGTTGTATCAAATCCATTAGATGTGATGACTTATGCGGCTTACCTTGCAGCTAACAAACCTTCAAATAAAGTATTTGGGATGGCCGGGATTTTAGATACCGGTAGATATCGTGCATTTATTGCAGATGCGTTAAATGTTTCTCCAAAAGACATTCTTTCTTTATCGCTTGGTGGACATGGTGACTCAATGGTTCCATTACCACGTTATACCTCAGTTAACGGTATTCCTATTATCGAATTACTTGGTAAAGATGAAATTGAAAAAATTGTTGAAAGAACCCGTTTGGGAGGTGGTGAATTAGTAAACCTCATGGGAACCTCTGCATGGTATGCTCCCGGTGCTGCTGCGGCTCAAATGGTAGAAGCCATTGTTGACGACCAAAAACGTATTTTCCCGTGTTGTGCTTGGTTGCAAGGAGAATATGGATTGAAGGACATTTACATGGGCGTTCCTGTAAAACTTGGTAAAGGTGGCGTAGAAACCATCTTTGAACTTAACTTGAATGAAGAAGAAACAAAATTACTACAGGATTCGGCTAAAGACCTCAAAAAGGTGATGAAGGTTCTCGATGATATGAAGCTATTCTAAAAGACCCTATTAGTAAAGATTTTAGAAGCACCCTACTTGATTAGGGTGCTTTTTTTATGTAAATTTATACCATCTAGTTAATTCATCAGAACAATTATATTTAATGCAAAGGATTGTTGTACTCAGTGGAGCAGGTATGAGTGCTGAAAGTGGTCTTAAAACTTTCAGAGACCAGAATGGATTATGGAAAAATCATAGATTTGAAGAAGTAGCTAGTCCGGTGGCATGGGAACACAATCCTGAATTAGTGCTTGAATTTTACAACCAAAGGCGAAAAAAACTGTTTGAAGTTGAACCCAATATTGCACATTATGCACTTGTTAAACTGGAAGATAAATTTGAGGTTCAAATCATTACACAAAATGTGGATGACCTGCACGAAAGAGCCGGATCAAAAAACATTTTGCATCTCCATGGAGAACTTAAAAAAGCGCGAAGCACAGTTGATGCAAGTTTAGTTTACCAGATGAACGACTGGGAATTAAAATGGGGCGACCATTGTGAAAAAGGATCGCAGCTTCGACCCCATATTGTTTGGTTTGGTGAACCAGTCCCGAATATTTTACAAGCTGCTGGAATAGTCAAACAAGCAGATATTTTAATGGTAATTGGTACCTCATTAGCTGTATATCCTGCAAACGGATTAATCAATGAAGCACCCGAAGAAAGCCTAAAATATTTAATTGATCCAAACGCAACGGAAAATTATCAATTAAAACACTTGAAAATTTTTCGAAAAACTGCCGGTGAAGGTGTTCCGGAATTAGTGAGAGATTTACTTCAGAATTAAAAAATGAAATCGAGGATTTTAATTATTTGTACGGGAAATACATGCCGGAGTCAAATGGCCGATTATTTTTTAAGGTCTTTTGATTCGGAACTGGAAGTATTTTCGGCCGGAACTGAACCCGGAAAAATAATTAATCATCGTACGGTAAAGGTTATGGCAGAAGTAGGTATTGATGTTAGTAACTCAAAACCTCGAAAGATAAACTGCTTTCTTACCTTACCCTTTGATTATGTTGTTACGGTTTGTGATGAGGCTCGAAAAAGATGCCCTGCGTTTTTAGGTATTGTAAAAAACAGATTACACATCAGCTTTGAAGATCCTGCAATGGCAACCGGAACCGAGAATGAAGTAATGTCGAAATACCGTGAAGTAAGAGATCAAATCAAGGGTAAGTTTTATAATTTTTATGAACAAATTAAAAAAAACTCTCATGACTGAGCACCATCAATATCTCTTATCAAAATGTCAAAAATACTGTAGCTATCAGGAGCGATCAATTTTTGAAGTGAAAAGAAAACTCTATGAATGGAAAATCCAACCAAAAGTAGCTGATAAAATTATCATGCAGTTGATGGCAGAAAATTACTTAAATGAAGAAAGGTTTGCAAAATCATTTTCAGTTGGCAAATTCAGAAATAAAAACTGGGGCAAAAATAAAATCATTTATGAATTAAAAAAGAAACAAATTCCTGAACTCATCATTCAAATAGGCCTGGCAGAAATTGATGAAGAGGAGTACCTCCAAACTTTAAAAAAACTCATCACTAAAAAAGTAAAGGAGGTAAAAGAAACTGATCCCCGAAAAAAAAAGTACAACATTGCCACATATGCTATTAACAAAGGATTTTATTCAGGTTTAGTTTGGGACATCCTTAATGAGGAACTCTCCTGAAAGGATTTAAGTTCGACCAAAATAATCGCGTAATTTTTTGTAAATTTGTTGTTCAAACGCTTATAATTTTAGTTAATGGCTACACTCGAAGAAATTAAAAATTTAAAGAAAAGGTTGGATGCTTTGAGGAGGTTCCTTTGACATTGACCGAAAAAATGAACTAATAGCTGAAGAAGAAAAGCTTACCCAGGCATCTGATTTTTGGAACAAACCCAAAGAAGCCGAACAAATCCTGAAAAAAATTCAAGACAAAAAACTGTGGACATCTGCCTATGCCAAAGGCAATCAAAGCTGGGATGACCTCAGTGTGATTTTCGAGTTTTTTAATGAAGGTGAAGCCAGTGAAAAAGATGTCGAACAACAATACGAAAACTGTTTAAAAATTGTTGAAGACCTCGAATTCAAAAACATGCTTTCTGGAGAAGAGGATAAGTTAGGTGCCATTGTAAATATCAATCCCGGAGCAGGAGGAACTGAAAGTCAGGACTGGGCAGAAATGCTAATGCGAATGTATATTCGCTGGGGCGAGCGGAATCATTTCAAAGTCAAACAACTAGACTTTCAAGAAGGTGATGGCGCCGGAATAAAATCAGTTTCACTTGAATTTGTAGGTGATTTTGCCTTTGGATACCTGAAAAGTGAAAACGGGGTTCATCGTTTGGTGCGCTTATCTCCGTTTGATTCAGCCAATCGTCGTCATACCTCTTTCGCTTCGGTTTACGCTTATCCGGTTGTTGACGATAATATCACCATCGAAATAAATCCTGCTGATATTAGTTGGGATACCTTCCGATCCAGCGGACCCGGTGGTCAGGGAGTAAATAAAATAGAATCAGCCGTTCGTTTGCATCACGAACCAACCGGAATTGCAATCGAATGTCAGGAAACCCGTTCTCAAGGACAAAATCGTGAAAAGGCCATCCGTATGCTTAAATCTCAATTGTATGAATTGGAACTTCGTAAACAACGCGATGCACAATCCGAAATTGAAGGCAACAAAAAAAAGATTGAATGGGGTTCACAAATTCGTTCCTACGTCATGCATCCCTATAAAATGGTTAAAGATGTGAGAACAAATTACGAAACATCAAATGTTCAGGCCGTAATGGATGGAGAAATAAATGAATTTATAAAAGCGTACCTGATGGAATTCGGAAATAATTAACTTTGATAAAAAAACAATGTACACCATTTACCATAACCCCCGATGTAGTAAATCCAGAGCCGGCTTAGCCTACTTAGAGTCAAAAGGCTACGAATATCAAATCGTAGATTACTTGAAAAATCCTCTTTCAAAATCAACATTAAAAGAAATTTTAATGAAGATGAACAAAGGGCCTCACGATATTATCCGAACCCAGGAAGCTGTCTACAAAGCTGAGTTTAAGGGAAAGAATTTTAGCGATGAAGAGTGGATAAACATTTTGCTAGAGCACCCAAAATTAATCCAAAGACCCATTGTTTCTAAGAATTACAAAGCGCTACTGGCACAGCCCCCAGAAAATATTGACGAATTATAGTTTAAATTGATCATAAAAAATTAATCACATGAAAAACAAACATTCCTACACCAATCTATCGGTTTGGCAAGAAAGTCTTGATCTTGTTAAAAGTGTTTATGTACTAACAAGTGTATTCCCTGAAGATGAAGCCCAATCCATCATCGATCAATTAAAAAGCCGGGTTATCGAAATTCCACTCTGTATCTCAAACGGCATGACCACTAAAGATTTTCGCGAAAGAAAAACACAGTTAACTGTTGCCCATCAAAAACTAACAGAAATTGAAACCTTACTAATTATTGCTAACAAACTTAATTTTGTCACAGAGGAGGATGTGAATAAATTTAACATATCCAGTCAAAATATCGGTATGCATCTGGATGGGTTAATTATGAAATTTAAAGCCACAGATACTAAAAAAATGGAATTATAATTTTCATTAATCATATTTACAATCTAATTTTCTAATTAAAATTTAAGTTATTATGCCAACCCCCGAATTTAAGTATCAGGAGCCTTTTCCATTGGGAAAAGATGAAACGGAATATTATTTGCTCACCAAAGAGCATGTGTCAGTTTCAGCGTTTGAAGGAAAGCCTATCATCAAGATTGAGCCTGAAGGATTAACAAAATTAGCGAATGCCGCTTTGCGAGACACTTCGTTCATGCTGCGACCCGAGCATGTTAAAAAAGTAGCCGCCATTCTTACAGATACCGAAGCCAGTGAAAACGACAAATATGTTGGCCTGACCATGTTACGGAATGCAGAAGTATCGGCAAAAGGAGAACTTCCTTTTTGCCAGGATACAGGTACTGCAACGATTGTGGCGAAAAAAGGTCAACAAATTTGGACCAACGGTCAAGACGAAAAAGCACTTTCAAAAGGGGTTTATAAAACTTATACCGAAGAAAACCTGAGATATTCTCAAACCATTCCTTTGGATATGTACAAAGAAATAAATTCGGGAACCAACTTGCCTGCCCAGATCGATATTCTTGCAACAGGTGGAGATGAGTACAAATTTCTTTTTGTAGCTAAAGGTGGAGGTTCTGCTAATAAAACAACACTTTATCAGGAAACAAAAGCATTGTTAAATCCAGAAAAGCTGGAAAGTTTTTTAATTGAAAAATTAAAATCACTAGGAACTGCTGCTTGCCCTCCGTACCATGTTGCATTTGTGATTGGAGGAACCTCAGCTGAAACTAATTTAAAAACCGTAAAACTGGCTTCGGCTAAATATTACGACGATTTACCAAAACAAGGAAATGAAGGTGGTCAGGCATTTCGAGATTTAGTTTTAGAAGAGAAAATTTTGAAAGCCGCTTATAACTTAGGAATTGGTGCTCAGTTTGGCGGAAAATATTTTGCTTTAGACATCAGAATAATTCGACTTCCAAGACACGGTGCAAGTTGTCCGGTAGGCATGGGTGTTTCCTGTTCGGCCGATAGAAATATCAAGGCCAAAATTAACAAAGACGGAATTTGGATTGAAAAGATGGAAGATAATCCAGGCCGTTACATCCCCGAAGAACTGAGAAAACCAGATGAAAAAGGAGCTGTAATCATCGATCTAAATCAACCGATGAAAACCATGTTGGCAGAACTCACAAAACATGCTGTTGGAACTCGTCTTTCCTTGAACGGAACCATCATTGTTGGTCGAGATATCGCACATGCCAAGCTAAAGGACAAAATTGACAGTGGTGAAGGATTGCCTCAGTACATCAAGGATCACCCAATTTATTACGCAGGCCCAGCAAAAACACCTAAAGGAAAACCTTCCGGATCCTTTGGCCCCACAACTGCCGGACGTATGGATTCATACGTTGACCTTTTCCAAAGCAATGGAGGAAGCATGATCATGATTGCCAAAGGAAACCGTAGCCAGCAAGTAACTGATGCCTGTAAAAAACATGGTGGTTTTTATTTAGGTAGCATCGGAGGGCCAGCGGCTCTTCTCGCTCAGGAAAACATCACCAAAGTAGAACTGCTCGAATATCCTGAACTGGGCATGGAGGCCATTTACAAAATCGAGGTAAAAGATTTTCCTGCCTTCATTTTAGTAGATGATAAAGGAAATGATTTTTACAGTATGTAGAAGATAGAAGACAGAATTCAGAAAACAGTATTTTGTTTTTATAAATTTAAATAAGGTGGTTGGATAAATTTATCCGGCCACTTTTTTCTTTAAAGTACTTTATGATTTCATTCTGTATTCTCTATTCTGTATTCTAACTACTGTCTTCTTTTTCAATTTTTAAGTTATTTTTGTTTTAAAGTAAAACGAAAAAGAATGTTCCGAACAGAAATAGATACCCTGGGAACCATCCAGGTACCAGCCGAAAAATATTGGGGAGCACAAACCCAACGATCAAAAGAAAATTTCAAAATTGGCGGGCAGTTGATGCCCATCGAAATCATCAGGGCTTTTGCTTATTTAAAAAAAGCAGCCGCTTTAACCAATCAAGAATTAGGAGTGCTTGAAAAAGAAAAAGCAGATTTAATTGCACAAGTTTGTGATGAAATTTTAGCAGGAAAACTGGACGAGCATTTTCCTTTGGTTGTTTGGCAAACCGGATCGGGCACCCAATCGAACATGAATGTGAATGAAGTTATCGCCAACAGAGCCCACGTTTTGAAAGGTGATAAATTAGGTGAAGGAAAAACCTTCATCCATCCCAACGATGATGTAAACAAATCTCAATCTTCGAACGATACCTTCCCCACAGCCATGCACATTGCAGCCTATAAAATGATTGTGGAAATTACCATCCCAGGCATTGAAAAACTCAGAGATACTTTGGCAGTAAGAGCCAAAGATTTTAACCAAACCGTGAAGATTGGCCGAACGCATTTAATGGACGCCACCCCTTTAACTTTGGGTCAGGAGTTTTCAGGCTATGTTTCTCAGCTCGATCATGGATTAAAATCCTTAAAAAATACTTTAATTCACCTTAGTGAAATTGCACTCGGTGGGACGGCGGTTGGCACAGGAATTAATACGCCAAAAGGCTATTCAGAATTAGTGGCTAAAAAAATTGCAGACTTAACAGGTTTACCCTTTGTGACGGCTGAAAATAAATTTGAATCTCTCTCAGCTCACGATGCCATTGTAGAAACCTCTGGTGCTTTAAAAACCCTTGCCGTAAATTTAATGCATATCGGTCAAAACATACGATTCTTAGCTTCAGGTCCGCGATGTGGAATTGGCGAAATTAATCTCCCTGCCAATGAACCCGGCTCCTCCATCATGCCGGGCAAAGTAAATCCAACCCAAGCCGAAGCCTTAACCATGGCTTGTGCCCAGGTAATCGGTAACGATGTTGCAATCACAACCGGGGGAATGAATGGGCACTTTCAACTCAATGTTTTTAAACCCATGATGATTTTTAATCTACTTATGTCGACTCGATTGATTGGGGATGCCTGCACTTCATTTAACGATAATTGTGCCGTTGGAATTGAAGCAAATGATCAGAATATTAAAAAGAATTTAGAAAACTCCTTGATGTTGGTTACAGCTTTAAACCCACACATCGGTTATGAAAATGCTGCTAAAATTGCGAAAAAAGCCCATGAGGATGGAAGTACTTTGCGCGAAGCAGCAATGGATCTAGGTCTGGTTACCGATGAACAATTTACGGAATGGGTTGATCCTAAGAAGATGATTGGTTAGTGTCAACCCTTGGAGGCTTTGAAACCCTCCAAGAGTTTTAAAGTAGCACATTAAATATTATTCTCTCCACCAAAAATTGAATTCAGATTTTTTTTTGAGCGAAATAATTTCATTTGGTTTTGGGGTTAATATTTTAAAAGATTTGTTTTCTGAAGCTTTCAAAAACCTTTCAACAGGTTCAGTCCAGGTATGGGTACTTAACTTGAATTTCCCCCAATGAACTGGAACTACATATTTTGACGTTACATCTTCAGCTGCCTGAGCAGATTGTTCCGGAAGCAGATGAATGGCTTCCCAATCCAAATTGTATTGGCCGCATTCGATAAAAGCCAAATCGAATGGTCCTAATTTTTCACCAATTTCCTTAAAACCATTAAAATAGCCTGAATCTCCGCTAAAATATACTTTTTGATATGTACCTAAAAAAGCCCATCCACCCCAAAGGGTTGACATGCGATTTGTTAAAGCACGACCCGTAAAATGGCGTGAAGAGGTGAGCACAAGATTTAAATCTTTACTCAATTCGACTTCATCCCACCAATCCAAATCAACAATATTTTTGGACTGAACACCCCATTTTTCAAGATGAACCCTTACGCCCAGTGGAACATAAAATTGCTTCACACGATCCTTTAATTTTTTAATAACCCGATAATCAAGGTGATCGTAATGATCGTGTGAAATTAAAACAGCATCCGTTTTAGGTAAGTCTTCCACTGTCATTTGATTTTCATAATCAAAACGCTTGGGACCCATCCAGCTAAACATCGAGGCCCGTTTACTAAAAACCGGATCGATGAGCAAATTCATTCCTTCAATTTTTAACAAAACAGATGAATGCCCAAACCAACTGAATTTTATTTCTGAAGAATCCATGGTATTAAAACCATCAGCCTTAAAACTTTCAGTTGCAATCGGATTTGTTGGTTCCCGGTTATCACCTTTCTTAATAAACTCTTTCATGGTCTCCCATCTTGGTGGGCTCATTTTGGTGATGACCAAATTTTCAAAAACCTTCCCATTAAAATTTGGAGAACTATTTAATTTAAGGCGGTAGTTCTTACTAATCCTTCCACCCAACTGTGGGTTAAGAGAATAAATTAAAACTCCAATTATGGTGATTGCAATTACGCTTAATAAAAATGTCATTCTTTGGTCTTAATAATTAATTTTAAAGATTAAACTGTCATCTTTTTTACTTGATTTGTGGAGCTGGAACTGCTCTTAGACCAACAAGTCGGTATATAAAAGCGTACTTAACAATTTTATCATTTCTAACAATTGGAATTTCTTTTACTAATTCAATTTTATCAAAAACGTCCTTATAAAATTTGTCGGGATGATTAAAATCATTACTCATGGTAAGGTAGTAGGCACTCATGCCGAGCTGCAATCCTCCCCTTTCCTCATTAATCCAGGCATACTTGTGTATGCGTTCCAAATCTCCGAATGCATAAAGATTTATCCCAAGCGGTGTTGCAACATAGTAATCGAGGTGAGCAGCAGGAAACCATCTTTGAACAATTATGGTATGCTTAGTATCTGTGGTATCATCTTTAAGGATTAATTGTTCAAACTCATTTTTCAGCTGATCCCATCCAAACATATCCAGGCTAAAATCTGTCCTGCCTAATTTTTCTTTCTCCTTGCTTTGATCTAAATTCAATACTCCAAGATTGATTTGAGCTACTCCTAATACCAAAATACCAATCAATAAAAGCATTGAAACAAAAACGGGCCACGGTATTTTTTTTGTTGTGAATTTTTGAATCAGATAAACAGCCGGGAAAACCAACAAGGCCATGTAAGCAGGACCCGTCCAGTGCGGCAATGTTTGTCGAAAAAAAGAAACACCCAGAAAAGTCAAGATTAAAGGAATACTTAAAAAAAGCAAAAGATGTTGATATTCTGTTTGAATATTTAATCGGCGACGCAGAACAGCGACGAGAGAAATAATTATCAAAGTAAATACGACTGGATTGTTGTAAAGAACCTGTCCAATAACTTCCGTTAAAAAATAATCAAATCTAAGTGAAGATTGGGCAGTACTCACTCTTTCACCTTGAAAGGTAAAACTAATAAAATCGTTTTGGAAATTCCAAATAATTATGGGCAAGCTTATGATGATTGTGATGAGAATTGAAAAATATAGTTCTTTTGTTCTGAACCATTTTCGTTCGCAAAATATAACGTAAAGCCCAAAACCACCCCATAAAAATACGGCTGTATACTTTGAAAGTATGGCGAGTCCTATGGCCACTCCTGCAAAAATCAGAAACTTTTTTTGTTGATTAAAGTTGTTATCCTTTTTAACAACCTGAATCAGAAAATACACTCCCAACAACCAGAAAAAAGTTTGAGGTGCATCCGGTAGAATAAAAATTCCGGCAATTACAAAACAATAAATTGAACTGAGATAGAGGAGTACAGTCATTAATCCTGCCTTTTCATTCTTTAAAACTTTTGCAATAAGGTAAATGATCCAGGTGCTGCCCATTGCAAGAACGATGGGTCCAAGGCGAAGAAATAATTCAGAATCAAATGTTAGGTTAAGCGTAAAAATTTGGATAATCCATCCAAGCATTGGTGGATGATCAAAATGGCTTAATGCAGGGTAAAGGGCATAGGTCCAGTAGTACACTTCATCATTACCTAAATCAATTGAACCTGCAATAATGGCTCTTAAAACTGCCGTAACAAAAATCAGACCTACAACAATTCTGTCATATTTATGCTTAAGACTCATCACCGGGTTTTGAAATGAATACTTCGAGCAGTTCTATAAATCAGATAGCCCATTGTAGTGAGAATTAGAAAAGCAACAATTCTGAATAACCATGTATTTCCCCAATTTATTCCTCGTATTTTTGGTAAAATGATGTCACCATCATGTCGGATAAACGGATTTAAGTAAAACTTATTTCCATTTGGGAAAAAGATTTCAACCCGTATGTACGAATCATCAGCTTTAAAAATATACTTTGCGGTTGTATTATTCGAATCCGTTTTCTTAAGCTCCCCGTTTAGTCCAATAAATCTAATTTCTGAAGCAATTCTGTCAACCCTAATTTGAATGGTATCACCAATTAAATTGGCCTCCTCTAAAGTTGCAATTCCCTTCAGTTTATCTTTTTTAATTTGGTAGGAATCACCTCTTTCACGATAGATTTCTGCCCCGAAAGCCTTTCCCGATCTCAATGAAGAAATAATATTTTCTTTATTTAGTTCAGCAACATTTATGAAAGTACAGTAATGTCCAACTTCATCCGGATTACCAATATTATGGGCATCATCATTGCTTAAGATGGTGACGTAATGCCCTGAAGAAAGCGCGGCATCCCAATGTTCCAATGAAACCCGGTAGTTGTTTAGCACCTCAATACCATCATAATTAGTAAGGTATTTAAAGTCATCAGGAGCATATCCCTTCCTTAATTTAGGATGAGCGATAAAAACCAATTCGTTATTAGCGCGTATTTTATTTAAAATTTGCTGCTTGTGATTTAAGGTTTGATAAAAGAAAAAATCCAACCAATCCACTTTCTTTGCGCCAATGCATACCTGATGATTTTTAAAAATTCCATAACCATGCTCATAAACCGGAACATACGAAGGCATGTTTTCGCGATGACGATTGATTTTCATGTAATCAGATGTGGCTATGATATCGTAATCCAACATTTGATAAATGCTGTCAATTCTCTCATTCGTATTTAACCTTCCATCAGTAATTCCTTTCCAGGCGTATGATTGAATTTGAAAATTTGCTTTCACCCATGAGTTTGCGACCATGCTTTCGTATGGATTATTTATTTCCGATCCTGAAAATGGTCTGGGTTCCGGAAACTTATAAATTGTTGTTCCTAAGTAGGGTAGCCAAAGTAATGCCAGCACTAATAAAATTAAAATTATAAGTGCTTTTAAAAGGTTAAGTAATATTCGAAAAGCGATCATGGATTATTTGCTCAATTTGCTGTAAAGATAGCACAAAACTGACTTATCCGAATAGGGGTGAACTTAATTCTTTTATTAGATAATCTCCAAGGTGAATAAATATTGTCCCATTCTGGGAACCTTTCTCGAAAATAAAAGTATAACTACTAATTCTTCATTTGGGAATAAATCCCTGGTGAATAGAATTACTAACAAAATTAATATGACAATGAACCCATTTAGGATATTTATTGTAGAAGATGATGAGTTTTATGGAGAGATGTTAAAACATCATCTTTCGAAAAACCCTGACTATGAAGTTGAACTTTTTTTCACCGGGAAAGAGTTCTTAGCTAATCTGCATAAGAAACCTTCCGTCATATCTTTAGATTTCACCTTACCTGATACAACAGGGCTTGAGGTGATGAAAAAAATTAAGGATCAGGCTCCGGAGGTTCCTGTAATTATTGTTTCGGGACAGGAGGATATCTCAACCGCCGTAAGTTTACTGAAGGAAGGAGCCTATGACTATTTTGAAAAGAATGATGAGACAAAAGATCGCCTATGGAATGCCATTATTAAGATTAAAGAGAATCTGGGACTGAAAGAGGAAATCATTGTTTTAAAAGAAGAGATTGGTAAAAAATACAAAATTGACAAAGCCATTAAAGGATCGAGCAAAGCCATTAAAGGCATTTTTGATCTTATTGAAAAAGGAGCCCGCTCAAACATTACAGTTTCATTAACGGGAGAAACCGGAACAGGAAAGGAACTTGCAGCACGAGCTATTCATTACAATTCTGAAAGGGCTAAAAAACCATTTACAGCCATCAACGTTTCAGCCGTACCAAAAGAGCTAATTGAAAGTGAGTTGTTTGGGCATGAGAAAGGGGCATTTACCGGTGCAAACAGTCGCAAACTTGGCAAATTTGAAATTGCCCATAAAGGAACGCTGTTCTTAGATGAAATTGCAGAGATGGACATCAATATGCAAACCAAACTACTCAGGGTGCTTCAGGAAAGGGAATTTACACGTGTTGGCGGAAATGAGACCATTAAAGTTGATGTTCGCTTAATCGTGGCAACCAATAAAGATTTATCAGAAGAAGTTCACAAAGGCAATGTTAGAGAAGACCTTTATTACAGATTACTTGGTCTTCCCATTGAATTGCCTCCTTTACGCCACAGGGGCGATGACGTCATCATTTTATCAAAATTTTTCCTCGAAGAATTTGCAAAAGAAAACAAAGTACCTATTCCAACTTTAACAGCAAAAGCTTCCGAGAAATTATTAAAATACCCCTATCCTGGTAATGTTAGAGAATTAAAAGCGGTCATCGAACTTGCAGCTGTGCTCTCGAATGAGAATACCATACACGAATCAGACATCAGCTTTAATTCAGCCCATGGAACCAGCGATTTTTTAATCGAAGAAGATACCTTGCAAGGATACGAGAGAAAAATTATCAAATTTTATCTACAGAAGTACAACAATAATGTTCTTCAGGTTGCAAAAAAGCTAGCCATAGGGAAATCAACCATTTATCGCATGATCAAAAGCAAAGAAATTTAAGCCGCAACCCCTCATGGAGCAGAAAAAATATCATGTGGATCGGATTAAAGCATTTATTGGTGAAGATCAGGAAATGCTGTTAAAGATGGTGAATATTTTTCTGGATAAAGCACCAAAAATGTTAGATATCATTCAGAAAAGCCTAAACGAACAAGATTACCCAACACTCCAATTTCATGCCCACAAACTAAAAACCAGCATCGATCATTTCAGCATTGAAACTTTAACTAAAGAAATCAGGCAAATTGAAGATTTTGCAAAATCTGAAATAAGTTTGGAAGAACTTCCTGCTTTAATCCACAAACTGGAGAAAGAGCTTAAGGAGGCCATTCAGGAAATTAAATCTGACTTTAAAATTTCCTAAAATTTTAAAGTGGAATATTTCCATGTTTTTTTGATGGATTTGATTTGCTTTTATTGCTAGTCATCTCCAATGCTTCGATTAACTTATACCGTGTTTGCCTTGGATAAATAATCTCATCGATATATCCCAGTTCTGCTGCCTTGTAAGGGCTTGCAAAAGTTTCTCGATAATCATCAACCGCTTTCTTCTTCTCATCATCAGTTAATGCATTTCTGAAAATAATATTAACTGCACCATCTGCACCCATCACGGCAATTTCGGCAGTTGGATAAGCAAAATTAATATCCGCACCGATATGCTTGCTCGACATCACATCGTAAGCACCACCGTAGGCTTTTCTTGTAATTAGAGTTATTTTAGGAACAGTAGCCTCCGCAAATGCATACAATAATTTTGCACCATGTTTGATAATTCCACCCCACTCCTGAGCTGTTCCGGGCAAGAATCCAGGAACATCTTCAAACGTAATAATTGGGATATTAAAAGCATCGCAAAAACGGATGAATCTGGCTCCTTTAACCGAAGAGTTAATATCCAGTACTCCTGCCAAATAAGCCGGCTGATTGGCAACGATACCAACAGATCTGCCACCTAATCGGGCAAAACCAACCACAATATTCTGGGCATAATGCGGCTGAATCTCAAAGAAATTATGATCATCAACAACTGTTGTGATCAAGTCACAAATATCATAAGGTTTATTGGGATCTGCCGGAATTAAGGTTTGAAGTTTTTTATCCGCTCTTTTAATATCGTCGGTACAAGGCTTCATGGGAGCTTCTTCCATATTGTTAGAAGGAATAAAACTAAATAGTTCCCGTATCATCATCATGGCCATTTCATCATCATCAGCCATCAGGTGAGCTACACCGCTGGTCGAGTTATGGGTCATGGCACCTCCCAATTCTTCCTTGGTAACCTCCTCGTGCGTAACTGTTTTGATAACATCAGGACCAGTAACAAACATATAGCTTGAGTTTTTAACCATCATCACAAAATCAGTCATGGCTGGTGAATAAACCGCTCCTCCGGCACATGGCCCAAGTATGGCTGAAATTTGAGGAATTACACCTGAGGACATCACATTGCGATAAAAAATATCTGCATATCCTCCAAGGCTTTCTACTCCTTCCTGAATTCTTGCTCCTCCTGAATCATTTAAACCAATGACCGGAGCCCCCATTTTCATGGCCAAATCCATTACCTTGATGATTTTATTTGCATTGGCACGACTTAAAGTTCCACCAAAAACCGTAAAATCCTGGGCAAAGACATAAACCAGCCTGCCATCAATTTTACCGTAACCCGATACGACACCATCGCCTAGAATTTTATTTTTATCAATTCCGAAATCCGTGGCACTGTGTACCACAAATTTATCGAGTTCAACAAAGGTGTCAACATCAAGCAAAAACTTAACTCTTTCCCGGGCCGTAAGCCTACCGGCATCGTGCTGTCGTTTGGTTCTTTCAACACCTCCACCAAGTTCAGCCTGTTTATTAATTTGCTCAAACTGCTTAAATTTTCCTTCTAAGTCTGCCATTTTATTTATTTTTATTCAATGATAATTAACGATTGATGACCATCAACTACATCACCTTCTTTGACTAAAACTTCTTTAATTAACCGGTCTTTTTTTACTTTATACTCACTTTCCATTTTCATGGCTGAGATAATAATTACGGTATCACCGGCTTTTACCTTATCGCCAGGTTTAACTAAAACCTTAACCACCTTACCAGGCATGGGTGTTGAAATAATATTGGAATCCGTTCCGTCATCTTTCTTTCTGCTTTTTAAATATTTGCTTTCAGCATCAATGATTTCAACATCGAATGACTCGTTGAGGGTGTTTACCAAATATTCCTTACTTGATCCATTTTCGATCATTTCAATATTGTAAGAAATCCCATTCATAATGAGGGAATAAACTCCTTTTTCAACCATTACAACATCAGCATCATATTTTACATCATCGAGTAAGATTTTTACCTCATTCCCATTTCTGTTGAGCAGTTCAACTTTTGCTGTTCTGTCGTTTATTTTTATTTCGTAAGACATAAGATCTTTTTTAACCGTTTAGAAACGTAATACATTTTTCTTTCTGCCAAAATCCTTCCAGTTATTTCCCAATTTATGTTTTGATTTATCTGGTTGGAGGGCATTAACTTTATCCAGATAATCAATAAATGCGGCAATGATTGCCACCTCCTCACAATTTCCACATGTTGGTGGTTTTGCCATCAGGAAGTCATAATTTTTCTCGATAAAATGGGTATTGTAATTTCCTATTTCAAAATCGGGGCAATCCAAAATCCTTTCCAGAAACCGAATCGAAGTTTTAATCCCAGTGATCTTGTAATTATGTAAAGCCCTATGAAGTCGGGCAATAGCTTCATCGCGTGTTTTGGCCCAAACAATAAGTTTAGAAATTAAAGGATCGTAGTACATGGGGATTTCATAACCTTCGTACACATAGCCATCGTGCCGAACACCTAAGCCCAAAGGTTCAGAAATGTGCTTAATCACACCCGGGCTGGGCATAAAATTATTATCCGGATCTTCTGCATAAATACGGCATTCGATAGCATGGCCATCCTGACGAAGTTCTTCCTGTTTAAAAGACAAAACTTTGCCATTGGCAATATTAATTTGCTCTTTGACCAGATCAACCCCTACCACCCTTTCGGTAATCGGATGCTCTACCTGAAGCCGGGTATTCATCTCCAAAAAATAATAATTTAGCTCGTCATCAACAATAAACTCAATGGTACCTGCACCTACGTAATTTACAGCCTTAGCAGCTGCAACTGCATGCGCGCCCATTTCAGCCCTGACTTTTTCCGTCATCATTGGCGAAGGTGTTTCTTCTACCACTTTTTGATGCCGACGTTGTACCGAACATTCCCTTTCGAAAAGATGGATGGCATTTCCGTGTTTATCGGCCAGTATCTGAAACTCGATATGATGAGGAGATTCAATATATTTTTCAACATAAATGGCATCATCCCCAAACGCAGTCATGGCTTCTGATTTAGCTGCACTAACCGCACTAACGATTTCAGACTGTTCTTTAACCAAGCGCATCCCTTTTCCACCACCACCAGCCGAAGCCTTTACCATCACAGGCAAGCCAACTTCTCCAATGGTTTTTAATGCCGAATCCATATCGGTTAAAGGTTCGGTTGTCCCAGGAACCACAGGTACATTGGCTGCCAGCATCGTTTTACGGGCAGTAATTTTATCTCCCATGGTATCGATCGCATAGGCGGAAGGCCCGATAAAAATGATTCCTTCCTTTTCGCATCTTTCTGAAAATTGAGCATTTTCAGAAAGAAATCCATAACCTGGATGGATGGCATCGGCTTTTGATTTTTTAGCAACATCAAATATTTTATCCATCACCAAATAACTCTCGTTTGATGGTGCCGGTCCGATGTTATAAGCCTCATCTGCATAACGAACATGCATAGAGGTTCTATCTGCATCTGAATAAACCGCAACCGTTCTGATTCCCATCTCTCTGCAGGATCTTATTACCCTAACAGCTATTTCTCCCCGATTGGCCACTAATACTTTTTGTATCATACAATTAAATTTACTCGTGCTTTCACCTTTAATCTAATTCAATTTTTATGGTATGGGAAAACAACATGATTGTGGTTGTAAAGATAAAGTTTTTTTGTATCCTCCTAACTGTTAATAATTTAACACCGATACTTATAAAATCAATTTTCAAAAAAAAGTGATCACCTCCAGCTTTATCTAAACTGAATTTAAATAAACTAATTGTTTAATTTTTAATTTATTGAAGAAATATCTTATGAACAATATTCAGGCAGTATTTTGATAAACTTTAATTCTATTTTTAAAAAATATTGAAATTCAGAATATTTTCTAAATAATCAATTTACAAGATAAAGAATCAATAAAAGAAGCCATCATATATAAGTAATACATGATGGCTTTTAGGAAAATTAAATCAAACTATTTTTTATCTTCAATGTAATAACCTTCCCGTGATAAAAGATGATCCAAATTAGCCAATCCCAAGGCAACAACCGCAGTAACAATAGAAGTATGATTCATGTATTCAGGGATACTCATATTGTATAAATCTCTTTCCGTATGCCAGATTTCGCCATAATTGAAATCATAGCCCAAAGGATCACCGGTTCCAAAAGATATGGTTGGAACTCCGTTAATTGCAAAATAAGCATGATCCGATCCACCAGCTCTGGTAGGTTTTCTAGCCGGTTCGCGCTTACTTAAAGTGAAAGGAAAATCAGGATTAATATCATTTAATGGCTCACAAATTTTTACAAAATCATCGTACATGGCCTCGGTAACCCTCAAACTGTTTGCAACTGTTGGTCCTCCATCACGATTAAAATAATTTGAAATTTTAGCCCATTTGTCTTCGTTATTTTCAACCCAGCTTTTCGACCCCAGTAAACCAAATTCTTCGCCTGCCCACAAACAAAATAAAATACTTCGTTTAGGTTTTCCTCCAGCTTCCATAATTAATCGAGCTGCCTCCATGGCTACGGTAATTCCTGTTCCGCAATCAACACCACCGGTAGCAACATCAAATGCATCCAGGTGTCCTCCAATCATCACATACTCATCCGGATATTTTGTTCCTTTAATCATTCCAATCACATTATGGTAATTTACCGGTCCCATTTTAAAATGGTTACGGATGTCGAATTCAAGCTCAAATCGTTGTCTTTCCTTCGCCATTTGTTCAATAATTTCATATTGATGCTCATCGAGTTTGATGTCTGGAACCGTTGGCAAATTGTCGAAAGTCATGTCCGGAAGGTTTTTCCGGTCGTAAAGCACCCTGATCGGATTTGAAGAAGACTGAATGACTCCAAGGATTCCGGCCTCGCACATCTCCCTGTAAAACAAAGCAGGTTCTTCCACATAAGGAATCATTTCTTTGGGTTCCTTATCCCGGTTACTCCGATTATACCTTTTGATTTCATTATTTTTTTCTCCAATTTCAGCATTAACTGCTTTTAAAGAATCACGTAAATGGTCAGCCTTTTTAGAGATATCAATGGGCCAACCATCATTTTTACCTCCAATCAATACCCAAGCTCCTTTTAGTTTTCCTTTCATGCGGTCAAATTCAGTCTGGGTTTTAGGCTCCAGAACCACATGACCTTTCTGAACACCTTTAGTCCCTGAGGTATAGGAAGGTGTGGCGAAATGTAATTGCATGCCATTATCACTTAACAAACGTCCGAACCATGGGCCACGGTTAAAACCAACAGGCAGTTCGCCCGAATAATCCATATCCACCTCCAGTCCCCATTCCTTGAATTTACTGGCAGCCCAAATGGCTGCATTTTCATAAGCATCCGATCCAATTAATCGCCCACCAAAGCGATTTGAAAAAACGTCAAGATGATTCATGGTTTGATTATCGATAGTTCCTATTTCAATTATTTTCTCAACTACTTTCTTTTGCGAAAAAGCTGATACATTAAGGAATAGAAAAAACAAAACTGATACTGAAATGAATAAGCGTTTCATAATGTTATTAGGTTAAAAGGTTATAAAAATTCGTCTGAACCAGAATCACAAATAGAACTAATTTTAATTTTGAAAGATATAAAAATAAAAAGATTGATAACGATTTAAGGATGCTTTTTAGACAAGTTTGAAAAAATATCTGCCTTATGCGGACTTATTTACGACTAGCAAAAACTAAGATGGAATCAATCTAAATATTTATCTTCAGATTAAACCTATTCAGTTTATTAACTTGCCAACAATCAAAGCTATTTGTCTTTTTTTGAGACCATTTCTTCAAATCTGGAAATAATAACTGCACCAACACTATCACTAAAAACATTGGCAGTGGTTCTGAACATATCCAAAATCCGATCAACAGCCAGAATAATGGCAACTCCTTCTAAAGGCAAACCAACAGCACTTAGAATGATCGACATCATCACCATTCCACTCATGGGCACGCTGGCAGCACCAATAGATGCAAGTACTGCTGTGACTGCCACAGTCATTTGCGCCGCAAAGGATAATTCAAAACCATAAACCTGT
This sequence comes from uncultured Bacteroidales bacterium, assembly GCA_942491855.1. Taxonomy (GTDB): domain Bacteria; phylum Bacteroidota; class Bacteroidia; order Bacteroidales. Next base: position 96,414 of record CALOCL010000025.1, read on the forward strand.
GCGATAAAAATAGTAGCCACACATTCGTAAAGGGCAGTTCCATCCATATTCATGGTAGCACCAATGGGTAAAACAAAACCGGCTGCACGTTTTGAAGCTCCGGATGTTTCGGTAACGGCCTTCATCGTTAACGGAAGAGTTACAATGGTTGAACAGGTTGTAAAACCAGTTAAAATAGCTGGTAACATCCCCCGGTAATGCTTTAGCGGATTTACCCTACCTAAAGTTTTCAAGAGGATTGGTAAAGTAAAAAACATGTGTATGCTTAGTCCGATAATTACAATCAAAAAATAAAATCCCAGGGACTTAAAGGAAACAAATCCTGTTTCGGCAACTATTTTTGCAATGATACCAAACACGCCCAAAGGTGCGATCCAGATCACAAAAGTTGTCATTTTTAACATGGCCTCAAAGGCGGCATTAAAAACATTGCCTAATAAATCGCGTTCTGTAGTTTTTAATCGGGTGGTAAAATATCCGAATAAAATAGAGAAGAAGATAACCGGCAAAACATCTCCGTTTGCAAGTGCATGAAAAGGGTTCTTAGGAATGATATTAAGTAAAATATCACCTATCCCTCGCTCCACTGCTTCGATGGCTTCCGGATTGGCTTCCAATCCAATTTCGGCACCAACACCGGGCTTAAACACATTCACCAATACTTGGCCGGTAAAAATAGCCAGGAAACTAGTCATGACGTAATAGCCAAAAGTTCGCAATCCCATTCTTCCCAAACCATAGGCTGAACCAACTTGGATAACAGCACTTACAATAGAGGTTACAACCAGTGGCATGATGGCCATGCGTAGTAATCGCAAAAATATTTGCGACAGCGGATTAGCAACAGGTACAATGGGATCACCAATAATAAATCCGGCCGCAATTCCTAAAAAGAATCCGACAAAGATCCAGATGGTTAGACGATAACGAACAAATTTGGACATAAATCTAGGTTAAAAATAATATAAAGAATCTTGCCATTCAAGTAATACATAAAAAAGCCATTTAGGTTTTACATCTAAAATAGCTTTTTTGAGTTTGCTTTTGTCTTCTTTAAAAAATGTTTTAATCATTAAGTGACTCCGAAGGGATTCGAACCCCTAACCCTCTGATCCGAAGGTTTTCAGGGTTAATTTTAAGATTCCCAGCAAACTTGGTTCCTAGGCATTTTTTAAATAGTATTATATAACTTGTCCACGATTTGTAACTGTTTTACATAAAACCTTACACATTTTTGTGAATCAGCACCTTAAAGCATTAGCCAAAACACTTGACTTACCAAAAGATATCTCCACCTGCTGGGTACACCACTTTTTTACTACTAACTCTTTTCCTAAAGGAGCTTCTATGGAACGAGTTTTATATTATCTATGACTCGCCACATTCCAATTGTGATTCTTTCATCTCCAATAGAATTCTGATCACGTAAAAAAGGTGATATTTCAAATGCATTTATTAAATACACTGCATCAATATCAGATTCTCCCGTTATTACTGGACGAAAGAACCATAAAAAGATTCTCTCCTGGAAGATTTGCTCTACCGAAATCTTTAGTCGATTTTGGAGAGTAAGAAAACTGTTCTATGGAATAATAAAAAGTTTCATCTTTGTTGATTCACTGCGGAAAACCTTCTTCCCAGGATGAAAAAAATAGTCAATTACTCCGAGTTCTGAATAATATTTGAAAAATAGATTTTTATTTTATTTCTTTCGGGGAATGGCCTTTAGCTCATTAATAATTTGATTTACTATTTTCACTATTTAGTAATGAGTTTAGGTTGTTTGAACAATTTATAGTTTTCGATTACATTAAACTTGTACATTGTCTTTGCTTCATCAGACAAAAATGATTTGTCAACCATTGCCAATATTTTACTCTCATTACTGTTAAAGTAATCAATAGTTTTATCTATAATAGTATCTTTTATACTTATGCGTCGTCCAAACTCAATAAAATCATCGCTATTATAGATGTATTTTTCTCCTAATGGCAAACTGGTTTGTTCAAATTCTGCAAATAGATTTAATGCTAATAAACTATCCGCAAGATGAATTTTAGTATTCATCAAATCGTATGATGGAGACAGCATCATATCTCCGTCAGCAGTTTCCAACAATGAAATGTTTTTTAAATGAACATCACCATTTCCTGTTATGAAATTAAATATCAGAATGCGAAGAAAATCAACTCTATTTAATGGGCTTAACCATTCCCCAACATCTTGATATGATTTTGATTTATACTTATGAGCGGCTTGTAAAACAGATCCGAAATCTTCCTGATTTAATTTTATCCCTTTATTATTATAATCAAATCGTCTAGTGATATATGCAGGCATACCATTAGCAAATTTTACAAAAGCACATTCTGCGATTTTTATGCCAAAAACCTGTTTGGCGATTTGCATAGTCACATGTTCATTTGCAGGTGATTGATCTGGGTTGTCAAATCTTGATAATATTGGTTTAATAATGTACTGTGACTTTTCATCTACATCCATTTTGGGAATTAATTCAATTCCGCGTGGTTTACCAATAAATCCTTTTCGTTGAACTCCTGATATGCTAAATCCCATTGGTTGGCCATCAATCCTTTTTGAGATATCTTCCCAATTAAATTTAAGTTGAGGGTTGACCTTAGAACGGTCAAATAGTATAGTTTCACAGGATGAACAAAATCCACTTATGTTATCTTTAAGACATCCATTACATTGTGCCATGTTTAATGTTTTTTACAGTTATTGCTCCTATTGTATCGTATTGACAAGTTAATGCTAATAAACTCCATTCATCACTTGGATCAATTCTTAAAGCTTTACAAATCTGTTTTCGATTTTCACCTTCGCTTAGTATGGATTTGAAATAGTGAAATAATTCCTTGGAATGATAAGTTTTTATCTCCTTTGGCATATTTACCGAAATCGGCCTCGTATTAACATTTTCAACAAATGCATCATCATATTCAAAATGAAAACCCTCATTATCAACCCAAAGTTCCCCTGCCTTAATATTTCCTTTGTAAATGACTTCTAGCTTGTTTCCGATTTTCATGTTTTTGAATTATGTCTTTTAACTTCTACTTGTATTTCCAAATTGAGATATTCAAAAATGTTTTGTAAGACCTCTAATGTTGGGTTTTTAACACCCCTTTCTATTTCTGAGATGGTAGTTTTAGATATACCTGTGAGGTCAGCTAAATCTCTAATGGTTAGTCCTAATACCATTCTTCTTCTTTTTATTATTTCTCCAATTTCTTTTTTTTCCATTTCACTGTACCATTATATTGGTAAATATTTATCAAAAATACTCAATTTGTTTGATAATGTCAATTTTGTACCAGTATAATGATAAATATCTGTCAACAAGTTTAAATCAACGTAAATTGTCAATAAAATACCAGTATAATGGTACGCGAGAGATGAAATATTGAAAAAGAACCTTAATTGAAGGATTTGTACCACTATATTGGTATGGGCTATAATAATAAAGTAATTGGGTTTAATAATATGTTCACTAAAATGTTGAGAAAATGCGCTCTAATTTGATGATTTCTTCCATACCTCTGATCAAGCTAAGGTCAGATATTTCAACCCTCTTGTCTCGGGAACCAGACTAATTTCAATTTGGTAAGAAAGGTGTTATTAACACCAACCTTAATTCATTAGATTAATGTTTTGATATTTAAAGTTTGAATCTATACTAAAAAACAGATGATGTTAAAGTGTCTTTTAGATATTATTTTTCAGTTTGTTTGAATATTTCATTTGAATATATTGATTCTACTTCCCCTTCATTTTTAAAATAAATTATGACATCCTTATCAATTCCAGAGTGAAATATTTTGACCTGTTTTCTTGAATTGTCTATATAATAGAAGATATTTCTCCGCTCATCATCAGCAGTTTTTACTAAATAATGTGTTCTATTCTTTTCATTTACAATCGAAGTATAAATATGAGCATTTAAAGTTCCTTGATTTAGCTCAATCCCTGATACGTTATAAACATAGTCTGAGAATTTTTGTTTGATATACTTAATAGAGTAAGTTTTATCCATTTCAAGTATTGTGGAAAAATCTTTTAAATGATCAATTACTGGTTTGCCATAACTTTTCTTTTCTAATTTTTCTTTCCTTTCTTCAATATAACTCTTGAAATTAGTTTTAATAAATGAAAGAAATGATTTTATTAAGTACGACGATTGATTATTTATAGGGTCAATAAGTCCATTACTTTCATCATTAAAAATTTTAATTAGTTTATTAAAGAGAGAGTTATCTTCATTATTCCAATAAAGATGACATTTTCTTGAATAATCAAGCTTACTAAATGAGAATTCTGAAATATTCGACGGTGAAGGAGTTATATAAAGCAAATAAATTTCAGGATCCAACTTACACTCATGATAGAAGTTTTTCAAACCTTTTAACTCTTCTTCTAATTGAGAATCATTCTTATTTATAGATGTATCTGTAATTTTGTTTTCAAGACATATTGCATATAAAACTTCGTCAGTTCTATTATCAATAATTTCAATTAAAACATCGATATCCCGTCTTTTATTCCTACCAACATTATTAAAATACACTGTCATTTCGGGAATAATATTTACTGAGTATCCAGAATATTTAGAGAGGTCAGCAATTCTGTTTTCAAATTGAATTTTCAATAAAAAATTACTATCAACTAATAGAAATTCATTTAATAATTCTTGCAACAAAAGACTTGATAAACCATGGTCTTCATTAGGATTTAGCATGTAAGCTAAGAAAGAACTTACATTTGGTTCATTAATTGAGCCATCATTTGATGATAGAATACGGAAAATATTCATAATAAATGGTTAGTGGTATATAATCAATTTGGTTTAAACTTTTAGGTCAGAATCTCAGAGAGTATTAACTCAAAGTTAATTGAATTTGTGGAAGTAAAATGAGGAAGTGGTTATTTATTTTCAATCAAATCCTTGCTCAAACCTTGCTTATTAAAAAAGGCTCCAAAACTTGATGTCTTGAAACCCTTATTGTAGTAGTGACTCCGAAGGGATTCGAACCCCTAACCCTCTGATCCGAAGTCAGATATTCTATCCAGTTGAACTACGGAGCCATTATTTAGTGGCGCAAAGTTAAGAATTCATTTTTGTAATTTTATAAAAGATTTCAGATTCTCTCAAAAAAAAAATTTGATTTTCTTGACCTTTTAAAAATTACGCTTACATTTGTTGTCATAAATACAAAATAAATGACTCAAAATTTAAATAATAATCTTTCTAATAATAACACTAATAATAATTTATTAGGTGTCGGAAAGCTTATGTTTTAAATTCAAAAAGAATATTTTAAAAAGCCTTCCGAAAATTCGGAAGGCTTTTTTTTTATCAAAAAAAATGGAAATGAATCGTATCAATAATTTCAATCATAATAATTTTTCACCTTAGCAGGCGATGCACATTCTATGTCCTAAGCCTGCTTTAACGAGTAGGCTTTTTTTATCCATTTTTTAAACAAACAATAAAAATTAATCAAATCAAGACTGCATGAAAATAATGATTGGGCTAAAAAAAATCAAGTTTTATCAAATATCTAAAGTCTTGTATCTAACATCTTAAAATATGAAAAGCGATTTTTTAAAAACAGAACTATCAATCACATTTGTAAAAGAAACCTTTGAAAAACAACTTTCGAGTCAATTATCTCTAACCAAAATATCTTCTCCGCTCATGGTGCTGGATGGTACCGGAATAAACGATGATTTAAACGGAATTGAACGCGTAGTAAACTTTCCGGTAAAAGGCCTGCAAGAGAAACGAGCAGTGATTGTAAACTCATTGGCAAAATGGAAAAGAATCAGGTTAAAAGAACTGGAAGTTGAAGCCGGAACGGGTATCCTAACAGACATGCGTGCCATTCGTCCGGATGAGGATTTTAGTCCCATTCACTCCATTTATGTTGATCAATGGGATTGGGAAAAACATCTCGATTCGTCAAAAAGGGATATTGAAACCCTCAAGGCTGAAGTACAGAAAATTTATACGGCCATCAGAAGTACTGAACAAAAAGTGCAGGAATCATTTTCTGAACACCAGGCTGTTTTACCCGAAGAAATTGTTTTTATCCATGCCGAGGAATTGCGTGAGCTTTATCCGGATCTTACACCCAAAGAACGTGAAGATAAAATTGCTGAAAAATTCAGGGCTGTATTCATCATTGGGATTGGTGGAGACATTGGATCAGGAGAGATTCATGATGGTCGTGCCCCGGATTACGACGATTGGACCAGTAGCTCACTGAATGGGTATAAGGGATTAAACGGTGATATCATTGTTTGGCATCCGGAATTAAAAAGTGCCTTTGAAATTTCTTCGATGGGCATACGTGTTGATAGAACATCCTTGCTGAAGCAATTGGAAATACGGGATCAGCTTTCAAAAAAAGAACTGTTTTTTCATCAGCAAATTTTAAATGATAAACTTCCTCAAAGCATTGGTGGTGGAATTGGCCAATCACGACTATGCATGTTCATGCTAAAGAAAAAGCATATCGGCGAAGTACAGGTTAGTTTATGGCCCGATAAAATCCGTGAGGAGATGAAAAGTGAAGGGGTTTACCTAATGTGATAAGCCTAAAGCTGAACTAAGTATATCAGATGAAAAGGAGTTCCAACATTTCAAGTCTTTAGTTTTTGAGCTAGCGAGATTTGAGATAAAAGACTTTAGATTCTAGCAATCGTCTCTTGTCTAAGATCTAAAGTCTAACATCTAGTTTATGAACAAAACAATGTAGAACAATTCATCATTTCTGCGCTTTTTACTTAACGAAAAAGCTTAATTTTGAGCTTTAATCAATCAAAGTTAAATCCATGTCAGAAAAAATATTAGATAAAGTTGCTCCCGGAGTAGTTGCCGGAGATGATGTTCAGGAAATTTTTAGAATTGCCAAAGAAAACAAGTTTGCCTTACCTGCTGTTAATGTGGTTGGTACAGATTCTGTAAATGCTGTTTTAGAAGCTGCGAAAGTGGTAAATTCACCGGTAATCGTTCAGTTTTCAAGTGGAGGTGGAAGCTTTTATGGCGGTCAGGGTGCTGACAACACAGGAGGAAAAGCAGCCTTACAAGGGACAATTTCAGGGGCACTTCATGTGCATCAAATGGCAGAAAACTATGGAGTTCCTGTGATCATCCATACCGATCATGCGGCTAAAAAATTATTGCCTTGGATTGATGGTTTACTGGATGCCGGAGAAAAACATTTTGAGCGTACCGGAAAACCATTGTTTAGTTCCCATATGCTTGACTTATCCGAAGAAACACTTGATGAAAACATTGCCATTTGTAAACAATACCTTGGCAGGATGAGCAAAATTGGCATGACCCTCGAAATTGAACTGGGAATTACCGGAGGTGAAGAAGATGGAGTGGATAATACAGGTGTGGATAGCTCCAAACTTTATACCCAGCCCGAAGAAGTGGCTGCCATGTACGAAGCATTAAGTTCGATCAGTCATCGGTTTACCATTGCTGCTGCTTTTGGAAATGTGCATGGTGTTTACAAACCCGGTAATGTAAATCTCGAACCCGTCATTCTAAAAAATTCTCAGGAATTTATTCAAAAGAAATTCAATACAGGTGCGAATCCTGTAAGCTTTGTGTTCCACGGTGGTTCAGGTAGTGAACCTGCTAAAATTAAAGAAGCAATCTCGCATGGAGTTGTCAAAATGAATATCGATACCGATACCCAATGGGCTTTCTGGTTAGGAGTGAAAGAATATGTAGAGAAAAATCATGCATACCTGCAAGCACAAATTGGTAATCCGGATGGAGATGATAAGCCTAACAAAAAATATTATGATCCCCGAAAATGGTTAAGAGCTGGCGAACTCGCCATTGTTGATCGACTGAAAATTGCCTTTGAAGATTTGAATGCGATAAACAGAAATTAATTCAGTTTCGGAAATTTAATTTTAGAGGTAACAACATAGGCTGCGGGGTATCTTCGAATAATTTGTTGAAGATATCTTTCGGCCTCAATTTTTGATCTAAAATCTCCAACTCTTAGTCGGTAATAGGGAGATTCGTAAATGACGTAAGCCCCTACATCTCTATATCTTCTTAAAAATCCATCTCTTACATACATGGTTTTGTCTTTTGAATCATTGCCTGATTCAAAATATAAATGAATGCGAAATCCATCAACGCCATCATGTTCTTCGTTCAGAAGATTGAATTCATTAATTTTTTTTTGCAAGGCAAGCAATGTATCAACACGCTCATCTTGATAAATTTTTACAGGTTCTTCAACATAAAATTCTTGCGCCATTGCAGAGATTGAACTCATTAAAACAACCAGGGCTATCAAATATTTTCTCATCAACTAATTAAATTTATTCAAATTTTTGGTCGGATGTTTAGAACCGGAATATGCGAATTATTAATGATTTGCCTTGCGTTAGGACCTAAAAACACACTTGAATTAGTAATTCCCTGTTCGGTCATGATCGAAATTAAATCTGCTTTCTGCGTATCCGCATAATTAATGATCGATCTTGTGATATCATCTGACTTTATCGTTTCGACTACAAATTTAACTTTATTTTCTTCAAGATATTGTACAACTTTTTCGGTTTCTTTATCAACTTTCCTTCTTAATGCCTCTATAGCCTGTGGATAAATCGATAGAACCAAAAGCTGTGCTTCAAAAACTTTAGCCAGCGTGGCCGAAAACTCCAATTTCGCAATAGAATCCTTAGTGCTATCTAATGGGAAGACCATTTTATTGATTGATTTATCGAAATTAAAATCATGACGGATAGCGACTACGGGACATGGAGCACTGGTAACAACACGATAGGTATTACTTCCAATCCAATACTGTTCAAATCCGCTTACGCCATGGGTTCCTGTCACTATCATAAATGCCTTACTTTGTTTTGCCTGGGCTGAAATTTCAATGAAAACTTTGCCTTTTCTTAGCTTGTAATCAAGTTTTCCTTTTTTCAGTTTAGAAGCATATTTTAGTAAAATTTCCTTGAAGAAAGCTTTCTTTTCCTGCCTGTCTTCCTGTTCTTCTGCTGTAAAAGCCATATTTGGCGAAGATTGATTATCAACCCAAACCATTTTAACATTTGCATCCATTTGGTTGGCAATCATAATCGCATACTCAAGTGCGTGGAGTGAACACTTTGAAAAATCGATGGCAACAATAATTTCTTTCATAGTACAAAAAATTAGTTGGAGATGAAGCTAATTTAGCTAATTATTGGATCTAAATCAATGATTTAACTTGTAAATGCCAATGTTGTAAAATCTGTTCTCTTAAATTGTTACATTTGTTATTCTATTTATTATTGATAAAAATGAACGAAAATTTAGATCCGGATAAAGATCATTTAAGTAAAACAGAGCTGGAAATTGAAAAGGTTCTCAGACCCGCTGATTTTGGTGATTTTTTAGGCCAATACAAAGTAGTTGAGAATCTTAAGATTTTTGTTGAAGCGGCAAAGCAAAGGGGTGAAGCGCTCGACCATGTGCTTCTGCATGGCCCTCCCGGTCTTGGAAAAACAACCTTGTCGTATATCATCTCTAACGAATTAAATGTTGGGATTAAAGTTTCCTCGGGACCTGTTTTGGATAAACCCGGTGATTTGGCCGGACTCCTTTCCAATTTAGAGGAGAATGATGTTTTATTCATTGATGAAATTCATCGGCTGAGCCCGGTGGTTGAAGAATATTTGTACTCGGCCATGGAAGATTTTAGAATCGACATCATGATTGAATCGGGTCCGAATGCCAGAAGCGTACAAATTACCCTGAATCCATTTACTTTAATTGGGGCAACAACACGTTCAGGTTTATTAACGGCTCCGCTTCGTTCAAGGTTTGGGATTAACTCACGCCTGTCCTATTACGATGCAGATATTTTAAAAAACATCATCAACCGTTCAGCGGCCATTTTAAAGGTTGCAATAAGCAATGATGCGGCAAACGAGATTGCCCGTCGCAGTCGCGGAACCCCTCGTATCGCCAATTTACTTTTACGCAGAGTCCGCGATTTTGCACAAATTAAGGGGAGTGGGAATATCGATCTTGAGATTTCACAATATGCCCTGGCTGCCTTAAATGTGGATAAGCATGGTTTGGACGAAATGGACAATCGCATTTTATCAACCATCATCGAGAAGTTTAAAGGTGGCCCCGTCGGAATTTCAACCATCTCAACGGCGGTGGGAGAAGAAGCCGGAACCATCGAAGAAGTTTACGAACCATTTCTCATTCAGGAAGGATACATGATGCGTACGCCTCGCGGAAGAGAAGTAACCCCTTTGGCTTATCAACATCTGGGAAAAACCAAGGAAAATGATCAGTCCTCGCTTTTTCAATAAATGAGATTTAATGCCTGATAAAATTACAATTTCGAAAAAAATAAAGGCCTTTGCCCTCGAACTTGGCTTTCATTCCTGTGGCATTTCAAAAGCAGATTTTTTGGCAGAAGATGCAGAACACCTGAAAAAATGGCTGGATCAGCATCATGAAGGCGAGATGGTTTACATGCGGAATCATTTTGAAAAAAGAACTGATCCGCGCTTACTCGTTGAAAATTCAAAATCGGTAATTTCAGTGCTGTTAAATTATTATCCTGAACAAACCCTTCAGCGTGATGATAGCTATAAAATTTCAAAATATGCCTATGGCACCGATTATCACTTTGTGCTGAAAGATAAATTGGCTGAATTGTTAAAATTCATCGAGGAGTTAACAGGAAAAAGAAAAGCTAGGATGTTTGTGGATTCGGCTCCGGTGCTCGACAGAAGATGGGCACAAAAAAGTGGTTTGGGATGGATTGGTAAAAATACCTGCCTCATCACCAAGGAGCAAGGATCATTCTTTTTTATTGGTGAAATCATTCTGGATTTGGAATTAACAGCCGATAATCCCATAGAGGATTTCTGCGGTTCCTGCACCAAATGCCTTAATGCTTGCCCTACAAATGCACTGATTGCGCCCAACCGTTTAGACTCACGCAAATGCATTTCTTACCTCACCATCGAAAATAAAAATGAGATTCCGGTACAATTTAAAGGCAAATTTAACGACTGGATTTTTGGTTGTGACATTTGTCAGGATGTATGCCCCTGGAACAATAAAGCCATCCCAACGCTCGTTCCTGATTTTAAGCCTTCTGATAATTTAACCCAAATGAAGAAAGAAGATTGGGAAAAATTAGATCAGGAAAAATTTAATAAACTTTTTGAAAACTCTGCCGTTTTAAGAACTAAATTTGCGGGCTTGAAACGAAACATCAAATTCGTTTCGGAATAAAATTTACAAGACTAAATTCAACCAGAAAAGCTATGGCATCTACTGAAACGATACAAATACCACTTGGATTTACTGCGCCTAATTTTAAACTTTACGATCCGGTAAGTGGGAAACGTAGAACCCTGAATGAACTTAAATCGGATAAAGGAACAGTCATCGCATTTATTTGCAACCATTGCCCATTCGTAAAACATATCATCCACGAATTTATAGCTGTCGCCAATGAATTTATTCCACAGGGAATTTCTTTTATTGCGATCAATTCAAACGATGTTGCCAACTATCCTGAAGACAGTCCGATTAAAATGAAGGAGTGGGCCACAAAATTAAAGTTCCCTTTCAGTTATCTCTACGATGAGTCGCAAAGTGTCGCTAAAAAGTACAGCACTGCCTGCACACCCGACTTTAATGTTTTTAATAGCAATTTAAAATGCGTTTATCGAGGAAGGTTTGATGATTCAACACCAGGAAATGGGATTAAAGTTACGGGTAAAGATTTGCGCTCGGCACTTACAGCCCTGGTTGCCGAAAACAAAATTGACGACCAACAAATGCCAAGCATTGGCTGTAGCATTAAATGGAAATCGGAATAATTATTTTTTTCGATTAACAGTAAATTCTACAAGCTGAATTAGTGAAGTTTTAAATTCACTATCCGGATATTCTGATAAAAATTTGATGGCTGATTTTTTGTATGCTTCCATTTTTTGAGTGGCATACTCAATTCCTCCCGATTTTTTAACCTTCTCAATAATCTCAGCCACAACCTTTGCATCCAGGCTTTTGTTTTTAATTTGATAGATTATTTTTCTTCGTTCCAACACCCCTGCTTGCTGCAAAAAATAAATTAAAGGTAGGGTCATTTTCTTTTCTTTGATATCAATTCCGGCAGGTTTTTCTTTGTTTGTGTTTTGCTGGTAATCGAAAATATCATCTTTAATTTGAAAGGCAATCCCAACATCTTCTCCAAATTTTCGGAATGCTTCAATCTTATCTTCAGAAGCACCAACGGAAGCAACACCAGTGGCACAACAGGATGCAATTAAACTGGCCGTTTTTTTACGAATGATCTCAAAATAAACTTCTTCTTTAATGTCGAGATTTCGTGCTTTTTCAATTTGTAATAGCTCACCTTCACTCATTTCTTGCACGGCATTTGAAACAATCTCTAACAAATCATGATCCTTATTCTTTATGGATTGAAGCAAACCTCGCGACAGCAAAAAGTCACCTACCAAAACTGCAATTTTATTCCCCCATAAAGCATTCAACGAAAACATTCCCCTCCGCTTATACGATTCATCAACCACATCATCATGAATCAAAGTAGCAGTGTGAAGCAACTCAATTAAGGATGCAGCCCGACTGGTTTTAGGTGAAATATCACCACACAATCCTGCCGATAAAAAAACAAAAAGTGGTCTGATCTGCTTTCCTTTCCGCTTCACCATGTACTTGGTAATGGTATTTAAAAGCGGAATTTTGCTTTTCATCGACTGATTAAACTCCTTAGTGAATTCTTTCAGGTAAGGTTTTACGGGTGCCGTTATTTGATTGATGTTGTCCATTCGCATTTCAAAATTAACATATTTACTACACATAAATTGTCTCTTTTATGTTCTGACGATAAAATGTGGTTTGAGCTTTGCAGCAAATCCAGGATATTATCTAATTTTGCAAAAAAGATTTTATGTCGGGATTTTTATTTAATGAAGTGATTTTTGGTCCTGTTAAAAGCAGACGACTTGGCGTATCCTTAGGAATTAATCTTTTGCCAACAGACTATAAATACTGTACCTACAATTGTGTTTATTGTGAATGCGGATGGACCCAGAAACATAAATCCAACCATCAACCTCTGCCTGAAAGAGTAGAAATTAAAAAGCTTTTACAACAAAAGCTTGAGCAAATGACCAGTGAAGGGAAGGTACCTGATAATATCACTTTTGCCGGAAACGGAGAACCAACCATCCATCCGGAATTTGCTGAAATTGTGGATGATACTATTGCATTAAGGGATAAGTTTTTCCCTCAGGCCACAACCACTGTTTTATCAAATGCCAGTTTAATTCAAAAACCGAAAATTTTTAATGCCTTACTCAAAGTTGATAACAATATTTTAAAATTGGATGCAGGTTCGGAAACTCAATTTCAAAGGATTAATTTGCCAAATTCAAAAATTAGCCTAAGTCAGCTTGTTGCGCATCTTTGTCTTTTTAAGGGAGATTTAATTATTCAAACTTTATTTTTATCTGGAAAATATCAGGGAGAAATTATTGACAATACCACCGAAGAAGAAGTAAATTTATGGCTTGGACACCTTAAAAAAATTAAACCCAAAAAAGTAATGATTTATCCTATCGACCGTGAAACACCAGCTCAGGATTTGAATAAAATTGCTAAGGGAAAACTAGAGGAAATTGCTTTAAGGGTGAATGAATTGGGAATAGCTACAGAAGTTTACTGATCATGCAAAATTATCCAGCCAAAATATTAATTGCATTTATCGAAACCATTGGAGGTAATGAAAAAATTACGAATTGGCTGCTTGAAAACGGATACCCCGAACTGGCTGCACTTTCGAAGGCCATACGAGGAAGTGATGAAGCAGCAAGCTGGTTAATAAAGAACAGATTTGCTCGTTTTGCCGCATTAGACGCCGCCATTGTAAATGAGCAAAAAGCCTACCAATGGCTTGAACAAAACAAATTCGATTTATTGATTATTCTGGCAGATGCCTGTCGGGGAAAAGAAGAAGCCATCGCCTGGTTTAATAAAAACGACCTCCAGATTTTTAATCTAATGGCCTCCAAAATAAAGGCGTTTTGCGATGCTCAGGAATTCAATTACCACAAGCTCCACTTTTAATTCCACTTCCCATACCAAAATAAAAAAACCCGGACTAAAAAAGCCCGGGCAAAATGTAAACGTAATTTGTTATTGCTATGTTAACCGCATTTTGAATAACCGCATGAGTTACATGTTAAACATCCATCCTGATAAACGAGGCCGTCGTTATCGCCGCATTCCGGACAACTTGCTTTTTTCAGCGCAGTACCATCAGGGATGTATTTTTTAAGTGCTCTGATTACACCATTTTTCCAGGTATTGATTGACTCGTCGTCGAGTGTTAAGTTACCGATAAGCTGGGTTACAAATGGTATTGGCATTCCGTGACGTAAAATTCCGGAAATCAATTTTGCATAGTTCCAATATTCTTTATCGAAGGATCGGGATAGGGCTTCAATGGTCACTTTGTAACCTTCCTTATCCTCAAATTGGAAATCGTATCTGGTGGTCTGGTTTTCGAGTTTATTTTTAATAACATAACCTTTTGTTACGAAAGGTGGAATAAAAAATCCATCTGCTTTTCCTGTAAAGATTTCGTAAGGTTTTTGATTCAAAACACCGATAACCGCAATCCATTTGTCATAATCATTTTGGAATCTTACAATCTCTGCTTCAAGCACTCTTGGCCTGGTTGGCGCTTTAGTTTCCTTAAATTCATTCTCATCTTCCTTACCATCATCATTGGTAACCAGTACGCCTGATCTTGAACCATCGCGGTAAATCGTCATTCCTTTACATCCGCTTTCCCAAGCCGTTTGGTAAATTTTACTCACCAAATCTTCAGTTGCATCTTTCGGAACATTAACGGTTACACTAATTGAATGATCAACCCATTTTTGAATGGCACCCTGCATAGAAACCTTACTTAACCAATCGATATCATTAGAAGTAGCTTTGTAGTAAGGAGATTTTTTAATTATTTCTTCAAGCTTTTCTTCAGGATATGCCTGAACTTCCTTTTCATCGTAGCCGTTAACAGTTAACCAGGTAATGAATTTGGGATGGAATACATTGTACTCTTCCCATGCATCTCCAACCTCATCGGTAAAACTAACCGTTACATTTCTGTCGTTTGGATTTACTTTTCTTCTTCTTTTGTAAGAAACCATAAAAACAGGCTCGATACCGGAAGAAGTTTGAGAACAAATACTCACACTACCTGTGGGAGCAATGGTTAGCATGGCGATGTTTCTTCGGCCATATCTTTCCATGTTTTCATAAACCGCAGGGGCAGATTCTTTGATTCGATTGATGAACGGATTTTTTCGTTCTTTTTCAATATCGAAAATTGGGAACGGGCCGCGATCTCTTGCCAATTCAACGGAAGAGCGATAAACCTCAATGGCTAAAAGTTTGTGAACTTCGGTAGAGAAATTGGTTGCATTTTCTGTTCCGTAACGAGAACCCAAAGCTGCAAGCATATCACCTTCGGCAGTTATGCCAATGCCGGTTCTTCTTCCTTCTAGTGTCTTTTGACGAATATTAGTCCACAAATTCCATTCAATTCTTTTGGTTTCAAAAATTTCAGGATCGGCATCAATTTTCCCAAGTATTCCATCTATTTTTTCAACTTCCAAATCAATGATGTCGTCCATGATACGCTGAGCATAATGGGCATGTTTACTGAATAAGGTTCCATCGAAACTGGCTTCTTTGGTAAACGGATTATCCACATAACTGTACAAATTCAAAGCCAGTAGCCGACAGCTGTCGTATGGGCAAAGTGGGATCTCACCACATGGGTTCGTAGAAAGGGTTTTAAATCCTTTATCGGCGTATGAATCAGGAACTGATTCACGAATTACGGTATCCCAGAAGAGCACACCTGGTTCGGCCGATTGCCATGCATTGTGTATAATTTTATTCCAAAGTGCGGTGGCATCGATATCTTTTACAAAAGTTGGATTATCTGATTCGATGGGGTATTGTTGACGATAAGTCGTATTGTTAATTACGGCTTTCATAAAATCGTCGTCCAATTTTACCGAAACATTGGCTCCGGTAACTTTGCCCATTTCCATTTTGGCATCCACAAATTTTTCGGCATCAGGATGTTTAACAGAAATGCTCAACATTAGTGCTCCTCTTCGTCCATCTTGTGCTACTTCGCGGGTTGAATTTGAATAACGTTCCATAAAAGGAACGATACCCGTTGAGGTTAAGGCGCTGTTTTTAACAGGGCTGCCATAAGGTCGAATATGCGAAAGATCATGACCAACTCCACCTCTTCTTTTCATTAGTTGAACCTGCTCCTGATCTACTTTTAGAATTCCACCATAGGAATCTGAATTGGTATCAGATCCGATAACAAAGCAATTTGATAGCGATGAAACCTGGAAATTGTTTCCAATTCCGGCCATCGGACTGCCCTGAGGAATGATGTATTTAAAATCCTTCAGTAATTCATAAACTTCATTTTCGCTTAATGGGTTGGGGTATTTCTGTTCTATCCGGGCAATTTCTGTTGCTAAACGTCGATGCATATCATCAGGAGTTAATTCAAAAATTTCTCCTGCCGAATTTTTCAACGCATATTTATTCATCCACACATTGGCGGCGAGTACATCTCCTTTAAAATATTCCGTTGCTTTTTCGAGAACCTCCTCGTGCGTATATTTAGTTTGAGTTTCTTTTCTTTCTATAACTGCTGCTTCCAATTCCTCTTTCCTTCTATTTTCGGTTGTTGTATTTAGTTCCTCCTCCGGCAGTTCGGGTCTGACCCGTTTTTCTAAAACTCCGTCGTAATAATTCGTAGTATTTTTCTTCTCCAATTCTTTGTCAGTACTGGCAAAAAGATTGTTATCCATGCTTAAAATGTTAACTTAAAAAATATAAATTTGACTTGATAAGTAACTGATATCCCGAAGGATAAAAAATCAAATATTAGGTATTTATGTTACAGCAAGATACAACAGAAAATTCGGAGTGAAGAAAAATGTTATTAACATCGCATAGTTGAAAAATCGTAAGGTGTTGACTTCAAAAAAACTAAAGATTGAAAAAAAAAAATTAGTAAAAAAGATTTGTAAAAAATGAAAATTGGTCAACTTTTTGCTAAACAAATTTCGATAAAATTTACATCAAAAATAAATCATTTTTCAAACCTTCTAACAGGGCTGTAAATTCAAGTGATTAAAAACATCGGTCTAAAAACGATATGAAAAAATCATCCGGTTTCGGCTAATTTTAAATGCATTAATTTGATATTTTTTTCACAGTTTTTATTGTCACATAATTTTATCTTTGCATAAAAAAATATATCGTTTATGTTGCAAATTAAAATATTTGAGTTTAATGCTTTTCAGGTTAACACCATCGTTTTATTTGACGAAACTAAGGAATGTGTAATTATTGATGCAGCTTGTTACCACCAATCAGAACAAAATAAACTTAAACAATTTATTGAAGATGAAGGTCTCAAACCTGTAAGGCTCCTGAATACTCATTGCCATATCGATCATATTCTGGGCTGTAATTTCATCAGCGATACCTATCAGTTGGATATGGAAATTCATGAAGCAGGTGAGCAGTTTTTAGCAGGAGCTGTTGAACACGGATTGGCATTTGGGTTTACACTTGATCCCATTCATGCACCCCTGAAATTTATTGGAGAAGAAAATGAAATTAAATTCGGGAAAACCGTGTTAAAGGTTTTATCCACGCCTGGACATGCAGATGGGAGTGTTTGTTTCGTGAACGAAGATAGTGATGTAGTGATTGCAGGAGATGTTTTATTTCGCGGCAGCATCGGGCGAACCGACCTACCCACTGGCAATTTTGATTTATTAAAAGAAAGCATCCACAATAAGCTTTTCACTTTACCAGACCATTACAAGGTAATTCCCGGTCACGGTCCAGTAACCTCCATCGAATATGAAAAAAACCATAATCCTTTTATGGGGATGAATTAGTCCTGATTGATAACTTGGGCCATTTTATCAACATCCTGATTATTCATGCAATTAAAATGGGATTCAGGGCATTTTGAAAATCCTATTTTGGAGCAAGGACGGCAATTCAAGTTCTCCATTTCAAAATGATGTGATTTAACAGTAGACCTTTCGGGAAGATAAGGGTGCATTCCAAATGCCGGAACGGTATTTCCCCAAACCAATAATATTTCTTTGTTAAAAGCAGCAGCGATATGCATGAGGCCAGTATCGTTAGTCACAATTTTTTCAGCCAAATTAATGAGGGAAGCGGATTGGTTAAGTGAATAATTCCCGCAGGTGTTTAGCACGGGTCTATCAGCTTTACTTTTTATTTCCTCACCACGACCAAAATCATCCGACCCTCCAAGTAAAATGCATGGCTTCTTTATCTTTTTAATTAATTCAATCACTTTCCTGGCGGGCAAGATTTTTGTAAAATGCATTCCTCCAATCACAATTCCGATAAATCCATCCCGATAAAACTCAGGTAAATCCTGCAACGACAGTTGATCTTTTTCAGAAATGAAATAGTCGAGACCTTTACCATCATTTTTTATTGAAAACTTTTCAAGTGACTTGAAATAACGCTCAACAATATGCTGTTTGGGTAGTCGATCTGTTTTTAATTTAACCAATAACCATTTCCTGAAATTCAACTTTGAAAAACTGCTGGTGGGTTTCATTAGCTTAAGCCGAATCCCGTACGATCGAAAATTTTTATGCAAATCAACGATGTGATTAAAATTTTCGCTTTTCAAAAGAGGGATCACTTCATCAATTCTATCTTCGATGGTGTGCAGATGATCGATGTAAGGATTAGCCAATAAAACAGTTTCAAATTTCTTTTTTGTTAAATAATGAATTTCGACCTCGGGCAGCTGTGTCTTCAAGCACCTAAGCAGTGGAGTAGTTAAAACGATATCTCCAATCGAACTAAATCGAATAAACAGAATTTTTTTTAATTCTCGCATTTCTGCAAATATAAAGAATCTGGTATTTCAACCCACATTCTTCATTTTTAATATCCTCACAATATGTTATTTTTGCCCCTTCAAAAACTTTGTATTTTAATATTGATTCAAAGAAAGAATAATTAAACTACAAGTGTAAATTGCTCGACTAAAATAAATATTAGCAAAATGAAACTAATCGATACTCATGCTCATTTATACCTTGATGCTTTTGATAAGGATCGTGAACAGGTAGTTAGAAATGCAATTGAGAGGGGGGTTGAACAGATGTATCTTCCAAACATCAACAGTAAATCGATACCAGGAATGCTTGAGTTAGAAAGAAAGTTTCCAAAAAATTGTTTTGCCATGATGGGTTTGCATCCAACGGATGTTAAAGAAGATTATGAAAGCGAACTCAAAATTGTTGAAGAGTGGTTAGCAAAACGAAAGTTTATTGCCGTAGGTGAAATTGGAATTGATTTGTATTGGGATACCAGCTTTAAAAGTGAGCAAATTATTGCTTTCAGATTTCAAATTGAGCAGGCAAAAAAATACAATCTCCCGATTGTCATTCACTCCCGAGATTCAATGACTGAAATTTTAGCTGAATTAAATTCAATAAATTTGGATAGTGTAAACGGCGTATTTCATTGTTTCAATGGAAATTTAGAAGAAGCAGAACAGGTAATTGAAATGGGATTTTTGTTGGGCATAGGAGGTGTAGTCACCTTTAAAAAGGCTGGACTTGACAAAATAGTTTCGGCTATTGACCTGAAGCACTTGTTGTTGGAGACAGATGCACCTTTTTTAACTCCTGCACCACATAGGGGGAAACGCAACGAAAGTGCTCATACCTATCATATAGCCCAAAAAATCGCAGAAATTAAAAAGACTAACATTGAGGAGGTAGCTGAAATCACAACAGAGAATGCAATGCACCTTTTTAAAATGGATTAAAGAAATATGACAACAAAATCTTCGATATTGGTTTTATATACCGGGGGAACCATTGGTATGATTCAGGATGATATTACTGGTGCTTTGCAACCCTTTAACTTCGATAAAATTTTTGAACAAATTCCGGTTTTGAACAGAATTGGTTGCGAATTAAATTTCATTTCATTCGATCCGTTGATTGATTCTTCAAACATGCATCCCAAACATTGGATAAAATTGGTTGAAATCATTGAGAAGGAATACAAAAATTATGATGGATTCGTAATTTTACATGGTTCAGACACCATGGCTTACACAGCATCAGCATTAAGTTTTATGCTCGAGAACCTAAATAAGCCGGTAATTTTAACTGGTTCTCAGCTTCCACTTGGGATGATTAGAACTGACGGGCGAGAGAATTTTATCGCCGCCATTGAAATCGCAGCAGCTAAGAAAAATGGGGTGCCTGTAATTCCTGAAGTCGCCATTTATTTTGAAGATAAATTACTGAGAGGCAATCGCACCAGTAAATTAAATGCCGAAAACTTTAATGCTTTTTTTTCGGGAAATTATCCATCATTGGCTGAAGTGGGTGTACACATTAAATATAACTACAATTTCATAAGAAAGTTGAACAAAAAAGAACTCATTGCACATACCAACTTAAATGAGAATGTGGTTATTTTAAAACTTTTCCCTGGAATATCCCAAGCAGCGGTACGGGCTATTTTATGCATTCCTAGTTTGGAAGCCGTTATTTTAGAGACCTTTGGCGCAGGAAATGCTCCTACCGAAAAATGGTTTATTGAGGAGTTAAAAAATGCAACAAATCGTGGAATAATAGTTGTTAATGTTACGCAGTGCAAAGAAGGAGCTGTGGAGATTGGGAAATATGAAACCAGTGTGGATTTAGGAAAGATAGGCATCCTTGGTGGTTACGATATTACTACAGAGTCGGCGTTAACAAAGTTGATGTATTTATTAGGAGAGAAAACAGTGCCATCAAAAATTAAATCGCTGCTTCAAAAATCTTTACGTGGTGAATTAACAATTTAAAATGCGTCCACATGAATATTTTTATACATTTGCAACGAAAAATTTAGTTATTTGACATTGGAGAGGTGGCCGAGCGGTTGAAGGCGCACGCTTGGAAAGCGTGTGTACGCCAAAAGTGTACCGGGGGTTCGAATCCCTTCCTCTCCGCCACATTTTAACACTAAAATATTGGGTAAATGTTTTACTCAATTAAAAATAAATATTTATATTTGCGAACTGTGAATTTCGGAAATATTTAAATAACAATAAATTAATACACTTTTTAGTTTGAATTATTAAGAAAAACAAATGTTAACTATGAAAAAATTAATTGCTTTAATGACGATAGCAGGAATGCTAACTTTTGGATTTTCAAATATGGTTGTAGCGCAAGAGAATGCAGCTGCAGATACTGAAATGACAACAGATACAACACCAGTTGAAGCACAAGCCACTGACGTTGTTAATACACTTGAAACTCCAGAAGCAGAAGAATTAGGGTTTCAACAAATTATCAAAGAACAATTTATCGCAGGTGACTGGCGATTTATGGGACTGGTATTGATTACTCTTGTCCTTGGATTAGCCCTTAGTATTGAAAGAATCATTTATTTGAATCTTGCAACTACTAATAATCAGAAACTATTAAATCAAGTAGAATCTGCTTTAGAAACTGGCGGAGTTGATGCAGCTCTTGAAATCTGTAAAGACACCAAAGGACCTGTAGCAAGTATCTTCTATCAAGGTTTAGACAGATATTCTGAAGGAATTGATATCGTTGAAAAATCTATTGTTTCTTACGGTAGTGTTTTAATGGGTCGATTAGAAAAAGGTTTATCATGGATTTCTTTGATGATTGGAATTGCCCCTATGCTTGGTTTCATGGGTACTGTAATCGGTATGATTGTAGCATTCGAATCAATTGAAGCAGCTGGTGATATTTCAGCAAACATTGTAGCGGGTGGTATGAAAGTAGCTCTTTTAACTACTGTATTCGGTTTGATCGTAGCGGTTATTCTTCAGATTTTTTACAATTATCTTCTTTCAAAAGTTGATGGTTTAGTAAACGACATGGAAGACAGCACCATTACTTTTATCGACATCCTTACAAAATTCAAATCAAAAAATTAATTGAACATGACTGATACTATTAACAAAATATTACAAATCGGACTTCTTGTTGTATTTGCTATATCAGCAGTTCTGTTTGTACTATTCTATATTAACGGAGAATCAATGACCGATACGGTATTATCGTGGGCATATATTTTGTTTGCATTTACCATTGTGTTATTGCTCGGATTTCCGATTGCTTTCTTCATTAAAAATCCCAAGAGTGGCTTACGCATGTTATTTGTATTAGTAGGCTTTGGTATTCTTTATGGGATTTCTTATGCATTAGCATCTGATGCTACTAATGCTGCCATTTATGAAAAACAGGATGTTTCGTCTGGTATCTCTCAAATGATCGGGGGCGGATTAATCATGACTTACATACTGGTTGGAATAGCCTTGCTTTCATTAGCGGTTTCCAGTATTGCAAAATTATTAAAGTAAAAACATTTAAATAAAAACAAATGG
The DNA here is from genome assembly GCA_942491855.1 of uncultured Bacteroidales bacterium. Taxonomy (GTDB): domain Bacteria; phylum Bacteroidota; class Bacteroidia; order Bacteroidales. The sequence goes on from CALOCL010000025.1 coordinate 119,015, forward strand.
CAAGGAAAACTCCTGAGGTTAATGCTGGCTCGATGGCAGACATTGCTTTCCTGATGCTTATCTTCTTTCTGGTTACTACAACCATGGATGTGGATACAGGAATCATCCGTCAGTTATCACCTCCACCACCACCAGACGCACCAATACCGGATATTAATAAAAGAAATATGATGTCGATTTTGGTTAACAACCAAGATAACTTAATGATTAACGGTAAGCCCGGCAACATTAGTACACTTAGAGCAGATGTAAAGGATTTCATGTCGATTCATCCTGATGATCCTGCATATCCTGTAGTTGAATTTAAAACCTTTGATTATTTAGGGGAAATTCAGGTTACTAAAGGTATTATTTCTTTAAAAAGTACGCGTGGTACGTCCTATGAAATGTATATTAAAGTTCAGAACGAATTAGCAGCTGCCTTTTCAGATCTACGTAATGATTTGGCCATGCAGAAGTTTGGCAAAAGATACGATAAGATTGTTGATCTGAATATTATTGAGGATATTAACAAAGCTATTAAGATTAGCGTTTCTGAAGCTGAACCTGAAGAAATAAAGTTATAGGAGGAAAATAATATGTCAAGATTTAAAAAACAAGGATCAAAAGAAGTACCTGCAATTAGTACTTCATCAATGCCTGATATTATTTTCATGCTATTGTTCTTCTTCATGGTAACAACTACCATGAAAGAAACTACAGTAATGGTAAGAAACACTTTACCTCAGGCATCAGAAGTTGAAAAACTCGAAAAAAAGTCGCTGGTAAGCTTTATCATTGTAGGGCCTCCTCATCAAACTGACGTTTACGGAACAGAACCTCGTATTCAGTTAAACGACCGATTTGCATTGGTTTCAGAAATTCAGGAGTTTGTGGCTACTGAAAGAGAAGCCCGTGATGAAGTTGACCGTAAATTTATTACCACCTCATTAAAAGTTCATTATGAAACTAAAATGGGATTGGTATCTGATATTAAACAAGAGCTTCGACAAGCCGGAGCATTTAAAATTAATTACTCAACAAGAAAAGTTGCACGTAAGTAAAGCAAAAATTACAACATAAAAAAAAGAGGAAATAATTATATTTCCTCTTTTTTTTATGTTGTAATTTGTTTGTCTCGATACCACTTATAACTGATTAGCATGAAGAATACGAAAAATATCACACTGGCAACTATCACAATTACACTGTCTGACGAACCAATTGATTCGACGTCGGAGTTGATTAGATCAATAGATCCTGTTGCATAAATAAAAACTATTGCAAATGCATTGTTTATAAAATGAATTAACATCGGCACCCATAATGAACCTGACCAAACAAACATATATCCAAGTATTATACCCAATAAGAGGCGGGGAAGAAAGCCGTAAAATTGCAGATGTAGTGCACTAAATAAAATGGCCGAAATAATTACAGCAAAATGAATGTTCTTTGTCCATTCTTTAAACAATCTCAATACTACACCTCTAAACAAAAATTCCTCTCCTATAGCAGGAATAATTGCGATCATAAAAACATTAAATAACATTCCACTTAAACTCTTAACATTCAGAAAAGCAACGATTAATTGATTTGATTCAACTTCCATTCTTTCCATCCAGTTTTCAATACCGGAAAGCCATTCGGGCAAACTCATATTTTTATTTATTTCGCCCAACCAACTAATAAAAGGCAAGGCCACAAAAATAATAATGGTTGAAATAACTAATACTTTAAGCTGGGGTTTAACATTAAGATGAAGATAGATTGCAAATTTACGAGAAGCCCAGTAAGCGAACAAAATAGGAGGAAAAACAAACAATCCTAACTGATTAATAATTTGATAGTACTTCAAAAAATTGAGGGTGCTTGGATCAGAATAATCTTTATTGCCTGCCATATCAAGTAAGTCCATTCCCCAAAACGGGATGGCCAGTGCCAGTCCAAATATTGAAGCAAAAAGGAGTGAAATGAGCAAAAGTATAATTAATGCAATTAGTTTAAGAGGTGCAGAATAAGCAGCCAAAAAAGGTTGTTTATCAATATTCATAGATTTATCAGTATTTAAGCGTAAAATTAATAATTTTGCAGTTTGTAAAACGATTATGATTAAAATAGCCCATATTGAAGTTGGAGACTTCCCGATCTTACTAGCCCCAATGGAGGATGTAAGTGATCCTCCATTCAGATATTTATGTAAAATGTTTGGGGCAGATATCATGTATACCGAATTTATTTCCTCAGAAGGCTTAATTCGGGATGCAGCTAAAAGTGTAAAAAAGCTAGATTTTTCAGAATTTGAACGTCCGATTGGCATCCAAATTTTCGGACATAATATTGATTCGATGATTAAAGCCACGGAATATGCCGAAGCTTCTAATCCTGATATTATTGATATTAATTATGGCTGCCCAGTTCGCAAAGTTGTAGCACGTGGTGCAGGGTCCGGAATTTTAAATGATATCCCCAAAATGGTGAAAATGACCGAAGCTGTTGTTAAGGCCACCAAATTACCAGTTACTGTTAAAACACGTTTGGGCTACGATAACGATCATCGTGAGATTGTGGATATTGCAGAAAGATTGCAGGATGTAGGGATCAAAGCGCTAACCATACATGGGCGAACGCGAACCATGAAATCGAGCGAAGCTGCTGAGTGGGACTTAATCAGAGATGTGAAAAACAATCCCCGAATGCAGATTCCTGTTTTTGGTAATGGAGACGTTACAGGCCCTGAAAGTGCGAAATACTTTAAAGATAATTTTAATGTTGATGGATTAATGATTGGTCGAGCGAGCTACGGAAATCCTTGGATATTCAGAGACATTAAACACTTTTTAAAAACCGGAGAGATTCTTTCCAAGCCCGATATTGCCGAAAGGGTTAAAATTTGCAAACTACATTTAGAAAAATCAATTGAGTGGAAGGGCGAACATAGAGGTATTTTTGAAATCCGAAAACATTACGGTGATTACTTTAAAGGAATTAAAAACTTCAAAGAATTTAAAATAAAACTGGTTAGTCTCGAGCATCCTGACGAAATTTTCCAAACCCTTAACGAAATCGATGCACATTACAAACTTAATCCAAGTGGTTTAACACCGCTTGTTTAAGTCTTTTATTTTCGAACAAATCTAATACCTCATTCTTTAAGTGCAAACATTTTATTCCTAGTTGCTGAGCCGGCTCAATATTTTGTATAGAATCATCAATAAACAATGCTTGCTCAGGCTTTAAATGCATATTGGAAATCAAATGTTCATAGGCATCAATATTGGGTTTCCTTTTTTTTATGTCAAAAGAAAAAAATGATTTGATAAAGAGTCCGTCGAAGGATTTATAATTTGTAATTTCCTGAAATTGTTTTAAAAAAAAAGCATAATGAATTCTGTTGGTATTGCTAAATAAAAAAATTTGATAGTTTTTTTTCAACGCATCTAATAATTCCAATCTCCTTTTGTCAAATCCAACCAATAATGAATTCCATGCTTCATCGATCTCATCATCCGTAAAATGTTTCTTGGTTAATCTCCTAATTTCATTTCGGAATTCATCAGGCTTAATTAAGTCCATTTCCAATCTTTCGAATAAGTAATTCTGACTAGCCTGAGAATAGAGTTGATCAAAATCATGAACCCCAATAGCTGAAAATGCACGCTGTGCTCGATGAAAATCAATGTTATAAATTACACCCCCAAAATCGAAAATGATATTCTTAATTAAAGCCATAGGATTTAAAATAATTTAAAAAAGTGCTTTATTAAAACATAAAAATATATAAATTTGCAATCGCTTTCAGTTCGGAAGCAAGTATATCATAACAAATATACTTTGGGCCTATAGCTCAGTTGGTTAGAGTAGTTGACTCATAATCAATTGGTCCCTGGTTCGAGTCCAGGTGGGCCCACTACCTAAGCGGAATGCCTTTAACCACAAGGGTGTTCCGTTTTTTTATTAGAAAACATGCAAGCTGGATGAGAAGTTTCTGCCACAGGCAGATAAATATTACCATGAGTGAAGCGATAGAGGGAAGTCCAGTTGGATCCACTACCTAAACGGAATACCTTTAAACAAGGATATTCCATTTTATTTGTTTATTTATTTTTAAGAAAACCCAAGAATACTTCACCCTTATAGTACTGACTTTGTACTACATACCAGCTTATAATTCTTCATACCCCAAATGGTCTAGGTAAAAAACCAATGCAAAAATAGGTGGATTACCTATTTTTTAAAGCAAAACCTGCTTTAATTTAGCAATATGATTTTTAAATAAAATTATTTACTTAAAACAAAACGCTAAATAACAACTAAGCAATTACTAATAAAGAAATATAATAGATAAGATATTAGCAATGAGATATTAATTAAGTGTTTTTGTAGATAATAATTAGGGCTCTCACGTTTTGTGAATTTGGTTAATAGTTTTATTTTAATTGATTGGTTTAATGGGAATAAAGGCTGCTTTTTGGTTAGGGCAGCCTTTTTATTGTTAATAAAAGTTAAGTAAGTTTCCTCTCATAATTTTTAACTGTAAATTGCGTTAATTCTTCGAATGCAGATTTAGCTATTAATTATTGAAAACACTATATTTGCACACTAAATCAAAAATTTATGAGAAAAATTGCAATACTTGCCGTATTCGTTTTATTTGGAGTCAATACTTTTGCTCAGGATGCAGATTACCTTTATGAGAAAAATTTTAATATTGGCTTTGATGTTTACAATAGTTTTTGGATGGGTATTCCGGAAAATGTAAGCCAAAAAGGATTAAATCTTGGGTATAGTGTTTATGGGATGTACAATCATCGATTAAAAACAAGCCCTTTTAGTGTTGCGGGTGGTGTTGGAATTTCTTCCATTAGTTTTTCTTCTAATTCAGTTGTTGTTGATCCTGCTGCTGAAGTTATCACTTTTGATACCATTGCAAATGATATTGATTATGACAGAAGCAAAATGGTATTTACCTATCTTGACATCCCACTTGAACTTAGATATAAAACCACGAAAAATTTCAGATTGGCAATTGGGCTTAAACTCGGCTTCAGACTTGATAATCACTCGACCTACAAAGGTGATCGATTTGACGGTTCGGAGGTTCCAATCGTACTCAAGAAAAAAGATATTGCAAATACTGAAAAAATATTAGTTACTTCAATTTTAAAAGTTGGTTATAAATGGCTTAACTTAAATTTTAGCTATTCGTTAAACAAGATTTTTGAATTAGAAAAAGGACCTCAAATTCATCCGTTTACAGTGGGTATTACTTTTAACCCATTTTAACAAAGCAATAATTTTTCAAGATTAATAATTAAGAAAGCCTGTATAAATTGCAGGCTTTTTTTGATATCGGTCAAGAATTATTGTTTGCTTAAAAATACGAATCTGAAATATTAAAAATAAAGTGCCAGGTATATCATTCCAAACACTCCTAAAAAAAAACCTGCGTAAACCTGTAATTGCGAATGTGCTTTAAGTTGAAGACGAGCAAATCCAATTAAACCCGCAACGAAAACCGCAACATAAATCCAGAATGGACTACCCAAAATACCAGTGAACGATAACCCAATTAACATTCCTATCACACCACCTATGGCAATCATATGAATGCTTATTTTCCAGAAAAAGTTGATCACAAAAGCTGTCATGCTCAAAACGGTGGCACCAAACGTGAAAAAATGAAAGATTGGAGAAATTTGCACATTCTTTAATAAATAATAGGCAAAAAAATAGAAAATAATTGTTGTGATGTAAGGGAATTTACGCTCCTGCCTCGAAAGTTGATAGAGCGATTTAATCATGTTTCTGCTCTTAAAAAATAAAATAACCATCACCGGAAAAACAAAAGTGACAATAAAAATAAGCAGTAAAATTCTCAATTTACCTTCGGTGGGTATGATCAACGAAAAATAAGCTTTAATGCTGAACAGGAGCACAAATGCATAAGTAGGTATGAGCAAAGGGTGAAATAAATATGAGATAATTTTAGCAATCTTAGTTTGCATTTGAGATGACTTTACTGATTATAATTCTTTACGTAGACGTGCAACTGGAATGCTAAGTTGCTCTCTGTATTTGGCTACGGTTCTACGAGCAATAGCGTATCCTTTTTCTTTTAATATCCCTGTTAATTGCTCATCAGTAAGGGGTTTGCTCTTGTTTTCTCCCTCAATACAATCAGTAAGAATCTTTTTTATTTCTCGAGTTGAAACTTCTTCACCATCGTCTTTTTGCATTGATTCGGAGAAAAAACTTTTTAGTAAAAACGTGCCGAAAGGAGTTTGTACATATTTACTATTGGCCACACGTGAAATGGTCGAAATATCCAGGTTAACGATTTCAGCAATGTCTTTTAAAATCATGGGCCGCAAACGTGTATCATCGCCCGAAAGGAAGTACTCACTTTGATACTCCATGATAGCATGCATTGTTACGTACAATGTATTTTGCCTTTGTTTAATGGCATCGATAAACCATTTAGCCGAATCGATTTTTTGTTTCACAAACATGAAAGCATCCTTCTGTTGCTTGGTTTTTTTACTTTCAGAATATGTCTGAAGCATGTCGGTGTACGACCGACTTAATCTTAATTCAGGAGCATTCCGGCTATTCAAGCTCAGTTCCAAAAGTCCATTATTGTTAAAAATCATGAAATCTGGAAGGATGTAGTGATTCGTTTTAGAAGTTTCACCTAAGGAATTTCCAGGCTTTGGATTAAGCTTTAAAATTTCTGCTATGGCAGCTTTTAATTCCTCTTCCGAAATATTCGCCTTTTTAATAATCTTTTCGTAATGTTTTTTTGTAAACTCCGTAAAAAAGCGACTAAGAATAAGGGTAGCCAATTCAATGGCTGGATTCTCTTCATCCTTTCTTCCTAACTGAATTAACAAGCATTCCTGTAAACTTCGGGCACCAACACCAGCCGGATCAAACTCTTGAATAACACTTAGCAATCTTAAAACTTCTTCCTTGGTAGTATTGATGTTTTGAGTAAAAGCCAAATCGTCCACCATCGCGTTAATGTCTCTTTGGAGGTAACCTGAATCATCCAGATTTCCAATAATAATACTCGCTATCGCATGTTCTTCTTCACTTAATTTCCGATATCCTAACTGCGAAAATAACACATCCTGAAAGCTTGTACCTGAAACAAAAGGAACTTCCCTTTGTTCATCATCACTGCTACTGTTATTTGCATTTAGTCTGTAGGAAGGAGTTTCATCATCATCAATATAATCACTCAAATCAAACTCATCCTCTTTACTATCGTATTCTTCTGTCTCAAAATTCTCATCCCCATCAATATCATCTCGTTCACTTAACTCTTCCAGTTCATCACTTTCCGCTGTTTCGTCTAAGGCCGGATTTTCTTCAATTTCCTGCTTGATTCTTTGTTCAAGTGCAATTGAAGGTATCTGCAACAATTTCATCAACAAAATTTGTTGAGGAGATAGTTTCTGAAGTAACTTTTGTTGCAGTCGTTGATTTAACATTTAAATCGCTTTTTTATTGAGATCATTGTTTTTTTGATCTTTTACTAAGATACAAAAATCCCTCACTTTAAATCATAAAATGACATAGTCAATCGTGATATAGAATTTTTATAAATTACGTTTTAAAAAGTATTAAAACCTCCTTCACAAAAAAGGGTTTTCAATATTAGTCAGACTTAAAATTCGGCACTTTGTGGGGCTCTCGGGAAAGGAATTACATCTCTGATATTTCCCATACCGGTTATAAATAACATCAATCGTTCAAAACCAAGTCCATATCCGCTATGTGGAACGGTTCCAAATTTTCTGGTTTCTAAAAACCACCACAATTCTTCTTCCGGAATATTTAATTCTTTAATTCTCGCATACAATTTGTCGTATTCTTCTTCTCTTTGCGATCCGCCAATAATTTCACCAATTTGTGGGAAGAGGACATCCATGGCTCTAACTGTTTTTCCATCCTCATTTTGCTTCATGTAAAAAGCCTTAATTTCCTTTGGATAGTCAACCAAAATCACGGGCTTTTTAAAATGTTTTTCTACTAAAAAGCGTTCGTGTTCCGATTGTAAATCTGCTCCCCATTCTTCGATGATGTATTGAAATTTTTTCTTTTTATTAGGTTTTGAGTTTTTCAGAATATCGATGGCTTCGGTATAAGTAAGGCGCACAAAATCATTTGCTATGACGAATTTTAATTTTTCAATTAATTCCATCGAGCGATCTTCTACCTTTTTATTTTTTTCTTCTTCGATAAGTCGGTTACTTAAAAATGTAAGGTCTTCCAAGCAGTTATCAAGTGCGTATTTAACAACGTATTGTAAATGCTCTTCGGCCAAATCCATGTTATCATTAATATCATGGAAGGCAACTTCAGGCTCCAGCATCCAGAATTCGGCAAGATGCCTCGAAGTATTTGAGTTTTCAGCTCTGAAAGTTGGTCCAAAAGTGTAAACTTGCGACATGGCAAGTGCTGCCAATTCAGCTTCGAGCTGCCCAGAAACCGTTAGGTTGGTTGCTTTTCCGAAAAAATCTTCTTTAAAATTGATACTTCCGTCTTCGTTTTTTGGTAGATTATTCAAATCCAGTGTGGTGACCTTAAACATTTCGCCGGCCCCTTCCGCATCTGATCCGGTGATGATGGGAGCATGAATATTGTAATACCCTTTATCATTAAAAAATTTATGATTGGCAAAAATCATCGCATGACGAATACGGGTAATTGCGCCAAAAGTATTTGTTCTAAATCGCAGATGGGCTTTCTCTCGAAGAAATTCAAGAGAATGTTTTTTAGGTTGCAAAGGATAAACATTAGGATCAGCTTCGCCTAAAATATCAATCTTTGTTGCATTCAGTTCAACACTTTGTCCGGCACCTTGCGATTGGTTTAAAACTCCTTCAACCGATAAAGCTGCTCCAGTACTTATTCTGGCCAAAAAATCAGCATTATATTTTTGAAAATCAACAACTATCTGACAATTATTTAAACATGAACCATCGTTTAAGGCTATGAATGCCACATTCTTACTTACACGTTTTGTTCTTACCCAACCCTTAACAACTATGGTAGTTCCAAAGGTTTCGCTCTTTAATACTTCGTTGATTTTTGTACGTTTCATTTCTACTTGATTAAAATTTTATACAAAAAAACGACATTTTCATTTATAATCAATGCAATAATGTTATTAAAAACGCTTTATATTATTATACCTTTGTTTTAACAATGGGAACAAGTTTTAATATTATTCCAATTAAGGATTGGCTGAACAGCGGAGAACAACCGCTTGTAATCAGCGGCCCATGCAGTGCTGAAAACGAAGAACAAGTATTAGAAACTGCCAGGCAATTAGCCCATACAAAAAAAGTGCAGGTTTATCGCGCCGGTTTATGGAAACCCAGAACCCGGCCGAATTATTTTGAGGGTGTGGGATCAGAAGGGTTGGTTTGGTTACAAAAAGCAAAAAAAGAAACAGGTTTAAAAATTGCCGTTGAGGTAGCTAAACCAAAACATGTTGAAGAATGCCTATCACACGGGGTTGATATTGTATGGATAGGAGCCAGAACGGTTGTAAACCCATTTTCGGTAGAGGAAATTGCTGAGGCCTTGAAGGGATTAGACATTCCGGTTCTTGTAAAAAATCCTATTAATCCTGATTTAAAATTGTGGATGGGCGCCCTTGAACGCGTAAACAAATCGGGCATCAATAAATTAGCAGCCATTCATCGTGGATTTTATTCCTTAAACCAATCGATTTACAGAAATCCACCCATGTGGGAAATTCCCATTGAGTTGAAACGTTTAGTTCCGGATATTCCAATTCTGGTTGACCCCAGTCATATTTGCGGCAATACCGATTTACTGGCCGATATCGCCCAAAAAGGAATGGATCTGGAGATGAATGGTATCATGATCGAGTCTCATTTCAAACCCTGGGCTGCCCTTTCGGATGCCAAGCAGCAAATAGAACCTAAGACACTCAATATTTTACTTAAAAATCTAATTCTCAGAAAAGTTAGTGGAACAAAAGAATTTGAAAATACGCTGACGAAATATCGTACCCAGATCGATGAAATTGATGAAGCTCTTTTAGAGATTTTAGGAAGACGAATAAAAATAGTTAACGAAATTGGGGAATACAAGAATGAGCATAAAATTACAATTTTACAACTAAAACGTTGGAGCTACATCATCGAAGATCGGCTTAAGAAAGGCTTGAAACACAATCTGGATAAGGATTTTTTACTAAAGTTACTCGAGTTAATGCACGCAGAATCGATGCGTATTCAGACTGAAATTATGAATAAAAATTCGAAAAAATAATTTTACATCCACTTCCGGCGCTTGAAATAAACTACCATTGTTGTCGCAATTGCAACCATCGATAAAATTACGATCCAAAATGAATTAGGTTCATTTTGAAAAGGTAAGCCCAGATTCATCCCATACAAGCCGGTGATAAATGTAAGTGGAAGTAAAATGGACGAAACCATGGTAAGCACTTTCATGATTTCATTTATTTTATTGGCCTGTAACGAATCGAAAGTTTTTGAAAGGCCATCAATTAATTCCTCGTAATCCTCTGTCATATCCCACATTCGTTGATAGTAATCGAGAATATTACCCCAATAATCTTCCATGTTTTCGGCAAACCCTTCGATAGAGCCTGTTTCAAATTTATGAAATACCCGAAGTTGTGGTTTAAAAATGGTGTTTAGCAGGATGATGTTTTTACGGGTAACAGAAATATGTCCAATGGTTTTCTCCGCCTTTTTATTAAATAATTCCTGACTGATAAAATCAAGCTCATTACCAACTCTTCGGATAATCATCAACGATTCGGTCATCAATTTTTCTAAAACTTTATACAGCAATGCATCACTTGTTCCAACTCCAAATTCTTCATTTCTTTCTTTCTGCGCAATGGCTTCCTGAAACATATCGTAAACCACCCAATGCGATTGACCGAGGGTAATAATATAATCTTCTCCCCAAAATATTTTGACTTCTTTGGTGTGCAAAAAGGTTCCGTTTTTATCGAAAGTTGGGAAATGAAGAATCATGAAATAATAATCGTCGTAAATATCGATTTTAGATCTTTGATTACCGGTTCTACAATCTTCAAGATCGAGCGGGTGGAAATGGAAATTGTCTTTTAAATAGTCAAGGTTTTCATCCGAAGGATTAAGAATGTGATGCCATTTTAGCGTTCCTATTTTGATGGTTTCAATCATATTCCCTCCTTTTTTAAGCTGATGATAAACTGGTTTTTACATTCCCTGGATTGGTTTTTGGTGGGTCAAAAGTACGCAAATTAATTTAAAAAATTAAAGCTTGAAACAAAAAATGACCTGAGGATTGAAAAAGAAAATCGGAAAAATTTAATTCGATTTCCATTTCAAACTCGTAATGAGATGCTCAATATCCTGTTTTATAAAACTGATTACTGGTGCTAATGAATCGTTATTAGGTGCAACATTAAAGTACAGCGCCCCCCTTAAAAAATGCTGGATGCTATCCGTTACAAAAAACTGATAAGAAGACGCAGTACTCAATCCACTAATCTCAAATATCAAACCGTAAACACTGTCTTGTTCATTTAAAACAAGTCGGTTGTCGATAGAAGAGGCTTTTGAAATGTGTTTGTATGCCATTGCATGTGTATCCTCCACATATTCTTGTAAGTTATCCTCAATGCTTTTATAACTCAAATGCAGGCTTCCTTTAAATTGAGGAAAATCGACATTGATCCAATAAGGTTGATCAGGCGAATCTGTATCGGGGGTAATACGTGCATAAGTGGGGAATTCGAACGTAAACGGGAATGTAGTATCAAAAGCCTGGAAAGATTTTTCTGGAAGATCAATCCTGAAGTAACCACGAGGTTTAGGCATGTAGTCAGTATCACATGAAATGAAAAGCAGTGCTAAGGCGATAAAAAAAGTAAGAAGAGTAGCTTTATTTTGTGCTTTCATTTTTTATGTTTCAAGGATAACTTTTATTTTTTTGATTCTTCTATTATCCACATCATCCACAACAAAAGTGAAATTTCTATATCTGATACTTTGTTCGGCATCAGGAATCTCACCGGTTAATTCCAAAATTAATCCTGCTAACGAATCAGAATCCCCTTTAACTTCGTCAAAAATGTTCTCGTCTTCTTCAATGATCCGACAAAAATCAATCAATGTGGTTTTCCCCTCAAACAAATAAGTATGCTCATCAATTTTATCGAACGAAACTTCGTCTTCATCGATATCAAATTCATCACTGATATCGCCAATAATTTCCTCAATAACATCCTCTAAAGTCACTATTCCAGAGGTACCTCCATACTCATCAACCACGATTGCCAGATGAATTTTTTTCTCCTGAAATTCTTTTAGCAGGTCATTTATTTTCTTATTTTCAGGAATATAAAAAGCGGGACGAATCAGTTTCTGCCACTTAAATTGTTCTGTTTCATTCAGGTGTGCTAATAAATCTTTAACATACAAAATCCCTTCAATATTATCAAAGGTATCGTTATAAACTGGCATTCTGGAATAACCGGATTCAAGAATAATTTTCTGCAGTTCATCAAAATTTGTTCTGTTATCAACAGCCGTGACCTCCGTTCTGGATTTCATGATTTCTTTCACATCGATATCTCCAAAACGTACTATTCCCTGCAATATTTGACGTTCCTTTTCCCCTTCATCATCAGTCGTAATTTCAATGGCATCGGCAAGCTCACTTCTCGATAATTGATGCCCTTTTCCGGAAATCCGTTTATCAATCATGGAGGTAGATTTTATTAAAATAGTACTTAAAGGGTGGAACACATTCACCAGTATTTTCAGAGGTTTCGCCATCAGATGACAGAAATAAATTGACTTTTGTGTGGCATAAATTTTAGGCATTATTTCACCAACTACTAAAATTAAAATGGTAATAACAATGGCCTGTAGCACAAACGCAAATATGGGGAAATCAACCAAATTGAACATCAGTGTTGTTAAATAGGTCGATAAAATGACAATCGAAACATTGATAAAATTATTAGCGATAAGGATCGTTGCCAACAAGCGTTTGGGAATATCTGTAAGTGAAATAACCAAATCATCCTTAGTCGTAGCATTTTGTTTAAGTTCATTCATTTCGATTGGTCCCAACGAAAAAAATGCGATTTCCGAACCTGAAACCATGGCTGAAAAAAACAACAAAATGAAAAGAACAATAAGACCGATAAAAGCTTCTATGCTAAAAGGATTTAATAGAGAACTAAGAATTATCATCGATTTTTAAAAATAATATTTTTATGGTCTATAAATGATTAATGCTTGTGACACAACGGCAAAGGTATAAAAAATACCCCTTGGTTACATACAAGCTATATTTGATTAAAATAAAATACAGAATTATTTATGCACGAAATGGAATCTTGTGGTAAGCATTAAGATACATTTCAAGCAGAAATTTAAGCTAAGGATGAAGTGATTTCAAAGTTTAGAATGGCAAATCATCTTCTGGTTCAGGAATATCAACTTCCGGTGCTTTTGTTCCTGAGTTCTGTGCTTGTGAATCCTCTCTTCGTCCACCCAGCATGGTCATGTTATCGGCATAAATTTCGGTGGTATACCTTTTATTTCCATCTTTGTCATCCCAAGCCCTGGTTTTAATTTTCCCTTCGATATAAACCTGATTTCCTTTTGATAAATACTTTTCAGCAACATCAGCCAATCCACGCCATAAAACTACATTATGCCATTCCGTTTGATCAACTTTATTACCATCTTTATCTTTGTAACTCTCAGTGGTGGCAACTGAAAAACTTACTTTTTTAACTCCATTTTCAAAGGTAAAAGCTTCTGGATCTTTTCCCAGATTTCCAATTAAGATAACTTTATTTACTCCGGCCATAATTATAAATTTTTTGTTAAACAAAGGTACGATTAAATATCGCTTTCATACTTTTTCTTTTATACACAATTTTTAAAAATGTCACAATAAAAGCTTTTTTTTAAGTATCCAAAATATGATATTTCAAATGATTTTCAATCAGTTTTGGAACCGGATAATTGGTGAGCTTATCGATATGAACCGGGATTAAATCTGTATGTTTTTTATGCTGGAAATGCCCGTCAACATTAATTTCTATAAAAAATGCATTGATGGTTCGATGTGTTAATTGGTGTTTGATGGGTCCTGAAATTTTCAGCAAATTTTTTTGAACTTCTTTTAATTCATATTTCTTTTTAAAATTCGTAATCACTTCGTCAATATTTTGCTTTTTTACAGACTCAATTCCTGGGAAATCATACATATTTTTCCATATCGAATTCGCTTTACGTTTATTCAAATAAACCAAACTGCGTTTCATATTTTTATTCCTCAGAACGAAGTAATAAAGATATATTTGCTTTGGAGTTTTAAGTTTGGTTTTTATCGGATACCTTTCAATTTCATCACGATTAAAAGCATGACAGTATTCTCTCAACACACAATTATTGCAATCGGGAGAGGTGGGTTTGCAAATCATAGCGCCCAATTCCATGATGGCTTGATTAAAATTACCCGGATCATCTTCCCGAACAAAAAAAGTATTTAATTTTTCATGGATCATTTTCAAACCTGAGCTTGAATTAACGGCTTCATCAATCCCAAACAAACGGCTCACTACACGATTTACATTTCCATCTACTACCGGATATGGTTCATCAAAAGCAATGGAAGCTATTGCTGCTGCTGTGTATGGGCCTATTCCTTTTAGTTTAACGAGTTCATGATATGTTGATGGAAACACACCATTATTTAACTCACAAATTATTTTTGAGCTTGCATACATATTTCTAGCACGGGAGTAATATCCCAAGCCCTGCCAATAATTGAGTACCTCATCCTCCTCTGCATAAGCTAATTCACGGATGTTTTGAAATCTTTCTATAAACCTTAAATAATAAGGTAAACCCTGATCAACCCGTGTCTGTTGCAAAATGATTTCCGAAACCCAAATTAAATAAGGATCCTTTGTTGTTCTCCAGGGAAGGTCTCTTTTAACTCTTTTATACCATTCTATTAACTGTCTTCCTAATTTCTTGTTCATAAGCGAACAAATTTATATAGAGATCATTAGAAATAAAATTTTTATTAAAGTTTTATATTATTTTAAAAAAAGATTATCTTTGCTGCCCGAATTAATAAATTTAATATCAAATCATTAAAAAATAATTTGAAATGACAAAAGCAGAAATCGTAGCAGAAATTGCTAATAAAACAGGTATTGAAAAAGTTGCAGTTCAGGCAACAGTTGAAGCTTTTATGGAGGCAGTTAAGGATTCAATGGTAAAAGGCGAAAATGTTTATTTAAGAGGTTTTGGTAGCTTTACAATTAAAAGAAGAGCTGAAAAGACTGGTCGAAATATTTCAAAAAACACAACAATTATTATCCCAGCGCATAATATCCCATCATTCAAACCAGCGAAAACATTTGTTAGTCAAGTTAAAACTAGCGTTAAATAATTTTAAAACCCCACAATTATGCCAAGCGGTAAGAAGAGAAAAAGACATAAAATGTCAACCCATAAGCGTAAAAAACGTTTAAGGAAAAACAGACACAAAAAGAAATAGACCATTCTTATTTCTAATCACATGAGTTATTCCAAACTCATGTGATTATGATTTAATACCTGAGATAGCTACTCCTCACTCAAACAATCTTTGATATTTATCATTGATTGATCTAAATTTAAAATATTCATACAGTGAATAAGGAATTAATTATTAATTCAAGTTCTACGGAGGTTGAGATAGCGTTGTTGGAGGATAAATTCCTTGTTGAACTACACAAAGAGAAGAACAACAATAATTATTCTGTAGGCGATGTTTATTTAGGCCGCGTAAAAAAGATTATGCCTGGACTCAACGCTGCTTTTGTAGATGTTGGTTACGAGAAAGATGCGTTTTTACACTACCTCGATTTAGGCCCACAAGTTAAAAGCTTAATAAAATACACCAAAGCAGGATTGTCGGGCGTAAATGGCACAATGCCTGTTATGAGTGAGTTTATTAACGAACCCGACATTGAAAAAACCGGAAAAATCACACAGGTTCTCACTTCAAATCAACAAATTTTAATTCAAATTGCCAAAGAGCCCATTTCAACCAAAGGGCCACGAATCTCATCGGAGATTTCATTTGCAGGGCGATTTTTGGTTTTAGTACCGTTCTCAAATCGGATATCCATTTCGCAAAAGATAAAAAGCCTTGATGAACGAAATCGCCTAAAAAGGCTGATCCAAAGTATTAAACCTAATAATTTTGGAGTAATTATTCGTACGGTTGCTGAAAATAAAAAGGTTGCAGAATTGGATACCGACCTTAGAAACTTAGTTGGAAAATGGGATTTGCTTACCAAAAAAATTGCTACTGCTAAGGCTCCCAAAAAAATAATTAGCGAGCTTGATCGTACCTCAGCCATATTGAGAGATTTAATGAATGAATCTTTCAATAATATCCACATCAATGATTCCAGTCTATTTGAAGATATTAAAAGTTATATCAACACCATTGCCCCCAACAAGATTGATATCGTTAAACATTACAAAGGCAATAAGCCCATTTTTGAGCAAATGGGTATCGACAAACAAATTAAAAGTTCGTTTGGCAAAACCGTTACGATAAAAAGTGGTGTTTACTTAATCATTGAGCATACCGAGGCACTTCACGTGATTGATGTGAATAGTGGTCATCGGGTTAAAAAAGAAAACAGCCAGGAAGTTAATGCACTTGAGGTGAATCTGGAATCGGCCGTTGAAATTGCCCGACAGCTCAGGTTACGCGATATGGGTGGTATTATCGTAGTTGATTTTATTGATATGCATGATGGTAAAAATCGTCGTGCGTTATATCAAAAATTAAAGGATGAAATGGCAAAAGATCATGCAAAACACACGATTTTGCCTCCCAGCAAATTTGGTTTGGTGCAGATCACTCGTCAGAGAGTTAGGCCCGAAATGAATATTGACATCCTAGAAAAATGCCCTGTTTGTGCAGGAAGTGGTGAAATCAAGCCGAGCATTATTATCATCGATGAGATTGAAAATAATATCCGATACCTGTTACAAGATCAGAACGAGAAAAGTTTAAAAGTGAATGTGCATCCTTTTGTACATGCATTCTTAAATCAAGGATTCATCTCCATCAAAAGGAAGTGGAACTGGAAATACAAAAAACGTATCACACTGCAGCCAATGCCATCTTACACTTTTCTCGAATATCATTTCTTTAATGAGCAGGATGAAGAAATTAAGATGTAAGCTGATTTTACACTTTTCTCTTTGATTTTTCAATTCACACCAAATATTCGATTATTTCAACAGCAATTTTTCTATTTTTGCAAGCATGGAAACAGTAGTAAGCGGAATACGTCCAACGGGTAATTTACATTTAGGTAATTATTTTGGAGCAGTTAAAAATTTTTTACGAATGCAGGAAGATAACAATTGTTATTTCTTCATTGCTGATTATCATTCGTTAACAACCCACCCTACCCCGGAAGATTTACATGGAAATGTGAAGAAAGTATTGGTTGAGTACCTTGCTATTGGTTTAGATCCGGAAAAATCAACCATTTATGTACAAAGTGATGTTCCGGAAGTGATCGAATTATATCTCCTATTAAACATGAATGCTTATGTTGGAGAACTTCAACGTGTCACCTCTTTTAAAGATAAAGTGAGACAACAACCTGATAATGTAAATGCCGGATTATTGACTTACCCAACATTGATGGCTGCTGATGTAATCATTCATAAGGCCTCAAAAGTTCCGGTTGGAAAAGATCAGGAACAGAATTTGGAGATGATGCGAACCTTTGCCCGTCGATTTAACTACATGTATAAAGTCGATTATTTTCCATTGCCAACGGCCTACAATTTTGGTGAAGCATTGGTGAAAATTCCCGGACTTAATGGTTCTGGTAAAATGGGAAAATCAGAAGGAGAAGGCAATGCCATCTTCTTTAACGATGATCCGAAAACAATTCATAAAAAAGTAATGAGGGCTGTGACTGACAGCGGTCCAACGGAACCAAATCAGGTAAAACCCGAAGCCATTCAAAATTTATTTTCTTTAATGAAAATTGTTTCTTCTGAAGATACGCTGAACTTTTTTGAAGATGCTTACAATCATTGCCAGATCAGGTATGGAGATTTAAAAAAACAATTATCTGAAGACATGATCAAGTTTACAGCTCCATTCCTGGAAAAAATAAATGAATTGTCTAGGGATAAGAATTATTTACGAAAGGTATCAAGCATGGGTGCCGAGAAGGCTCGCGCAAATGCAGCCGTTACCATCAAAGAAATTCGTGAAATTATCGGATTCAGGAAGTTTTAACGATGTCAAAAAATCAAAATTACAGCACAGAAATTATACCTGAGAAGGCTATTTTGGTTGGCTTGATCACCAAGGGGAATACTCAGGAACGACTCAAGGAATACCTTGATGAATTGGCATTTTTGATTGATACGGCAGGAGGAATTCCAGATAAACGATTTATTCAAACTGTTGATGTTCCAAACCCTAAAACTTTTGTAGGTACAGGTAAATTAACTGAAATTGCAAGCTACATCGAAGAGCATGAAATTGACATGGCTGTTTTTGATGACGAATTATCCCCTTCTCAACTTCGAAACATTGAAAAGGAATTAAAGTGCAAAGTATTGGATCGTACCAATTTAATCCTCGATATTTTTGCCAAACGAGCACGAACGGCTCACGCTCGTACCCAAGTTGAATTAGCCCAGTACCAGTATCTTTTACCTCGACTAACCGGACTTTGGACTCACCTCGAACGACAGCGAGGAGGAATTGGCTTAAGAGGTCCGGGTGAAACTGAGATTGAAACCGACCGAAGGATTATCCGTGATAAAATTTCTTTACTAAAAAAGAGATTGATTCAAATTGATAAACAAAAAATTACCCAGCGAAAGAACCGCGAAAGTTTGATACGAGTAGCCTTAGTTGGTTATACCAATGTTGGCAAATCAACCATCATGAATTTGCTTGCCAAATCAGAGGTTTTTGCCGAAAACAAACTTTTTGCCACCCTCGACACCACTGTTCGAAAAGTGGTAATCGACAACCTTCCTTTTTTACTTACCGACACTGTCGGGTTTATACGTAAACTTCCTCATGGCTTGGTTGAATCTTTTAAATCAACTTTAGATGAAGTAAGAGAAGCAGATATTTTAATTCATGTGGTGGACATTTCACATCCCGATTTCGAAGAGCAAATTCACATCGTAAACGAAACCCTTGCCGAAATTGAAGTGATTGACAAACCCACTATTTTGGTTTTTAATAAAATTGATGCCTTTACTTTTATTGAAAAAGAAGAGGACGATTTAACCCCAGCCACTAAAGAAAATATGAGCTTAGAAGAACTCATGAAATCGTGGATGGCAAAAATCAACACCCCTTGCTTGTTCATTTCTGCCAAGAATAAGGACAATTATCCTGAATTCAAAGAACTGATTTATAAGCATGTAAAAGAAATGCATGCCAAACGCTACCCTTACAATAATTTCCTGTATTAGATTTTTAGATATTAGACGCTAGACTTTAGATTTTTGTCATTTCAAATGTGGCAGCAGCAAACAGGAGAAGTGAAAAATTTCTCGTTTTTCAGACTATTTATTTGTTTCTGTTTTTTCCACTATTGGTGCAATTTTTTTCATCTCATTAAGAATTCTTTTCTCAATTTTCATTTCTAATGAAGACAGTTTTATTTTTAGCTTTAAATCATCATCGGAAAATGGTTCAGTGTAAATTCGCTGAAAACCAGATATAATAAAATCCAAAATCTTCCTTTTACTATCTGGTTCTTGAAAATTGGGATTAGAAGCTAGCGTTTCAATATGATCATCAATAGACATTGATAAAGAAGCTTTGAATGCATATTTTTCATATTGCTTTTTGTTCGAACTATATTGCAAAGACACAAAGTGAATAAGATAAACAATTGGTGAAAACATTAGAAATCTTATATAGAATAATGGGTTCTTTAATCCCTCATTAAGAATCTCTATTTGAAAATAAAACAGAAAAATAATACAACCCAATAATAAAGCGGTTATTGAATAAAGTATAATTTCATATCTTTTCATCGATTTCTCAAAAGCAACTCTTCTGTTTTTAAACTCTCCACTCAATGCTGCCTTTGACGATAAATCATAAACTGCTAGTATCTTTTTATAAATTTCATCAGAATCTGTCTTATTTTTATTTATCGATAACAACTTTTTCTCACTTTCATTAAAATTCTTATCAATACTATTTTTTAATGAACTTGATTCAGTTTTGAACGTCTTAATTTGATTATGAATAATTCCTATTTCTTCATTTCTCTTTTTAATATTTGCAAGGTTAAGACCCGACTGGGAAGCATAGCCACTAATAATCTTTGCTTGGGACTTTATTTCTTTAAGCAATTTTTGATTCGCTATTAATTCCTTTTTTAAGGTACTTAGCTGACTGTCAAAAGAAACGTTCGTTTTTTTAAGATTCTTTAGGATTGTATTTTGCTGAGTCTGGGCCTTTCTCATTTCCTGATTTTCAGCCGTTAAAGCACTACGCCTTTCTTTAACTTTTTCAACAATCGCATTAAACTGCTTCTCATAAAAATTATTAATTTCAGATAATTGATTTTTCGAGTCATCAAGATTCTGTTTACAGACATTTAGCTCCTTGTCAGCCTTATCATTAAATTTTGATAACGTATTTATTTCTCTAGTATGTGATCTTTTCTTCTCTTTTGCATATTTAAGAAGCTCATCAATTTCTAATTCAGTATCTCTAGCACTATTTAAGATACCTTTAATTTCATTAAGAATATTCTCAGACTTTTTTTGGTTTTCTGATAAATGATCAAGTTCTTCCATAAATAATTTTATAAACTATGAATAACCTAAGTATGAAAAACTACTCATGGGGAGAACCGAAATGGTTTATTGAGTTGCTTTTTATTTAACTGAATAACAAATATAAAAAAGATATTTATATAAACTAAATGTATTCAAGCATCATTATATCATCAGTTCACACATATCCTTTGTATAAAATAGGAAATTAGGAAAAAATAGACATCATCACTGCTGCCTTAAAACCCAACGAGAAATAGGTAAACCTTGTGTAGGAAGTATCGGATTCTCTCTATTTTTAGGTTTATTTTGTATCCCCAACTACAACGGCAGGAAGACAAAATGAACATGAAAACATACATAATACTCTATATTTTCAAATTGCCAAATTATCAAATTAGCACATTGACTAATTCCCATCAAAAAAATTTATCTTTGGTTAAAATTATCCAATCAATGAAAAAAATCCACCTACTCGCCTTATCCATTTTATCCGGAATTGTTATCGCTTTAGGTTGGCCATTAAACGGCTTCCCAGTTTTATTGTTTTTTGGCTTTGTTCCTTTACTTTTTTTAGAAGAATACTTTGTTAAACACAAAGAGAGCTACAGCCGATACAATGTTTTTTTGTACAGTTACCTGGCATTTTTTGTGCTTAATCTACTAACTAACTACTGGATTTGGAATTCGACTTTGGCAGGTGGCATCGGGGCTTTGTTTTTAAATTCATTTTTCATGACTGTTCCCTTTACAGTTTATCATTTCAGCAGAAGGGTGCTGTATAAATTTAACAAAGGCCATTTTTTATTGATTTTTTATTGGATGGCTTTTGAACATTTCCACCTGGATTGGGATTTATCCTATCCCTGGCTGAACCTCGGAAATGGCTTTGCCAACTGGCACAAATGGATCCAATGGTATGAGTTTACCGGTGCATTGGGAGGCACGTTTTGGATCCTACTCGTCAATATTTTAATCTACCGGGTTATAGTTAACTTTATTGAAGACAAAAATCTGAGCAGAATAAAATACATTCAGATTGGAACTATTTTATTAATGATTATTATTCCGGTAATTATTTCTTTAAACATTTACAAAAGCTACACAGAGACTGAGAATCCTAGCGATATTGTAGTGGTACAACCCAATCTAGATCCTTACAGTGAACAGTATGAATTGCCACATATGGTTGTTATTAATCGCATGCTAAAATTAACTGACCAAAAAATTGACAGTTCGGTTAATTATGTAATTTTCCCTGAATCGGCAAACCAGGAAAGAATTGCCGAATCAAACCTGCCCTACTATCCAACCATTAGGAGACTTAACAGCTATTTACAAAATTATCCAGAGACTTACATGATTGTTGGTGGTTCAACCCACAAAACGATTACCGGAAGTGATACCCTTAGTAATGCTGCCCGAAAATACTCAGGTGGAAGTGGCTATTATTTTGCATTTAATACCGGTATTTTTCTGAATGCTTCTGAGGAGCATCAAATCTACCACAAGTCAAAACTTACACCAGGTGTTGAGATGATGCCTTCATGGCGCATTCTGAGGCCGCTCGAAAAATTTGCCATTGATTTGGGCGGAACTGTTGGAACTTTGGCAACAGACGATATGCGCAAAAATTTTATTACAAAAGACGGTGTTAAAACAGCGACTGTCATTTGTTACGAATCCATTTATGGAGAGTTTGTTTCGGAATTTGTTAGGAATGGCGCCCAGGCTATTTTCATCATTACCAATGATGGTTGGTGGGGCGATACGCCAGGTCACCGACAGCATTTTATTTATGCAAAACTAAGAGCGATTGAGAATCGAAGATCGATTGCCCGATCGGCAAATACAGGAATTTCGGCATTTATAAATCAGAGGGGAGACGTAATAAAACAAACCAAATATTGGGAGTCCAATGTGATCAGGCAAAAAATTAATTTGAATGATGAATTAACTTTTTATGTTAAGAATGGTGATTTTTTGGCAAGAATATCCAATTTGATTTCAGGATTTTTTGTACTGATTACCATCTCGATGGCATTAAGAAACAGGAAAAAATCACTTAAATAATTGATAAAACTTTATTAAATCAGCTTTAATATCTGCTTTTAACTGAGTCCAGCTAATTCCACGTATGGCACCCTCAAGGGTGTACAGTAATTTGATCTCTGAATCGTGCGGGAAAATCAATCTCAATCTCAAATAAGTTTCTTTGCTCCCCAAGTAATTTAAGTCGTTGGGGGAGGTAATCCCCAGTAATATGAGTTTTTCTTCTAGGGATTTTTCGATATTTGGCAGTCTCGATAAGTCGTCCATTTTTCATTTTTTTTAAAATAAATTTGTATGTTTAAGACTAAGAATCTTCTTTGGTTGGTTTTCTTTCCCAAATGATATTTACAATTTTCCATTCCCCATTAATTTTTCCTAATTGAATAAAATCAACGAAAGTAAAGAAATCAGTCTCTGCTCTTACTATGGCTACCTTACCATAAATTTCGCTAATTACAATTTCACACTTCAGCTTTCCATGCTCTGCGCTTTTATCTTTTTGCATTTTTGTAACTTGATAAAGCAACATGGCACTCATGTGTTGAACATTATTTCTTTCAGGTGTGACATATCTTTTGGCTAAATCAAAATGCAAGGCTTTTTCCATACGATCAGCATCAGCCGTATAAAAACCTTCGATATAATTCATTACGGTTTCTTTTATACCAGTAGTATCTGCATTGGTTTGAGCTTGGGCTTTAAATGAAACGTAGAACCCAAAAACTACTATCAAAAGGGTGATTTTTTTCATGTGTTTTTGATTTAGGTTTGGTTCCAAAGAACCGCCAAAACCATGCCTAAAAATCTAACTCATTCAAAACTGATTGTTTGGGTTTTGTTAAATTTCAAAAAATGGGCGAACACGTGCAATATCTTGTTCAAATCTGAACATATTTTACTCATACCTCAATGCTTCAATAGGATTTTTTCTTGCGGTTTTTACGGCTTGCAGGCCTACTGTAATTAAGGCTATTAGTAAAGCCAAAACTCCGGCAATTAAAAAAACCCACCAGTGTAAATCAATCCGATAAGCAAAATTCTTTAACCAATTATCCATGACGAACCAGGCAAATGGCCAGGCAATGATATTCGCAATCAACACCCAAATTGCAAATGATATTGAAAGCTTCCTGATAATCCCAAATGTATCCGCTCCAAATACTTTGCGAATACCAATCTCTTTGGTCTTTTGATCGGCAGTGTATGCTGCTAAGCCAAATAATCCTAAGCAAGAGATGATAACCGCAATGAAAGCGAATATGGCTGAAAGGGTACCAACATTTAATTCAGATCCATACTGTTCTTCGATGTATTTATCAAGAAAAACATATTCGAATGGATTATTCGGAGCAAATTCTTTATAGATTTTCTCAATACTTTTGAGGGTCTCTTTTTCCATCCCATCATGAATACGGACGAAAACTATTCGACACCATGCTGGATAGATGATGAACATGATGGGTTCAATATCCTCAGTTAATGGAAGGGAATTAAAGTTTTTAACCACACCAACAATATTGCCTGGATTTTCAGAATCAACAGAAAAGCTCCTACCTATCGGATTTTCATATCCCATCATTTCAATGGCTTTTTGGTTTAAAATTACATTTACCGAATCCCTTCCAAACGCTCTTGAAAAACTTCTACCCTCAACAATTTCCATTTTCATGGTTTCGAAATAATCAAAATCAATAGTACCTGCCCCAAATGTTCCAGACTCAGTTCCGTTTTCTCCTTGATATTCCTGATTACGAAAAATATTTTCAATTTCATTTGGGGCTTGTGTTGCTCTTGTTAAACTAACAACTCCTTTTAGGCTCAGCAATTCATTTCTGAAGGCTTGAAAATTTGAGCCTATCCTTCCTTTTGCATCGAACATGATTACATTATTTTTATCGAAGCCAAGGTCTTTCTTCTTAATTGCTCTGATTTGTAAAAAGATAAAAAAAGTTGAAATGATTAAAAAGATGGAGATGGAGAATTGAATAATGACTAAGATTTTTCGAAAAATGATTCCCTTGCTGCCTAAATGAATGGTATTTTTTATAGCAAGAATTGGCTTAAATGCCGACATCAAAAAGGCAGGATAACTTCCGGATAAAACACCTGTAATCAGAACTAAAATGCTCAGTTTGAAATAGACAGAAAAATCGCTGTAATCAATAACAATTTGCTTATTGGTAAGTTGGTTAAAAAAAGGCCGTAATAACTCTACCAACATCATTGCTAAAAAAATGGAAATCAAAGCGAACAATATCGATTCTAATAAAAACTGGACAATAATTTTAGCTTGTGAACTTCCTACTACTTTTCTTAATCCAATTTCTTTGCTTCTTCGACTTGCTCGTGCCGTCGATAGATTCATGAAATTGATGCACGCGATGATGATGATTAAGGCAGCAATTGCCGCAAATAAATAAACATACTGTATTCGCTGGTTTTTCCCATCAATGGTGTACAGTCTGGCTTTATTAAGCGCTAAGGTTCTTAAGCCAATTTTTTCATCAGGAATTTGAGATTGAAATAAATCGCTCATTTTAGTATCCAACACCTTAACATCTACTGTTGGGTTAACCCAAATCATTGTCCGAAATCGGTGATTCCCCCAGTCATTTCTATTATCTTCATTCTCTATCAAATAATCGAAACGCCCAATCATTTCATTTCTAAGCAATGATTTTTCAGGTTGATTTTTAAACACACCGGTAACTGTAAGGGTTTTCCTATCGTTAACATTTATTACTTTTCCTATTGGATTTTCATCCCTAAAATATCGTTTAGCGATGTTCTCTGTAATAATAACTGATTGCAAATCGGAGAAAACATGTTGAGGGTCACCCTGAATAAATTCAAGGTCAAACATTTCTATGTAATCTTTATCCGATGCGCACAATCTTTGATTCAGATAAATTGATTTTTCAAACTTGACAGTTGCACCCATTCTTGCTATTCGGACTGCTCCCTGAATTTCGGCAAACTCATCTTTTAATCGGGGTGCAAGAGGTGAAGGGGTTGATGCATTAAATTGTGATTGGCCGCCAATTTGATATTCTTTGTAAACGATGCGAATTTGATCTGCTTTGCTATAGGCTTTTTCATAGCTAAGTTCATCCATAATCCATAAAAAGATGAGAATAAAACTAGCAATACCAATGGTTAAACCTAAAATATTTAGTAAAGAAAATCCTAATTGTTTTTTAAAATTACGAAGAATGATTTTTAAAATATTTTTAATCATTGTATAGGTGTTTTTTTAAATATAAGCCAAATTCTGTGCCATTGATTTTATCACTCTGTTTTTATGACACTTAAAACAGGCATAAAAATAATTATGCTCGATTTAGTGTCTGTTTTTAGTACAACTTATGTCTGTTTTTAGTACATTTACTTTTTTAACTAAAAATGAAATTAACAGAAGCTAATATATTAATTGTTGATGATGACCTGGATGTTTTAGTGACAGCTCAATTATTTTTAAAGCAACTCTTCACCTTTATTAAAGTAGAACAGCGTCCGGAAAACATTCCATCATTAATGGAAACCATCGAATTTGATATCATACTACTCGACATGAATTTTTCGAAAGGCAAAAATGATGGAGAAGAAGGAATACAGTGGCTGAATAAAATCTTATCAATCAACCCTCCCACAGTAGTGGTTTTTATCACAGCCTATGGCGGAGTTAATTTAGCCGTACAATCGATGAAGGTTGGCGCTTTTGATTTCATTGTTAAACCATGGAAAAATGAAAACCTTTTAAGTGTCATTTACGCTGGTTTGCAATTCAGGAAATCAAAACTCGAAGTTGAGTATTTAAAGAATTCACAACAAAAGCTTAATGAAGATATTGATGCAAATTTTAAAGATTTTATAGGTGAATCATTAGCCATTAAAAAGGTTTTTGAAACCATTAAAAAAGTATCAAAGACGGATGCCGATGTTTTAATTTTAGGTGAAAATGGTACCGGAAAAGAACTGGTTGCGAGGGAAATTCATAAACAATCTTTAAGGAATGAAAAAGCATTTGTGAATGTAGACTTGGGCTCACTACCGGAAACTTTATTTGAAAGTGAATTATTTGGTCATGAAAAAGGAGCCTTTACAGATGCCAAAGAAAGCAAAGCGGGTAGATTTGAACTTGCAAATGGAGGAACCCTGTTTTTGGATGAAATTGGAAATTTGCCGATTGCACTACAAAATAAATTATTAGGGGTTTTACAGAACAGGGAAGTTAACAGGCTGGGATCATCAAAAAAAATTCCAATCGATATCAGATTGATTTGTGCAACAAACAAGCCATTAAACGAGATGGTTGGAATCGGAGAGTTTCGTGAAGACCTGTTATACCGCATAAACACACTTGAATTAAATGTTCCTCCACTCAGAGAAAGACCTTCTGACATCCTACTACTTATTGAATTTTTCCTGAGAAAATATTCAAAGAAATATGACAAACCCAAACTTAAAACAAATCAGTCTTTGCTTAACAAACTGTCGAAATACCACTGGCCCGGAAATATCCGGGAGCTTCAACATGCAGTTGAACGTGCAGTAATTTTAAGTGAAGACAATACCTTAAACCTTAAGGATTTTTCCATGGATTTTTCGAATCCTTCACCGCTGAGTAAGCGAGAAACTTTAAATTTAGCAGAGCTAGAAAAGCGGTACATTTTAAAAGCCATTAGTAAAAACAAAGGTAATATTACCAAGGCTGCAAAAGACCTGGGTATTGCGCGTACAGCTTTATACCGAAGATTGGATAAATATGGTCTCTAAAAATTTTATCATAAAACTTATCCTTCGCATTGCACTTTTGTTAATGGTGCTTTCGCTTATTTCTATTTCCTATTTTATTTTGGACCGATCTCAGTTAATTTTCACTTTCATTGTTCTATTAAGTTTTTTAAGTATTCAAATTGTTGAACTTGTAAACTTTATAACAAAAACCAATCGCGAATTTTACAAATTTTTATGGTCACTTAAGCATTCTGATTTTCAGCTATACTATCCCGAAAATGGGAAAAATAAAAACACAAATGATCTTTATGCCATTTTTAATTCAATCATCGATTCGTTTAAAGAAGTTAAAATTGATAAAGAATTGCAATTTGAATTTCTACGACTCATTGTTGAACAGGTTAAAATTGGGATTATTGCGATCAACGGGAAGCATGAAATCATTCTGATGAATTCCTTTGCAGAGCAACTTCTTGGAAGTCATAAAACAAAAAACTGGGTCCAGCTTTCAAGAAAGCAAAATCAGTTTTGTGAAGAAGTAAAAAATCTATCAGGAGGCGGAAGCAAATTAATCGAACTTAAAAATGGCACCCAACTATCCATGCAGGTAGGTCACTCAATTTTACAGGAAGAACCACATCAAATCATCACTTTTCAGGATATTAAAAATGAAATTGAACTGAAAGAAACCGATGCCTGGATTCGCTTAATTCGAATTCTAAACCATGAGATTATGAATTCAGTAACCCCTATTTCATCACTTACTGAAACCATTCTGCTTATCCTTGAAGGAAATGATGCACCTGCAACAGCGCAGCAAATTGAAGACGTGATTAGTTGTGTAAAAACGATTCAGAAAAGAAGTAATGACTTATTTGATTTTGTTACCGAATATCGAAAACTAACTAAAATTCCAACACTAAAAAAAGAAGTGATTAAAATTGATGAGCTCTTTCAAAATCTAAGCCAGTTATGGAAAACAGAGCTTGAGAAAAACAATATCCAGCTTAAGATTCAGGATCCGGATAATAATCTCACGGTTTTTGCCGACCCGCATTTAATTGACCAGGTATTGATCAACCTGATAAAAAACAGCATCCAGGCCCTTGAAAATACTGAAAATCCAAAGTTAATTTTATCAGCTAAAAGAGATGATAATTGTATTTCAATAAGCGTAATTGACAATGGTACTGGAATTCCGGAAAACATTTTAAGCGATATTTTTGTACCGTTTTTCACTACCAAGGACAAAGGATCAGGCATTGGTCTGAGCCTTTCGCGCCAAATTATGCGCATGCATGGTGGAAATATTTCTGTGCAATCCATACCCCGTATTGAAACCACTTTTACTTTAAGCTTTTAATCAACCTGCAAAGCATCCACCGGATTTGAAGTTGCTGCTTTATAGGCCTGGTAAATGCTTGAACTTAGAGTAACCAAAACCACAATTACAATGGCCAAAAGATAGTCCTGAAGCCCGATGCTTATCCTGTAAGAATATCGTTTTAACACTTCTTCCATAAGCAGGTAACTAACCGGAATGGCAATGATAAATGCGATACTGATCCACATCATAAATCTGCCAATGATGGCCCAGATTAACTGGCTAAGACTAGCGCCATTCACTTTTCTAATTCCAATTTCTTTTGTTTTTCGTTCGGTTACGAAAATGGTCATCCCCAGTATCCCAAGGCAGGCAATGAGTA
The DNA here is from genome assembly GCA_942491855.1 of uncultured Bacteroidales bacterium. Lineage (GTDB taxonomy): Bacteria > Bacteroidota > Bacteroidia > Bacteroidales. Next base: position 148,383 of record CALOCL010000025.1, read on the forward strand.
TGGAGAAGAGTGTAAAATAAATAACCAGTTTTGCCATGTCGGCATCACTTTTATACAAATCATCATAAATTTGAGTTAAAAAATGATATTCGAAAGGAATTAAATTATTTACAGCATTCCATTCTTTCTCCAGTGTGCTTATTGCCGCATCGGTATTGGCTTCGTTGATTCTGATCAACATCACCCCATTGTCACCAATATCTTCAGGCTCACTAAGTATCCTAACCACCTGAGCTTCTATTTCTCTCTGTAATGATCCATAGTTAAAATCAGGAAACACACCAACTATCTGAACACTTTCGTAACCAGAACTCCTATAAAACTTAGCTGACATCCCAACCGGGCTTTCATCTCTGATTAACTTTGCAGCTGTTTCATTCACCATAAATGCAAGGGTAGAATCAGATGAAATACTGTTGTCGAAATCTCTTCCCTCTTTAACCTTTATGCCAAGTGTTTTAAAATAATCAAAATCAACTTCAGGTAAATGAAAATTGATGGGATTATCCCAGTCAAAACCTTCCCAAGTAAAACATCCTGCACAACTATTCTCATTGGTTGCCCACAAATAATCGGAAGCTGTAACCGAAATAATGTTTGGATCCTGCAAAAGTTTCGACTTTATAAACTTATAGTTTTTTGCAAGATTTTCTTTTATAGGGATAACTACTATATTTTCGGGGCTAAAACCAATATCTTTTTTTTCGATAAAATTCAATTGGCGCATGATGATGACCGATCCAATAATCAGGACCGAAGCAACAAAAAATTGAATGATGACGAGAATATTTCGGAACGCTCCGGATCCTCTTTTAGTAGAAGATTTTCTGAAAATACTCATCGGGCTAAATGAAGACATCATCAGTGCCGGATAACTGCCGGCCAACAAACCAGTAACAATAAAGAGGAAAAGCACACTGCCAATAAAGTTAAAACTGGCATATTCAATGATCAGGAGTTTACTGGTTAACTCACTAAAAACCGATCGTGCTAGTTCAAGTAAAATTAAAGCCAACACAATTGAAATAAATGTTACCAGTAATGATTCACCCATAAATTGTTTAAACAAATTTTGAAAATGAGCACCGATAACCTTTCGAATACCTACTTCTTTCGATCTTCTTTCGCTTCTAACAGTTGATAAGTTAATATAATTAAAACATGCATTGATGAGGATAAACAGCGCTATCACACTAAATGCAATCACATATTTTCTGTCGGTGAGGTTATAATAACTCCAATTGTCTTCTGCTTGCCTTGAACCATCAAGATGAACTTTCGAAAACTCCTGGATTTTAAAAGAAAGCCCATATTGTAATACCTGTGGGCATTTGGCTTCTGCAGCATACCGTGTTAAGCGTGGACCAATAGAATCAACATCAGCCTGATCATTGAGCTGAATAAAAGTAGCAAACATAAAACGTCCCCAACTATAGCTTCCAGTGTTCAAATTTGAATAATCAAAAGGAACCATGTATTTAAAAACAATT
>CALOCL010000026.1:0-161533 GCA_942491855.1 uncultured Bacteroidales bacterium
TTTACCTGTATGCTATCCAGAGCGCCACATCCCTGTTCATTAAAAACTGTAACATAATATTTTGTTGGCACATCAGGGCAAACCTCGATAGAATCAGTAGTTGCTCCTGTACTCCATAAGTAACTGCTTCCTCCTGATGCCCCTATTTTAACACAGGTACTTGGACAAACAGTGGTATCGGCCGAAACAACAGGGGAAGGAATCGGCAATACGTTAATGGTTACACTGTCTTTGTTCATGCAACCTTCGCTGATGAATACGCTAACCACATAAGTTGTCGTGTCGGTGGGTTTAACCACAATACTTTCGGATGTTGCACCGGTACTCCACAGGTAAGTATTTCCTCCCGAAGCCACTAATTCAATGCTATTGTTCAAACAAATACTGGTGTCAGCACGTAGGCCTATGGTTGGCAAGTCAATTACTGTTACAGTAACACTATCCTGAGCCGTACAATCAAATTCATTTGTAACCGTAACGTAATAGGTAGTTGTAACATCAGGACATACTTCAATCGTATTAGTGGTTTGACCTGAACTCCACAGGTACTGATAACCGCCACTAGCTGTTAGGGTAACACATTCTGTACTACAAATTGTTGTGTCATTCGTAATGCTGATGGTTGGTTGAGGATAAGTATAAATGGTGACGGTATCTACATCAACACAACCAAAAGTATTGGTCACCTCAACCGTATAGGTTATGGTTTCGTCCGGACAAACAGTATTTGTAGGCGTAGTTTCACCCGTACTCCATAAAAACTGTGGACTACTCGTTCCAGTTGCCGTAAGTAAAACACAAGAATTAGCACATACGGTGTCTTTAGCTGTGCTAAGCGTTGCAAATTCAGGACTGATGACCAAAACAGTTTTACTGTCGCTAGAGTAACATCCCTGATCGTTATAAGCGTTAACGGTATAACTAGTGTGTGCAGCAGGGCTGACCTTTATACTTCGAGTAGTAGCTCCTGTATTCCATTCATAAGAGACACTAAGCGGAGCTGTTAATGTAATTGAATCACCCCAACATATTACAGTGTCGTTTCCAAGTGAAAAACTACAATCGCACCAGCCATCAGGCAAAGTATCTCCAGGAATATCACATAATCTATCCCTAAAATTCATCATAGTTTGTCCGGATTCAAGCATGTTCACATAATCCATTGCAATTAAAACATCAGTTGGAGATTCTGTTGACTCTGCAATACTCACGTAAGTTTCGGCATTCACGGTTTTGGATGTAACGACTCTTCCATCCCAGTTTAAATTTATTAATCCGGAAGTAGTTCCCACACCTGTTGAGGAATTGTTTTCTCCGCCATTAATTGAAATGTTTGTGATGTTAACATCACTATTGATGACTAAACTTAAAGCGTAATGTTGCATATCGGTTGGGAGGGTTCCACTAAAAGTAATGAGTAATTGATTACCGAGTACTTCTGAATTAACCGTCACATTTTTATTTGTTGTGAGGTAATTCAATACTTCTTCTTCGGAAGTCATCCAAATATTATCAGTGCTATCTTTACCATATTTAGTATTAATGTAATCCATGTAAAACTTAAAGATGGTGAATGAGTAGCCTCCTGTTGCTCCGTTAACAGATTTATTGTAGGCAGATGCCCACTGTTTTACAGATGAACTACTGTGTGCATTTAGGGTATCGGCAAGTTTTCCTAAGCTCACTGTTCCGGTCAAATTTGTTCTACCCATCTTTAAGCTATCGATATCGGTTATTGTTGCTGGTATCGAAACATCAAGATCTGGAACGCCATAGGTATAAGGCCTGAAAGCTGCATCATAACCTAAATTAAATGCTGGACTGGAGAAAGAAATATCGCCCTGGGGGTTTACCAGGATTTTTGTATTGATACCATTGTTTGTGGCATCCTGGGTCATTAATTTGATATAGCTTTGGTTACGACCGATCAGATAGTCAGGGTCTCCCGAATTCGACGAAGTCAATCCCTGATTATAAATTCCCCATCCTGCCTGATATAATTCAATGATCTCTGCCCAGGTTAAATTAGTGCTCGAAGTGGAAGCATTGGGATCATGTAAATCTGTAGTTTGGGCATCGTTGAAAGAAAAAAGGGAAGTACTCATTTTAAATGGTACGTTGTTTCCGCATCCATCAGTAAAGTACAAACCAGGATAAGTTGTACCGTTAATAACACCACCATTCAGGTATTTAAAGGCATGAGTGAAAACATCTTTACTGCCATCTTCGATATGATAACTCAAAGCAAAATCCTTATTGTATTTTAATGGCGCCTTAGTTATAGTAGCTGTTGGTGCACTTTCAAATGTTATGACAATGCTGTTTACATCAACATTTTGAGCAATCACTGCAGAACCAGCACCCCAAAAGGCAAGTAATAAAATAATTTTTCTAATCAATGCAAATTGATTCTTCATTGATCTTTTGTTTAGTTAAAAGAGTTATATCCTCGCGATTTTTGCATTTCAATCCAACGATTAGATTTGAATTTTTTGCCAGAGCTTAGGTTGAACCCAATCATAAATTCATGAACCGCTGAAGGGGTTGCTATGAGCCCCTGAGTGGCAAATTCATAGGTGTAGTTTAAGCTTAGCTCGGTTGTTAGATTGCCTCCTAAACTTATGGCAAACTTACCTTCATTTCGATAGGTCAGGGCTCCCCAGTAATTATCTTTATAGGTTGTGAGCATCGATATATCATAATGATAAGGTGAGTCTTTAATTGAACGATAAACCAAAAATGGTTGAAGATTCCAATTATAATCTAACCTGAAACTATAGGTTATATGGGTGATAAGTTGAGGTTTGATAACAACTAAGTTATTTCCGCTTCCAACGGCATAGGCATCTTCACCTGAGAATAAATAAGGTGCAGTAAATCCAATACTTCCATTTCTCCATCGAAATATTAAACTTGATCCTGCATTTAGTGAGGTTCCTGTTAGCTGACTATTTCCAATTAACAGAGGGTCGTTTGGATCGGAAACAACCGCTCCGGTTAAATTGATTGAATTTTGAAACATTCCGCCCCATAAACTAAAATATAATTGATGACTAGCGCCTATTAGGAGGTGGTAGGTATAACTTAATTGAGCAGAGAATATTTTAGAAATATCGGTTTGATCACTAATAATCTGACCACCCATCCACACCTTTTCTGAAACTGGGAAATACGCGTTAACATAGGCAGTACGTGGCGAACCTTCAATATCTGCCCATTCTTTTCTGTAAGTAAAAAATACTTTTGAATTCTCGTTATAACCAGCAAATGCAGGAGATAATAAATAAGGATTAGTAAGGTATTGGCTAGTTAATGGCAGTTGTTGCCCAAAAACTTCAGCGCCATTTAGAAATAATATAACAATTAATATTTTGAGAATATTTTTCATACCAAATTAACAGCTATCGCATTATTGTTATTGCCCCTTTTCTAATATTCGTTTCTTTATCACATTTGAGGATATAATAATAAGTTCCTTCAGGTAAAGGCTTCCCTTTAAAAGTTCCGATCCAATCGTTTAAATAATCCGAATCCGAATAGACGATAAGCCCGGATCTATCATGTACACTCACGTTGCACGGACGAAGTTTTTCAATATGAAAAATTTCCCACCTATCGTTAAAACCATCGCCATTAGGTGTAATTAGGTTTGCGATCCCGACCCTATCATTTACTGTAATAGAAAAAGATTTAGAACTTCCACAACCATTTTTTAAAACTTCTACCGAGTAGGAACCGCCTTCTGTTATGGTTACAGAATTGCCAGTAACACCATTTGACCAAATTGCCTGATCGAATTCACCAGCTGCAGTAACAGTTACACTTTCGCCTTCGGTAAACTCGGTTTCGCCACTATATTCAATTGTGAATTCAGGGAGGGGTTTTATACTCACATTTTTAATAATTGTATCGGAACATCCAAAAGATGAATTGATAATTAAAGTAACATTATAAATTCCCGGTGAGGTATAAGTATGAATGGGATTACTCACATTCGACCAAGCACTTCCATCACCAAATTTCCATATGAATGTTGCAATGTCCTCAGGCCTTGTTACACTTGTGTTTGTGAATTCGGTAAAACTTCCTACGCAAGCATTGGTTGCGATAAAATTAGCAACAGGAATGGCAGCCACAATAATCTGCCTATAAATGGCTTTTGCTAAACCTGTTTGCGTTGTAACCCTTAGTCCAATGGTATGCGGCTCCAAACTTGTAAAAAGATAGTTAAGCGAATTACCAGATGCATCATTAAATACCCCGTCGTTGTTTAAATCCCATTGTGTACTAACAATCACATCTGAACTTTCGGAAGTATTTGTGAACTGCGTTGCATTGCCAATGCATACGATTGTATAATCAAAACTAACATTTAACTCATGTACTATTTCAATATCTTTTCTCAATTCAAAAGATTGAAGTGATACAACCGTAATTCGTAATCCGATGTTAAAAGTACCGATGGTTGGATAAACATAACGAACGGTATCTCCCCAGCCATTATTGTAAATCCCATCTCCGGTTAAATCCCATGCAACAGTGATTACTTCTTCATTGATGACGGATTTGTTAACAAAAACTGTTTCCTTACCAGTTACACCGTTTAAGATTTCAAAATTTAAAGTTTGGGCAAATACACTTGGGAAAAAGCTTAGAATAAACAGAAGTACAAAGACCAGTTTCTTCATTGATTGAGACTAAAAGTGTGTAAGAATGTAATCTGAATAATTTCAAAAATTCATATTACAGACCAATTTAATTAAGGATAAAAATAGGTTATTAAGCATCACTATAAAAGAAAAAAAACAGTGAGTTTTCAACATGTTAGGAGCTTATTTTTTAAGAAAGAATAAATTTAGTAATATCTTTAGTAAGTATTATAAAAATTATTTTATTCTTGCAAAGAAATATTTTGAATAAAAAAATGGAGGACTTTTTTTTTATAGTTGATGATGATCAACAATTAAGTTTTAAGCTAAATAATATCATTAAAACCAATTTAGCCAAAACCATAGTTATTGAGAAATTTGAGGACTTATTTGGTAAATTATTAGACCTCCGCCCACGACTTATTCTTATAAATAAGCAAATACTTAATGAGTCAAATTTCAGACTGATCAGAAAACTTAAAAATATTCCACAGTATTTACCAATCATTGTAGTTTACACCGAGGATTCGATTATTGAAAAATCACAGGTTTCTTTAATGAAAGTAGGTGTAGAGGGTTTTATTCAGAGCCTGGATAATCCTCACTGGATTGTTTTGTATTTAAAATCTTTAATAGGAATTCAAGGCTTAGAAAAAAACGAGGGTGATGGAAATCAAAAATATCGCATGTTATTCGAAACAATGTTCAGTGCCTATGCATTGCATGAAATTATTGTGAATGAAGATAACCAGCCCATTAATTATCGCTTTCTGGAAGTTAATCCTGCCTTTGAACGTATAACAGGAATGAAAGCCAGTCAGGTGGTTGGAAAAACAATTTATGATTTGTTTCCTGCAACAGATATTAAAACAATTCAAACTTACGGGGAAGTAGCACTCTATGGAGATAAATTGCAATTTGAGCAATTCTCGAACGAGCATAAAAAGTATTTTGAAGTAATAGCCTTTAGTCCGCAAAAAGGTCAGTTTTCGACCGTATTTATCGACATCACGCAGCATAAGGAGGCATTAAGATTGATGCAAAACTCCGAAAATGAATTAAAAGAATTAAATGCTACAAAGGATAAATTTTTCTCGATTGTTGCCCATGATTTAAAAAATCCTTTTCAAGGGATTTTAGGTTTTGTTGAGTTACTTCATGACGACTTAGAAGAGTTTGATAAAGAAGAATTGAAAATGGTGATAGCTCAAATTAAAGAGGCTACCGAGAGTGCTTATAATTTGGTTGTTAATTTACTTGAGTGGTCACGTATACAACTGGATCGTGTATCTTTAAATTCGGCTACTTTAAACCTTTACAACCTTACGTCAAGCGAAGTTGCAATTTTAAGTACACAGGCAAACGCGAAAAAAATTAAAATAGATTTAGATTTACCTGACGATATTCAAGCTTTTGCTGACGAGAATATGATCAGATTGGTACTCCGAAATCTAATATCAAATGCAATTAAGTTTACACATGAAGGAGGGGAGGTTCTTGTCCGGGCAAATTTCCTTCCTAAATTCATCGATCTGGAAATCAAAGACAGTGGTGTTGGAATTAGTCAGGAAAATATTCAAAAATTATTTAAAGTGAACCAGCAAGTGGTAAATCAAGGAACTGCTAAAGAAAAAGGAACCGGACTTGGATTAATCCTATGTAAAGAGTTTGTTGAAAAAAATCATGGTAAAATTTGGGTAGAAAGCAAATTGGGATCAGGTAGTAGTTTTCATATTTTACTTCCTACGGCAGAAATTAAAAAAGAGGCATAATCATCTTCACTGAATGAATATGTTTAATTTTGTAAAAATTGAAATCATGATAAAAAATCTGCTTCGTATTTTTATCCTTCTCCTTATTTGTGCATGCAATCCAATAAAACATGCAAGCAATAATGGCTCTTCAATCGTTAAAATTCAGATTTATGAAACTTACAAAATGGATGAACCCATATTGTTTGAAGTCGAAAATATTTATAATCAGTCCATTCTAATTTACAATCCTGAAAGGTTATGGATTGAAAGATTTAATGGTGATAAGTGGCAAAAGCTTAAAATTCCTGAATGTCTGTGCGACGCACCATGTCAGGCATCAGTTGATGTTTTTGTGCTGGGGCAGGGTAATCAGATAAGGCAAGTTTGGGATCAACAGGAGAGTTGGTGCGGCTCAAGAATTAAAGGCCAGCAGATACGTGAAACGATATTTAAGTCAGTCGATAAGGGTAGGTATAGAATCCTCATCCGTTTTAAGCCTATTGATGGAGAAGAAACTTTATCGATTAAAGAATTTCAGATTATCGATTAAAACGGATCTATTTACGCAGCTCTTTGATTCTGTGTTAAAGAAGTGCCGAGCATTTTAAGAATTAAACAATATTCTAACATGAAGTTGAAAATTTCGATAGCTGCAATGATTTTAATTCTGAGCAGTTCAGTATATAGCCAAAGCACCTTAGAAAATAAGAAAGATGCTAATTTTTATGAGATCCAAAAATCTTTTAATGATTATTGGAAGCCTTTTAATATTAAAAATGGTAAGTATTTGAAAGATGGCGCAGAAGTGAAAGCTCCCGGTTGGAAACTTTTTAAGCGATGGGAATGGTATTGGGAATCCAGAGTTGACCGCGAAACAGGTGAATTTCCAACAACATCACCAGCAGAGGAATGGCAAAAGTATAAAGCTTCGCCTCAATTTTCTCAATTAAAAAGTACTAGTGGCGCATGGGCTAGTATGGGCCCGGTTGCATCTGAAGGTGGTTATGCAGGCATTGGAAGAATTAATTGTATTTCATTTCATCCATCTGATAATAATACCTATTGGGTTGGTTCGCCCAGTGGTGGTTTATGGAAAACTACCGATAACGGTATTACCTGGACTCCGCTCACTGATAATAATGATGTTCTGGGGGTAAGCGATATTGCTATACCATCTGACTATGCTACATCAAATACCATTTATATTGCCACTGGCGATAGAGATGGCGGTTCGGTGCATACTCTCGGCGGTGGTCACAGAGGAGATAATAATACTATAGGATTTTTGAAATCTACCAATGGTGGAGATACATGGGCTTCGGCTGGATCAATAAATGTTGCAGATCGCCGCTTATCCGGCTTTATACGTCTTCATCCTGAAAATGATTTAATACTTTATGCCGGGATTGACAATTATATTTACAAATCAGTTGACGGTGCTGCAACATGGGGATTTTTGCTTTATACTGCAAAAGACTATGTAATTGATATGGAATTTAATCCTTCAAATCCAGATATTATTTATGTTTCAACTAAAGCAAATGATAGTGCTCAAATTATCCGTACCATTGATGGTGGTGCAAATTGGATCATTCAGCACACATTTGATGCAGACGACCGAAGAATTGAATTAGCAGTTAGTCCGGCAGATCCTACAGTCGTTTATGCGGCAGTTGCCAATATCGATGGCGGTTTATCCGGAATTTATAAGTCAACAGATAATGGACAAACTTTTATTGAGGTATTTGATGGCGATGCTGAAGGTCAGGATCATAGTTTACTGGGTTATTATAGTGATGGTAGTGGCGATAATGCAGGTCAGGGGCGGTATGACCTGGCACTGGCGGTAGCTCCAACAGATGCAAATATCATTTTTTTGGGTGGGATTAACACCTGGAAATCGCTTGATGGTGGATTAAATTGGACCATCAATAATATGTGGACCAATCATTCAAATTACAACAAATCAGGTGCACCTGAAGTTCATGCCGATCAACATGTTTTAAAATTTCAGGATGCTACAACTTTGTTTGAAGGTAATGATGGAGGAATTTACAAAACAACTAATAGTGGAAATACCTGGACTGATTTAACAAATGGAATGACCATTAGTCAAATGTATCGTCTGGGTGTATCAGCTACTTCTCTTAATACGGTAATTACCGGATTACAGGATAATGGTTCAAAGTTATTTTATGATGGAAACTGGTATGATGTAACAGGTGGTGATGGAATGGAATGCCTGATTGATTATACCGATCATAATATTCAATATGGTACTTTTATCAACGGTGAAATAAGCAGAACGACCGATCTTTGGAATACTTCAGTAGATATTTATGAAAATATTGGCGATGGAACCCTTGAAGGGCACTGGGTAACTCCTTTCATTATTGATCCTGTTGACCACAATACCATTTATGTAGGTTACCAGGATGTTTGGAAATCGACGGATAAAGGAGATACTTTCGAGAAAATTTCGACCATGAATACCTCCAATAATTTGAGATCAATGGCCATTGCCCCATCCAATAATCAGGTAATGTATGTGGCTGATCAATCTACTTTATGGTCCACGAAGGATGGCGGTACTACCTGGACAGATGTAACTGGATCTTTACCCGATCGTATCACTTATATTGCAATTCATGCCGGTGATCCGAATATATTATGGACAACTCATGGCGGGTACACAGGTAACCATGTTTACCAATCAACAGATGGTGGTTCATCATGGTCTAATATTTCAGCAGGCTTGCCCAGCCTACCGGTATTTAGCATCGTTCAAAACAAACAATCGTTAAGCAAAACTCATTTGTACGTTGGAACAGACCGAGGAGTTTATTTTAAGGACGGTTCTGCTAATTGGGCACTTTTTAACACAGGTCTGCCAAACGTTATGGTAACTGAACTGGATATTAAATATGATGAAGTTACAACAAATAATAGTATTCTTTATGCGGCAACTTATGGCAGAGGCTTATGGAAATCTGACTTAAAAGAAAATCCACAACCATCAGTTGATGCAAGTATCATTGAAATAATTAATCCAGAAAATAAAACCTACTGTACTGAATCGACCATATCCCCTTCCGTTAAAATAAAAAATAATGGAACGAATAATATTACAAGCTATCTTATAACTTATACGATTAATGGTGGTAGTGCTGTTTCCATTCCGCGAACGGGAACATTGGTTTCAGGTGCTACAGAAACAGTTATCTTTCCTAATATTTCATTGCCTAATGGTTCATATACATTCAATGCAGTAATAAGCAATGTTAATGGGGGATCGGATGAAAATCCCGCTAATAACAGTAAGTCTGTTGTTTTTTCAATGGACTTGGGAGATTTTAGTTTCCCATTTGCCGAAGGATTTAATTCTGGGATAATCCCAGGTTGTTGGGCTCAGGAAATTGTTACTAATATTGGCAGTATTGCTCCAATGCTAACTTTTGTAACCAACAGCTCTGATCCAAACCAGGTTCCCAGTGAAGGTAGCCATATGCTTAAATTTAATTCAAACGATTGTGATCCAGGAAATCAAATTCGTTTGATGAGTCCCGCTTTTTCTTCCTTAAACCAATCTCAAATTACAGTGAATTTTAAATGGAATGAAAGTGCAATTTACAGTAATAAAGACAGTGTAACTGTTCAGTGGTCTTCAGATGGTACTGTATGGAACAATGTGGAAACCTTTGTTCGGTTTAATGCAAACAATCCTGGCTGGGTATCAAAATCAACCATGATGCCGGTCAATTCCGAAAATCAATCATCGCTTTTTATTGCATTTTTATTTACCTCTGATTATGGAATCAATTGTTATTTGGATGATTTAACCATCACTTCCAATTCGGCAGCAACTGAATCAATTACAACAGGAATTATTTCCGGATCTCCATTCACAGTAACTGGACTATCAGGTGCAGCTATTCAGGTTCCATTTACTTCAGTCGGAACTTATTCATCTAATGTATACACCGCCTATTTATCTGATGAAACGGGTAGCTTTACAAATGAAATTGAAATAGGCTCGCTAACATCGAATGAAAACGCTGGATCTATTTCAGCTCAAATCCCTCAGGCGACCCCAGCCGGAACTTCTTATAAAATCAGGGTGAAGTCCAGTAACCCGCTAGTCATAGGGTCTGAAAGTAATACCTTTGAAATTATAAATGTGGTTTCTTCAATAACTTTGGGCACTATTAATGGTTCACCATTTACGGTTTCTCCTGTTCAAGGTGCAGTTGTTGGTATTCCCTACACGATTTCTGGAATATTTTCTTCCAATACTTTTACCGCTTTTTTATCAGATAAGGATGGTGATTTTACTAATGAAACCGAAATTGGAAACTTAAATTCTACTCTTTCAGGAGAAATATTTGGTTTAATAAATCCCAATACCGCCAGTGGTACTACCTATAAAATTCGAATTAAATCAAGCAATCCTGCGCTAACGAGTACGGAAAGTAATGCTATGGAAGTTATTTTGGATGATGTCAGGCCTACAGTTAGTCTATCGGCTTCGGTTGAAAATCCAACAAATGTTTCACCAATCGAAATATCAGTTACATTTAGTGAGCCCATATCCGGATTTGATTTATCAAAAATTAGTGAAGCAAATGGAGTTAAAGATAAATTGACCATTCTAGGAACTTCAGCTTTTAAATTTGAATTAAGTCCGATAACTGATGGTGTGGTAAGTGCCGAAATTTTAGAGGGAGCACTTACCGATCGGGTTGGAAATACCAGTTTAGCTTCAAATAAATGGACCACAACCTACATCAGGGCTTTAGGGATTGAGGACTTTACAAATGAAGGCATTTTAATGTATCCGAATCCTGTAAGTCAACAATTAAATATTGAATTTGGTACAAGGCATAAAAAGCTTAATCTGAAATTACTCGACTTAAGCGGAAAACTTCACTACCATGCTGAACTCTTAAATGCAAACAATCATCAATTAGATGTATCAGGTTTGGCCAAGGGAATTTATATCATCCAGCTAAATATTGAAGGAAGACTTTTAAATGCCCGAATATTAAAACAGTAATTAAATATCAAACCATCATGTCAAAACATTCTTTAATTTTTAACAGAACCGACATACAATCTTTGATGTCGTTAAAAGAACATATTCAAGTGGTTGAAAATGCATTTCGATTCCATGCTGAAGGCAATATTTTAGAACCGGGCTTGTTGCATTTCGATGCAGATAAAGGTGAGTTTCATCTCAAAGCGGGAGGTATAAAAACACCAAAAATATATTACGGCTTAAAAAGTAATGGAGGATTTTTTAAAAATAAAGCAACTAACGGACTTCCTAATATTCAAGGGATGATTTTGCTACATGATGGTGATAATGGATTTCCATTGGCCATTTTCGAATCGGGAGATATCACCATTAAACGAACCGGAGCAGCTACGGCAGTTGCAGCTAAATATTTAGCCTTGGAAGATGCCGATACGGCAACCATATGCGGTTGCGGAATACAAGGACAAATACAACTGGAATCGATTATGCAGGTTCGTGATATCAAAAAAGTTTTTGCTTTTGATAAGAATGAAGAAAGAATGGTGGGCTATGTGGAAAAAATGTCGAAGAAAATGAACATTGAAGTTTTACCAACTTTTAATTTGCAAGAAGCCATTTTACAAAGCCAAATTTGCGTTTGCTGTACTCCTTCTCACAAGTCATTTATCAAAAAAGAAGATGTCCATGAAGGATTGTTTATTGCTGCTGTTGGTGCCGATAGTCCTGAAAAACAAGAATTGGATCCTCAACTTTTAACGAACCATAAAGTTGTGGCAGATATTCTTGAACAATGCATCAGCGTTGGTGAACTTCATCATGCTATTGATGCCGGTCTTATGCAAAAGGAAGATGTTTATTCAGAGATTGGTGAAATCATTACCGGTAAGAGGATAGGAAGGGAGTCGAAAGAAGAGGTAATTATTTACGATGCAACCGGTACTGCCTTACAAGATGTTGCAGCAGCAGCTTTTGTTTATGAAAAAGCAATTAAAAAGAATGTTGGGATGCCCTTTCACTTTCCAGCTTAAACTAAAAAGAGCTCCCCCATTGGATTTTAAGGTTTAAAGTTTATTCGAAATTTAGGCAAATTTCCTAGAATTAAGACTGGAATTATGCCCTATCTTTATTTAATCTCAATAATGAAATTAATGAGGCCTGGAAAAATATTAGTGATGAGTACTGCTTACGATGGAAATATTATTAACCTTAATTTCACGAATATGATGTATGTGTTAACTAGAGTAAAGGTGGACATTGAGTGCAAATGTTACAGATGTGGACATATCTCGAAAGTCAAAATAAATACCGCACCCAATGTGTTGAAAATGGATTTCAGATTCGGATAATAAAAATTATGGAGAAGTAAATTCTTCAGTTCATAAATTAATTTTAAAGAGATGAATTTTCATTATTAAGATTTAATTGATAGATACAATTACAAAGACTTCACTGAAGAAGAGATGGAGTTGTTTTATTTGACGTTAGAATTTAATGCACAATTTCGGCACAAGTTCGATTTTTATTAAACGCTCTAATATTTTATCACTGACGCACAGATCGAAAAAGCAAAAGAATTTCTTAAATAGCACCAATTAATTTAAAACTTACCAATCATTGCCATAGGCTCTCCTTCAACCATGGGTGGTGTAACTATGATGTAAAGAATAATCCCATCATAAGGCGACTTTACTTCCTGTATTTTATTTCCAAAATAATCAGTTAAATATCCAACCAATTCTCCTTTTTGAACATGATCACCTCTGGAAAGAAGCGGATAAAAAAGTCCTTCTTTTTGTTCAGATCTGATAATGGTGTATTCCTGAACCCATACTGATTCAAAATCAATTTGTGGTTCACCTTCTATCATCTTCAAATGCCTCAGAATATTGTAATTCCCTTTCAAAATGGCCTGCACGTCTTCAATAGCTGTTCCTCCTAATTTCCCTGCTTCAATAGAAATGGATGGTTTACCTCTTAAAAGCGCAGTGTTGCTCACATACATCGATTCTTCAACGTTTTTAGTCCTGCCCGAATCGCGAACAATTACCTTTAAATTAAAATTGATGGCAAGCGCTTCTGTTTTTTTGTCTACTTCCGGATTACCTGTTACGGTGCAGTATAAATACTGCATTAAATCTTCATTCCCATCTCCACAGTGGTTGTCAATTAAATAATCGCACTGATCGATTACTTCCTTGGTGATTTGATAGGCCATCCTTTCAGAATTGGTACCATCAATTTTACCGGGAAAAACCCTGTTAAAATTTTTCCAATCGTAAGGATTGTAATAAACCGTTCTTTTCAAAAAAGATGGAACATTGGCAACATGCACAATGATCACCTTACCTGAAATTTCAGTCGGATCCAATTGTTGTGATAATTTGGTCATGGCTAAAACCGGAGGGTATTCGTATCCATGAACACCTGCAACCAGTGCAAGCGTTGGCCCATCTTTAACTCCGTTTATTAAGGTTATGGGAACCTTTACCACATCACTGTCCTCTCCTGCAGGAACAATGATATAACCATTCTTTTTTTCACCAGGTTTAGCAGTAAGTTCACCTACTGTTATTGTTTTTTGGGCAATCGTGGAGATTGAAATAAATACGATTAAAGTAAATACAAAAAGTTTTTTAGCTAAGTTCATGGTAGTAGTCTCCTCCAGAATTAAATTAATACTTGTTGTGAATTTACAAAATTATTTTGAGTGAGCTTAAAGAGGTGTTTTTTGGAGGAGGTCTTTTACCATTTGTGCAATTGCCAGTGAAGCGGTTAGTCCAGGCGATTCAATTCCGATTAAATTAATAAATCCGGGATAGCCCTTTTCACTTTCCTCTTTGATGTAAAAATCTTTAAAGGCTTCTCCCTTTTTTTGGATTTTTGGTCGTAATCCTGCCATTTCAGGACTTAAATCTTCCATTTCCAAAAAAGGCAAGAACCTTTTAACTGAAGTATAAAATACTTCCTTTCTTTCATGATCAACTTTGTAATCATACACATTCTCGTCCAGATAAATTGCGTCCGGGCCAAGTTTCACCCCTTTTCCTAAATCCACGGTTACATGAATTCCTAAGGCAACCATATTCGGGTCAGGAACCGGATAAACCAAGCGGTTTAGCAAATGGTTTTTGGGCGGATTGATGCTAAAATATTGCCCTTTACAAAATTGAATTTTGAGTTGTTCATCTTTTATTCCAATCATTTCAGCAACCAAATCTGACTCCAGGCCTGCTGAGTTTATTACAATTTCAGAGGTAAAAGTGTAGGTGCCACCATCGGGCTCGCGCAAGGAAATTTTATAACCTTCCTCCATTTTTTTTATTGCAGTTACAGCATTCCCATAAACCATTTCTACCCCATTATTCGTAGCGATTGTTACCAGTTGTTTCATGTAAGAATGTGAATCAATCACTCCTGTTGAAGGAGAAAACAATGCTTTTAAAGCAAAAATATTTGGTTCGAATTGGGCAATTTCATCCTGATTTAAAAACCTTAAATCCCGAACCCCATTATTAAAAGCTTTTTGGTTTATTTCATCTAAAACAGGGATTTCTTCAGCTGTTGTTGCAACAATTAATTTACCACATCTCGAATATGGAATGTCGTGTCGTTCGCAGAATTGGTACAAAAGCTTTTTCCCATCTACACAAAGCCTGGCCTTTAAACTCCCTTTTGGATAATAAATTCCGGCATGGATAACCTCACTGTTACGACTACTGGTTTCCTGCCCAAACTGCTTATGGCGTTCAATCACAAAAACCGAATTGTTGTTTTCAGAAAGTTTTGAGGCAATGGCCAAGCCAACTACTCCTGCTCCGATGATGGTAATTTTTGTGTCGAACATTTAGCACATTTTATGAAAGTAGTAAAAATAGTAAAAAGAAAAAGGGTTACGAAATTTTGTTCCTTATCTCGGACTTACTTCGACTCAGCTTTGCCTCGTTCAGCATAAACTTCTCGTCCAAAAGTATAAAACAAA
Organism: uncultured Bacteroidales bacterium; assembly: GCA_942491855.1. Taxonomy (GTDB): domain Bacteria; phylum Bacteroidota; class Bacteroidia; order Bacteroidales. The sequence goes on from CALOCL010000026.1 coordinate 15,418, forward strand.
AAAGCAAGCCTTTACGACTTGCTTTTGCTTTTTATGCTCCTCTTCTTGGACTCGAACCAAGGACCCTCTGATTAACAGTCAGATGCTCTAACCAGCTGAGCTAAAGAGGAATTTCACTAAAAAGTGCGGCAAAGATAATATAAGATTTTCAAAACTCAATAATTTTATTGAAAAAAATAAATGATTTTTTGCTAGGAGATCATTTTTAGGCGATTAATCTCTAGTTCTGTGAGCAAACGCCACTTACCGCGGGGAATGTCTTTCTTGGTTAAACCAGCGAATGATACGCGATCTAGTCGCACCACATCGTATCCAAGGCTCTCAAATATCCTTCTTACAATTCGGTTTTTACCCGAATGAATTTCTATCCCAATTTCTCTTTTATCTTTTGATCCTTCTGCAATGGCAATTTTATCCACTTTAATCACACCATCTTCAAGCTCAACGCCCTCAGCAATTTTCATGAAATCTTCGCGTAACAATGTTTTGTTTAAAACAACATGGTATAGTTTTTTAATACCATGTTTTGGATGGGTAAGCTTTTTAGCCAATTCACCATCGTTGGTGAATAGCAACAATCCCGTTGTATTTAAATCCAGTCGCCCTACCGGTAAAATTCTTTCTTCGCAAGCATTTTCGATCAGCTTCATGACTGTTTTCCGATCAAATGGATCTTCGGTTGTAGTAATAAATCCTTTAGGTTTGTTGAGCAACAAGTAAACAAATTTTTCAGCGATTAAAACTTTACCCTGATATTCAACTTTATCCGTCGGGTTAACTTTAGTCCCTAGTTCGGTCACTACCTCACCATTGAGTTTGATAACACCCGAGGCAATGAGCTCATCAGCATTTCTGCGCGAACAGATCCCTGCATTGGCAATGAATCTATTCAACCTTATTGGCCCAGATGGTCGTGAAGTTGTTGAGCTTACACTCTTTCCAATGGGCTTAGAAGCTCTGGTAGGCTTTGCCGCTTTGCGATCCGATACTTTGACCTTTTCTTTTAATTGCTTTTTCGAGGGTTTGATAAATTTTGAAAAATCACCGTGCTTGCTCGAACTATTTCCTTTTTTTTGGGGCATGTTAAAAATTTAGCTGCAAAGTTACAAAATTCAAGTGCCAATACACGATTTATAAAGTAGGGTAAAAAGCATTTTTAATGTGATGGATTTTCGTTTCATTTGAAGTAATAACCACTGCTAAAATATCGAAGCGGGTATCCAGGTTAATATTATTTTGCATGATGTAAGCATGGGCTGCCTTGGTTAAAAAACGTTGTTTGATTTTCGTCACAAAAACTTCGGGTTCTCCATAAAATCGGGTACTCCGTGTTTTTACTTCGGCAATAACCAAAGTTTTATCATCCGAGGCAATGATGTCTATTTCGTTTTTCCCGAAGCGCCAATTGGTTTTAAGAATTTGATAATTGTTTTTTCTGAGGTAATTTAAAGCGAGTTCTTCGCCTTTTTTACCCAAATCGTTGTGTTGGGCCATGATTGAATTTTTTTAGGTAAAATCTAAAATGACTTTATCCTTAATACTCAATTTTATTTTTCGTCCCATAATCAGTGCCCTATTGTCGTTGGAATGTCCGACCGGAAATCCGTAACAAACAGGGTAATCGTACTCTTTCACCGTTCTTCGAATAATTTGATAAGCCGTCTCTCCGAACGGAATGGCGTTGTCGTTCATTTCCGCCATGCCTCCAATAATTAGTCCGGCAAGCTTTTTTAAATGCCCCGATCTTTTTAAGCTAATCATCATACGATCAACATGATAAAGGTATTCATCTAAATCTTCTAAAAACAATATCTTTCCATCGGTGTTGAGGTCAGAACAACTTCCTTTTAAGGTATGAATAAGTGAAAGGTTTCCACCAATTAATTCACCTTCTGCCACTCCTTTTCTGTTGAATGCATGAGCCTCGATTTGGTAGTTGATCTTTTCTCCAAATAAAATTTTCTTTAAGGTTTTCCTTGACTCATCCGTCATTTTATTAAAATTCAGGGGCATAATGCCATGGACGCTTTCAATCTTAAAATTTGAATACACATGCGAATGGATGGCGGTGATATCACTAAATCCAATGAGCCATTTTGGATTTTTGCTAAATTTCTCCCAATTAATCAAATCAATAATTCGGATGCTTCCGTATCCGCCTCGGGCAAAAATGATGGCTTTTATCGAAGCATCGTCAAGCATGCATTGAAAATCAGAAGCACGTTCTTGATCAGTCCCTGCAAATTGATTATTCTCTTTAAAAAGATGTTGTCCATAAATGACTTTTAATCCTAAATCATTGAAAAATTTAGTGGCATCAGTTAGTTCATTTAACTCTATTTTTCGGGCTGTTGCTACGATTGCAATTTTATCTCCCCGACTTAAATACCTGGGTGTAACCATAAAATTTGATCCATGTTTTGTGATCCGTTAAGCTGTCATTAATCATTCGGCGCAGGATTGCAGGAATGAAACAATTACTTAACTTTGTCCCAAGTTACTGGAAAAATTTGAAAATGGAAGAAAATCAGTCGAAATTCAAACGTTATACCATCACCTCGGCATTGCCTTACGCCAATGGTCCGATACATATTGGTCATTTGGCCGGAGTTTATATTCCTGCCGATATTTACACCAGGTATTTACGAATGCGAGGTAAGGATGTCGTTTTTATTGGCGGCTCCGATGAACATGGTGTTCCAATAACCATTAAAGCGCAGCAACAAGGGGTTAGTCCTCAGCAAATTGTCGATAAATATCATCGCATCATCAAAAAATCTTTCGAGGATTTTGGAATTTCATTTGATGTTTATTCCCGTACTTCAAACAAAGTTCATCACGAAACAGCATCTGAGTTTTTTAAAACCCTTTACGATAAAGGTGAATTTATTGAACAAACCACCGAACAGTTTTACGACCATGATCAAAAGCAGTTTTTAGCAGATCGTTACATTACAGGAACCTGTCCGCATTGCGGAAATGAAAATGCCTATGGCGATCAATGTGAAAATTGTGGTACTACCTTAAGCGCAACTGAACTAATTAATCCAAAGTCGGCATTAACCGGAAATACACCCCAACTGAAGGAAACAAAACATTGGTATTTACCGCTCGACAAATACGAAGATTGGTTAAGGGAGTGGATCATCGAAGGACATAAAAACGATTGGAAATCGAATGTGTATGGTCAATGCAAATCGTGGATTGATCAAGGGTTACAGGCCCGGGCAGTGACCCGCGATTTAAACTGGGGTGTAAAAGTACCAATTGAAGGTGCTGATGGAAAAGTCCTCTATGTTTGGTTTGATGCCCCTATCGGATATATTTCTGCAACCAAAGAATGGGCTGCTGAAAAAAATATCGATTGGGAACCTTACTGGAAAGATGAGGATACCAAAATGTTGCATTTTATCGGTAAGGACAATATCGTTTTTCATTGCATTATTTTTCCATCCATGCTGAAGCGTGAGGGCAGTTATATTTTACCTGATAATGTTCCGGCCAATGAATTTTTAAATCTGGAAAGTGATAAAATTTCCACCTCGAGAAATTGGGCGGTGTGGTTACACGAATACCTTGAAGAATTTCCTGACAAACAGGATGTGTTGAGGTATGTTTTATGTGCCAATGCTCCGGAAACAAAGGATAATGATTTTACCTGGAAAGATTTTCAGGCCAGAAACAATAACGAATTGCTGGCCATTTTTGGGAATTTTGCTAACCGTACCTTGGTACTAACTAAAAAATATTTTGAAGGCATTGTTCCTGAATTAGGTGAACTTAATGAACTGGATAAAACGGCCTTAAAAGAGCTGGCAGAATTTCCTGAAAAGATAAGTTCCAGCCTGGAAAATTATCGGTTCAGGGAGGCTTTAAACGAGTTCATGAATTTAGCCCGCTTAGGCAATAAATACCTGACTGAAACAGAACCCTGGAAAATATTTAAAACGGACGTAGAGCGTGTTAAAACCATCTTAAACGTGTCTTTGCAAATCTGTGCAAATTTGGCCGTGTTGGCCGAACCATTTCTTCCGTTTACAGGTAAGAAATTAAGTGAGATGTTAAACTTGAAAAAGTTGAACTGGGAAGCTGCTGGTTCAGGAAATTTGATGTTGTCGGGTCACCAATTAAATGAGCCGGCATTTTTATTCGATAGGATTGAAGACGAACAAATTCAAGCTCAGGTTCAAAAATTGTTGGATACTAAAATGGAGAATGACGCAAATAAAGAAAGAATAAATCCACAAAAAGAAGCGATAAGTTTTGATGATTTTGTAAAATTAGATATCAGAACTGCAACCATTCTGGAAGCTGAAAAGGTGCCAAAAACCAAGAAGCTTTTAAAATTAGTGGTTGATACAGGAATTGATAAAAGAACCATTGTTTCGGGGATTGCAGAATTCTACAAGGCAGAGGAAATCATCGGACAGAAGGTAAGTGTGCTGGTTAATTTAGCTCCTCGTAAATTAAAAGGAATAGCATCAGAAGGAATGATTTTAATGGCTGAAAATGCCAAAGGAGAACTTTGTTTTGTTCAACCTTCGAAAGATTTTAACAACGGAAGCGAAGTAAAATGATAATTGATTAATGAATAATGATTATTGGAAAGGGAGTAAAGTATTCGTAAAATATTTACTTTTGCATCCGAATTATTCATTTATCAATTGACATTATTCGTTTAAAGAAGGCTCCATAGTTCAAGGGATAGAATAGAAGTTTCCTAAACTTTAGATCCAGGTTCGAGTCCTGGTGGAGCTACAAAAAATTTGAGATTTTCGATTTACAATTTTCAATTTAAAATTTTACAATGAACATTTTATATTGAAAATTAACTCCTACTCTTTGGGCATGATTTTATTCATGGTTTCATCAATTAATTTCACCACTTTTTCATTGCCTTTTTCACTTCCAATTTCAGCTTTTATTTTCATTAAATCCTGAAAAGTATTTTGTTGTTCAATCATTTGTTCCTGTTCGTGAAGGGTCTGCATATTTAGGATTTTTTGCTGACTGGCATCATCTTGTTTACCCACAAACAAGGATTCAACGGCCCAAACAATTCGGGTCAAAATCCGATACACCAGGGCTGCCGAAAAACCACCTAACATGGCCAAGAGTGGGATGGTTAAATGCAATCCTTTACCTTCGCCTAAATTCACATTTCCTGTTGCCGGAATGATTACTGCCAGCATTAATCCCGCAATTAAACCCAATAAAATCCGGATCCAGTATGAACTTTCATATTTTGGATCGAAGGTTCCTTCGGTAATAAACTTATTGGCTTGAAATAAATTACTGAAGCAACCACCTAATGCGGCAGCAGAAATAATAAAGAATAAATTAAATAATAAATTAATTCCATGATTGTTTAGCACTCCTTTCGAGAGACTTTCACCATCTACAAATGAAGACAGGCTTATGAGAACAAATATGATTAAAGAAAAAATTGTTGTTACCATTAATCTTCGCACTAAACTAACCTGACCTAAAAAACTAAACCATTTTTTCTTTTCTGATTCCTGATAGAGCAGCAGTATGGTTTTAGGCTTAGCGGGAGCTACTTTTTTCGATAATTGTTTATGAAGATTTAAAGCTTGTTCATTCGATATTTTTACCTGATCCGAAGTTTTTAGATCCAGATCCAGCAGTTTTTCACTAATGTTAGGAATTGCTTTTCCCTCAGCTGCAAGGTATTTTACCATAGCTATTGATTGTTCCAATATTTTTAATTTTAAGGAGCTATTCATCATATTTGATATTTGGTCAATAAAAAAAACATAAGGTCAATTGTAGGGAGGATTAATATTTAGGCAAATATTAATATTTCAATTTGTTGGCATAAACCAATTAAAAACGAAAGATAATAAAAATTTTAAAGTGGGCCATAAAATTAAAAACTCTCCCAAGTGGGAGAGTTTTTAGAATTTCAAGAAAAGTTTATCTCAATATTATTTGATCAATTCATAACCATCTTTTTTGCCTTTTTCTTTTTGTGAAATACCATATTTCATCCAGTAAGGCATTGGCTTACCTTGTAAGTAATGATCGAAAAATTGCATTTTTCGAATCGATAAATCCATTCGGTTTGGACGTTTACGAAGGTTATGGTCTTCTTTGTTATAGCTAACCATCCAGGCAGGTTTATTCAACCTTCTTAACGCATTTATAAATTCTATCCCCTGATACCATGGAACGGCACCATCTTCATCGTTATGCATAATCATAACTGGCGTGTTGATTTTAGGGGCAAAAAATAGCGGTGAATTTTCAATGTACTGAATGGGTTTCTCCCATAAAGTACCACCTATTCGGCTCTGTGTTTTTTCGTATTGAAAGGCTCTGTTCATGCCCGAACCCCATCTGATCCCACCATAGGCGCTTGTCATGTTAACAACAGGTGCGCCTGAGAATGCACAGGTGTACAAATCAGTCTCGGTAATCAGGTATGCAATTTGGTAACCACCCCACGATTGTCCGTCTAATCCTAATCTTTCAGGGTCGATATAATTAAACTGGTCGAGCATGGCGTAGGTTCCACTCACAACCGCATTGTATGCGCTATGACCAGGATACCCAATGATGTAAGGAATATCCGGTACAAAGATGAGGTATTCATTACTTACTGCATAAGTTCGGTTTATGGTTGATGCACTTGGAGCTGGTGGCATGTAGCGATGCATTCCATCACTGCTTCTTTCATAGAAATAAGCAATCATAGGATACTTTTTATTGGGGTCAAAATTTTCCGGTTTATACATCAAACCCTGTAACATTTGACCATCGAATGATCTCCACTCAACCAACTCAACAGTACCCCAATTAAAATCTTTTTGTTGTGGGTTGGTAACTGAAATTTGAACAGGATTCTTCAATTTTAAATCACTGATCCGGATCTCAGGATACTGCTCAAAAGTGCCACGTTGCCAGATTGCTTTATCCGCATTTTTAGCTTTTTTAAATCCGGTATAAACATAGTTGCCCATATCAATTTTAACAGGATCTTTTACTTGATTTGCTTTGATGCTATAGATTCCCGATTGCTTCGAATAGTAATTGAACGCATTTAAATGCATCAGTTCTTTGGCTTCAATTTCCTGAACATCACTTGATCCGAAAAATCTTCCACCAGAACCTGCATCAGATGGTTCGAGTGAAAAATATCTGAATCGAATATTATTGTCACGACCGTAACCATTGGTCATATTTACGGGTTCGTCAACACCCGTAACATCAAATTTCCAGATATCATATCGATCGTTAATTAAGACATAACGATCACCTTTTATCCATCCAACAATACCATGGGTTTTTGGCTCACTTGGTGAGTCGTGCAATTCGTTATGGAATGGGAGATTTAAAGCTTTGGTTAAGTTAAGGGCATCACCACCGGCAATTGGTTTGGCATACCAAGACTTACAATCGATACACCAAAAGATCATGTATTTCCCGTTTGGAGAAAGTGCAACCGTTGAAGGTGCTTTTTCTTTGATCAAAGTAGATTTGCCGGTTTTAACATCAACCAGATAATAATCCCCATAACGATTCGAATCCCAGGACGTTTCTTTTCTGTACTTCAAGCTTGATGAACCTAAAGCAATATCCCCATCTTTTTTCTGCAAGAAACGAACACTGGGCATTTCAAGTGTTTCTAACTGAACCATCTTTGATTCATCAATGTGGTAAACGGCGGTGTAGGTTCTTCTTTCTTCACTTCTCAACTGAACTTTTTGCTGAGGTTGAAGTAAAGGGTCGTCGTAAGACCAAATGTCGAGGCTATATTTTTCTTCATCTAAAAGGGTATCTTTGGCTTCTTCAACTGGTTTTTCTGCTGTTCCAAAAAATAATCGATTTCCTTTCTCAGAAAAACTAAGTGTTCCATTTTCGCTTACTGACCAGTCGTCAACCATACCATCCGTGCCAACACTAACAATGTTTTTGGCAGTATTGCCTGTTGATAGGTATAAATCATAGACTTTAACTTTAGCAGTATCAGCACTAAACATGAAAGTAATTTTACCTCCATCATTATTTAACGATAGCTTTTTTAGAGTTCCAACTTCGTTAAAAATTTCCTGGCTTTGTTCGGTTTCAGTATTGAATAAAGTTACTGTGTAGGTGTCTTTTTTTGCGGTATCAGTGACTGCCTGTACAAAACTAATGGCACTTCCGTTTTTAGCTATTTCGTAGTCAACCACATCGTTAAACGAATATTCTTTCTCGGAACTTGGATTTAGTATGACCAATTCGGTTCCTTTTGCCTTAGGTGCTTTAGGAGTCTTTTTAGCTGGTTTTTTATCAGTCGTATCTTTTTTGCTTTCTGCTTTTTCTTTCAAATAAGCCATCCAGTTTTGATCTTCTTCGGCAACTTTAAATGATTTAATGTTTTCAATCAGCTTTATTTCACCTGTTTTTAAGTTCTTGATGCCAAGATTGTCTTTGGGCATCTCATCACTTTTCTTTTTGTCCTTTTTGGCTTGGCGAGTTTCGGCATAAGTAGGCTTTATCAGAAAAGCAATAAAATCATTTTGTGGTGATATTTTTGCACCGTAACCTCGGGCAATAGAGTCAAGAGAAGTTTTTTTTGCATCAAAAAAGTAAAGCCATCCATCACCTTGCTGTGGATTAATTTCATAGTTTACCCAATTTCCGTCATTTGAAATTTGAGCACTTCTAATACTTTTCCATCCATCGTAGTCTGAATGTTGAATTGGTTTCTTTTGCGAAAATAAACTAATGCTTATCAACAAAAAAAATAGGAGTAGTAGTTTTCGAATGTTCATAGTTGTTTTTAATTGATTATCGATGAGCTAAATATACAAAACATGATAAAACTACAATTTCAAATTGTCGATAATTTATCAGGTTTAATAGAAATAAGAAGCTACTATGGCTATTGTTGCATCTCGGGTTTTAAAAAAGGAACCTGTAAGGTAGGAATGATTTGGTGAAGATTTACCTAAATCAGATCTTAATTTGTTTGATTTTCTTTTTTTATGAGTTTTGAAATTCCACCACCCCGTGTTCCAAACCAAATATTGTCAGATTCGTCCACAACGATGGAAGTTACGTAATTTTCAACCAAGCCATCATCTCGATTGTAATTGGTAAATGTAGATCCGTCGAACATGGTAACACCGAATAGAGTACCAAACCACATGTTTCCTGATTTGTCTTCGGCAATGGCATGCACTTCATTAAAAACAAGACCAATATCCTGATTGTAAGTCACCCAGGAATTTCCATCAAAAACAGAAACCCCGCCAAGGGTTCCAATCCAGACTTTATTTTGAGAATCGATAAAAATGGTAAAAATATAATCGTTAAGTGAAAGTGCGGAGAGATGGGTCGTCCAATCAACTTCATCAAATTTAGATAACCCAAATTCGGTACCAAACCATTTATTATTATTCTGATCAATGGCGATTGATCTAACTTTATTGTTTACCAGTGCTATTTGTCCTTGTTTCTGGAAAGTTGTAAAGACATTACTCTTGTATCTGGAAACTCCGTTTGGTGTAGCAAACCAGACTGTAGAATTTTTATCAACTGCGGTGGCATGTACATAATTATCAACAAGTCCATCAGCAGTGGTATAATTAATCCAGATATCATTTCTTAGATTTGAAACACCGAGTGGTGTAGAAAACCACTTGGTATTTGACTGATCAACAAATATGTCGTGCACACTGTGATAAATCAAACCATTGTTAACGCGATAGGACCTCCAAGTTGTACCGTCAAAACTAGAAACACCATACTCTGTTCCAACCCATAAAATACCATCCTGATCAAAACTCATCGACAGTACTTCATTACTAATTAAGTTTTCCTTGGTAGTATATTTCACCCAGGAATCTGTACTGACTGGTGGCAAAGGTGTTTTATTACCGCAAGAAATTTGGAAGAATAGGAAGGTAACAAATAAGATTTTTAGCGTTTGCTTCATCATAAGGAATTAGTTTATGGTAAAGATAAGACATTAGGCATAAAATGCATAATCAACTCTTTTAACGCAAAATTTAAAAAATAGTTTTGTTTTTTCGATGGTTATTTATCGAGCATTGATTTTATTTTAGAAGATAAAATATCGATGGCTACATGATTTTCGCCACCCTGTGGAACAATGATATCGGCATATCTTTTGGTGGGTTCAATAAATTGAAGATGCATGGGCTTTACATAAGTTTCGTAATGTTTCAAAACTTGTTTAAAGGATCGGCCTCGCTCTTCCATGTCGCGCCAGCTTATGCGCATTAAACGATCATCGGCATCTGCATCTACATAAACTTTAATGTTCATTCGTTTTCGAAGTTCCTTGTTCGTCAGGATTAAAATTCCTTCCACGATAACAACTTTCATTGGCTTAACAGGAATGGTCTCTGCGAGCCTTGCACAACTTACATAAGAGTAAGTAGGCATTGAAATTTCTTCTCCCCTTCTTAGCGCATCAACATGTTTGATAAGTAGATCGAACTCAATGGATGAGGGGTGGTCGAAATTAATTTCTTTTTTTTCATCAGCGGTGAGATGCCCATTATCGAAGTAATATGCATCTTGCGAAATAATAGATACTGAATCCTTTGGAATTCCTTGAATAATTTTATTTACAACGGTGGTTTTCCCGGAACCGGATCCACCGGCAATTCCAATGATCAGCATAAGGATGTTTTTAGGACAAAAATTAAAACACTAAAATTAGCAATTTCAAAATAAACAGGCCTTAATTCTAAGAACAAAATTAAGGCCTGCTAAAAACTTACTATTTCCTCTTACATAAGGAAGCTTATCAGAATACCTGCAGCCACTGCTGAACCAATTACACCAGCTACGTTAGGTGCCATTGCATGCATTAGCAAGTGGTTATTTGGATCTGATTTGAGTCCTTCCATTTGTACTACCCTGGCACTGTCAGGAACTGCCGATACACCAGCTGCTCCAACCAAGGGGTTAAGTTTATTCTCGGTTGATAAAAATAGATTCATGAATTTAGCAAATAGTACACCACCGGCAGTCGCAATCATAAATGAAATCGCACCCAGTACAAAAATAAGCATCGATTGTGAGGTAAGGAAGACATCAGCTTGTGTTGAGGCTCCTACTGTTAATCCTAACAAAATAACAACAATATCAATTAAGGATGTTCTTGCAGTATCAGCCAAGCGTCGGGTAACTCCACTCTCTTTCAAAATATTGCCAAAGAATAACATCCCAAGCAAGGGTAGTGCTCCTGGCGAAATAAAACAAGTCAATAAAAGTCCTACGATTGGAAAAGAAATTTTTTCGAGTTTTGAAACTGAACGTGGTGGTTTCATCCTGATTAATCGTTCGCGTTTAGAAGTAAGTAATCGCATGATTGGGGGTTGGATAACCGGTACTAATGCCATGTACGAATAAGCCGCAATTGCGATAGGCCCAATTAAATTCCGGGTTTGTAAACCATTGATAATTTCACCATTTGCAAGTTTAGACGACAAGAAGATAGCAGTAGGTCCATCCGCTCCACCAATAATTCCGATTGATGCTGCTTCAGGTAAATTAAATCCTAAGAATAACGCACCTAAAAATGTAATAAAAATACCTACTTGTGCAGCTGCTCCAAGTAACATTAATCTTGGGTTCGAAATCAATGATGAGAAATCGGTCATGGCTCCAATTCCAAGAAAAATTAATGGAGGATAAATTCCTTTTACCACCCCAAAATACAAGAAGTTTAGTACGCTTCCTTCTTGGTAAATCCCGAGTTGTAAATTAATATTGTCGGCCTGAAAAAATGGAATGTTACCAATGATAATTCCTGTTCCGATTGGAATTAACAGGAGTGGTTCATAATCGTATTTTATAGCGAGAAAGATGAACAGTAATCCAACCAGAATCATGATGATGTTTCCAGGAGTTGCATTGTTAAATCCTGAATAACTTAAGAATTTTTGTATCCCTTTTACAGCCTCATCAGAGGTTGAGTATTCTGGTGTTTGGTTTGAATTAGAAATCTCAGTTGTGTTCTTTGTCTCCTGAGTTTTCTCGTTAAAGCCTGCATTTGCTAGTGTGGTACTTAGAATTGTTAAAAAGGCTATAATTCCAAATACTGTAATAAATCGTTTCATGGCTATGCAATTTCAATTAGTACATCACCCTGAAGAACACTGTCTCCGTTTTGAACTTTAATGGATTTCACAACTCCGTCTTTTTCTGATTTGATCATGTTCTCCATTTTCATTGCTTCATACATTAAAAGCTTATCATTTTTAGCAACCTCATCTCCTTCTTTAACAAAAATTTGCATGATATTGCCTGGTAATGGTGCAGTTATTTTAGTAACCGAACTGGTTTCTTTTTGAATTTTATGAGCTCCTTTTGGTTTTGATGCATCTTGGCGAACTAAAATCGGTGTTTTAGATTCTTGGGTTGATTTTTGAACTTCAACCTGATAAGGTGAGCCATTAACTTCTACTTTTGCTACTCCGTCTTCAAAATACTTAATGATTACGTCGTAAGTGTTTCCTCTGATTTTAAAATTAAACTTCTTCATTTATATTGAAATTATCGTGTAAACTTGCTAATATTATCTCGTTTTGATCCCCATTGAGAGTGTCCTCGTGAGACTTTTTTGATGGTGATGATGTTGCTCTCTAAATCGTGGAGTTCATTAAATAAGTAGAGAGCCATGCTAATTGCTGCAGTTTCTTCACCCGTGATGTCGATATTGGGCAGATCTGCAATTTCGTGTCTTCCTTCCTTACGTAAGAGATTACGCGATTTAATGGTTAATATTTTCGAGAAAGTACTAAACACAAAATAAAGTGTTACCAGTGCTCCGAAAACAATCGAATAACCAACCAGGGTTATCACAATTCCTTCCGAAAAAGCCTCTGGCATGGCCATGAGTAAAAATGAATTCATAATTTAAATGATATTGGTATTAAAATAATTATAAAGGAATATTCGAATGCTTTTTAGGCGGATTCGAGTCCTTTTTGGTTGCTAAAATTCTTAAGGCTCGGATAATTCTGAACCGGGTATTTCGAGGCTCAATTACGTCATCGATATATCCATATTTTGCAGCTTCGTAAGGATTTGCAAATTTCTTTCGATACTCCTCCTCTTTCTCTGCGATAAGTTTCGCTTTCTCCTCTTCATTCGAAATCCCAGCTATTTCTTTACCCGCCAGAATTTCAATGGCGCCTGCTGGTCCCATTACCGCTATTTCTGCAGATGGCCATGCATAGTTAATATCGCCTCTAAGTTGTTTCGAGCTCATAACGTCATGCGCCCCACCATAAGATTTTCGCAAGGTTATGGTTATTTTAGGAACGGTGGCTTCGCCGTAAGCAAACATTAATTTCGCCCCGTGAATGATAATTCCTCCGTACTCTTGAGCACTTCCAGGTAGGAAGCCCGGAACATCAACCAAGGTAATAACCGGAATGTTGAAGGCATCACAAAATCTTACAAAACGAGCTGCTTTACGAGATGAATTAATATCCAATACCCCTGCTAAAAAGTTGGGTTGGTTGGCAACAATACCTACCGGCATGCCATCGAATTTTGCAAATCCAATCACAATATTTTGGGCATAGCTACTTTGAACTTCTAGAAATTCACCATTGTCGATGATAACGTGAATGATATCTTTAACATCATAAGGTTTGTTTGGATTATCAGGAATAATCTCATTCAAACAATCTTCCATTCGATCGATCGGATCGTTGCAATCTGTTATCGGGGGATCTTCAAGATTGTTTTGTGGCAGATAACTCATCAATTTTCGCAGAATCAAAATTCCTTCTTTTTCATCTTCAGAAGTAAAGTGAGTGATTCCTGATTTTTTACTGTGAACTTCAGCTCCGCCTAAATCTTCAGTTGAGATTGATTCGCCGGTCACTGTTTTGGTAACTTTCGGGCCAGTTACAAACATATAACTTGTATCCTTGCTCATCAAAATGAAGTCGGTTAAGGCCGGTGAATAAACAGCACCTCCTGCACAAGGACCAAAAATGGCTGAAATTTGCGGAATTACCCCTGAGGCCATAATATTTCGTTGAAATATTTCTGCATATCCGGCCAAACTTCTAACTCCTTCCTGAATACGGGCTCCTCCACTATCATTAATTCCGATAACCGGTGCACCTACCTTCATGGCCTGATCCATCACCTTACAGATCTTTTGAGAGAATGTTTCTGAGAGCGATCCTCCAAATACCGTAAAATCTTGTGAGAACACATAAACAACCCTGCCATCAATAGTTCCATGTCCTGTAACTACAGCATCTGATAAAAACTGTTGTTTCTCCATTCCAAAATCGTGAGAACGATGGGTAACAAACATATCAAATTCTTCAAAACTTCCTTCATCCAATAAAAGTTCGATACGCTCACGCGCTGTAAATTTTCCTTTGCTGTGTTGCGAATCAATTCTTTTTAATCCGCCGCCTAAACGCGCTTCTTCTCTTTTGTTCAGTAGTTCCTGAATTTTATCTTCAATAGCCATTTTATGTCTAATTATTTGTTTTTATCTTCACAAAATTCTGTTAATACCCCAAAGGTGCTTTTGGGGTGCAAAAATGCGATATCTAATCCTTCGGCTCCTTTTCGAGGACTTTGGTCAATCAATTTAATTCCTTTAGCTGCGGTTTCTTCAAGTGCATCCTCAATTTTGTCAACAGCAAAAGCAATATGGTGTATACCCTCACCCTTCTTTTCAATAAATTTAGCAACAGGTCCGTCTGCTTCTGTTGCCTCAAGAAGTTCAATCTTGGTTTGCCCAATTTTAAAGAATGCAGTTTTTACTTTTTGGTCTTTCACTTCTTCAAGAGCATAGCATTTTAATCCTAAAATATTTTCGTAGTAAGAAATTGCTTCGTCCATATTTTTAACTGCAATTCCAATATGTTCTATATGAGTTAGTTTCATTGTTTTAAATCTATTGTGAATAATTTCACAAAATTAATTTAATTTTTATACTTTTAAACAATTCAATGTAAATAAATTATCAGAAATTTTATTTAAGATAACTGATAAAGTTATTATTTTGTAATTAACTATTAATAAACGACTTTCAATTAAATTGAACTCCATATGAAAATCTTCAAAATCGTTTTTTTGTTTTGTTTCTTTTATGTCGGAATTAATGCCCAGCCATTTGTTTACATTAATACCAATACCGAAGGCCTAATTCAGAGCAACTCATCATGGATAGATGTTAACAAAGACGGGTATCAGGATTTACTTACCACTGGAGAAAGATATAGTGCCAACCGAAAATTCATTGAAACAAATCTGTATATAAACGACAAGAAAGGGAATTTTATTCCTCAGAACTCGGGAATACTTAACCTGTACAGATCTGCAGTGGATTGGGAAGATCTAGATAAAGATGGTGATCAAGATTTATTTATTACCGGGGAAAATAGCAGTGGAGAGGTTGTTGCAAGGATATTTAAGAACAATGGGAGCGGTCAATTTACCGGATACAATCCAAACATTCAGGCTATAAGAGACGGTGCCATTGACGTGGGTGATTTTAACAGAGATGGGAAATCAGATATCGTAATCTGTGGAGAATATAACGGTCAGATTTACTCGAAAGTATATAAAAACGTGAATAATACGAGTTACGCTGATATGGGAAGTAACATCATCCCCTTATTCGGAGGTTCCGTAAGTTGGGGCGATTACGATAAAGATAATGATGATGATATTTTAATAAGTGGAGAAACCAAGGAAGGAATTGCCTACGCTATTATTTATCAAAATGTTGATAATGCTAATTTTGTTGGAATAAATGCACCTTTGCGTGGAGTAAAATATGGAAAGGCTGTGTGGGGTGATTTTGATGGAGATAATGATTTGGATGTTTTCTTGACCGGAGAGAATCAAAATTTTCAACTCATCTCTTTTTTTTACAGAAATGATGGAAGAAATGGGTTTACCGAAATTGGAACCCCCATTTTGGGGATGCGTTCGGGTGAGGTACAAGTCAAAGATTATGATTGTGATGGTGATATTGATTTACTGGTAAGTGGTGAAAGTATCTACGGTCCGACGACAAAGGTTTATCGCAATGATGGTGATTTTGTTTTTATGGATGCAAATGCGGGTTTACCTGGGGTTTACTTAGGTGGGGCATATTGGGCAGATTACGATAAAGATTGTGATGCAGAAATATTTATTATTGGATTGGATGATTGTTATGATTTTGAAGCCAAACTATACAGAAATGAATCGGACATTGAAATTAAGGTTGCCAAAACTCCGGTAACTTCAAATCTTTGGATTACTTCAAATGTGAGCTATATTCAAAAATCACCTTATTACTATTTCGTATGGTCATCTTGCTATTGCAATCCTCCAAATATTAAAAATATCAAGCCAGGAACGGTATCTAATAACGATTACAATATGTATATTAGTGATATTCATTATATCACAGAGCCATATAAATTGCAAAAGTCCTTTAACAAGCAAATAAAATATATGGTTTATGAGTGGGCTGAAGTGATAGGTGGACACCGAGTTTCCATTGGTTATCAAACAAAAAAAGAGGCGATCGCTGCAAAACAACAGATCATTAGAGATTATAGTAGCGAAAACTTTCACATTCATCCTGTCAGTTGGTAATTTAAAACCAGCAGTTAAGCAAAAATACTTATCGTAATAATTATTGATATTCTTAGTTCTATCGATATTTGTGGTGCATTCCACGATTTATTATTAATTTTGATGGTTAAAAAAAATATTTTATGATAAAGAAGAATTTGAGACTGCTATTAATGTTAGTTATTGCAGCAGTGATGATTACGTTGGGGAGTTGTAAAAAGGATAATAGTTTTAAGTTAAATACATTTGAGATTAATGAGTTTATTTGGTATGGAATGAATGATTATTATTTGTGGTACAAAAATGTTCCAAAATTAGATGAGAATTTATTCGATCCGCAAAAAAATATGTTAACAGTAAGTTCCTTTAATACACTTCAAAAGAAGTATGGTGATGATCATAGCTCTTTTTTTAATTCGCTTCTATATAAAAAGGAAACCATTGATAAATGGTCGTGGATAGTAGATGATTACATAGCTCTGGAAAATTCTTTTCAGGGCATAACTTTATCGATGGGTTTTGAATATGGTTTGGTAAGGTATGGTACAAATGGAATTTTTGGATATGTTCAATATGTTGTGCCAGGTACCCCGGCAGATGATGCTGGAATCAAGCGGGGTGATATTTTTATTTCTATCGATTCGCAGGACTTGAATTTGGAAAACTATCGAAGCCTTTTGTTTGGAAGAACAGTTTATAGTATATCGTTCGCCAATATTGTTGGAAATACATTGGCTCCAAACGGCAAAACACTTTCATTAACTGCAGTAGAAGTTCATGAAAACCCGATCCATCACACCGAAGTAATTGAAACAGGTGGAAGAAAAGTAGGCTATATGGTTTATAATGCTTTCAGATCAAACTATGATGTTGACCTGAATACGGCCTTCGGAAATTTTAGAAGTGCCGGTATCCAGGATTTAATTCTGGATTTCAGGTATAATGGAGGAGGTTCTGTTAATACAGCCACCTATTTATCCAGTATGATTTATGGTACATATACTGATAAGATATTTACAATTACACAATACAACGATAAACTCGAATCTTACTTTAGAGATCAGTACGGATCTGATTATTTTAATACCCGATTTGAATCCTCAATTACTCAGGAGAGTGGAGCTGATATCCCAATTAATACGCTAAATTTAGATAGGGTTTATATCATTACTTCCAGTGGTTCAGCTTCGGCAAGTGAGTTGGTAATTAACGGTCTTGATCCTTATATTGAAGTATTTAAGGTTGGAGAAGCGACCCATGGAAAATATGTGGGATCGTTTACGATTAAAGATTATGACTCAAACGGTAATATTAATCCTAACCATACCTGGGCTCTTCAGCCGATTACTTTAAAGCTTGCCAATTCGCAAGGCATTAGTGATTTTGTTAATGGGTTTGCTCCGGATATTCAGGCTGAAGAAGACCTCGCAAATTTATTACCATTTGGAGACGAAAATGAACCCATGTTAAAAGCTGCATTAAATGCAATTAATGGGGTTCCTCACACGAAAGCATTAAGGATGAATCAATTTGAAAAGTTTGCAGATTCAAAAGATTTAAGGCCACATGCCAAAGAAATGTTTGTGGAAGGAGATCTGATTCAACGTACGCTCAAAGAGAAAAAATAAAACTTATATCAACTGAAAAAGCCATCCTAACTAATGTTGGGATGGCTTTTTATTTTAAGAATAAAGACTTTTGCTTAAAGTCTGTTTTGTAGTTCGTCTAATACACTCTGGTATTTTCTTAGCACACGATCCCATTCTTTAAATTTCTCATCATCTTTAATGCTAGTCATGGCGCTTCCAGAAGATTCACTTACTAATTTAACTTTATAAGTCAAGGGATTTGAAGAACCAGACTTGATGATAACTCTTGTTCTGATGGTGTTTTGAGTAAAGGATTGTACAACCCAGGAAGTTCTTAAATAACCTGTTTCACGATCAGTTACTTCAATCACATCGAAATAGGACATGACGATCTGACTAATTAGTTTCCATGTTTCTTCCTCGCTTTTATTTGAAGATAAATTGATGTCAACATTCGCAATATCCGTTTGAATGGAAGCATCAAATGCATCATCTCTTACCATCTCGGCATAATAGGTTTTTGGTGGTTTAGGTGATGATTTCTTATTACAAAAAGTTTTTCGAATACTTAAAAAACCAGTTTTGAAAATCTGAACAGTAACACAACTGTTGCTCATCACAACGACCTCAACCTGGCCGTTACCCATCAATTGTCCATCAACATAAATAGCAGCATCGCTTTGCGAGGAACTTATAGTTACTTTCTTTTTAAGTGCAAAAGTTTGTGTGCTCATTAAAATGGCGACCACAATCAAGAGGATTTTTGGAAAATTTCTCATGTAAAAGTTTTTTAATTAATTAAAGTTTTTCAGCACTAACAAAGTTAAAACTATTTGAATAAATGCCAAATGCTACTTTTATCAAATAGTTTTTTATATTTACAAAGCATTCTGAGATGAATATTTCTTCCTTAATCATTGTTGTATTTCTAAAAGCTTAAGTTAAATTTGCAATTCATAATTAACCAATGGACTTGGGATTTAGCACCATCATTAACCAGATTGTATTTTTAGGAGTACTTGCAATCTGTGGAGTATTGGCTTACCGTTTTAAAATACTTCAGAACTCTGCCAAGGATGTAATCGAGAAGCTGATATTCTATGTTACCCTACCCCTTCTGATCGTTACCAAATTATCGAGCTTAACTTTTACTGATAAAATTTTACGCAATGGCGCGATGGTGATTTTTGGAACTTATCTCATCATCTTTATTCAGCTATTGGCTGGTAAGATTACAGCAAAAATTTTTAAGCTTAAAAAACCACAGGCTGCTATTCATGAATTACACTCCACTTTTGGGAATATCGTGTTCCTAGGATTCCCTTTACTTGATGCGCTATTCCCTGGTGGAGAGGCTATTTTATACGCAGCCCTTTATCAATTAGTAGTAAACACAGTGATGTGGACTTACGGGGTTTTCAGATTAAACCCTGCTACAAAAGAAAAGGGTTTTAAGGATTTGAAAAAATTAGTCAATCCAAACATCATTGCGTTGTGTTTGGGCTTATTGATGATGTTAGTGCATATTCGCTTGCCTGAAATTATACATGCACCCCTACAAGGCTTGGGTGGAACCACACTCTATTTGGCCATTATTTACATTGGGGTTTTGCTGGCTCAAACAAAAATTAAAAATGTTTTTAAGTCGGCGGATGTTTACGTACTGAGTTTTAATAAAATGTTTTTGTTACCAGTTGTTTTTATTTCCTTGTTTGGCGGGATATTTCAGGTATTCAATTTTGAGATGAATCACACTGCATTTTATACACTTATCCTAGAGTCGGCCATGCCTTGTATGGCCATTATGGTTTTACTTGCAAAACGCTT
Source organism: uncultured Bacteroidales bacterium (assembly GCA_942491855.1). Classification (GTDB taxonomy): domain Bacteria; phylum Bacteroidota; class Bacteroidia; order Bacteroidales. The sequence continues at coordinate 35,430 of CALOCL010000026.1, forward strand.
TGGGGGAGACGATGAGCTTGCTATGAAAAACTTTTTTCTTTCTCATGTTTTAAGTTTTTTAAGCCTACCCTTTGTGCTTTACATGTTGCAATTGTTAGCATAAATTAGATTTCTAGACGCTCGATATTAAACAAGTATTTATCTAATATTTAATATACAATTTCTCATTAGATTTACACTTCTACAAACTATCTCGTAAAGAAAGATAGATAAAATGCCTTTCAATAATTTTATGGAGCATATCCCGCCTCATTTCGCGGTTCGGCTGACGGAATTGACCACCTGAAAACATGTTCTAAACTCTTCTTGTGAGATAAAAAAGAGAGCAACAATCTAATGTAACTCTCTGATTTTTCTGTGGAGCATATCGGAATCGAACCGATGACCTCTTGACTGCCAGTCAAACGCTCTAGCCAACTGAGCTAATGCCCCAGGATTTGCAATTTTATTTTTTTGAGCCCTGCCCGCCTTAGGCGGGTAATCCCCCTTTTGAGGTTGCAAATATATAAAATTTCTTCATCTGCAAGGCGTTAAGAGCAAACAAAAATTCTGACTTTAAATAAATGAATCAATCTGTTTTGAAAATTTGCCAGTTTTATGCCAGAGAGTTTACTGATAGCTGTCAATTGGCTAATCCTTTGAAGTTAACAATAGGCTGGTTAAAAGGAAGAAAGACAACGACGGTGATGAACTAGCGGAGGAGACTTAAAATATCATATAGAATTATAGTACAAGACCTTGAATGGAAAAAGCATTACTTTTTTTTGAATAATGTAACCCCACCTCTTTCTAGCCACCTGAATTGTAAGTACTCATCATTTAGAGAAACAATTCCACCTCTAATTTTTAACTTTTGCTCAAAAAATTCAGATTTGCTTGAAAACATACTGATATTTAAAAGGTTAAAATTACTGTTGTTCCTTCCTTGTATTTTGATTTAATATCAATTTGCCCTTTATGCAAATTCATAATTTGACGTGACAGACTCAATCCTACACCAGATCCATCAACTTTAGTAGTATAAAATGGGATAAACACTTTATCTAGCTGATCTGCCTGTATTCCAATACCATTATCTTTTATTTCAATTATTGGTCTGTTTGTAGTATCAATATATGACCTCAATTCTATGAGCCCCATCTTTTTATTATTCAAGGACTGAACTGCATTTCGGATTAAGTTAATAATTACTTGACTTAATAGTTTCTCGTCAGCCAATAAATTCAGATCTGTTTCAGCGTTTAAGATTTTTAGTTTGATGTTAAGTCCTTCAACTTCTTCTTTCATTAATAATCCAATCTCATTAAGAAATTTGTTGATAGAAAAAGTGATGAAGTTTGGTTGTGGGATTTTTATTAAACTACGATAAGTTTCAACGAATTTTGATAACCCGTTAGCACGTTTTTGAACTGCTTGTAATCCCAATAATATAGAATCTTTTGTTTCTTGATCTAAATTTTCAGAGCCCAGACTTACTTCTTCATGAAAAGTATCTATCAGTGTTGATGATAATGAAGTGATTGGACTGACAGAATTCATAATTTCATGAGTTAAAACGCTTATTAGCTTCTTCCAAGTTTCTATTTCTTCTTGCTGCAATTCGCTCTTAATATTCTTTAAAGAAATAAGCTTTATAGGGTTCCCTTTAATAGAGAAATATACAGCACTAATTGAAAGATTTAGAATCTCATCTTTCAACTGAATTTTCAATAAGCTAGATTTATCAGGAGAAACATCCTGAAGATGCTTAGAAAAACCTGGATAAATTTTATTGAAAGCACTAATGTTTGCTGCTCTTTTAATTTGCAACAAGCTTTTAGCTACTTCATTTATAAGTTCAACTTTCCCACTATTATCAAAAGTAATTAAACCAACATTTACATACTTGATAATATTTGAGAAATATTGATATTCAGCTTCTTTTTCAATTTTTATTTGGCCAAATGAGTCTACAATTTCATTTAGTAGTTTTCTAGCATCTTTTGCGCTGCTTTGATTACTTTCAATTGACAATTTGTTAGTATTAAACTTATACTTTAGCACTTCTAAAAATTGTAAGACAGTTTTGTTATTTCTATTAATGGAATGAAATAGATACCAGATCTGTATTATGAGAACAACTACAAAATACAAACGAGTTACCTGCAAGTAATCTCTATTAAATGCCCAAACAATAACAAGGTTTGTAATTGTAATGAAAACAATTTGTATAATGATAAGAAGGTTAAAGCGTTTAAATGTCATATTTTTTTAATTTACGATATAAGGTTGCGCGGGTAATCCCTAGTTGGATAGCTGAATCAGATAGATTGCCATTACACTCTTTTAAAACCTCCCGTATCAGTATATTTTCATTTTCTTCTAAGCTAAACACCTTCTTTTTACTGCCAACTTTTTTCATAGTAGAGTAAAACTGAAAATCATTTGAGCTCAACGAATTTGAATCGGAAAGTATGATTGCTTTTTCAATTACATGCTCTAGCTCTCTAATATTTCCTGGCCAATTGTATTTTGATAATTTATCATATGCAACCGAATGTAATTTCAAACCTTGTTTTTTATACTTACGCTCATAAATGCGCAGAAAGAAATCAACTAAGCCTGGTATATCTTCTACCCTATTACGTAAAGGCGGTAACTCAATTTGGATGGTGTTTATTCGATACAACAAATCTTCTCTAAAAGTTTGGGTTTCTACCATTTTATACAATGATAAATTTGTTGCTGATATTAATCGAATATCAATAGGTATAGGCTTGACAGATCCTATTCTGGTAATTTGTCTTGTTTGTATTACGGTAAGAATTTTGGCCTGCATTGGTAATGAGAGATTCCCAATTTCGTCTAAAAACAAGGTTCCTCCTGACGCAACTTCAAATCGACCTGGCTTATTCTCCTTAGCATCCGTAAATGATCCCTTATCATAACCAAATAATTCACTCTCAAACAGGCTTTCCGGTAATGCAGCCATATCTATGGTTACAAACATCTCATTGCGACGATTTGAACGATTATGAATTTCGCGGGCAATTAATTCTTTTCCTGTCCCGTTTTCACCCAAAATCAAAATATTAGCATCGGTTGCTGATACTTTATTAATGGTATTGAAGATTGCTTTCATTGTCTTTGATGGTCCGCTAAACATCGTATATTGTTTGTTAATATCTTTGATTAGTAGTTGTTGTTTATCCTTTAGTTTATCAATTTCCAGTTTTGACTGTCTTAATTGGAAAGCTGATTCAACTGTAGCCAACATTTTTTCGTTTTCCCATGGCTTAGTTACAAAATCAACAGCACCTTTTTTAATACCCTTCACGGCTAATTGAATATCGCCATAAGCAGTCATTAAAACAACAATTGCATTGGGATCTAATTTTTGGATCTCCTTTAACCAATATAATCCTTCATTGCCAGTATTAACTCCTGAAGAAAAATTCATGTCCAATATTACGACATCATAAGATGACTGACTGAATATTACAGGAATTCTATTAGGATTTTTTTCTGTATCAACAATTTCAAAATGCTTAAACAAATAAAGCTTTAAAGCAATTAAAACCTCTTCATTATCATCAACTACAAGTATTCGGCCTTTTTTCTTCATATACATACATTCATTTAATAATTTAAATGTATAAAAATTAAACGTAGGTGTATTATTTTAATACAATTTATTTTGTGTAATTAATTCTAAACACTTAATATTGTGAAGTATGCAATTATGGCACAGCAGTTGCAAAGCTTGACAGTATAATCAATTAAATACTTGTTATGATAAAGCATTATTTTGAATCAGCCATCAGAAACATTCTTCGACAGAAGTTATTTTCAGCCATTAATATTATCGGTCTTACAATTAGTTTGTTAGCTTCATTTCTTATTCTTCTTTATGTTGTTCACGAATTTAGTTACGACCAACATCATAAGAACAAGGACGATATATATAGAATCCTAACATCATATACGTTTGAAGGTGGAGGACGAACCTTAGCTTCTGTAAACCACAAACTAGGAGTAGAATTGCAGAAGAAATTTCCTGAGATTCAGCTTCAAACAAGTGTAATAAATTTTGGAAGCCTATTCTATCGTGGAGTTTTCATCCATCAAGAAAATGGTAATTTTCAGGTAAAGGATTTTTTAATGGTCGATAGTAGTTTTTTTAAAATTTTTACGATTTCAATACTAGCAGGAAATGTAGACATGCTTTACAATGGTGTGAACTCGATTTTTGTTTCGCAAAGCTTTGCCATAAAATACTTTGGGCATTCAAGAGTAGTTGGTGAGGTTCTTGAACTAAAAAACAAACGTGTAGGTAGCTTACCATTTACAATTGCAGGTGTCTTTGAAGACATAGAGCATTCCTCATCAATTAACGCAAATATCATCGGAAATATTGAGCATGTCCATAATCTGTTTAAAGATGATGACAGACATCCCTGGTCGGAAAATTATCTTCTGGTTAATAAAAATACAGATATTAAGATGCTTTCAGAAAAAATAAATGAATATGCCAATAAGGAGTTTTTTCCGAATAATTACTTGATTAATAGCCTCCAAGCGCTCAATGATATTTATTTCCATTCTGCTCATATATCTCAGGATTCTGAATTTGTTAAGGGTAATTTAAAAAACATCTACATTTTCTCCTTCATTGCTATTGCCATTTTATTGGTTGGATGTATAAACTATATCTTAATGTCAACAGCTAATTCAAACAAACGTCTAATTGAAATTGGCATTCGTAAAACACTAGGTGCATCCCGTATGCAATTATTCGTTCAAATATTCATAGAATCGTTGCTAGTATGCATCGTAGCATTCTTTACAGCCATTGTGTTATCCGAAATCTTTCTTCCCAGTGCAAACAAAATTTTTGCAAAAGAATTATATATAGACTATTTAAAAAATTGGGAATTTATCGTTGGAATGTTAATAATTACACTTTTCGTTACCACAGTTTCCGGAATTTACATTTCTGTATACCTTTCAAAATTTGAGGTTATAAAAGTGCTAAAAAACCAATTTATTCATATTAAACAAAAATCGATCGTTAGAAAAACACTTATTGGTTTTCAATTAGTTGTTTTTGTAACGCTAATAATATGCACAAGTATTATTAGTAAACAGATCAACTTTGCCCAAAATAAAGAATTGGGGTTTGAAAGAAAAAACTTGATACGAATGCGTGTAGTATATGGTGCCAAGTATATTGAAAAGAATGAAGTTTTTTTGAATGAAATTAAAGCAAATTCACAAATAATATCAGCGTCAGGATCATATGGGGCACTTAGTGAATTTAACATTCCAAGAGTTAATATATCAACTTCCATTCACCCAGAAGAAATTAAAAATGTAGGCCATTATGGATGGCGGGAAGGATTTATTGAAACTACCAATATGCGACTTCTTAAAGGAAGAGATTTTATCAAAGGTGATTCCTTATCCTTAATTCTAAATGAAACGGCTGTAAAAGAACTTGCATTAGAAAACCCGTTGGAAGAATCGATATTGATGGACAATAAGAAGTATAGAGTCATTGGGATCGTTAAGGATTTTAATATAGAATCTGTTTATTCAAAAATACCAGCCATTATCATTAGTTATAATAGATACATGATTGATATCGTTGTGAGGATTAGAGAAGAAAACACTCAACAAGCTATCTCTTTTCTGGAAATGAAGTGGAAAGAGATATATGAGAAATTTGGGGATGAGTTTGAATATTACTTTGTTGATCAAATTTTTAGAGATTATTATAAGGTTGAATTAAATTTTGGGAAGACCATACAATCATTCACAATTCTATCTATTATAATTGCATTTCTTGGTTTGTTTGGTCTATCCACTTTTTTAGCAAAACAAAAAACGAAAGAAATTGGTATCCGAAAAGTGTTTGGGGCTTCAATCTATTTAATTATCAGAAATATCTCTAAAGATTTATTAATATTGACAATAATTGCAAACCTAATCGCATGGCCCATTAGCTGGTACATAATGGATTCATGGCTGCAAAACTTTGCTTACAAAATCGAGATGCCTTTCGAAATATTCGTGATTACCGGGCTGGTAACTATTGTATTTGTTATCGCAATTTTAACTTTAAATTCTTACAGTGCTGCCAAGGCAAATATAGTATCTTATTTACAATACGAATAATTAAAAAAGTAAAATGATTAAATATTATTTTTTATTTACACAACAAATCAATTTATTCGTCACCCAGAATTATTTTGTATAAGTCGCGGGCAGCCATATCGTATTGGTTAGCTAAATCTTTTAAGGTTTGATTTTTGTTGGCTGTGATATTCTGAGCCTTTAAAAGTTTAATGAAAAGCGATACATCTTTTCCGTTTTCGGTTGCAATGTCTTCAAGTGTCTTTTTCCCGATACCCGATCCCGGCATACCTGCTTTCGATTTTTGAATAATAATTTCGTAAACTTGATTTGGTGTTATGGAATTCATTGCTGCAATTTCGGTAAGGTTTTGTCCTGCATTGTTAAATTGGATATTATTGGCCTTTAATTTCGATTCAATTTTTTCAATAGAAGTATCATCAAGTCGTTCGGCCAATTCGATCAGGGTGAGTAATTCGGCATGAGGAATAGGAGGTTGGGTTTCTTCGTTTTCCCAAGAATTTGTGAGGTATTCTCCAAAATCCATTACTGAGCTAAAGGGTGGAATGGAAAATATTACAGCAAAAAATATTCCGATGGTGAGTAAGGTTGAAATAAAAAACTCGCGTTTTTTGTTTAACCCAGATTGGCTTTTACTTTTTAAGTAAGACCAAAACGTTTTCCAATTAACCGTGAACAAATGAAATATTGAGAGGATGACGAATAAATAAGAGAAATTGGTATGAATTGCCTGCCATTCTTCCTTTGAAAAACCAACAAGTTTCCAGTTTACCCAGTGGGCAATTCTGCCTGCAGGAGATAAATAAAGTATGATCCCGGTTAAAAAAATGATAATAAATGAATAGGTGAGGCCAAAACTAATGAAAGCCCTCCAGCTAAATTTTTTTGTAGTATTGCTCATTTTTGTATGTTTATCGTGTAAATAAATGGCTAAAAATTTGATGCAAAATTAAACATATTTAAATATAATAGATTCTAAATACGAGTTTCAATGTCCGATATTAAGCGCTTATTTTTGGCCATAAAAATTATTCCTGAACCAGAACTTTTGGCCTTCATGTTAAGGCTTAAGAGTAAATTAAAATATGAAAATATTCGCTGGACCAATTCTGATAATTTACACCTGACTTTAAAGTTTTTTGGCGAAACCCCGGTTGAAAAAATTGATGAAATCATCTCGCAAGTGGCGATTGTTACACAGGTACAAAATTCATTTAATCTTAAAGTTGAAAACCTGGGTGTTTTCGGAAGTTCTTACCATCCTAAAGTTATCTGGTCAGGATTTGAAAAAAGTGACGAACTGAGCAACTTGGAACGTAAAATTAATCAGCAATTAGAAGGTATCGGTTACAAAAACGACCGACAAAATTTTGTGCCCCATTTAACACTGGGTCGTATTAAACAACTGAAAGATAAAAAACTTTTTCAGCAGGTATTATCCGAAGACAAAACAGGCCAATTTCAAGAATCAGTTATCGATAAAATTATTTTGTTTGAGAGTGTTTTAAATCCAAGTGGAGCTGTCCATGAGGTAATCCAAGAATTCCCTTTTTTGTAATTCTTTTAAGAGTGTTTTACAAGGAAATAAAAATAATGCCAATATCAGTTCGAGCCTGTCGAGAACCAAAACATGCTGCACCTCTCAACAAGCTCGAGGAGACATATCATTGATTAAGTCCAACAAGTTTTAAGGCAAAAAAAAGGAGACCATTTGGCCTCCTTTTCACTTAATTCTGCAATTTCACTATTTTTCTTCGTTTTTCTTTTCGATGAAGTAGTTAATAATTAACCCCGCTCCACCGAATAAAAAGATCATTGAAAAATAAGCGACTTCCTCATCCATTTGAGTAGAGTATTCCAAAATGTTTCCTAATAAAATACCTAAGGCAACTCCTACAAATAACATCCCGAATTTTAGGGTAGTTGAACTTGTTTTTTTAGAGATGAAAAATGATGCATCAACACCTTTTTCCAATAAGGCCATTCTTTCTTTTCTACGTATTCCAAGGTAAACAATTGCGAAAATAAACCCGAATATAACTGTGAGAATAAATGCTGCTCCTACTTGTTCGCTCATGACTTTAAATTTTAGTTAAACAATGCGTTTTCTACTCTGTATGACGCAAGAATATTTATCGGGTTACAGTTGAGTTAAAAATCGGTATCATAAATAAAAGCCTCATAACTAATAATTCTAACTCCACCGTCTTATAAATGCTATTCGCCGATTTTTTTTAGCAGAAAAATACTTTAGGTAGTATATTGTAACCAAATTCAATTTTTGTAGTCTAATCATATGAATGATGCAGGAGAAAGATTTATATTATATAGATAAAGTTTTGAGTGGGGATACTGCAGCTTTTACCGAGCTTGTTAATCGGCATAAAGCGATGGTTTTCACAATTACAAACCGCATCCTGAAAAGCAGAGAGGATGCTGAAGAAATAGCTCAAGATGTTTTTCTAAAGGTCTTTCAGTCGTTAAATAAATTTAAACGAGAAGCAAAATTCTCAACTTGGGTATATCGAATTGCATTTAATACCGCAGTTTCAAAAACCCGCAAAAAAAGTCTGGAAGTGCTGGCCATTGATGAAAATATGATAGAAAATTATACTTTCGATGAAATTATAGATGATACAGGCGAGCTCAGTTTAGACGATAAAAAAAAGTATTACGAAATCGCATTAAAAAAAATATCAGAAGAAGACAATTTGTTGTTAACGATGTTTTACATGGATGAACAATCAATTGATGATATTAGTGAAATTACAGGACTATCAGTATCGAATGTAAAAGTCAAACTTCACCGCACCAGAAAGAGACTTTACGAGCATATAAACACCATGCTTAAATACAGGGTAGGAGCATTGAGATAAGGAGGTAATTATGACAGACATGAATTTAAAAGATGATTTTTTAAAAAGGATGCTTACAAAGGCATCATTGGATGAGCCATCGCCTGATTTTACAAATGGCGTGATGAATCGCATTGATTCGGAGGTATTCTCGAAATTAGTAAACCAACCGATTTTAAGTCCCAAATATTGGCTACTAATCGCTCTGGGATTTATTGCTGCTAGCTTTGTGTTATTTGGATTGGATTGGTCGTTTATGAATGGGATTTTTGGGAACGTAAGCCTTGAGAGTATTGAGATACCGAAATTGTCTCTTAACTTTTTTGGTGGATTTCAAACTTGGTATGAAAGCATCGATATTTCACCACTTATTCCAATCGGAATTGCGGCCATCTTTTCACTTTTTGTTTTAGATAAAATATTAAAGAAATCTTTTTCAGCACATATCTTTTTACTTATCTAATCGATAACTAGCTTTGGGGTGTGAAGTTCCCCCAAAGAATTGAAAATGAAATACTAAAAATCCTGAACTACCTGTATAAAAGGGAGATCAGGATTTTTGCCATTCAGTCAGTTAGTGGAGGAGATATCAATTCAGCGGTAAAAGTGATTAGCAGCATAGGAAATTTCTTTGTTAAATGGAACAATGCTGATAAATACCCTCAAATGTTTCAGAAAGAGGCAGAAGGTTTAAAATTATTGGAAGGAACCCATCAATTGAAAAGCCCTCAAATTATTGCTGCAGATGAGATTGGAGAATATTCTTTTCTTATCCTCGAATTTATTCAAACTGGTAAAATCCATTCTAAATTCTGGATCCAATTTGGGACATCCCTTGCCAAAATACATCAACACACCCATGAATTTTTTGGACTTGATCATGATAATTTTATTGGTTCTTTACCACAATCAAATAATCCCCATAAAGAGTGGATCTCGTTTTTTGTCGAAGAACGTTTGAATACACAGCTTCGTTTGGCTTACGATACCAATTTGATTAACAAGCTTGTTTTGAGGGGATTTGAGCGTCTTTTTAAAGTTTTGAATGAGATATTCCCGGAAGAGCCCCCTGCCCTCTTACATGGCGATTTATGGAGTGGTAATTTCATGATTGATTTTCAAGGCAACCCTTGCTTAATCGATCCGGCTGTGTACTACGGCTATCGGGAAATGGATTTAGCTATGAGCAGGCTATTTGGTGGATTCGATCCATCGTTTTATGAAGCTTACCACGAATGTTTTCCATTAGATAAGGGATGGGAACAGCGGATTGAAATCTGTAACCTTTACCCTTTGTTGGTGCATGCTAATTTATTTGGAGGCCATTATGTTTCTCAGGTGGCATCTATCTTAAATAAATTTTAAAACCATAGATGTTGAAATAAGCCTGCATGTTATCCGACCAGTGCAACCTTTGGTAAAATCCTGTCTCGTCAATTTAATTTATCATTTGATAAACTTCTTATTTAGTACTAATTTTGCGAGCTTAAGCTATTTACGATGAATAAAAACCATACAGAAGACGAATCAAAGAAAAAAACACCACTAAATTTTATCGAACAGCTGATCGAAAAAAACATCAGTGAAGGTAAAAATCAAGGACGAGTGCATACCCGCTTTCCTCCCGAACCTAACGGTTATCTGCATATCGGACATGCAAAATCGATTTGTTTAAATTTTGGTTTGGCTAAAAAATATAACGGATTAACTAATCTCAGGTTTGATGATACCAATCCGGTGAAAGAGGATGTTGAGTATGTCGATTCCATTATCAAGGATGTAAAATGGTTAGGCTTTGACTGGGAAGATCGCTTGTTTTATGCCTCCGATTATTTCGATCAATTATTTGATTGGGCGGTTAAAATTATCAAAGCCGGAAAAGCTTACATTGATGATCAAAGTGCCGAAGAAATTAGTGCCCAGCGAGGAACCCCTTCCAAACCAGGAACAGAAAGCCCGTTCAGAAACAGAAGTATTGAGGAAAATCTGGATTTGTTTATGCGTATGAAAAATGGAGAGTTTCCTGATGGTGCCAGAGTTTTACGTGCAAAAATTGACATGGCTTCACCTAACATGCAGCTTAGAGATCCGGCCATGTATCGTATAAAACATGCCCATCATCACCGAACAGGTGATAAGTGGTGCATTTATCCCATGTATGATTTTGCCCATGGTCAATCAGACTATATCGAAGGTATTACAAATTCAGTTTGTACTCTTGAGTTTGAAGTTCATCGCCCACTTTATGATTGGTATCTGGATCAAATTGTTGAAGGAAATTACCGACCGGTTCAAACAGAATTTGCCCGCTTAAACTTGACTTATACGGTAATGAGCAAACGTAAACTCTTGCAGCTTGTTGAAGAAAATTTGGTAAATGGCTGGGACGATCCACGGATGCCAACCATTACCGGGTTAAGGCGCAGAGGATATACGCCCGAGTCGATCAGGAATTTTGCCGAAACCATTGGTGTTGCTAAACGCGATAATGTGATTGATGTTGCTTTGCTTGAATACAGTGTAAAGGAAGATTTGAATAAAAAAGCCAACAGGGTAATGGCAGTTTTGGATCCGATAAAACTGATTGTTACAAATTATCCTGAAGGTAAGGTGGAAGAACTTGAAGCTGTTAATAATCCGGAAGATGAAACTGCAGGAAAAAGAACCATGTATTTTTCTAGGGAATTATTGATTGAGCGGAATGATTTTATGGAAGATCCTCCAAACAAATTTTTTAGGTTAGCTCCCGGAAAAGAAGTAAGACTTAAATTTGCCTATGTGGTTAAGTGCAATGAAGTTGTTAAGGATGAAGATGGAGAAATCATGGAAATTCATTGTACTTACGATCCTGATACAAAGAGTGGAACAGGAATTCCATTGAACCGAAAAGTTAAAGGAGTAATTCACTGGTTATCTGCTTCGCATGCCATTTCTGCTGAGCTTCGCTTGTACGACCGTTTATTTGTAAATGAAGATCCGGATGTAGCTGAAGAAAGAAAGGATTTTAAATCTAACCTTAACCCTAACTCATTACAGATTGTAAATGCTTTTGTGGAACCGGTTTTAGCTAAAGCGACATATGAGTCGAAGTATCAATTCGAACGTAATGGGTATTTTTGTGTCGATTTAGATTCATCTCCTGGAAAGCTTGTGTTTAACAGAACCGTAGGATTACGAGACTCGTGGGCAAAAATGAATAAATAAAATAGAGATTCCCCGAAGAGAATCTCTATTTAGATTATTTTGAAATACTTTTTTCTACCAATTGCCAAGACCCGAATGATCAGGGCTTTGATATTGTAAACCGTGTATAGCTGCACAAGGATCGTTTTCTACTTCATGAATAATGGCAAAAGCACCCCAGATAACAGGCCCAATTTCAATGCCATCCGAATTGTACCAAATTCCATTAACAGCCGTAGCATCAGCAGGAGCTGCGATAATTTTAGCAAAATAATTCCACTTACACTTTTTGCCATTTTCATCTCTATAGGTGCCCGAAATATGATTGGTCAACCAGGCTCCTGAACCGATGTAAGAATCGTAACCAAAATGCCGATCTAGCAGTCCATCACCATCACAATCCTTATTGCTCAACCAGGCATCGTTCCATTTCATAATCAGGCGGTCTTCTTTATAGTCCTGACACCATGCGGCATCCCGATATGCATCGCAATAGTAACCATTGAATAACCTGGCTTGGTAATTATACCCCCATTTATCATATCCAGCTTCAATTACACTTCCATCCGATGCTAAAAGTTCCCCACTGCTAATGGTTGTACAAGGTTGTTTATTCTTTTTTCCGGCTTTTAAAGTTGTTTCATCCTGCTTATTTGTTAGGTCGTCTTTCATAGACGTGTCTTCACATGCCGTGATAATGGCAAACATGAAGATTAAAAGAAATAGTTTTTTCATTTTTTTTGGTTTTAGGTTTCTAATTTTAGACAAAAGTTTATTTCCTTTTTTGATATAAATTTATCAATCTTAAGAATTCATGCGAGACAACTTATTTTGGGAAATGAGAAGTAATGGGCTAAAAACTATGAGTATTAAAATAGTGTTATTTCAGTTTTAAATTCCCAAAATTTGAAATAAATATAATGCATAATGATGATTAATGCAAGTCTATAGCTATTAAAACTAGGTGGTTAGATAAAATTCTTGAGGTGTTTTCAACCATTTTATGAACTAAATGTTTTTTGAGAGCACCTGGTTTTTGCTTATTTGAACAAGATTTAAGGCCACTCATCTTAATAAATTGGACATTAGTAGAAACTCTTATCCTTGTTTAAAAAGTATTGCTAAATTTAATGGATAAACCAAATTTTACTAGCATGAAAAACATTCTAAACATCCTCCTTGTATTCTCTATTAGCATGTGTGCATTTTCCCAAGCAAGCAAATCAGAACTACGGAAAAATAAAGAAAAATACTTCGCCTTAGATTATTTAAGTACAGAAAACTCAGTTACTAAGTTCGGTAAAATTTCAGATGCCATTTGGTCTTATGCTGAGCTTGGCATGCAAGAGTTTAAATCTTCAGGACTGCTTGCTAGTACTCTCGAAGTCGAAGGTTTTACCGTTGAAAGAGGTGTTGCCGGAATGCCTACTGCTTTTGTAGCTTCCTACGGATCAGGTCATCCTGTGATTGGTATTTTAGGTGAATTTGATGCCTTGCCAATGATTTCTCAAAAGGGGAGAGTTACTGCCCAGGATCCTTTAGTTACAGGTGCACCGGGTCATGGATGTGGCCATAACCTCATGGGGACTGCTGCAACAGCTGCTGCCATTGCTGTTAAAAGGGCCATGGATGAATTTGGGTTTAAAGGTACTATTCGGGTTTATGGCTCACCTGCCGAGGAAACGATCATTAGTCGGCCATACATGATAAAGGCTGGTTTATTCGATGATGTAGATTTGGTCATTGATAATCATGCCAGTAGTAGCTTTGGTACAGGTTATGGAGTAAGTGGTAATGCGATTATTTCCACCTATTTTACTTTTAAGGGCAAAACTGCGCATAGTGCCGGAGCTCCATGGGCTGGACGAAGTGCACTCGATGCTGTTGAGGTCATGAATTATTCAACCAATTTGTTACGTGAGCATTTGTTTTATACCCATCGTTTGCACTACGTTATCACTGCTGGAGGTGAAGCACCGAACGTTGTACCCGACAAAGCTACGGTTTGGTATTATGTTCGAAACAGTGATGATCGAATAGAAAGTATGTACGAAAAGGTATTGAATTGTGCCAAAGGCGCTGCCCTTGCTACAGGAACGGAATTGGTTGAAGTACGAACTATTGCGGCAGCTCATCAACGGCATTCAAATAAGGGTATGGCTGAGCTTCTCCAAAAGAATATCGAAATTGTTGGAATGCCTGAATGGACAGAAGAAGAACATCAGTTTGCTAAGAATCTTCAAAAAGAATTAGGAAAAGAAGAAAAAGGAATGCCAACTGAGATCAATGAACTAAAAGAACCTAATGATACATTTGTTGGTGGAGGATCATCCGACGTGGGTGATGTAACCCTTGTAGCCCCAACTGCTACTCTTCGTTTTCCGGGAGGTGTTCCCGGAGGGATTGGGCACCACTGGTCAGCAGTATCTTCCAATTATGGCTCAACTGCCTGGAAGGGATTAAATGCCGGAGCAAAGGTAATGGCAGCCGCAGCCATTGATTTGTTTAAAAGTGAGGATCTTAGAAATTCAATTATTGAAGAGTTTAAAGCCTATTCGGCCGAACATCCGTATAAATCTTTTCTTCCGGAGGATGCAACACCACCATTGGATCTTAATAAAGAGTTAATGGATAAATTCATGAATCAGATGGAGAAATTTTATCTGGAAGAGAAATAAAGGAAGTATTTGAATTAAAAAAAGCCTTCAGATTTTTCTGAAGGCTTTTTTGTGGAGGTCTCGAGCGGAAGGTAACTAATTACATGTTTTTAATTAAAAAGAGTGATATGATACTTATAAATATCATTTACAAGTAATTAAATTCGTGTAAGTTAAAAATAATAAGTAAAAGACTTGTCACAAAGTGTAACCAAATACTTTTAATGTCGTATAAGTAAGTAACAAAATACTTAAGCGATATAAAATGGATAATTTTAAAACCAATCAGTTCAAAATTAAATTACGCTTTGAAAACAATTATTTTCGATTACATGTAACTAGCCCAGAATTTAAAGGAAGAATCAGAAAAAGATTAGGTGCTAAACTAAAAGATGAACTTGAAAATATTGTTTTTGATTTAAAGTTTAAACTTTTAAATCAATTCATGCATAATCCAGTGACAAAAGATGAGGTAGAGGCTTTTATTGATAACTATATTTCGTTAAATGTTAAAGGCAATGCTTCCATTTTTGATTACACATCCGATTTTCTCAATAGTAAAACAGCTAAGACCAACAAAAAAACAAAAAAGAAACTGACAAAGAGCACGCTCTCGGGTTACAGGACAGCCATCAAATATTTTAGTGAATATTTGATGAAAAAAAAGATACTACCTCATCCATCAAATATAACTGATGATGTGCTTGATGGTTTTTATACCTTCATCAAAGGTGGGCATAACTATAAAGTCAAATTGCATACCAAAATTAAAGGATTCATAAAATATACGATTGAGCATAAAAAGCTAAATGTTGACCCTAGTTACAATTTATCAGTTTATACTGAAGAGTACGACAATCAGTGTCCAGAAGATGATGATATTGCTCTCTCTCAAGAAGAAGTTCGAAAACTTATCCAGTTGCGTGAACAGTTAAAAAATGGAAGTATTAAACTAAAGCATAACCTACATAACAAACAAATCCCCATTGAATTGCAGAGACAGCAATTTGAAATGAAAAAGGAAAATCTTGTTAAATCACTTGACTGTTTTTTGCTAATGATTAGTTTCGGAATGTATTATGCTGATATAATGAATTCTCGTTTACTATTCTCAAGTAATAGGAATTCTGTTAGCTACAGAAGGTCAAAAAATAATTCATTGTGTAGAGCTATTCCAATTAGAAATGATGATATTTTTATTGGTGGACAATTATTAAATGAATATGGGATTAAAAACAACTCTAATTTCCCTTTAAACCTATCTCTAACGCATTTTAATAAACACCTAGAGAGAATTAGCCAAATGGCTGAAATTGGTCATAAAATCACTAATAAAATGGCAAGAAAAACTTTTGCATCAATTATATATTTTAACCGAGAGATACCAATACATTTGGTGCAGATTTTACTCGGTCATCAAAATATAAAGTACACCTATCATTATTTGCGTATCGTTGATGATGATATAGCAGATGAAATTGATAAACGCATGTCATTGTGCTAAGAGAAATTGTCTATTCCTAGATTCAAAATTTTTTTCCAGAAAATTTTTAAAACTTTATAATTCACTTGAAGACTACACATACAGCACCGACACGTATAGTAGCCCCTATTATTATAAATTAATATTTAATTTGGGATACCTTTATGTGTCAGAAAAACAGACAGATAGGGTGCAGGGGGTAGTGGTCTTTCTTGGAGGTCTCACCAAGTAGATTGATTTAATTATGTGTTATGCTGTTTGTCGCTTATAATTCTTTCTCACCTTATCAATTGTGGAATTGCTACACCTACATCGAAATGCAATTTCTTGGGTGCTATAGCCATATTCCAAGTCTTTTATAATCATTTTAGATTTAGGTTTGGATAAAAATTTATCCATTGTTTCTGTTGTGCCAACTGCACGCCCTCTATATTTTGCTTCCAGTTTAGCTTTAGCAATCCCTTCACGTTGACGTTCTTTAGACATTCTTTTTTCAAAATCCGCCATTACCGAGAGAATCGACAACATGAGTTCACTAAACATATCGGTCTTCCCGTCATCATTAATATTTTGGAAATTAGGATTACGACAAACAATACGAATCCCCATTTCAGTAAATTCCTTCCACAACTGTAACACTGATAATGTATCCCTGCCTAATCTGTCAATGGAATGAATTTCGAGGTGAGTTAAATCTCCACTATCAATTAATTTCTTGATTTGTGAACCTTTTGGTCTTTCAAATAAAGGGATGCTCCCACTGCATTTATCGGTGAACACATAATCGAATCCATCGAGGTTATCCATTTGTCTTACTTCATTTTGGTCAACTGTCGAAATCCTTGAATAAAATACTTTCATGATGTTACTAAATAAAGGTGTATAATTTAGATGCTAATATAGTAACATTTAATGGGATTACAAAGGATTTTTTGATTTTTTTTTATTACTCTCTAGGGTGTACCCTAAAATGGTATTTTATTTTTTGATGTCGTTGATGCAAGTGCAGGGCAGCTAAATTTAATTTTTACGATAGAATCCAACCATTATGTGATAAAATACACTGGATTTACTGTCATAAAGCCAATTTATCTATTTTTCTGGATTTTTTTTATCCATTAAATCGAATTATAATCTAGTTTATGAATAGTTAATATGAATTATAGTACGTCTAAATGCATATCAAAATATGCTGTATTTATATTAAATCATACCCAATGAAAGTAACCCAAGAACATAACATAGAACGTCTAAATGCTGTTTCAGCCTTTCTGAAGGAATATCGTATCAATAGTGGATATAGTCAACTTGAATTAGGTGAGTGCTCTAACAGGCATCGTAATACTATTGTATGTTACGAAACTTCAAATGCCCATAATCTAACCCTCATGACAGTGTTTGAAATCGCTGATGCACTGGAAATCGATATAAATCAAATATTTCATGAAATCCAATAATTCAATCTTAGTCACCTCTTGCCAATTTTTTGTTAATCGCTTGTTTGCATGACTTGTAAATGTGTATTGCTTTTGAGGTGGCTATTTCAAGTCAAAAACTGTTTCATCGCCTGAAATATTTCTTACTTTCAGTCTCTGGGGTTTTTTATTGCTTTCAATTTTTCCGTTCCAAAAATCTTTTGTTTTCTTGCTGTCTATGCTGATATAGCCAAGTTTATCAATTTTAATTTCGGTATCGCTTCGCCATTTGCCAGTTGTATTGGTGCAATCAAGGCTGATAAGTTCAATCAATTCCAATCCTTCTTCGCTTATATTTATTGGTTTAAATTCTTTTCCTTTACTTATTGCTTGTAAATTACCTTTTTCGTTGAACTCATTAATTTTTTGTATTAAGCGGTCACTAACAAATTTTGTTATTTCAGTTGTATAAATCCCATCTTTTTCAGTTGTCGTAAATTCTGCAATATCTTCTACCACAATATCGTGCAATAAGTTTTTTAGGTCTTTTAGTTCAACTTTTATTTCGGTGGCATTATTATTTTTTATAAACTGTTCAATCTCTTTATAGTCAATAATATCAATGTAATAAACAATTATTTTCTTAGCTGATATTTCAAGGTTCTGCAATTCCTGATTTACAATTTTATTGATGAGAGGAATATCTAGTATTTTTTCTTTGCTATCGATTAGGTTTGGTACATAAACAGGAACAGTTCCTTCTTTACTATCATTTATCGCCCCAAACCAAAATTTGCTTACACCATCAATCCCTTGTTGTAGACTAGGGATAAGTTTAGCCATTTTATCCATAGTTTGCACAGGGTTACGAAACAGATTTACCCCATCTTTTATTTCCATTAACTGAAATTCTGCACCCGCTTCTTTTAACCTATCTCTTACAGTTTGTATGCTGTTTACTCCAACATCACAATGAATAAATTTTCTGCCTAAATCATTGGCAACTTTTGCTGTTACACCACTACCACCAAAAAAATCGGCAATTATCATCTTTTCATTACTACTTGCATTAATTATTCTTTGCAAAAGTGTTTCTGGCTTTTGTGTTGCATAATCTACCTTTTCAGAAGATGTTGGTTGTTGTTGAAATGACATAATATCGCCCCAAACATCACCGAATGGTTTTCCCTTATCTTTAACCTCATCCCAATATCTTGTTGAACCATGTGCAACCATATATTTTCGCCCACTTGCATCAGTTTTATTAAACATTTCCTCGTATTCTTTTGTATGAGGTTGCTTTAATTTATTAAAAACTTTATTTTCCGAATTAACTGTATAATAATAAATAACATCATGCACTCTTACCCAATTTGGAGCAAGTGTTTTAAAACCAGATAAAACCTGTATATCCCAAATTATTTCTCTTCTGAAATTATCTTCACCGAATACTTCATCCATTAATATTTTGACATAGTGACTAATGTGTTCATCAAGGTGCATATATATTGACCCACTTTCACTCATTATGCTTTTAATTGCAACTAAATTTTCAAACATCCAATTTAGGTAATCTTCTTTTTTCCAAATATCTCCATACATTTTTTCATCAAAAGCAAGCAGCTCGCCATTATCCATTTCTTGTTCGGCAACTGCTATTTTTTCAGCAAGTTTTGGATTTTTGCGTATATAAATATTTTTGGCATAGTCAGCACCACTTGCAAATGGGGGGTCAATGTAAACCAAATCAACTTTAATGTTTTGCTCTTTTAAATAGGCACAGGCAGAAATACACTCGCCATGAATAACAAAGTTTCCTATGCTATTACCAACTTGTTCTATTGGTTCAACTTCATAATAAGGCATTCCACGTTTAATGCGGTCGTAAACCTTGTCATTATCACGATAACGCAACACTCTGCGAGTTCTACTAAAATTATCTAACACCGCTTGTCCTGCAACAGTATTTGGGGTGTATGGTATATATTTTATTGGCATATCCTAAACCTTTAAGCGTTAAAAAAATTATTAATCTTACTACTCAGTTTACTCAAATTGGTAGTTATATCATCACTATCTACTAGGTATAAAAAGTCAAATTTATTGTATCCAAATTTTTCTTTGTTTTGCTCTAAAAATTCAGTTTCAACAAACTTGCGTTTCTTTTGAAAAACAGGGTCATTTTCAAAACCTTTCCCTTTTGTTTCAATTATGAGAGCTTTATGTATTTCTTTTCCTTTTCTTTTAACGATAAGGAAATCGGTTGTGTATTTACCTATATTTTTCCAATAATTATTTTCTTTTGCAAAGCACTTTATCACAAATTCGGTTAAGCCACGCTCACCATTATAATATATTTCTAAGTCATTATTTTTAAAGTCGGAAAGGTTAAGCGTTTTTTGTAAAATATCTTTTTCGAATCCACTTTGCTTGAAATCATATGGCAAATAATGAAATGAATTGTCTTTACTTTTCACCGCAGATGAAAAATCAAATTGTTTTTTAAAATCATCGAACGAAATTACCATTGCTTCCATCCCTGCCTGAACAAGACCTTGCTTCATAATTTCGTAAGATTTTTCAACCTCTGCATCATCAATTTTAGGGGGATTACCACTTTTATCTAATTGGATTATTTTTGATACATCTTTTTCATGTGGAAATAACATATCATTTTGTTCAACCGATTTTAAATTATCTACAATTAGTAAATCAGCATTTTCTTTCAATACTTCGTTTTCTGTTTGTAATTGTCGTTTAATGCTAAATGCTATTCTAATTTGTGAATTAATCTGATATAAATCATAAAGTTCATTAAAGTAAGTAGTATTGTCTTTTTCAAAACTTATTTTCATGAAAATAGCTTTTAATTCGGTGTTGTATCTGTTCAAATCAGCAACCGATATTTTATTATAGCTTTCTTTTGATAGTTCAAATAACCAACCATTAAAATTGGCAAAATTTGTTCCTGTTTGCTCTATCATTTTTATATCAGCATCGTCAATATTACTTAGTTCACTTGTTTTAATTAATGCAGATGTTTTATAATTATCAATTTCATTTAACAAAATTTCTAATTTCTTTTTGGTGTTTGGTTTTTCTTCTTCATTAATTGAATTGTAGGTTATTTGAAGTTGGTAAAATTCAACTTTTGGCAACTGTAAATGTTCTATTCTTGAATTGCGTTCAATTACTTCTGGTTCAATTTTTTTATCAAGTTTATTTAGTTCTTCAATACTTGTTTGTTGTTCTTTTTTAAGTTGTTCGTTTAATACCTTAGCGTTATATTCGTTTAACCAAATTCTTGCTGTCTCGTGCGTGTCTTTATCAACTTGACGTAAACATCTACAGGAAGTTTGTAAGACCATATTTTTAGGGCTATCACCTTTTTGTGAAAGAATTATTCCTGTTAAACTTGGACAGTCCCAACCTTCTTTCCCAATTTGCACTAATAAAATATATCGCTTTTTTGTTGCTGAAACAGTTTTAGGAACATCAAGAGTATTAAATAGCAATTCATTTTCTGAGGGCAATTTATATTTATTATTTCCCTTATGATAACGCAATATCTCATCAGGATTTATTTTTAAAGTACCTGTCAGGTATGGATATACTTCTTCTTCAAGGCATTCAATATTACTACAATAGATTGCAATTTTTGCAATGTTTCCATTATTGTAAACTTTACTTTTATAGTGTTCGTTAAAATCAGTTATTCCCTTTTCGATAACTTGAAATTTATCGAGATTTTGGGCAATTTTTACTTTTGGGGTTTTAAGAAAATTATTTATTGCTGTAATAAGCGGGTAATAGTAAACTGTATTTGTTATTTGTGAGAATTTGAAAAATGCTGTTTCTGTAACATCTATTTTATCTGCTGTTGATAAATATGGTGTTCCTGAAAAACCAAGAACAGTTGTTATGTTTCCTTTTTCTTGCCAATTATTTACAACCTGTCTTAATTTTATATCTCCATCAGTTGCATGATGAACTTCGTCAATTAGTATTGATAAATTTGGGATTTTACCAATTAGGTTTCTAAGCTCGTTAGCATACTTATCTTTTTCATCGTCTGATTTTTCAATTAATTCCTGTTGGTTATCAAGATATGTTCTGTTTAAAATAACTTTTTCAGCATTTACAACAAAAACTTGTCCGAATGGATTTGGTAAACAATGGTTAACCTTTTGAGCATTTGGATTTTCTGCTTTATTACTTTTATTTGCTGTTTTAGATTGGTCAAGTATATCAAATCTTAACAATTGCTTTATTTTACTTGCTGATGGTTCTGGAAGTACCCAACTAGGGTCAAAATTTTGAATTGTTCTTAAACTTGGAACGATTGATGATTTTAACCCAGAAGGAATTAAAACAAGAAAATTATGTGCAAAGTTTTTGTTATCAGGTTCATTGTCTGCAAAATATAAATCAAGATAAATGATTGAAGCCATTAAAAAAGTTTTACCTGCTCCCATAGGCAAACTCATCAGGTAATCGGCATAATTTACATTATAAAAAATTCGTTTGATTAATTCTTCATATTCAATGTTCTCAGGTTGTTCAATGATTAATTTTTCAAGTTCAGGAAGTAGTGTTGTATTTCCATTTTTTTGTCTTGCAAAATCAAATAATGATAATGCTGATTTATTTTTGGATAGAAAATTTCTTGTGTTTTGATTAATATTTAATTTTGATAAATCAGTACCATTAGTAAAAAATCCTTCAGAAAATAATTGCCATAGTGGTTTGTTCTCACCTTTAATTTTAAGAAATAAATAGGTTTCAATTGCCTGTATTTGGGTGTCACGTAGTTCTCCCTTTTTACGAATATATTTTACGAGGTCTTTAACACTGCAATCATCTGACTGCAACCATTCACTGGTTTTATGTTTAATTATATTATTTAGCATTGTGTTTTCTCTCAATTAATAAATCTTTTACCTCAACATCAAGAATTTCAGCAATTTTATAAAGCACCTCAAGCCTTGGCTGTTGCCTGTTTTGCACATACGAGTTTACCATATTAAAACTCTTCCCAAGTTTCTCTGCCAACCAAATTTGCTTTATTCCTTTTTCGTCCAATACTTCTTTAATTCTATTCATTGGGTTTAGCTCAATTTCAAAGATGTAAATATATTAATTATATAATTAAACATCTTAGATTATAAGATGTTTATCTCGCATTTTTTATGATAATATTAATTTCTTTTAAAATGTAAAACATCTAGTAATCTTTTCAAATCTTCACCTTTTGTTGGGTTATCGTTAATTGCAGCTTTTACCTTACTAATGGAATGCATATAAAGACCATATTCTGTTGTTGTTGCTTCAATATAATTTATGAAGGTTTCTGTATAGCTAACATTATTTCCTTTTGTGATTTCTGAAATCGTATATGTAATTGCTCTTTTTGCTTCATGGATACCATTGTGAGGGATTATTATTTTTTCCAGTTGAATTGTGGATTTTGGTAGTTTATGCCAAAGTATGAAGGGTTTTTCTTTGCCGTGTTTAATGGCTATGTCTTTTCGGTGGTTTTGTTCATCTTTTAAACTTATTTGGTACAACTTTAACCAATCGTGTACCTCTTCGAAAATAATTTGTCCAAGAAATCCAGCATCGCAAAAATCATTAAATGAATTTACTTTGTATTTCTTTAAATGGCGAGTACCAAGTTGCAGTTCAAAGCGACCAATAACATCATTCGTATCCAGACCGTTCAACTCCCAGAACTGTTTTATGTATTTTTTGTAAGACGCTTTTAATTCTTCTGTTTTAACATAGATTTTAGCCATTTTCTGATACTTTCTGCTTCCAATAGTGTAACTGTTCCATTTAGTACCTTCTTTGATAAAATGGACTCCTTCAACACTTAAACCTTTATTGCTGATTACTATTGTTTTTGTTCTAAGATACCTACGAAATAATCCCATTTTCTTATAAATGTCATTTCCATCGAGGGCTATATCAATCCTAGTTAATCTTGAAAACACAATACCTAAAACATCAATTACATATTGAATTCGTGATACCCAATTACCAGAATATAACTGTGAATTAGTTATTTTAATTGATATTTCATTCTCCTTATGATTTCGATTATTTGGTATTGTAAATATTTCACATAAATCTATCCCATCGAAATGAACAATATATCTAAATCTAAAATTTGGATTATGATTTGTTTGTTGTTTTTTAATTTTAATTCTTGAAGTGGAGTATAAATCCAATGATTTATTATTTATTTTCGAATGGCAAATGAATTGAAACCAATCCAAATTAATTGAATAAAAATTTGATATATTATTTTTAGTACTAGAATCTAATTTTTTGTCAATACAAGATGTTGATGTAGATGTATATTCGTTTGATGTGTGACCAGAAAATGACGTAAATGAGTAAACATTGCTAATATCACAATCGCTACAACCGTTTTCTAATTTTTTAGTATTTATAGGCGAATCATTCATGGAGGATGATTTAAAATAAAGTTATTTTTTCAAGACCTCATGCATGCATGGGGTCTTTCGGTTTCTATAAATACGTAGCCTCGTATTATTATTGAAAAGTATTTACAAATTTTTTAAGTGGAGGATTGATATTGACAAGCAAGATTTGATGTATAGTATATGTTTAACAGTTTTTTTATTTATAAATAAAGCAAGAAAAATGTATTCATTTACTTAAATTAAGTAAAATACTAGTATATTTGAGGTAAATATTTACACGTATGGCAGCTAGTGACCTTCAACAGAATTTTGCTCGTATCATTAGTACATTGCAAAATCAGAACCTTAAATTGACCCATATTGCTAAATCTATGGGTTATACTACAACAACCCAATTACATAGTGCCTTAGACGGCAATAGTATGTTATCAACTAAAGCAATTATTGCACTTGTTGAACAGTTTAAGGTAAGTCCAAACTATTTGTTTCTAGGAATTGGTGAAATGTTTCAAGTTGATGAATCAGAATTTGAAAGATTGCAACTTGAAAATCGAACATTAATTAAAGATAAAAATGAAGCATTAAAGGTAGTAGCTGGATTGGATGGTATAATAAAACTTTGAAAAGAAGAAATGCTGACCTAATTGATTTAACCAGTGCAGCAATAAAATATCATAAGAATCAGAATCCTGATGAAGATGAAATAAAATAGTTCTTTGAATACGGTATTGAAAGTAAATTTTTACTTAAAATTTGGTGACAAGTACAAATAATGTAATCTGTTACTTAGGGAACTTGTCCCATTTGCCCCATTAGTTGTCACACAACAAAAAAGACCCCCCATGAAATGGGAGGTCTATAAAGTGTTGAGGTCTCGAGCGGATTCGAACCGCTGTACAAGGTTTTGCAGACCTCTGCCTAACCGCTCGGCCACGAGACCAGTTTTAAGAGTGCAAAGGTAATTATTTTTTGAAATAAATCAGAAGCAAATTTATTACTGTTTTCCTTTTTGTAATTCTGTAATGCAGTCTTTGCATAAACAACTATTAAATTCGTCCCTCAATTTCTCCAATTGATTAGAATCTAATCCAATTTCAAAGCACCAGCACTTATTAGATTTTGAACACTGAAATTTTTGTTGACAGCGAGGGCAAATTTCTTTTTCTTCGAGTTCCATTTTATAGGCTTATGGTTAAACTTACGTTCTTCATTTTCCCACCTAAAGGAGGATTTAGTTTTGAGATTTTTACGGTGGCAGATTTAGTTTCCGGAAAATTGTTTTTTAGTGAGCTTAATATTCTTCGGGCGACATGTTCCAAAAGTTTTGACTTGATTTTCATTTCTTTTTTAACTAACCAATACACTTCCTGATAATTTATGGTTTTGGTTAAATCGTCTGTTTCTTCAGCCTGTTTTGTTTCGGTTTCGATGTGGAGATCGACAAGAAATTTGGTCCCAATTATCTGCTCTTCCTGAAAGCAGCCATGGTACGCAAAAAACTCCATTCCTTCAATTGATATGATCGACATTCTAGTTGTTTTTAATAGATTTTATTCCTGTACGTATACGCCTAACAGATTCTTCTTTAGATAACAAGGACATGATTTCAAATACAGAAGGTCCTTGAGCTGAGCCTACAAGTGTCAACCTAAGTCCGTTCAAAACCTGCCCCATATTTAGCTCATTTTTCTCGATATAATTTTTGATTTCTGACTCAAGATAAGATGCCGTAAAATCTTTTACAGAGTTGATTAGTTCAATAATTTCAGTTAAAATCTGAGGCGTGTTTTCTTTCCATTTTTTCTTAATTACCTTTTCGTCGTACTCAACCGGAGCTTCAAAAAAGTAGCAGGTCAGCGGCCATAAATCTGAAATGAAAATTGCTCTTTCTTTAACAAGTTCAATTAATTTAACCAAATCAATATGTGAAAAATCTACATTTTTTTCTACCAATACTTGTTTCAAATTTGGAACAATTTCTTCGGTTGGTTTTTGTTGCAGATAGTGGTGGTTAAACCATTTTGCTTTCTCCTGGTCAAACTTGGAACCTGATTTTCCTATACGTTCAATCGTAAAAATCTTAATTAATTCCTCTTTTGAAAACACTTCTTGTTCTGTTCCAGGATTCCAACCTAAAAGTACGAGGAAGTTTAAAAATGCTTCCGGAAAATAACCAGCTTCACGATATCCCGAAGATATCTCTTTGCTCTCTGGGTTAGTCCATTCTAATGGAAATACGGGAAATCCGAGCCGGTCTCCATCTCTCTTGCTTAGTTTTCCTTTTCCATCTGGTTTTAGTAAAAGAGGCATATGCGCGAATATTGGCATTGCTTTCTCCCATCCAAAATATTTATATAACAATACATGCGCGGGAGTTGAATTAGTCCATTCAGACCCTCGGATGACATGTGTAATTTTCATCAAGTAGTCATCAACAACATTCGCCAAATGGTAGGTGGGCATTCCGTCTGATTTAAACAATATCTTATCATCTAACTGTGAGGAATGAAAACTGAAATCTCCCAGAACCATATCATTAAACTTGATATGCTCGTCAGAAGGAAGTTTCAATCGAATAACGTAGGGCAAGTTGTTGTTTAATTTTTCTGAAACTTCAGTGTTAGTTAGTGTCAAGGAATTTTTCATGTCAATGCGTGTTACGGCATTGTATTGCTGGATTGGATTTTTCTCAGCTTTTAACCTTTCACGCATCGCTTCCAATTCATCAGGTGTATCAAAGGCATAATACGCATAACCCGAGTCTATCAGTTGTTGAGCGTATTGTTTGTATATTTCTTTGCGGTCTGATTGACGGTAAGGTCCATATTCACCTCCAATTCCCATACCCTCTGAAGGTTCTATTTTCAACCACTTAAGTGTCTCAATGATGTATTCCTGGGCTCCTGCTACAAAACGATTTTGGTCGGTGTCCTCAATTCTTAAAATAAAATCACCTCCATGCTTCTTTGCGAAAAGATAATTAAAAATCGCGGTTCTGACTCCTCCAATATGTAACGGTCCTGTTGGACTTGGGGCAAATCTAACCCTCACTTTGTTCTTTACCATTTATCAATAAATTTGAGTGCAAAGATATAATAAACACACTTGAGGTTAAAGCGTATCTGTTTCTTTTGGGAATAATCATAATTTTTATAAAAAATTTAATTAGTTGACAACAAATGTTGGACAAAAAATTAAATGCAATTCTTGCAGTTTGATAACAGGTAAGGAACACAAAAAGAGGGGAATACAGAGTATCTATAACTTTTAGTAAGTGGTTTAATTCCTTTAATGCGTTAAATGTTTTTATATTCGAAGTAGAATGGCTTACTTAAATTAAGCTAAATTTATGTTAAAGTATTAAATTGCTGTACAATTTAGTAACCCTCTTTAAAAAATTTAGTATAACATCATAAATTCGATTTTTGTTTAAAATAGATTTGGTAAAAAAATTTGGAATAATATCATGCAATTGTAAATGTCATTAGTAATGAATGAGATTAAATTAAAATATGGACAAGGCAGTTTAAATAAGATTGAAAGCTTTGTTGAGGAAATTTGCGATGAATTTAATATTGGAGATACATTTCTGGGGAACATCCTTATTGCGGTCACGGAAATGGTGAATATTATTGAAGGGCAAAAATCTGATGTTACCATTTCTTTTTTATCGGAGTCTCAAAAATTCTTATTTAAGTTTTATCATTTTTCAAAAAGAATAAATTTTCAATTTTTTGAAGAGTCTACCGATAAAAATCAATCAGGAGAAAACGAGTTTCAAGATTCTCTTTTCATGATAAATGCATTATGCGATGATTTAATTTTGGATAAGAATGAGAACCTAATTACGCTGAGCTTTTTAAATGTAGGCGTTGATGAAAATATTTCCATGCATCGGAAAAAGTATTTAAATAATTACCTAAATCAAAGGATTAAAGTATAGGTTTCTTATGTAATGGGAGGAAAAAATATTCAAATATTTTATGAGTTAGATGGGTTTAAGGTGCAGAAAGTGAGGAAGATACAACAATGGCTTCTGCAATCTGCCAAATCCGAAAGTAAATGCATTTCCGAATTAAATTACATTTTTTGTGATGATCCTTACCTCTTAAAAATTAATATTGAATATTTAAAGCACGACTACCTTACTGATATCATAACTTTTGATTATTCAGATAAATCTGCTGAGATTTCTGGAGATATTTATATCAGTGTTGATAGAGCAAAAGAAAATTCAGTATTGTTTAATGAGCGATTTGATCAGGAGCTAAGAAGGCTTATGATACATGGGTTACTTCATCTTATTGGTTATGCAGACAAAACGGATGCGGAGAAAAAAGAGATGACCACTAAAGAGGATCTCTATCTAAAATTGTTTATGCCCTAAATTATGCCTATCGCTGTAGTTCATTAATAGGAATTATTGCAACAGATAATTAACTTTGTCGTTTTAATTAGTTTCACGTGGAACATTCTTATGTTTAAAAAATATGATATCATTATTGTGGGTGCCGGTCATGCTGGTTGTGAAGCTGCAGCTGCTGCTTCCAATTTAGGTTCGTCCGTACTCCTAATTACAATGAGTATGGAAAACATGGCTCAGATGTCGTGCAATCCTGCAATGGGTGGAATTGCCAAGGGCCAAATCGTTCGGGAAATTGATGCATTGGGTGGGTATTCAGGAATTGTTACGGATCATACTATGATACAGTTCAGAATGCTTAATAAGTCCAAAGGGCCTGCTATGTGGAGTCCAAGAGCACAAAGTGACAGAATGCTGTTTTCTCGGAAATGGAGAGATATACTTGAAGGCCTTCCAAACTTGGATTTCTGGCAAGACATGGTAACAGAGGTGATTGAAAAGGATAAAAGAGTTGTTGGCGTTAAAACCGCAATGGGTCATTTAATCAATTCAAAAACGGTTATTCTGACCAATGGAACCTTCTTAAACGGCAAAATTCATATCGGAACAAAAACATTTGGTGGTGGAAGAATTGGTGAACGTGCGGCGCTTGGACTGACGGAATCATTAACTAATATGGGATTTGAGTCTGATCGTATGAAAACAGGAACACCTGTACGCGTTGATGGTAGAACGATAGATTTCACCAAATTGGAAGAGCAAAAAGGAGATAGTGTACCAGGGAAGTTTTCCTTTACTAGTACCCCCAGGCTAACCAGGCAAAGAAGCTGTTATCTTGCTTATACAAATAATTCTGTACATGAAAATTTACGACTTGGTTTCAATGATTCACCTATGTTTAATGGCCGGATACAAGGTATCGGTCCTCGATATTGCCCATCAATAGAAGATAAAATTGACCGATTTTCTGATAAGGATCGGCATCAGTTGTTTGTAGAACCGGAGGGATGGAATACAATTGAGTATTACATTAATGGCTTCTCATCCTCATTACCCGATCACATTCAATATAGCTCATTAAGACGAATTCCGGGTTTTGAAAGCGCAAAAATTTTCCGGCCAGGGTATGCCATAGAGTATGATTACTTTCCGCCTATACAGTTAAGCTATACATTGGAAACTAAATTAATTGCTGGATTGTTTTTTGCGGGACAAATTAATGGAACTACGGGTTATGAAGAAGCAGCCAGTCAGGGGATAATTGCTGGTATTAATGCGCATCAGTTGGTTTCTGAAAAAGAGCCCTTCATGTTGAAAAGATCAGATTCCTATATTGGGGTACTCATCGATGATTTGATTACAAAAGGGGTGGACGAACCTTATCGGATGTTTACTTCCCGTGCCGAATACAGATTACTGCTACGTCAAGATAATGCAGATATTAGATTAACAGAAAGAAGCTTTAAAATTGGATTGGCTAATGAGGAGAGAATGAATGTTGTGAACGATAAAAATCAGAAAATATCTGAAATAATGGGCAAATTAAAAAATATCAGTCTTTCACCGGATGATATTAACCCATATTTAGAATCGAAAAATACTAGTAAAATCAATCAGAAAACTAAAATTGCAAACCTAGTTTTACGACCACAAGTTAATTTACCCGAATTAATAGAACATAGTGAAACAGCAAAAAAAATTGTTCTTCAGTATGAATTTCTTGAATCAGACTTAATTGAATCAATTGAAATTTTGATAAAATATGAAGGATATATTCTTAAAGAAAAGGATCTGGCAGATAGATTTGAGAAATTTGAAAAATTAAAACTACCTATTGATTTTGATTATCATGAATTACAATCCTTATCGTTTGAAGCCCGAGAAAAGCTAAATAAAATTAAACCTACAACAATTGGTCAGGCAGCTAGAATTAGTGGAGTTTCTCCTTCTGATATTTCTGTACTTGCCATTTATAACGGAAACTAGAAGTTGTTTCACGTGAAACATTAACAGATGGAAAATATTAAAACTTGCTTAGTTTGCAACTCAAAAAATCACTCTAAGTATATGGAGTGTTCAGATTATTTAGTTTCGAAAGAGATCTTTTCGTTAAACAAATGTCTCGATTGTGGTTTTGTATTTACAAATCCCCGCCCTTCACCGGAAGAAATCACTCCTTATTATAAGTCAGAAAATTACTATTCACATAGTGACAAAAATCGTTCAATTGTATCTATCATTTACAACTTCATAAGGAAAACAAACATTAAAAATAAGTTGACTTTAGTCCAAAAAGCCTCCGGAACTATCGGAACTTTATTGGATTATGGCTGCGGTGCAGGGTTATTCGTTAAGTCAGCAAATGAAGCAGGTTGGAATGCCAGAGGAATTGAGCCGAATGCAGATGCAAGGCAAGTTGCAAATGAGAAGGGTCTAACTGTTGAATCACCCACATCAATAAGTACTTTGAAAAAAGGTTCATTTAATGTAATAACGTTGTGGCATGTTTTAGAACACTTGCATGACATCAATGAGGTTATTCCTAAGCTTAGATCATTGTTAATTGATGACGGAGTCCTTCTTATTGCTGTACCAAATGTTGATTCATGGGATGCTAAACATTATCAAGAAAAGTGGGCAGCTTATGATGTACCAAGGCATTTATATCATTTTTCACCGAAAACACTCGCGCTCTTCTTTAATAAATTTGGTATGAGAGTTGTTAATACATACCCCATGAAATTTGATGCTTTTTATGTAAGTTTATTAAGTGAAACGAAATCTATATTTTCTTATCCATTCGCATTTATTAATGGTTTAAGGTCAAACAACAAAGCATTAAGAAACGGAGATTATTCCAGTTTAATATATATCATAAAGTAAATCTAGAAAATCCTATACCTATGGATGACTTGTTTATTGCCCAAAATAAAAGTAAGCGTCCTTTCTGGATTCAGTTATTTTTAACTGTTTCTGTGTTTATAATCCTTATTGTAATTAACAATAGATATAAACAAATCCAATCAAACGATTTTATAAAAGGTGTATTCGAGAAGGAGCTCGCTGAAAGAGGTGAAGAACTCAATACCATTCTTGATGGTGTTATTGAAGACCTTTTGGTTCATCAATCCTTTAAACTTGAGGAAACAACTCAAGAACTGGATGAAATTGGTGCAATGATGTATTTATTTCAGAATGATTCATTGCTTAGTTGGTCATCAAACTTAATTGATCTGTTTGACATTCAAATATTGGAAACTAATCCCATTGTCCAATTGAATAATGGTTGGTATAAAATTCAAAAAGTTGAAAAAGACGGTATATTGGTTTATGGTTTGCTATTGCTTAAGAATGAGTTTGCTTACAGGAATGAATATTTAGTTCCGGACTTTAAAAGTGAAGTAGCTTTAAATGCGAGTTGTCAGATTTCGTTAATACCTGGGGAATTAAATATAAATGATCCTACCGGTAAATTTTTATTTTCGATAACTTGTGGGAATACCAGAGAGATTAAGCCTAAACAAGCACTTATTTTATTTATTTTTTACCAACTTCTAATATTACTATTGTTAAGTTTGGTAATCAAATTTTATCAGAATTATGCACATATTATAAATCGCAGGAAAATCATTCCATTCCTTGTATTGTTAGAGTATTTAGTAACTTGGATTGTCTTACACCTTTTTAAGTTCCCGTCAATTTTATTTGACTCATATTTTTATATGCCTGGTATTTTCGCCGATTCGCTTCATAATTCAATTGGTGAATTATTTACAAATACAAGTTTCATATTATTTGCATCATATTCTTTATTAGTTTTTAAGAACAGAAATGAGAAAAAACAGGCTGAATGGAACAATAAAACCATTGCATTGATTTTATTTTTAGTGGTTCTATTCGTTACAGCCTTCCTTGTTTATGAAACTACGGTTATAAGTTTATTTAAAAATTCAAAAATATCAATTGAGTTTGGGCAAGATTTTGTGTCTGACAGAGCAGCAACGATAATCGCATTTGTAGTAACGGCCAGTCTAAGTCTCTCTTTATACTTTCTTGGGACCAATATTTTTAAACGTATCTTTTCTGTTGTAAGCGGTAAAAAAAGTATCTATTTGGTAATATTTAGTCTTGTGCTGGTCTTCCTTGCTATTCGCTATCTGCTTGGGGATTTAAAAATTTCCTCATTCATATTTTTCTTAACCCTTTCGTTCACATACATATTTTTTTCTAATGTAATCAATAGAATTACAACGATACAAATCCTAAGTTTCTTACTATTATTTTCTTTATACCTGGGATTTCTATCAACTTATATTCTACAGGGAAAGGAGCTTGAGCAGCGAAGATTAGTAGCTGAAACAATTGCTAACGATAGAGATTCTATGGCAGAATTCGGTTTCGAAAAAATAATTGATGAGATTTTAAGTGATCCTATTCTTAATCAAATGATCAATGAAGGATCCATTGAAAATAGTGAATATGCTATCATTAATCGGATTTATAATTATTTTAGAGAGAATGAAAATTCATTAAAATATATTCCTTTCGTGACCATCTGCGATTCTACGTATTTACTCACCGACCGGCTTGAAAATTATTCTGTAAATTGCGTAAGTTATTTCAATAAAATTATTGCTGATATCGGAATTTCCACCAACCGCCCCAATTTGTTTTTTATTAATAACTACTCCATAAATAATTCTTACATAATCAGATTCATTTATCCAGAAACGAATGTTCATCCAACTCGTTTTGTTTTCATCGAGTTAGGATCAGAGTTAATACCTGAAGGCTTGGGGTACCCTGAATTATTAATTGACGAGACCAGTAATATATCTGGTACAGAGCTTGTTAACTATTCATTTGCAAAATATATGGACGATGAATTGGTATATAATTTCGGAGATTACTTCTATAGCTTGAATCTTCAAAATTATAAAGATTTAGCATTAGATCAGGATAACTTTGATAATAATGAATACAATCATATTATCGTAAATAAAGACCAAAGGGTCAGTTTTATCATTAGCAAAGAAAATAAAGATCTGATCGAAACGCTTGCGCCATTTTCTTATTTCTTTTTATTTCTAGCTGCATTTCTAGCTGTGTTCTTCTTAATTACAATTTTTTCGTTTAAAATTTTCACCGTTCAAATAAGTTTCAGAAACAGACTTCAATACACACTATTAAGTATCATCCTAACATCTTTCGTCGTAATTGGAGTAACTACTATGTTATATTTGATTCATTTAAATGATAAAAAAAATCACGAGATTCTAAGTGAAAAAGCACATTCTGTATTGATTGAGCTTGAGCACAAATTAGCTGGTGAACAAGGTCTTGGTCCTGAATTGTACGAAACTTTAAATGCATGGCTTGTAAAATTTTCATTGGTTTTCTTCTCTGATATTAACCTGTATTCAGTTGACGGAAAGCTTATTGCATCCTCAAGGATGCAAATATTTGATGAAGGCTTACTCTCAAGACTAATGAATGTCAAAGCCTATTCTGTGCTTGCGAACAAAGAAAAGATGCAGTTTATACAGAATGAAAAAATCGGAAATTATGAATATTTGTCGGCATACGTCCCGCTTCGGAACACTGAAAATAAGATTGTAGCCTATTTAAACTTACCATATTTTGCACGGCAAACAGAACTCCAAATCGAGATTACGAACTTCCTTGTCGCCTTGGTTAATATCTATGTGCTCTTTTTTATTATTGCCCTCATGGTAACTATTTTAATTTCAAAAAGAATTTCAAAGCCTTTACAACTGATAAGGAACAGTCTTAGTGGAATACGATTAGGAAAGGCAAATGAAAAAATAGATTGGTCGCGTCAGGATGAAATTGGAGGTTTGGTTGCGGAATATAATCGAATGATTGATGAGCTAAGTAATAGTGCACTTTTGCTTGTTCGATCGGAAAGAGAAGGTGCATGGAGGGAAATGGCTAAGCAGGTTGCACATGAAATTAAAAATCCTTTGACACCCATGAAATTGAGTGTTCAATACCTAAAAAAAGCCTGGGATGAAAATGAAAAGGATTGGGACAAGAGATTAGCCCGGTTTACTAAGACCATCATTGAGCAAATTGATTCACTTTCGGAAATTGCAAATGCATTTTCGGACTTTGCTAAAATGCCTGTTCAGAAATCAGAACAAGTAGATTTAAAATACATCATCAATAACTCAATTGAGCTATTTAAAGAGAATACGGATGTAAAATATGTACTTTACTTGCCAGAGGACAAATACCTCGTTAAAGCAGATAAAAATCAAATGCTCAGAGTTTTTAATAATCTTATTAAAAATTCAATTCAAGCAATCGGATCAAAAAAGGATGGCCAAGTGACGATTTCTGTAAAAAAATCTCAAAAAGAAATGATAGTAGTTATTGCTGACAACGGAACCGGAATACCTCAGGAAATGGCAGATAAAATATTTTCTCCAAGTTTTACCACCAAATCAAGTGGGATGGGACTTGGATTGGCGATAGTTAAAAATATTGTCCTAAATGCCGGAGGCAATATTTGGTTTGAATCGAAAGCGAAGGTCGGAACTACATTCTACATCTCACTTCCGTATGCATAAAATGATGAATTTGTTGTGTGATCATCCATTTTATTAACTTTACATCTAAAGAAATTTATATTGAATCCGATTAAAAAGTTAGCGGGCCAAGCAGCCATTTACGGGGTATCCAGTATTATTGGACGCCTCATCAATTTCCTGTTGGTTCCATTGTATACCAACATTCTTAATCCTGACGATTATGGCATACTTATTTTAATGTATTCGTACGTTGCCGTAATTTATGTGTTTTTAATTTATGGGATGGAAACAGCCTATTTCCGGTATTCAGAGTTGAATTCAGATAAACTGAAAGTGTACAATACCAGCTTAATCTCAATCGTTGTAACCAGTAGTGTTTTTGCACTGATTGCCTTAAGTTTTTCTTCAGATATCGCTTCGGCAATCAGACATGAATCCTTTACCAGATTTGTTCAATGGTTTGTCATCATTATGGCTCTTGATGCTATTTCAGCAATTCCTTTTGCTAAGCTTAGGGCAGAATCCAGACCAATTCGCTTTGCCACCATAAAGTTTGTAAACATTGGAATTACGCTCGGATTAAATTTATTCTTTGTATTGCTGTGTCCATTCATCATCAAAACCTATTCAAGTGGAGTTTTATTAAATGTTATTAAGGTCGTTTTTAATCCTGAACTAGGCCTGGTTTCTTATGTTTTTATATCCAATTTAATTGCCAGCGTTATCACAATTATCATGTTACTTCCCGAAATTTTGAAAGTACGCCTCCAGTTTGATTTTGTCCTATGGAAAAAGCTTCTAAAGTATGGATACCCCATCTTAATTATTGGTTTTGCTTTCTCAATGAATGAAATGTTCGGCCGGATCTCCATGAATTATTTGTTGCCTGAAGATGTGGCACTAAATCAAATTGGTATTTACTCGGCTAGTTTTAAACTGGCAATACTTTTATCTTTATTTGTACAGGCATTTCGCTACGCTGCCGAACCTTTTTTCTTTGCACAGGAAAAAGAAAAAGGAGCTAAAGAAGTATATGCTCAGGTGATGAAATACTTTGTCATTCTGATGCTTTTTGCATCACTAGGGATTCTTTTGTACATCGATTTAATTAAGTTGATATTAGGGCGAGAATTTAGAGGTGCACTGGGAGTTATTCCGGTTTTGCTGGCGGGCTATATTTTTATTGGCATCTTTTATAACCTTTCATTTTGGTATAAACTAACAAACAAAACACTGTACGGAGCAGTTTTGGCAATGGGAGGCACTCTGATTACAATCGTGTTGAACTTCATCTTAATTCCTATTTATGGCTATTGGGGATCAGCATGGGCTACTTTTGCCTGCTTTTTTTCAATGATGGTAGCTTCTTACCTGTGGGGTCGAAAAGTTTACCCAATTAATTATGATTTGAAGAGAATAGCTGCCTATGTCACACTTGCTTCAGCAATTTATTTTCTTTCCACAATTGCTCAGATCACGAACTTATTTGGCAGATTGGCATTTCATACCATACTTCTTGCCACTTTTGTTGGGGTCGTATTTCTTTTAGATAAAAAAGAATTGCGAACCATTTTTAAAAAGGAAGTCGCATAAATTATAAATGGATAACCATCTTTGCCCCCAGTCGAAGCTATATTTTCTGTAATTTAGCGCATTAAAATAAATTTTATGAATATTAAGATTGTTAGTCATTCTAAACATGACTTGCCAAATTATGAAACATCCTCCTCTGCAGGAATGGATTTACGTGCAAATATTGATCAGGAAATAAAATTGGAACCATTGGAACGGGTACTGATTCCAACAGGTTTGTTTATCGAGCTTCCAAAAGGATTTGAAGCACAAGTGCGACCCAGAAGTGGATTAGCCTTTAAAAAGGGCGTAACCGTGCTTAATTCACCTGGAACCATCGATGCTGATTATCGGGGTGAGATTAAAGTTATTTTGGTTAATCTCTCAAATGAGGCATTTGTGATTAAAGATGGTGAACGCATCGCTCAGATGGTAATATCAGCGCATGAGCAAGCTGAATGGATTAAAGTGGAAACTTTAGAAGAAACTGAACGTGGAGCCGGGGGTTTTGGACATACAGGTACAAACTAAGTTTTATTAAATAATTTAATGAAAAACATTCTAACACTAACGCTTTTAATTACCCTAATTCTTGGATTTTCTGGAAAGGCTTTTAGTCAGGAGCATCAAGTCAAGCAGGGTATCAACCCTTCCTCTTTTGATCTCAAAAAAAATGCCTCTTTATTTATTGAAGCAAATAAAGAAAAGAATGCCGGAAACATTCAACTAGCAGAACTTCTATACTTAGAATGTATCAAGCTGGATGCTTCAGATGCTGCATCAATGTATGAATTGGCAAGTATTTACATGGTCAGGAACAGACTAGATGAAGCAAAGAAATTAGCCGAGCAAGCCATTGCGATTGACACCGCAAATAGTTGGTACAAACTTTTACTTTCCAATATTTATAAACGAAGTGAGAATTTTAAAGAGAGCGTTCAGGTTCTCGAGGAGTTAGTTGCCCAGAACCCAACAAACTTTGAATTTATTGAAGAGTTAGCTTATAATTACATCTTCATCGGAGAAGATGAGAAGGCTATCAGGGTTTTAAATATTATCGAAAATAAAATTGGAATAAACGAAAAGCTAAGTATTCAAAAACAGAAATCCTATGCCAAGTTACAGCAGATGGATTCAGCAATATTTGAAATTGAAAAATTAATTAATGAGTTTCCGACAGAATTTAGGTATTACGCTCTACTGGCAGAATTTTGTTTGCAAAATGATTTTAACGAGAAGGCTTTTTGGGCATATTCAAAGATTGCTGAACTCGATCCGAATAACCCTTACATCCATATTTCTTTGTCCGACTTTTACCGTAAGTCGGGCGATAGCGTAAATGCTTTTAATGAATTAAAATTGGGTTTTAAAAATGAAAATCTGGATGTTGATTCAAAAATTCAAATATTGCTTTCTTATTTTACTGCGCAGCAAATCGTTGCAGAGAAAAACCCAAAAGCATTTGAGCTGGTCTCAATTTTAGCCGATAAATATCCTGAAAACACCAGGGTTCTTTCCATTAAAGCAGAAATTCTGTATCAAGCCAGAGAATTTAAAAAATCAAAAGAATTACTACTTAAAGTCATTTCAATTGACAGCTCACTGGTTGCTTCCTGGGAACAATTGCTGATTGCCGAATCGGCATTATCTGATTTTGTCTCCTTAGAAAAACATAGTGCTCAGGCTATTAGGTTATTTCCACAACGACCCATCCCTTACTTATTTGCAGGAATGGTAAATTTTCGGAATGAAAAGCATGAAAAAGCATTGGAGCTATACCTTAAAGGAATAAAACTGGTGTCCGGAAATACGGCCCTATCAGTTCAGTTTTATTCCTTTTTAGGCGATACCTATCATGAATTAAAAAATAATAAAGCTTCAGATGAGGCATATGAAAATGCATTAAGATTTGATCCGGAAAATGCTGTAGTTTTAAATAATTATGCCTATTACCTGGCGTTAAGATCTGAAAAACTTGAGCAAGCTAAGCAAATGTCGTTTAAGGCAGTTGAACTGGATCCGGAGAATGCTTCAAATTTAGACACGAAAGCCTGGGTCTTGTATAAATTAAAATTATACGATGAAGCGAGAATTATTATCGAGAAGGCGATGGATACAAGTGATGAAAACAGTGCAGAGGTTTACGAGCATTACGGAGATATTTTATTTCAATTAGGAGAAAAAAAGAAAGCCGTAAAACAATGGAAAAAAGCACGTAAAATTGGATCGGAATCGGAATAT
This sequence comes from uncultured Bacteroidales bacterium, assembly GCA_942491855.1. Lineage (GTDB taxonomy): Bacteria > Bacteroidota > Bacteroidia > Bacteroidales. Next base: position 74,337 of record CALOCL010000026.1, read on the forward strand.
TTGAATAAAAAAATTAGAGATAAAAAGTTGTATGAATAGTTATATTAAATCATATCCATCATATTTTTTAATTGTCGTTTTGCTGATAATTGGTGTAGGGTGCAGAAGTACAAGAAAGATAATTAAAGAACCGCTAAAGGTTGAAGGAATAGACTATTTATTCAATCAATTAAAATTGAATGAATTGAACTTTAAATATTTTAGTGCAAAGTTTAACCTCGATTATAAAGTTGATAAAAAGAAGACCGAGTTTAAAGGTCAAATCAGGATAGAAAAAGATAGCATGATTTGGATTTCGTTTTCTCCAGCACTAGGAATTGAAGCCGCACGCATGCTTATTACCAACGACTCTGTTAAGTTCATTAATCGAATCAATAAAACTTATTTTGTCGGTGATTACAAATACTTGAATGAGTTTCTGGAAACAAATATTGATTACGATGTTTTACAAGCATTAATCATTGGGAATGATTTAAGCCATTACGAAAATGGTAAATTCAGAGCTCACATTGATAATTTACAGTATAAACTATCAACTGCTTCGAGGGCTAAGCTTAAAAAATTTGTGAAAAAAGATGAAACTGAACCTGTCGTTTTTATTCAGAATATCTGGCTTTCGGCCGAGAATTTTAAAATTACACAACTAAGCCTTAAGGAAATAAAAAAACAAAACAAGAAACTAGAAGCCAATTACAGCAAGTTTTCCGATGTAGGAAATCAACTTTTTCCGAAAGAAGTGGATTTCGCATTACAGGCAGATAAAAAAATAGATGTTAATGTAAAATATTCAAAAATCACCATCGACGATGAGTTAAATTTTCCGTTTAGCATATCAGATAAATATCAGCTTATTTCTAAATTGGAATAAAATTTAATATTGATGCGAGCTATTTGTTTATTCAAATTATTTTCTAAAAGAATTAGCATCGTAATTTTTGCGATTTTGCTTACTGTTTTTGTAAACGGACAAAACAGAAAAAAAATACTGGAAAATGAAAAACAAAAGATTGAAGCAGAAATAAAGTACACCAATGAACTTCTTGGAAAGGTAACTGCAAGTAAGGCTAATTCTCTTCAGGAGTTGGTACTCATCAATAACCGGATTAAACAACGCGAGAAATTAATCGCTAACTATTCAGCTGAAATCGAAAATCTTGATCAAGCCCTTTCCGAAAATAATTTAAGATTAAATGGACTTGAATCAGAATTAGAAAAGGCCAAATCAGAATACGCTCAACTCATCAACTATGTATTCAAAAACCAAGGCTCAAAGGATCGGTTGATGTATATTTTTGCTGCTTCAAGTTTTAACCAGGCCTTTCAGCGCTTGAGGTATCTGCAATACTACAGTGATTATCGAAAACAACAAGCCCGGCGAATAGAGCTGATGAAAGATTCTTTATCTAAAACAAATGAAGAAATTAGTATTCAGAAAATGGATAAAGTGAATCTGCTGCAAAGTCAACAAGCTGAAATAAGAAAACTGGATCAAGAAAAAAATCAACAAAACTCGCGGATTAATACCCTTGCAAAACAGGAAAAACAATTTCGAACCGAAATCAAACAAAAGCGAAATGATGCCAATCGACTGAACAAAGCGATTGCTGATATTATTGCCGAGGAAATTAAATTAGCTGCTGCCAATGCTAAAACAAGTGGTGCTGAAACACGATCAGACATTATCGCACTTACGCCTGCCGAATTAGCGTTAACCAATACTTTTTCACAAAACAAAGGGAAATTGCCATGGCCTTCTGAACACGGAATCGTATCAAGTACTTTTGGAGAACATGATCATCCGGTATTGAAAAGAATCAAAATTAAAAATAACGGTATTGATATTTTAACCAATATTGGGGAAAATGCACGTGCCGTTTTTGATGGGAAAGTAATTAGCGTCAGAACCATAACCAATTCAAACAAAGCTGTAATAATTCGCCACGGTGAATATTTTACAGTATACTCAAATTTAATAGAGGTGTTTGTAAAATCAGGGGATGAAGTAAAAACCAAGCAAGCACTTGGCATTGTTTATCACAATCCATCCGAATCAAAAACAGAATTGCATTTTGAAATTTGGAAAGGGAAAACATTACTCAATCCTCAATCGTGGGTAACGAAATAACAAAATTTATTGATAAACCTTTGGAGTTAGCTCACCTTTGATTACTCTCAACGCATTTAAAGCTAAAGCACGCATTTCATCCTCTCCCGGATAAATAAATACAGGTGCTAAAAGTTCAACATGTTCGATGATTTGTTTTGTGAACCATTTATCGTGCGCAATTCCACCGGTAATTAAAATTCCGTCAATATCTCCTTTTAGGACTGCAGCCATAGATCCAATCGATTTGGAAACCTGATAAGCCATAGCTGAATAAATTAATTTGGCGTATTCATCACCGGCCTTCACTCTTTGCTCAACTTCGTAAGCATTGTTTGTGCCTAGGTAAGCTACAAGACCACCTTTTCCGGTAATCATTTTTTTGATTTCTTTTTCAGTATATTTTCCGCTGAAACATGCTTTTACTACATCTCCAACAGGGAGTGTGCCACTTCTTTCAGGCGAGAACGGACCTTCACCATCCAAGCCTTGATTCACATCAACAACCCAGCCCCGCTTGTGAGCACCCACCGTAATTCCACCACCAAGATGTGCAACAATTAAATTTAAATCTTCATATTTTTTTAAAGTCTGTCGTGCATGTTGCCTTGCGACTGCTTTTTGGTTTAAAGCGTGAAAGATTGATTTTCTTTGGAATTCAGGGTGACCACTGATTCGTGCAACATCATTAAGTTCATCAACTACCACCGGATCTGTGATATAGGCTTTCGCCTCCGGCAAAGTACTTGCAATATCCTGGGCAATAAGCCCACCCAGATTACTAGCGTGCTCACCCATGGGCGGGTTTCTTAAATCAGCAATCATGGCCTCATTCACCTCATAAACTCCTGATTCGATCGGCTTAACTAAACCACCACGCCCTACAATTGCCTTTACATGATCATCAGAAACTTCAGCTTCATTTAATTCATCGATGATGAGTTGCTTACGGAAGGCGAGTTGGTCAACAACATTCTCGTACTTGGCAAGCTCCTCATTGCTGTGTTTAATATTTTTTACAAAAATCGGATCCTCATTTTGGTATACCGCAATTTTTGTTGAGGTAGAACCCGGATTTATGGCTAATATTCTGATTTCTTCCATTGGTTGTAAATATCCTTAAGACTTAACTTAAGCGATGGCTGCTGCTAATGCAATCGATAAAAACTTACTTTTTTCAGTATCTGCACGTGATGTGAGCACGATTGGAACTGTTGCTCCCATGATTACCGCCGCTGCACTGGCACCTCCCAGAAAACTTAAGGTTTTGTAAAGAATATTGGCACCATCAATATCGGGTCCTAAAATTAAATCAACATCACCGGCAACATCGCTGGTAATATTTTTAAGTTCAGACGCTTTTTTTGATACGGCATTATCAATGGCAAGTGGCCCATCAATGATACAACCCGTAATTTGCTTTCGATAATTCATCATTGAAATGGTAGCGGCATGCATGGTGGCTTCCATTTGTGGGTTTACGGTTTCAACAGACCCAACGATGGCGACCTTTGGATTTAAATTTCCTAATCCGTGAAATACCTGAATGGCATTTTTTATGATGGCAATTTTTTTAGCTAAATCAGGAGAAACATTCATGGCTGCATCAGTAACTCCCAATAGTTTATGATAGAAAGGAGTTTCGAAAAGCGCCACATGACTTAGGGTGGCTCCTTTACGTAATCCATGTTCTTTGTCAAGTACACACTTCATTAAAATTCCGGTACTCACCAAGCCCTTCATTAAAATTTCAGCTTCACCATCTTTGATTAATGAAACTGCTTTTGCGGCTGCTTCTTCCTTATCTTCAATATTGATAATTCTAATCCCTTCCAGGTCAAATTTAATTTTTTGACATATGGCTCTAATATTTCTTTCATCACCAACCAAAATAGGATCAATAATATTTTCGGTTTGTGCATTTCTAATTGCTTCAAGTACATGCTCATCGCCCGCCGAGGCAACTGCAATTTTCCTAGTTTGCTTATTCTTTGCTAAATCTACTATCTCTGATAAATGTTTAATCATCACTAATATTTTAATTTTATTAAAATAAATCCCCTCATTGTTTTTTGCAAAAGTATAAAATAAAAATGAGCTGCTTAAGTGAATTGTGAATTATTTAACAACGATTTAATTGATTTTTTGAAATTCTTCTTACGGATGATCTAAAAAAACACCATTAAAGTTCATTTTTAAAATATTTGGAACAAGGATCGAAGAGGCAGGATCAGAAAAATCTTGATAATTAACATGAGTTCGATATATTTTGTAATTTTGCAATTGAAATTTAATTAACAAGATGATCTCAAGTCTTAACTTTTGTACAAAGCACAATTTCGTTAACATTAAGGAACGTGATTCGTTCTAGTCTTTCAATTTACCACCCCTTTTATTTTCTTAAAATTTATTTACAATTGAAAAACTTAATGTTATGGACTTACCATTTGCAGAATCATATAAAATTAAAATGGTCGAATCGATTAGTAAGAGTACACGTACTGAGCGTGAAGACTGGATTAAAGAAGCCAAATACAATTTATTTAACCTAAAAAGCAATCAGGTTTTTATTGACCTGTTGACGGATTCGGGTACCGGGGCCATGAGTGATAAACAATGGGCAGCCATGATGCTTGGAGACGAAAGCTATGCCGGAGCTTCTTCTTTCTTTAATTTAAAATCAGCCATTAAAAATATTCTTGGATTTGATTATTTTTTACCAACTCACCAAGGTCGTGCGGCCGAGAATGTGCTTTTTTCGACCATGGTTAAAACCGGTGATTTAGTTCCCGGAAATACCCATTTCGATACCACTAAAGGGCATATTGAATTCAGAAAGGCCACGGCTGTTGACTGTACAATCAATGAAGCATTTGATCCGACCATCGTACATCCTTTTAAAGGAAATATCGATGTGGAAAAACTTGCTGATGTACTAAACAACAATCCGAAAGAAAGGATTCCTTTAATCATAATTACTGTAACTTGTAACTCATCAGGTGGACAACCTGTAAGTATGCAAAATTTAAAAGAGGTTAAAGCCCTTGCCAATAAACATCAAATTCCTGTATTCTTCGATTCTGCTCGTTTTGCTGAAAATGCCTATTACATCAAAATTCGTGAAAAAGGCTATGAAAACAAAAGCATCAAGGAAATTGTAAAAGAGATGTACATCCATGCTGATGGTATGACTATGAGTAGTAAGAAGGATGCCATTGTAAATATGGGCGGATTTGTGGCTTTTAAAGACGAGGAGCTTTATAAAAGAGCGAGTGTATACAATATCATGTTTGAGGGCTATTTGACCTATGGGGGCATGTCAGGACGTGATATGAATGCTTTGGCACAAGGATTAGACGAGGGTACAGAATTTGCTTATTTACAAACCCGAATCGGGCAAGTAGCCTATCTCGGACAAAAGCTTGTTGATGCGGGTGTTCCGGTTTTGCTTCCTTTTGGTGGTCATGCCATTTTTATCGATGCAAAGAAATTTTTACCCAATATTGCCAAAGAAGAATTTATAGCTCAAACCTTAGCCGTTGAAATATTTTTAGAAGGGGGAGTGAGGGCTGTAGAAATTGGAACCATTATGGCCGATCGGGATCCGGTTACTCGTGATAACCGTTATCCCGAATTGGAATTAATTCGAATGGCTATCCCTCGACGGGTTTATACCAATAACCACATGGATTATGTTGCTGCCAGTGTAATTAATGTTTTTGAAAGAAGAGATCAAATAAAAAGGGGTTATAAAATTATTTCAGAAGCTCCAATCTTAAGACACTTTACTGTAGAACTAGAAAAAATTTAGTTCATCGTTTCATTTATTTATTAGTTATTTTTGTATCCTAAATATTTTATGACATCGATACATTTTGACTAATGGATAAAACTAAGAAGCTAAACAGATATAAAAGGATTTACAATCAACTAGAAGAATTATTGAAGAACAGCAATGATCCGATTTCAAATCAATCAACTATCATTGCTGTTCTTCATCATAAATTTGATTACTTTTTTTGGACTGGATTTTATCGATTGATTGATGGGAAACTTATTGTAGGCCCTTATCAAGGTTCGGTTGCTTGCATCCTGTTAAAAAAGGATACCGGAGTTTGCTGGTCGGCAATTAACACGCAAAAAACTGTAATTGTTGAAGATGTGGAGAAATTTGCCGGGCATATTGCCTGCGATTCAAGAACTAAATCGGAAATAGTAGTTCCGGTAAAAAACCAACAAGGAGAAATCGTGAGTGTGTTGGATGTTGATGGCAAAGAACTAAATTCTTTTGACGAAACGGACGCCGAAGGTCTTGAAAAAATAGTGACATTAATTTATAAATAATTAAGAGATTTGAATTTACTTGATCTCATATTAATTGCCTTTTCGATTACCAGTGGAGCTTTTGCATTATCGTTGGTGGCTCATGTTCAAAAATGCCTTTCAACTTTTGAAAAGATAAGACTTGCCGGGCTGTTTACTTTTTTACCTGCGGCGATGCTTTGGGTGGGGTATTGGGCCGGATATGTTATTCTCTCATTGATGAAATGGGAAAATGAGTGGATTTTTATTGTGTTGATTTTAATTATTGGTTTGCGGATGTTAATGCGATCCTTGAAAACATCACCTGATCATTTAACCTATCGTTTTGCAAAATTCAAGGTTGTGTTTGCCTTGGCTATTGCACTGGGTTTGCCTGCATTCATCCTCGGAATTGGTTTTTCTTTTACGGCCGTTGATATTCATATTTTTTTAATTCCGATGATTAGCTTCGGTTTAATGTTAAGTATTGTTGGGATGATTATTGGAATACGAACCGGAAAGTATTCGATGGGAACCAAAGCAACTTTTTTAGGCGGGGTAATTCTGGTTGGTATCGCACTCAAGTATGCCATTCAATTACTCGAATTAATTTAATTTTACATCAAATCATGACAAAAAAGATAAGAATCACAAAAGAATTTAGGTTTGAAATGGCACATTCATTGCCTAACCATCGTGGCTTATGTAAAAACATTCATGGCCATTCGTACACTTTAAGTGTCACCATCATTGGTGAACCAAATCCAAGCCAGGTCGATCCGGATGCCGGAATGGTGATGGATTTTGGGGATTTAAAAACCATCGTTCGAGATACCATTATCAGTAAATTCGATCATGCACTGGTTATTCATAAAAATCTTGCAAATTCATTAATTAAAGAATTAAAGGAGAATTTTGAAAAAATAATTGCGGTCGATTACCAACCTACTAGCGAACTGTTATTGTTGGATTTTGCAGAGAGAATCCAAAATCAGTTGCCCGATACTTCAATGTTATTTAGTTTGAAACTCAGAGAAACTGCCACTTCTGTTGCCGAATGGTTTGCGTCTGATAACTAATTATTTCTTCCTTTTTAATTTATGATATTTATCATAAGCCTTTCTTTGGTTTAGGTTTAAGAGTAAAGTACTTTTGTATCTAAATACCAACATATATAAAAGCATTTGTATGAAAGCAGGAATACTCTCATTAATTCTATCATTGATACTCGTAATTGGATATGCTCAAGACGAGCATACACCTTATTACAAAATCGGTGAATTAGATGGCTCAGTGAACTCACACGTAGATAAAGTAATTGAAGCACTAAAGGCTGCCAATTTCGAAATTATCGGCCAATACAACCCTGAAAAAAATGATAAGCTTTTTGTACTTGCCTACACACGAACTGACTTACAAAACTTAAGTTTAAAATTTGAGGATAGGGGAGCTTTAGCTGCCACCTTAAAAATTGGTTTTGTTGAAAAGGAAGGAAAGACAACTATCAGCATGCTAAATCCTTTGTACATGTTTTATGCTTATTTGCTCGAAAATGCAAACTTGTACGAAAAGGATTTCTTAAAAATAAGCACCGATGCCGTAAATGCAATGAAAAGTGTTGGGACTGAAATGACTCCGTTTGGTGGTTTAAAATCAAAAAAAGATTTAAAGAAATACAGGTATAAAATAATGATGCCTTATTTTACAAGCCCTGTTAAACTAAATGAATTTTCATCCTTTGAAGAAGGACTAAGAATTATCAGGGCAAATCTGGCCAAGCAAAAAAGAGCAACGGTAAAAGTTTATGAGCAGGTTTTTGAAAACGAAAAAATTGCCGTATTCGGAGTTGGCTTGTTAGACCCGGAAGATGGCGAATTAAATTTTTTACCTAAAATTGGAGAGGAGCATATTGCTGCCATGCCTTACGATTTAATTCTTCAGGGAAATAAAGCAACTATGTTGCATGGGAAATACCGAATCGCACTTCACTGGCCGGAATTAACCATGGGTACATTTATGAAAATTATGAGTGCTCCAGGAAATATTAAAGATTTTATGGAAGATCTTACTAAGTAAACTAAAACAGCTAGCATGACTATGGAAAAGGGGGCATTTGCCCCCTTTTCTGTTTTAAATTATTTAATGCCTTTAATCTTGGCTTTAGCCAGGTATGCAACTTGATACATGGTTGGTACTACAATTAAGGTCAAGAATGTAGCAAATGTCAATCCAAAGATAACTGTCCAGGAAAGTGGTCCCCAGAAGGTAACCATATCCCCACCAATTGAGAATTGAGGATCGAACTCAGATAATAATGTTTTGAAATTTACGTTCATTCCAATGGCCATCGGAATTAAACCAAGTATGGTTGTAATCGCGGTTAGCAGTACTGGACGCAATCTCGTTTTACCTCCATCTACGATGCATTCAACTGATTGCTCTTTGCTAAGCATTACATCATCATTAATTCCAAGCTCTCGCCTTTTTCTCTTTTTAAGTAAATCAATATAATCAACCAGTACGATGGCATTGTTTACAACAACTCCAGCCAGTGAAACAATTCCGATTCCGGTCATGATGATTACAACATCCATATTAAAGGTTGCAATTCCTCCAAACACACCGATGGTGCTAAACAATACACTTCCTAAAATAATGAGTGGCCGTACCACCGAATTAAATTGCGAAACCAGGATGATGAAAATTAAAGAAATCGCAATAACCAATGCTCTGGTTAAAAATGCGGTTGATTCTTGTTGATCTTCCTGTTCACCGGTGAAGTTGTAATTGTATCCGGCAGGCATCTCAAAACTTTCCAATCGCTCTTTAATTTGTAAATTAATTTCATTTGCGTTATAGCCTTCAATTACATTTGAGTATAAGGTAACCACTCTGTCCATATCTCTGCGTTTAACTGCACCATAAGTTGTACTATATTCAACTGAAACCAGCGCTGCAATAGGAATTTGAACATAAACTCCATTCTGATTTTGGAATGTCATGACTTGATTTAATAAAGAAGGAATATCGTAACGGTACTTGTCCATCATTCTGAGCTGAATCGGATATTCATCTTCACCCTCTTTATAATCTGAAATTTCTTTCCCGAACAAGGCAGTTCTCAATGTCATCGCAATTTGACCTGTAGATAATTCATATCTTCGGGCTTTTTCACGATCGATGTGAATAATCATCTCTGGTTTACCGATATCCAAATCGATTTTAAAACCTTCTATCCCTTCAATATTTGCAGCTTGAATAAAAGTTTCCATGGTATCTGAAATGGCTAATAAATTCTCGAACTCTTTTCCACTAATCTCAATATTGATGGGTTTGCCAGTTGGAGGCCCCATACTGCTTTTCTCAACCGATACAAGTACTCCCGGGTATTTCCCAATAATTTTATTACCTACTTCTTTCATTAATTCTGATGTATTCACACCATCTCGAAATTCGTAATCCACAAAAGTGACGGTTATTCGACCCTTATGAGGTGTTTCTCCGATGGCCAGAAAATCACTTTCGCTATTTGAGCCAGCCCCTACGTTAGTCAATATGGATTCGACTATTTTGTCATAGGGTTGTAAAACCTCAAACACCTTATCCTCAAGCCCCATCATGAATTCATCAGAGGTGGTTATATCTGTTCCAATTGGGAGTTCTGCTAAAATATTAATGTATTTTGGCTCTCCATCAGGAAAGAATAAAACCTTTGGTTGTCTCGCTCCAAGGAACATGATGGTGAATATTAAAAGGAAAAAAGTTCCAAGAATGAAATAATAAGGATTCCTTTTTCTAAGCGCGAACTGTAATACTTTTAAATAAAAGTTTTCAAGCTTAGGCAAGCCAACATCTTGAAACCACTGTCCTTTCGATTTAAAGTAGTAAACATTAAACAGCGTGATGAATGACCCGATCACAATCAGGTTTCCTATCGTGTTTATTCCTGCGATAAAAAATAATCCAGCTAAGGCGAGCGCTATGGCAACCCGAATATTTATCTTTCTTTTGTTACTGGGTTTTAACTCCTGAATAGGATTAAATGTTGAAGCAAAAACCGGAATAATCACCAACGCAACGAATAGCGATGAGGCGAGTACGATAATTAAGGTGATAGGCAAAAATTTCATAAACTCACCCACTAATGAATCCCAAAAAATCAGGGGAAAAAACACAGCCAGGGTTGTTAGGGTTGATGAAATAATAGGCATGGCAATTTCACCCACCGCATTTTTGGCAGCACTAAACAGGTTATGCCCTTTTTGATTAAACCTAACGATGTTTTCCACCACCACAATGGCGTTATCCACGAGCATACCTAACGCAAGAATTAATGAAAATAAAACCATCATGTTTATTCGCATCCCCATCAGTGAGATTACTACGAATGAAATAAACATCGACATTGGAATAGCGAAACCTACAAAAAGAGCATTACGTGTTCCTAAAAAGAAGAATAAAACGATGATTACAAAAAGCATTCCGAGAATGATACTATTTTCCAGGTTACTTAGCTGCATCCGAACCATATCGGAAGTATCGTTGGTAATGGAAACATTTAAGTTTTCAGGCAATGAGTTATTGGCCTTCGCCTCATCTAAAATCTGAAAAACCTGATCAGTAGTCGCTAAAATATTTTCACCACTTTTTTTCACCACCTGCAACGAAACTACAGGTTGTTTATTTAAGCGGGCAAAACTGTTTGGTTCGGCAAACCCATCAATCACTTCTGCAACATCTTTTAAATAAACAATTTTTTGATCATCATTTTTAACAATGATATTTTCAATGTCTTTCATATTGGTGAATTCACCATCAGTCCGAATCGATCTTCGGGTACCGCCAAGTTTAATTTCACCGGCCGAAACAGAAAGATTTTCAGCTGCAATTGCATTTTCAATATCACCAAAATTAAGCTCGTTGATAGCCAATTTATGCATGTCAACATTGATCTTGATCTCTCGATCTGTAATACCTGTGATGTCAACACGAGCTACCTCATAAATGGTTTCAAATTCATCTTCCAGAAACTCAGCATATTTTTTTAGTTCAACTAAACTATAATCACCCGATAGGTTAATATTGATAATCGGGAACTCTGACATTTCAATATCTGTAACCGACGGATCCGTATCCAGATCATTTGGCAATTCACTTTTAGCTTTATCTACAGCATCTTTAACATCCGACATTGCTTCAGAGATTTCTACATTGGTGTTAAATTCAATAAACACCAACGAATAATCCTGAGCTGAGGTTGAAGTCATTTTCTTAATGCCTTTAATGGTTTCAATCTCTTTTTCTAATGGCCTGCTTATTAAGTTTTCGATATCGACAGGGGCATTGCCGGGATAAACCGTAGTTACCAAAATCCATGGCACAGAGATATCAGGCTGAAGCTCTTTTGGAAGGTTCACATAGGAAAACAACCCAAATAGAGCCAATGCAACGGTTAAGAGATAAACCGTGTTTTTATTTTTTAGTGCGGCAGTAGTTAGTTTAAACTCTCTAACCACTTTTTCAACTTTTTCTTTATTGCTCATCTACATAATATTTTTTCAGGTAAACCTTATCCTATTTTAATAACCGAACCATCAGAAACCTGATTGTAACCTTCTACAATGACGCGATCTCCAATATCCAATCCTTCGGTAATTAAACTCTGATCGATATAAGTTACACCAGTTTTAACATACTTTTTCTTGGCTAGCCATGTGCCATTTTCTTGTTTGGCAACATACAGGAATGAACCGGTCATGTCTTGTTTAATTACAATTGAAGGTACAACCAAGGCTGTGTCACTTGAGAAATCGTTGACGCGAATGATGGCCATTCCGTTTGGTTTTAGCATTTCTTTTTGATTATTGATACGTAATTGCATTTTAACGGTTCGGTTTTGTGGATGAATCACATTTGAAATGCGATAAATGGTCTCTTTTAATTTAATCTCAGGGAAAACAGGAAAGCTTAAATCAACTTTATCACCTTTATGGATTACCGGCAAATAAGTTTCTGCAATATCTGCATTGATATAAATTTTTTCCAAATTAACCAATTGCAATAATTGCATACCTGGAACAGCCAAATCTCCTTCTTTCTGGATGATATTATCAATAATCCCGTCAAAAGGAGCTTTTATGGAAGCCAAATCAAGTTGTGCTTGTAAGGTTGCCAACTGGTCTTCTAAACCTTCCTTGGTATTTTTAGCGGTCAGGTAATCAATTTCAGAGCCGATATTTTTATTCCAGAGTTTCTGTTGTTTTTCAAACACAACTGTTGCCAAATTCAATCCGGTTTCAATGCCCGAAATATTACTTTCGATAACCGAGGTGTTAATTTTTGCAAGCAGATCACCTTTTTTTACCCTTTGCCCTTCTTCAACATAAATCTTTTGAATTTGCCCATTTAATTCTGGACTAATAAAAGCTGATTTTGCTGCTTCAATAGAGCCACTCACATCAAAATAATGGTTGAAGGTTTCAGCCTGTAATTCTTTAATGGTAACTGGAATGGCTATACTTTGTTCAGCAGATGCCTGGTTATTGGCTCCGAGTTCTTTTTCTAATTGACTAATTTTTGTTTGAATACTTAGTAATTCAGATTTTAAATTTATTAATTCCTTGCTCTTGGTTTGATCATTATCTGATGATGCGCATCCGGTAAGGAATATAACTACTAAAATGAACAATACTTTTTTCATATGATTTATATTATTATTTATTTTGAATTTTCTTTAATTCGGTTAAACCTTTTTCGCTTGCAATGCCATGCATGTGATAAATAAAAATTTCGTCAAAAAACTTTGAAGAGGTTAATTCTTCAATTTTAAAAACATCACTTGAAAGAATATTTTCTACCCGAAAAACATGTAATCGCGCAATAATTTCTTCATTTAATTTGGCTCGATACAATCCTTCTTTTTTACCTTGTCGTAAGTTTTTTAAAATGGCATTAAGTAAGTGATTCCGTTTAGCTCTTTGAATTTCACCATGAGCTTCCGGAAAATATTTTTGCAGATCAAAAATCATGGCAGGCTTATGGCATTTGTGTTCAGTTAAAATAAATCTATTTACAGCATCCATGTGTTCGATGGCATTGCCTGGGCCTTTCATAATTTTTTTAAATGCAGTGAGTTTTTTTTCAAATTCATGGGTGATAACTTTTTTTACCAAATCAGCTTTGTCGTTAAAATAGTGGTAAAGTGTTTTTTTCGACATGCCAAGTTCAGTTGAAAGATCATCCATGGTCACACTCTTTATTCCGTATTTTCGAAATAATTCCAAAGATTTCTCGATGATATGTCGTTCTTTCATTAGGCTTATTTTATAGAGATTATGCTATTTGGTAAATAATTTTTCCAACGCAATTTTAGCGTTAACAAGTTCAAGAATCGAGTTATTATGTTCTGATTCGGCTGCTAAGTATTGGTTATAGGATTGTAATAGCTCCATGTTAGAAGATATCCCTTCAGAAAACTTCATACTAGTGTTTTGGTAGATTTTTTTCGCCAATTCCAAACTTGATTTTTTATTTTCAAGAATAAGTAAAGCATTGGTAAAATTGGTCTTTGTATTTTTTTCTTCGATGGTAAGTCCTTTTCTTAATTGTTCGTCCAGCACATTCATTTTTTCCAAATTGAGTTTAGCCTGTTGAACCTTTGAACTTCTGGAACCACTGCTAAAGATTGGGATATCTATTTGAAAACCCCAAACAGTGGTTGGGAACCATTGCTCACTTTGCGAGAAAAAATTATACTTATCTCTCATGGCATTTGTTTGGGCGGTAAAGAATCCCGAAACCACCGGCAGGTACGTTGCCTTTTCATTTTTTAGGGCCAGGCTCGATAAATCAATTTGGTTTTGCATGATTCGGTAATCGATATGATTTCTTAAATCAAAATTGGCCATAACTAATGACGCATCAGCATAATCACTTAAAAGGTTGTCAATACCATCAGTAAGCTGAATACTTTTATTGATGTCGTATCCCATTAACAGTTTTAAGTAGTAACGAGAAATAATGATTTGGTTATTAACGTATACAAGTGTTGCTTCTAAATCCTTCACCATTAAATTAAGTTGATCTACATCCAATTCTTCAATAAAACCTTGCTTATGAATTTCGGCAGTTTCGTTAGCCATGTTTTTTAAACTAGCTAAAGTGCTGTCGAGAACAATTTTATTTTGTTCGGTGGTTAAAACAAGAAAATATGCTTTCGAAACTTGTTCTTTGGTTTCTATATTACTCTTGATCAGTTGTACCTCTGATTGTTCCAAATAAGCGCGAGCCGCTTGTAATCCAACGATGTATGAACCATTGAAAATAAGTTGTGCCACTGATAATTCTGCAGTCGCATTGTACTTGGTTCCGAATTGTGCAGGAAAAAATAGCGCATCACCCAAGGGATTTGTGGCTGTTAATCCGAAATCATCTTCATTTACCTTGTGAATAACCGGTGTGATAAAGTCGGGTAAAAGGGTGGTTGGAATATTAATATAATTTGTGTTTGATAATTTACCATTAACTTGGGGAAGCCCAATAGCGGTAGTTTCCTGAATTTTTTTTCGTGCGATTTCAATATCTGTTTGTGCATTTCTAACATCATGATTGTTTTCCAATGCGAACTCGATGGCTTTTTCAAGCGTAAAAGCTGTCTGGTCTTGTGAATGTGCCAGATTTCGCAGAGAAATAAAGGCAATCAGGAGTAAAATTAAACGAATGTTTTTCATTTGTTATTTAATTGTATTTGAGATTTGTGTTTTTCAATTTTTGCTTCGTAATATTTCAGGCCTTTTTTATTTGTAATCCCTCTGATGAGGTGATCAAACATGAAATCAAATAAAGTGTCGTATGAGAATTGCTCCGGTGGAAAAAATTCAGGATTATGCATATCAATTAATCGGCTCATGTATAATCGAGAAACCAATTCTATGCTTAAGTCCTTTCGGTAAACCTCCTGATCGATTCCTTTGGTTAGGTTGATCTTTATTTTTTCAAGAACAAATTGTTGCCTCGCTTCAAAATGACTTCGATATAGGGCCGGATAGTACTTATTTAATTCGTAGGTTAAAGATGGATTAACATCTTTAAATCGCAATGCAACCTCTTTCCCAACGGTTAAAAGTATATCAATTGCGTTAATCCCTTCAAAGTTATAATCGTCAAAAATGGTCTTGAAGCGTTCTCTTTCAAATGCCAAAAGTTTAGAAACAAAATCACTTTTACTTTTGATGTGCTTGCTAAAGACTGGTTTTGATATCTTGAGTTTGGTGCGTATTTCTTCCAATGACATACGACGAATGCCATAGGTAAATGAAAGATCTCGTGCCTTCTCCATAATTTGTTGTAATTCCTGATTCATGTCGAGGGAAGTTTTTTTTGTGGCAAATATAGATAAAAAAATCAAACGGAAACAAAATGATATTTAAGAGTTTCCATAGTTTTCAACTATTTACGTATTCGGTCAATCATTTGAAAGATCTTTATTTTACTTTTCTAGAATCGCGAAGCAATTTCAGTCTTTAAATCTTTAGACGATAGTGCGGCAAAAATATTTCAATTTATTTTTTTTTCAGATTTTAAATCGGTAAACACAAAAAAAAATTGTGCGAAATAAGAATTTCATGGATCGAAATTCCATATTTACTTTTTATGCAATTAATAAAACTTACGATTTAATGGATTTTATAATCTGAATGATGAGAGTTTACAGGTAAAAGGGATAAATGATTTATGATTGACAAATAAGACGAAAGGTGCTTTAAATCTTATAAATAGCACAAAAATATATATGAAAAAAATAATATATTTGCATCTGTCACTGAATTTTTAATTATTTAATTAAGCCTATTATGAAAAAGAAAATCCCACTTTGGTTAAAAATTATTTTTGGTATGATACTCGGAGTCATTTTTGGTTTAATCGCGGTTAATCTGGGATTAGAAAAATTTACGGCCGATTGGATTAAACCATTTGGAACCATCTTTATTAAACTTTTAAAGTTAATTGCGGTTCCCTTAATTTTTATTTCTTTGGTCAAAGGAGTAACCAGTGTCACTGACATTACCAAACTATCCAGAATTGGGATAAAAACAATTGTTTTTTACCTTACTTCTACGGTTATTGCTATCACCATAGGCTTATTTCTTGTTAACATTCTTCAACCCGGAGGAACTTTTCCGGAAGAAAAACGCAGGGAAATGCAGGCTCAATATGAGCAAACCGTGAAAGAAAAAGAAGCTCAGGCTGCTGAGGTTAAAGAGCGTTCGCCTCTTTTCATTATCGAGGAAATGGTTCCAGATAACCTATTTTTAGCCATGAGTGATAATACCAAAATGTTGCAGGTAATCTTTTTCTCCATTCTCTTTGCCGTATCAATGATAATCCTTGATCCAACAAAAATAACAACGGTCAAAAATCTGTTCGATAATCTCAACGATATCATATTGAAAATAGTGGATTTAATTATGAAGTTTGCTCCCATAGGGGTATTTGCATTGTTGGCTTCACTAGTAACTGATTTTTCAGGTGATGCTGATTTATTTCTGGCGCTTGGAAAATACGCTTTACTCGTTTGTTTGGGTCTTGTTGGCTTAATTTTCTTTCTCTACCCGCCATTTCTCCTGCTGTTTACAAAAATTAAACTTAAAACCTTTTTCAAAGCAGTTTTTCCGGTTCAAATGGTTGCTTTTTCAACCAGTTCAAGTGCAGCAGCTTTACCTGTGACCCTGCGTCAGTGTACCAAAGAACTTGGCGTTTCGGAAGGTGTGGGTAATTTTGTACTACCAGTTGGAGTAACCATCAACATGAATGGCACTTCATTTTACCAATCAATTTCAGCCATTTTTATTGCACAGGTGTTTGGACTTGATTTAACCTTAATGCAGCAATTAACCATTGTCTTAACTGCCACACTTGCTTCAATCGGAACCCCGGGAGTTCCGGGAGGTGGAATTATCATGATGGTGATTGTATTAAGTGCTTCCGGAATACCTGCTGAAGGACTTGCATTAATTTTAGGTATCGACCGTCCTTTGGATATGATCCGTACTGCGGTTAATGTAACAGGCGATTCGGCTGTGGCTGCCATCGTTGCGCACAGCGAAGACGAATTAGATTATTCAGTTCAAACAGATCATTTAGCTTAAAACTTTTAAAGAATAGATTATGTGGAAAAAATTACCGATTTGGGGAAAAATAATTCTGGGAATGGTTCTTGGATTAATTTGGGGATTAATCGCAACTAAAATTGGTGCTGAAACGTTTACACTTCACTGGATAAAACCTTTTGGAACCATCTTCCTGAACCTGTTAAAAATGATTGCAGTACCGTTGATTTTCGTATCATTGGTAAAAGGTATTTCAAGTTTGACAGATATGTCGAAACTTTCCAGGATTGGATCCAAAACGGTTGTGTATTACATCGCCACAACCTTAATTGCTACGACTTTTGGAATTATTTTGGGGCATGTTGCACAACCCGGAAATACCTTCCCTGATGAGAAAAAAGCAGTCTATCAACAAAAGTGGGAACAAACAGTAAGTGAAAAGCAGCAGTTAGCCGATGAATCAAAAACTTACCCTTTAAGTTTTGTTGAAGACATGGTTCCTTCAAATATTGTTGAAGCCATGGGCGATAATTCAAAAATGCTTCAAATCATTTTCTTTGCCATTATGTTTGCCGTCGCCATGGTGATGATTGGTAAAAAGAGTAAACCGGTGGGTGACTTTATCACATCTTTAAATGAAGTGGTATTAAAAATCATAGACATCATTATGAAGTATGCACCTATCGGGGTGTTTGCTTTGTTGGCCGGGGTTATTGTCGATTTCTCGGGAGATACCGATATTTTTGTAGCGCTTGGTAGGTATTTCTTTACGGTAGCAATAGGGCTGTTACTTATTATCTTCATTTTTTATTCAGCCTACATTAAAATCTTTACAAACATTAAATTGGGCGATTTTTACAAGGCATTGTTACCTGCTCAATTGGTAGCTTTTTCAACTAGCTCCAGTGCAGCAACCCTACCCGTAACCATGAAACAAAATGTGAACGAGTTAGGTGCTTCAGAAAAGGTATCAAACTTTGTACTTCCGGTCGGGGTTACCATTAACATGGATGCAACAGCCTTTTATCAGGCGGTAGCCGCGTTGTTTATTGCTCAAGTTTATGGGATCGATTTAACGATCGGACAACAAATCATCATAGTTCTTACAGCCACCCTTTCATCGATTGGCACCCCAGCCGTTCCCGGCGGAAGTATCGTGATGATTTTGATTGTAATGGGAAGCGTAGGTTTACCTGTTGAGGGAATTGCTTTAGTGCTTGGTGTCGATCGACCACTGGACATGCTTCGAACCGTCGTAAATGTTTCGGGTGACACCACCATTAATTTAATCATTTCAAAATCTGAAGGAGAACTAAATTATCCGGTGAAGAAAAAAGAAGAAACAGAAGCTTAAATTAATCTTATAATTCCTAATCCCGGCAAAAATCCTCAAGGAATTTGTCGGGATTAATTGTATCTTAGATTTCTAATCATACTACTTTGCTCGTGGAAGAAAAGAAAACAAAAAGAATAGGAATCCTCACAGCCGGAGGAGATTGCCCCGGATTAAATGCAGCTATCAGAGGAGTTGGTAAAACCGCCATCATTAAATATGGCATGGAAGTGATCGGACTATCCTCAGGTTTTTTAGGTCTGATTAATAAAGATTATGTTCACTTAAGTGAAAGTCAGCTATCCGGAATCCTTACCCTTGGAGGGACTATCCTCGGGACTTCTCGTGAGAAACCCTTCAAGAAAACTGCACGCGATTTAAATTTTGTAAGCAAACCCAAACTCATCATCAAAAATTATAAAGAGCTGGGGTTGGATTGTGTGATTTGTATCGGGGGCAATGGTACCCAAAAGAATGCTGCCAGGCTTCAGGAGATTGGTTTAAATGTGATTGGAATTCCAAAAACGATTGACAATGATGTTTTTGGCACCGACGTTACTTTTGGTTTCGAATCGGCATTATCCATCGCTACTGAAGCAATTGACCGTTTGCATTCAACGGCAAACTCCCATAAACGAATTATGGTGATTGAATTGATGGGGCATCATGCCGGATGGCTTGCATTGTATGCTGGAATGGCCGGAGGTGGAGATGTGATTTTAATTCCGGAAATTGATTATGATTTAGAGGTGATTTATCGCTACTTAGAACTAAGAGCAGAACAAAAAAAATCCTATTCAATTGTTGTCGTGGCCGAAGGGATCAAAAAGCCAAAAAGCAAATCGGCCGCCCGATTTATTTCACAAAAAATCAGAGAAAATACAGGGTTGGAATCAAGAGAAACCATTTTGGGTTACACCCAACGTGGAGGCAGCCCAAGTGCAATGGATCGTATTTTAGCGACTCGTTTTGGAGCCTATGCCGCTGAACTTATCTCAAATGAACAATACGGCAGAATGGTTTGTAAAGATGGAGAAGCCATCAGTTCGATTCCTTTACATGAAGTAAGTGGTAAACTAAGAAATGTACCGATTGATCATTCATTGATTAAAAAGGCGCGTGGACTGGGGATCTGTTTTGGAGATAAGCCCATCTCAAATAATCCATATTAAATGATTAGATCCGATAGTTTGCGTTTCGGAACATGATGTACCTGATTTTCATCACGCCAGTATTTGACATCATCATCTTTAATTGTTTCGATAACTACTTTTTCGATGGGTTCTCCCAATGCAATTACCATGGTTATTTCAAAATATTCCGCTAGGTTTAATGCTTTATGTAATTCCTTTTTTTTGATGGAGCCGATCATGCACCCGCCCAGTCCTATTTCAACAGCACCCAACAAAATGCTTTGAGCTGCAATGCCCGGATCCTGGCCAAAGTTTGCGGTCAACCGCAAATCTCCAAGTTGAACAAGATATGCCGAAGGTCTTTCACCAGCAATGGGGCCATCCCAGTCTTTTATCGATCCGGCCCAGGCCAGATATGGAAAAATAATATCATTCAACTTTTTATCAGCCGATAAAAGATATTTGAGGGGTTGCAGGTTTCGTCCTGATGCCGAAAGCAGGGCCAAATCAACTAATTCGATCAATGTTTGTTTGGTAATAGTTTTACTTTCGTTAAACCTGCGGTAACTTCGGTTTTTTTTGATTAGGTTTTTAAGCATATTTAAAATTTAAAAAGTCATCTCGACCATGCTCGATGTGACAACTAGGTTGTATAAGCGTCAGTTCGAGCATCGTCAAGAACTAGATTGATAAATTGATCTTATCAGATTGAAATCTGGGATGCCATCCCTTTACTTTTCCCTAATTATTTTACAATCGTCATTTCGTCAACCAAATGCCCGGCACCGGCAAACTTGTCAACGATAAAAAGGACATACCTGATATCTACAGAAATGTTGCGGCAATAATCAGGGTCGTAATTCAGGTCGCTCATGGTTCCTTCCCAGTTGCGGTCGAAATTAAGGCCGAGTAAATGCCCATCGGCATTTAAGATTGGGCTGCCCGAGTTGCCTCCTGAAGTATGGTTGGCTGCAATAAAACATACATGCATGCTGCCGTCTTTGTCGGCGTATCTTCCGTAATCTTTGTTTTGGTAAAGTTCTTTCAGTTTATCTTCAACCACATAATCGTAAATGTCAGGATCTTCTTTTTCGATGATCCCCTCCATGGTAGTAAAGTGTTTGTAAACTACCGCATCGCGTGGATCAAACTTTTTCACTTTACCGTAAGCTACTCTTAAGGTAGAATTGGCATCCGGATAAAATCTTTTTTCAGGTTGCATTTCCATTTGTGCTTTCATGTAAATGCGCTGAAGCCTATCTAATTCTGCAGTTAATTTATCATTTTGTGAATTGATTTTATTTTCTGTTAAAGAACTTAAATCAGCCGCTAACTGATAGGCTGGATCGTTCTTTAGTTTATTTAATTTACCGAATTTGGCATTCTCTAAAAATTTGGTCAAATCCGATTCAGAAGCAAAGATTGATTTCTTAAAAACATGAGTGGCTAATTTGTCGAGATCGCCTTTGAATTTGGATTGGGTTAGGGTTAAAAACTTAGGTAAGAATGATGGATCTGATTCTTCTTGATACATCGAGAGTATTTTTACAAAAACCTCTTCGTCTATCGGTTGGTGATAATCTTTAAAGAAGCTTTTTGTGTCTTCCAGTTTTTTGGTCAGTTGTTCCTTAAATTTTGATTCATCTTCGAGTTTCAGCAAGTCTTCAAATGCTCCTGCAAATTTTATCAACTCAACACCATTTCCAGCCTCTCGTGCATAAATGGCAGCTTTTTTGTAAGGCTTAATTTCGGCATAAACCTTTTTAAAATCAGCAATTAAATTACCATATTTTGCCTTTAACGAAGGCGATGAATTTGCCCATTCATTAAAACATTTTTCAAAAGCTTGTTTGTTTCCAATGGCATTCATTCGCTTAATTCCTTTGTTTGCACCAATGTATTTTTTCCAGGCATTAGCAACACTTGCCGTTTTGGCCGCGTACTGAATTCGGATTTTTCGATCTTGATTTACATATTTTTTAAAGATATTTAGGCGCTCGGTTCGCAAATCAATAATTACCGGATTAATAACATTGGTGGTCAATTCCACACCAAAAGAAGGAAGATATTCTTCGGTACGACCGGGATACCCAAATACGAAAGTGAAGTCACCTTCATCGGCTCCTTTTAAAGAAATTGGGATGTGATATTTTGGTTTGTAAGGCACATTGTCATCTGCATATTCAGCTGGTTTATTGTCTTTATCTGCATAAATTCTAAACACAGAAAAATCACCAGTATGCCGTGGCCACATCCAATTATCCGTATCGCCACCAAATTTCCCAATATTTGAAGGAGGTGCGCCAACCAATCGAACATCCTTAAAAGTTTCGGTTAAAAACATGAAGTACTGATTACCGTAGTAAAATGCCCGAATGCTTGCATCGTAACCGCTTTCTTCTTTGGCTGCTTCGGTTTTCGATTTGATATTTTTTTTGATGAGTGCTGCTCGTTCTTTTTCTGACATCGATTCATTAACGCCATTCAAAATAGCTTCAGTAACATCATCGATACGGATTAATAAACGGGCAATCATTCCTTCGTTTGCTAATTCTTCAGATTTATCCATGGCCCAAAAACCATCGGTTAAATAATCATGCTCGAGGCTGCTGTGTTTTTGTATTCTTCGGTATCCACAATGATGATTAGTAATGAGTAATCCCTGATCGGAAATAATCTCTGCGGTACAACCCCCGATGCTAACAATGGCATCTTTTAAACTGGCATTGTTGATATTGTAAATGTCTTTGGCTGTGATACGCATGCCCATATTGATCATTTCGCTTTCGTTAAGTCTTTCGAGTAGTGAAGGAATCCACATGCCTTCATCGGCCTTAAGGTTCGCATAGCTAAGCATGCCAATTAACAGGATTAAGAATGTCTTTTTCATAGGTTTTTTTATTTTTATCAGTAACAAATTTACTTTTTTTCTATGGGTTAATCAACCTATGAATCAATTTGTATATCAAGTCATGAAATATTACTTTTAGTCGTTGGAATCTTTAGATAAAACCCAACCCTATGACCTTAATTTTAAGCCAGAATGATGTTGCCAGTGTATTAACAATGAAAGATTGTCTTCATGTAATTGAAGAAGCATTTCTTGAGTCGGAAAATGGATCGGCCATCCAACCTTTAAGAACTAACATCACAACAGAAAAAGGCATTACTTTAATCATGCCTGCCTATCTTGGTAAGATGCAAGCACTGGCTTGTAAGGTGGTAACCGTATTTAAAAATAATCCTAAAGACTACGCAATACCTGTGATACTTGGAAAAGTATTATTGCTGGATGCAAGTACCGGAGAAGTTATTTGCATCATGGATGGTGGCTACTTAACTGCAGTCAGAACAGGAGCTGCAAGTGGCGTAGCAACTAAATATTTAGCCAGTGATTTTAATGAAATGAGCTTGGGGATTGTCGGGAGTGGTGTTCAAGCCAAGATGCAAATTGCCGCCATTGCCGAAATTAGAAGCATCAAAGAAGTATTTGTTTATGACATCAATCCAACTGCTGCTGAAAATTTTGTGAGAGAACTTGAAGCAGAATTTGATTTTAAATTTACCATTGTTAAACATGCTGATGAGGTTCTGCAGGCAGAGATTATTTGTACTGCTACATCTTCGGCAACACCAGTTTTTGATGGAAGAAAAGTTGGTGCGGGAACTCACATTAATGCGATAGGGAGCCATACTCCGGACAACAGGGAACTTGACTCTACGGTAATTTCCAAATCAAAATTTATAGGAGATTCAAAAGAAGCTTGTTTTATGGAAGCCGGTGATTTTATGATCCCTTTAAAAAATGGCGAAATTTCGGAGAATCATTTTTACGGTGAATTAGGGGAGGTCATTTCAGGTAAAAAGGAGGGTCGGGGTTCTTCGAAAGAGATTACTGTTTTTAAATCTAATGGCTTAGCCATTCAAGATGCTGCTACAGCAAGATTAGTTTATGAGAGCGCATTGAAACAAGGGATAGGCAAAGAAATTGCAATTTAGTAGAGATTATCTCTGAAATCCTTTTTCTTATCAATTTTTAAATCTTGTAAAACAGAAGCTTTTACCTTTAAACTAAAACTCCAACTTTTCTGTTGACCAATAGGAATCCAATTAAAGCTCATGTCCCAACAATGTAAATCACGTCGTATGGTAAAATTGGCAACGGCAATTTTTTTATTCTTAAAATCATAATCAGCTCGATATTCTATTTTCCATTTAGGGGTGATACTAATATCACCATTTATTCCCAGTGTTTGAATGATATTGTTGTCCTTATTCTTTTCATTATTTTTATAATCAAAGTTGGTATTATAACTTAATTTGTAATTAACATTTAATGTCCACGGGATGGTCCAGTCAATATACTGTTCAGGATGATCGTTAATATTTCGTAATTCACCCGGACTCCCGAAACTAGAAGTTCTTATAACAGGCTTGTCATCTTCAGGTATTAAATTTTGCTCATCACCTTCAAGGCCTCCTTTGCCCTCTAATCCTCCGCCTTTTGCGTTCTTATTTGAGCTGTTGGA
This sequence comes from uncultured Bacteroidales bacterium, assembly GCA_942491855.1. Taxonomy (GTDB): domain Bacteria; phylum Bacteroidota; class Bacteroidia; order Bacteroidales. Next base: position 98,846 of record CALOCL010000026.1, read on the forward strand.
AGTTCTTTTTTTCGATTGTAGTTTAAAACGAAATCCAAAACTCCAGGACGAATTGGTTGTTCTCCATAAACGCTTATTGGCTTTCCATTCCGACATATTTATTGGTTTCCCAGTAGAGTCAGCTGCATAGGGATTCAAGGTGCTCGTATAGTTAATATCCAACGACTTAAACAGTTTGGTACGCCCGCTAATACGAATGAGTGACCATTTTAAAGAATCTGCCATCAAATTATAGGAGGTACTAATACTGAGGTTTTCTATAATTTTAATCTTTTTTGTACCGCTTATCGTATCATTTCTGTCACGCACCTTAATTTCTAAATTGTTTACTATTCCAAAATTTATTGTACCCGACTCGGAACCTGAAGGAGTGCCAAATAGTTCGTTCTGGTAATATGAATATTTTGTACTATCAGAATGCTCATCGTTATTATAACGATAATCGTAGTAACCCCAGCTATCCTTACTAAAATCAGGAGTATAACTAAAACCTATGGATGGTGTAATCACGTGGCGAATAGCTCTTAAGGCACTTGTTTGTTTGAAGTCTACCTGGCCATAGATTGTTGTTTGTAAATCGGCAGAAAATTTAAAATCAAAAACATTATAAAATCCACCCACAGTATCTAGTTTATTATATGAATTACTGGTGCCATCTTCATTTTTATCCGTAATCCACTCTTGTTCCACTCGGTTAAAATAGGTTCGGTTGGTAAGTGGAACAGATAAGTTCAAGTTAAAAACTCTTAAAACTTTTAAATTACTACTAATGGGAATGGAGTGCTTGATTCCGTTTCTCATTTGAGATATGGCCTTTGAAGTAAACAGCAAAGAATCAGCTATATTTACCGTATTCTTGGCATTCATGCTATAATTCATACTAATATTATCGTACCACTTAAACTGTCCTGCTTTGCCCTTTTTCCGGAATGGGTAAAATTGATTTACCGAAAAACTAATCTCAGGTAAATTTATGGTAACCATTTTTGTTTTGGTATTTTGGCTATGACTCGCATTGGCAGTGAAACGATATTTACCGGCAATATTTGTTTGATAAGATACGCTTGACTGGAACGTGTTGGTGAGGAAGTCTTCTGTTGAAGTTGGATTAAAGGTATTAAACTTACTGCTTTTGATATTTACATTGGCTGAAAATTGTCCGTTAGGCCGAGCCTTTGCATCTTGGCTGTGGGACCAATTAATTGAGAAGTCTTTGTTTTTGTTTTCGTTGTCAGCTCCTGTTTTATTTATGGCATAGCCTAATTTTATTGAGCCCCTATATTTATATTTTTTAACATAAGTTGCCTCAGGTTTGATGGCCCAGCTACCTCTTGAGTGAATGTCTCCAGTTATTTTTAAATCCAGATAATCACTGATCCCCCAATAATAACCACCACCTTGCAGAAAAAAACCAAGCTGAGCTGATTCTCCATAGGTTGGCATGACGATACCTGAGCGTTGACCAGGATTAATCGGGAACATGACAAAAGGAATGGTGAGTGGTGTTGGGACACCTTCGATTACGAGGGTCGCAGGACCTGTAATAATTTTTTTATTGGGAATTACTTTTGCTTTTGAAAAATTAAACCCAAAATGAGGGTGTTCCGGATTTGAGCAAGTTGTAAAAGTACCATGGCTAATATTTATGGCATCATCTTGCAGTTTTAAAAGATCTGTTCCATGTAAAAATCCTTCGCCTTCTTCGGTAACCACATCTTTTATGTAAGCTTTTTTTGTCTGATAATTATACTTCATGTATTTTTGAGTATAGGATTTTTCACCTTCCTTGAATATCGGATTTCCAATTAAGTTTCCTAAAGAATCTTTAACTCCCTCGGCAATTAACTCGTTATTGCTAAACTCAATTTTGATAAATGCGGCGTCTAAATCTATCTGATCGTAAACAATTCCAGCTTCACCATACATAAAAACTTCTGAGGATTTCATGTCGAAGTGAATTGAATCCTCTGATTCGTACTCAACATTTGCATCCAGACCTAAATTTGATTGGACCGTCGCGATTATCGTGTCTTTAAGATCGATGATGTTTTGCACCATCGTACTATCCATGTCAAAAACCTTCTGCGAAACCGTGTCTTGTAATAAAGTTCTATCCAGTTTGCGCACTCTTTGCTGAATGGTATCCAGCAAAAAAGTACTGTCCATATCCAATGCTTTTCTCAGTAAAGTATCTTGCATCAAAGTGCTATCCATCTTAATCACACTTCGAGATATCGTATCTTGAGCGTAACTCATCCCACCCCAAAAGAAGGTTGCTAGAAGAACTAAAATGGCTTTCCTGCTGAAGCCTGTTAATAATTTGGCAAACAAATTGTAAATAATGCTTAGGTTAAAATGTTATTTTTGTTTGATACATACTGCATTTATCGCAAAAACTATGCAAATGTAGTTATCAAATCTATTAAATTAAAACTAATAGATGAAACGAATCATATTTATTGTAATAATAGGCACTTTATTAACATTTTTTACGAAACAAGCCTCCTCGCAAACAGGTCGTGCATTAAAAACTGTAGTGATTGATGCCGGTCATGGAGGGAGAGATCCCGGAGCGCTTGGTAAAAATTCACGTGAGAAAGACATTAATTTGTCCATTGCACTAAAACTGGGAAAGCTCATTGAAACGAACATGAAAGACGTTCGTGTTATTTACACACGAAAAACAGATGTGCTCATTCCGCTGCATAAAAGAGCTCAAATGGCTAACGACAATCAGGCAGATTTTTTCATTTCGATCCATTGCAATTCAAATACCTCGAACAAAATCTATGGTGCCGAAACTTATGTGATGGGGTTACATAAAAGTCAGGATAACCTTGAAGTTGCTAAACTTGAAAACTCCTCCATACTTCAGGAGGATAATTATTCTGATTATTACGAGGGTTTTAATCCAAACTCTGCCGAAGCCTATATCATTTTCAGCCTTTATCAGAATGCATTTTTGGATAACAGCCTTGATTTGGCTGCCAGGATTCAAAAACAGGTAAAAGAAAAAACAAGCTTGCGCGACAGAGGTGTACTTCAGGCCGGGTTTTTGGTTTTGTATCGGGCTACAATGCCAGGAATACTTGTTGAAACCGGTTATATTAGTAATGCTAATGACGAAAAATATTTACTGTCGGAAAAGGGGCAGTCAAATATTGCATCATCAATTTATTATGCCTTGAAAGAATATAAAGTAGCACATGAAAAAAGTGATGGGATAACAAATCAAAAGCCCGTCGAAAATAATATTAGTGCATCCACAGATAAAACCAAAATTGTATTCAGGGTGCAGTTTTTGTCTTCAGCAGTTAAAATAAAATTGAATGCAAAACGTTTTCGAGGATTAAAGGATATTTTTGAATACGAACAAAATGGATCCTACAAATATTGCAGTGGTGAAAGTAAGAATTTCGAAGAAATGAATAAATTGAAATTAAAGCTTCAGAAGGGGGGCTTTAAAGATGCATTTGTGGTTGCGTTTCTGGGTGATCAAAGAATTTCAGTGACCGAAGCAAGACATTTGACTGAAAAATAATTACATTTGTTTAAAACAGTTTAATTGTGAAAAGAGCAAGAGAGATTAAAGTTGGTTTTTTATTTCTGGCAGGTTTGGCACTCATGATTTGGGGCTATAATTTTTTAAAAGGGAAAAATGTTTTTTCGAATGAAAGGGTATTTTATGCTGTTTACAATGAAATTGATGGCCTCACGAAAGCCAATGAGATTTCAATTCATGGATTAAAAATTGGTCAGGTACGGGATGTTTATTTTGATCAGGCGCATACGGGAAAAATTATTGTTGAAATGGCTATCTCGAATAATTATCCCATTCCGCGTAATTCCGTGGCTCGCATTTTTAGTTCAGGATTAATGGGATCAAAAGAGATTGCAATCATTCTTGGCACCGGAAACGATTTGGCTCAAACTGGCGATACATTACTTGGGAGCATGGAAGGCTCACTAAAAGATGAGGTAAACCGTCAGGTGCAGCCCTTAAAAATCAAAGCCGAAGAGTTAATGGGTTCGATTGATTCAATGGTTACCATCTTTCAAACGATATTTAACCGCGATGCGAGAGCCGATTTAGCCAATAGTTTTGAGAATATTCGAAAAACATTTTATAATCTTCAGCACTCATCTTCAAAAATGGATACCATTATTGCCGTTGAAAGTGATCGATTATCGATGATTATTGAACATATTGAATCAATCAGTTATAATCTGGATAGCAATGAAGCCAATATTTCGAATATTCTTACTAATTTTTCAAGTATTAGTGATTCAATTGCAAAAGCAGATATCGGAGGTACATTCATAAGTGTAAATCAATCGATGACTGATTTACAAAAAATTCTTGAAAAAATTAATAAAGGAGAAGGAACTGTAGGTAAGCTGTTACAAAATGATTCCTTGTATTTTCATCTTGAAAAATCTGCCTTGGATTTAAACAAGCTTCTTGAGGATATTAAACTTCATCCTAAGCGTTACGTTAAATTTTCAATATTCTAATCCTTTCGAAAAATATCGTGTTTAGTAAGTGGTCTTTTTGAAATAAGCCATCTAAAACCTTCTAGTTTTCTGTCCTCTCCTATGAGCTTTGATTCCTGAAAAAGGGTCATTTTTGGCTGTTTGTAATAAGTGATAGATTGAATGGCTCTGTCTTTTATTCTAATGGTCATGTTATTCGCTAATGCCTTATTGATGCCAATTAATCCTTGGGTTTCCTCGTCTCTGACATAATAAATGGTTTCTGAATTACCATTTACATGAATTCGCACCAATTCGTTTTGGAAAAAATGTCCAATCACATGTCGCCCTTTTATTTGGTTAAACTTATTTGTGTCCTGTTCCTGAGAATTAATGAAAGCATTTTCAAAAAGAACCAACGAATCCAGTGCTTGATTAGTAATAAATATTTTCATTGAATCGCTGGTGAGTTGATTCTCATCCGACCAAAGTACGGGATCCTCCTTCATGGTTATAACGGAGTCAATTACTTCATAGATTAATAAATCACAAGCACCCTGTAAACTTTCCCTGAAAAACTTAACTGCTTTATAGGCATGCAATCTTTGTGCTTCGTTTGTCGAATCAAATTCCAGCTTCAACGTATCCGCATGCAGAAAAAGAGAATCAGCACCATCAATGATGACAGCCTGGGCACTGTCTGTTGCATAAGCAAAACTAAGCTCCTTGAGGTATTCAACAAAATGGCCTTGTATCATTACATCTTTATCAGTATCGATTAAAACAGCATCCTCAAAAACCTGGCCGAATCCAGTTTCTTTTTCGTAATAAATCGAATCTCCTTTTAGCAAATGTTGTTTTTGCTTAACCAAGGCGTCTTTTTTCAGGCTGGTAATGCCATTATGCGTGTCTGACCATCCACTTTTGGCAAACATAAATTCGTCTTTACCCGTAAGGGTTGTTGGTCCTGTAAAGTATACAAATTCGGTTTCAGAGTTATAGCGCATGGTATCTGAGTCTATCACATAGTCGGGGGTAGTAACGATTACACTGTCTCTAAAAAAGAATTCATCACGTTGAGTAAAATAATATCCGAGCTTACTCGTAAGTACATTGTCGTTGTCAACAATTCTTCCATGTTGGTTGTAAAATGCAGTTTTTGTAAGCCGGTTGTAATGCAAATAATTTGTGTAAAGTGTAGCCCGGTTGTCGATCAGAATAACATTTCCAAAAACCTCGCCAATTTTTGTATTCATGTCGTAGTAAATCTTATCTCCGTACAATTCCACTGAATCATCCATAAGCATTTTCACATGTCCAAAGCCATCGAAGGTATTTAATTCCCTATCCAAAATGGCACTATCGCAATAAAGGGTGGCCGTATCTCTGAATAAAACCACATTTCCAATCAATACATTAACGGTTCGTCCATCAACAGTTTGACCAACCAGCCGATCTTCCTGGTGTCTGATCACCGTTTTTTGACCAATAACAACATGGGAGAGCAATAAGAAAATTACTACAAACAATTTGGAAACGAATACTTGATAAAAATTATTCATATTTAATCTTTTATTGCAGATTACAAATGTAATTAATTTTATTAGTGGCACTCCTAATTCAAATAGCAAAGCTAAGCTAGTTGTTTCTAATCTCGGCATTAAAAAAACCAAAAAACACTTAAAAATGCTTAAAATTTATATGGAGAAAATCTGAATAATTGGAGATCAGGATAATGACAATTCTGATATTATCCTTACATTTGGGCTTCAAAATTCGTATTAATTTTATGACCTGATTGAAATAGGATGAAGCAGAAGAACAGCCAGGATAAAGAAATAGAAAACCAATTTGACCCCCAGGAAAACTATCAAAAAAGTTTAGCTAAGGTTGGCTATGTTAAACGGAAAGATGCAAGTCAGGAAACCTATGATAACTTAGGCTTTATGTCGGGCTTAGAAGTTCATCAGCAACTACTAACTAAGAAAAAGTTATTTTGTCATTGTCCAGCTGGACTTTATAATAAAAGTGACGATTACGATGCAGAAGTAATCAGGCATATGCGTCCGACTTTAAGTGAGTTAGGCGAGTATGACGGAACGGCCTTAATGGAGTTTAAAACGAAAAAAGAAATTATCTATCGGTTAAAACATGAAACGACGTGTACTTATGAAGTGGATGATACACCCCCTTTCCCAATCGACCGGGAAGCACTCGATAATGCCTTAATTATCTCACTGCTTTCAAAATTAAATATCGTTGGAGAAGTGCACATTACCCGTAAGCAATACCTCGATGGGAGTATCCCAACAGGGTTTCAGCGTACTTGTATTCTTGGGGTTGAAGGTGAGCTTCAATTGAAAAACAAAAAAATACGACTCATTCAACTTAGCCTGGAAGAGGATTCTTGTCGCGAAGTTTCGGATATTGGACATACCCGAATTTACCGAACAGATCGATTGGGAATGCCTTTAATTGAAACGGTTACCTACCCCGATATGGTGAACCCAGATGAGGTGAAAGAGGTTTGCGATTATATTCGCTTTTTAAATCGGAGTACCGGAAAAGTTCGAACCGGAATTGGAGCTGGCCGACAAGATGTAAATGTTAGCTGTAAAGGAGGAACCAGAGTGGAAATTAAAGGAGTTGCACATACCAAGTGGATTCCTGAACTAACTCACAATGAATGTTTCCGCCAATGGGCTTTACTTCAGATTAAGAAAGAATTGTTAACCCGGGTTCAGCAACCTGGAAACTGGAAGCCGAATCATGAATTTTTAAGATTCCATTCTTATAAATTTTGCCATGAACCCATTGTTGAGGCGAAAAAGAAACTACACAAAATCGTTGCAGTAAACCTTCCTGATTTTAAAGGAATTTTATCTCATTTTACCCAGCCCGGAAAAATGTTTGCGGATGAAATTGCAGAACGTTTAAAAGTTGTAGCTTGCTTAGAGCATCCAAATATTTCACATTCCGAATCTTTCGAAAATCAAATTTCAAACAAAGATTTTGATAAGATAAAGGAAGCTTTAAAAGCAGGAGAAAATGATGCCCAGATTATTTTTTGGGGACCTGAAGATGATATCCAAACAGCTTTAGAAGTAATAGAAGAAAGATGTAAAATGGCTTTTGAGGGCGTTCCGAATGAAACCCGTAAATCCATGACGGATGGAACTACAATTTTTGAAAGGGTACTCCCCGGAGCGGATCGTATGTATCCTGATACCGATTCCGCGCCGATTCCTTTAAAAAATGAAGATATTGATAGGTTAGGAAAAAACCTGCCATCCGACATCATTGATCGCTATCATCAACTTAAAAAATGGGAGGTACCCGAAGACAATTACACCTTTATTTTTAAGAAAAATTTATTCTTATTAATGAAATCCATCATCGAAGATTTAAAAATTAATCCTCGTTTTTTGGGTTCGTTTTTGGGTCAAGATTTAAAATATGTTGAGGGTCATATTCGTCCGGCCGATGAATTCAATTATAAAATCATTTATGCTTTATTTAAATTTTTGAATAAAAAGAAAATTAAAGTTGATTTGGCCAAACGAATGATTGCCATCGTTTATGAACATCCAAAAATGGATTTTGAATCGGTGCTTGAAATCATCAATTACAAGCAAGTATCAGCTGAAAATATCTTCTCGCATATTTTGTTTTTGAAGGATAAATTTGCTGAAATCGGAATTGTAAAAACCGATAAAAATGAATGTAACTGGATCATGGGTGAACTAAGAAGCGTGGCCATTGGCAATGTTGATTTGACAGATTTGGCAAAAAGAATTAAAGAAGCTAAATAATAGATTTAAATTTAAAGAAATGAGTGAAGATTTTTTTCAAGGATACAAAGGAGCTTCTTTAGAGGTCTTAAAGAAATATAATTGCCGTGTGTGGGGTCAGGCAACTGTCGAAACCACTCGAGGTAAATTTGAAGGCACTGTTTTACCCCGATCAGAAAATGATGACGATCAGCACATCGTGATGAAAATTGTTACTGGTTACAATATCGGAATTGACATTGGTACCATCACAACCATGAAGGAAACAGGCTATAAAAAGGCCAATTATAAAATTCCTGAAAAGGAATTCCCTTACACTAAAGGTTTGCCAAAGGTAAAATTATTTGGTACGGGCGGAACCATTGCCTCACGGCTAGATTATCGTACCGGCGCAGTTATCCCGGCCTTTTCGCCCGGCGAACTTTATGGGGCGGTTCCAGAATTAGCAGATATTTGTAACCTCGAAACCGAAAAAATATTTGCCGTATTCAGCGAAAATATGGGGCCTAAGCAATACATCGCCCTTGCAAAAGCCATTGGTAAGGAAATTGAAAATGGAGTTGATGGAATTGTGATTGGTCATGGAACTGACACTTTGCAACATACCGGAGCTGCATTAACTTTTATGGTACAAGACTCACCGGTGCCTATCGTTTTGGTAGGTTCGCAACGATCGTCAGACCGTCCCAGTTCTGACGCCGCTTTAAACCTCATGCATGCAATGACAGCTGCCGGACATTCAGATATTGCAGAAGTTTTGGTTTGCATGTTTGGCCCAACTTCTGATGAATATGGGTTGTTACACAAAGGTACCCGGGTACGAAAAATGCACTCTTCGTATCGATCAACGTTCAGAACCATTGGTGATACGCCGGTGGCCACCATTAATCGCAAAGAAACTACACTCCTTCGAAAGGAATACAAACATCGGCGCAAGGATAAAAATGTAAAAATCCTGCCTTATTTCTCAGATAAGGTAACCATGTTGTATTATTATCCGGGAATGAAGCCCGATACCATTGATGCATTGGTAGATGCGGGTTATAAAGGAATTGTTTTTGTGGGAACTGGTCTCGGACACGTTAACAAAGAACTCTATCCGGCCATCGAAAGAGCACAGGCAAAAGGCGTTCACATGTACATGACCTTACAAACCATTTGGGGTTATGTTCACATGTTTGTCTACGATACAGGAAGAGATATGATGGCCAAAGGAATTATTCCTGGAGGCAATATGTTACCTGAGGTTGCCTGGATTAAGCTTAGTTGGATTTTGGGACAAACAGAAGATCCAGCTGAGGTCAAAAAGATGATGCTCACACCCATTAACGATGAAATTACCGAACGAGAGCCTTATAACGGTTACCTCGTTTATCAGGGAGGAATCCCTGAGGTGGAGGATTTTATTAAAAAGGTTCACAAATAGTATTGTATTAATGTCATTTGCGGAGATGATATGATAAACAAAACCCTACGAGCGTATTAATCGCTCGTAGGGTTTCCTTGTTCTAATTTCAAATTCGTTTTACCTGCTTTTTAAGTAGTCGTTAATATTCTTTTCAACCCTTGCCAAAACATCATTGCTGTCGGCTTTTATAAATTTATCGCCGGCGATGTTTTCATAAAGTTCAATGTAACGTTCAGAAACAGAATTTACAAACTCTTCATTCATTTCAGGAATGGTTTGTCCTTCTTTACCCTGGAAGCCATTTGCAATCAACCATTCCCTTACAAATTCTTTCGAAAGTTGTTTTTGAGATTCGTTGTAATCTTGCCTTTCCTGGTATCCCTCTTTATAAAAATAACGAGACGAATCCGGAGTATGTATTTCGTCTATCAAATATATTTTATCTCCAACCTTACCAAATTCATATTTCGTATCTACCAGGATCAATCCCATTGAGTCAGCCATTTCAGTTCCTCTTTGGAAAAGTTCGCGGGTATATTTTTCCAGTAAAACATAATCTGCTTCGCTTACCAGGCCTTGTTTTAAAATTTCCTCACGAGAAATATCTTCATCATGTCCAACGTCTGCTTTGGTAGTTGGTGTAAGCAATGGTTCCGGGAACTTGTCATTTTCTTTCATTCCTTCAGGCATAGGTACTCCGCAAATGCTTCGTTTACCATCGCGATATTCTCTCCAGGCATGGCCTGAAAGGTATCCGCGAATTACCATCTCAACTTTAACCGGATCGCAGTAATGACCAACGGTTACCATTGGATCCGGAACTGCCAATTTCCAGTTTGGTACAATATCGGCGGTAGCATCTAAAAATTTAGCAGCAATTTGATTCAGCACCTGGCCTTTAAATGGAATTCCTTTTGGAAGCACTACATCGAAAGCGGAGATGCGATCGGAGGCAATCATGACCAATAATTCATCATTAATATTATAAACGTCTCTTACTTTTCCTTTATATACACCCTTTTGATTTGGGAAATTGAAATCGGTTTTTACAATGGCATTTCTCATGTGTTACTATTTTTCTGATTGATTATTTGAATAAGCATTAACAATATTGGTCACTAGTTTATGACGAATAATATCTTCTTTTCCTAAATGGATAAAAGAAATTCCTTTAATGTCTTTTAGAATTCTTTGGGCTTCAATTAATCCGGAAGATTGATTTTTAGGTAAATCTATCTGCGTAACATCACCAGTAACCACAAATTTAGCAGATCTGCCCATTCGTGTTAAGAACATCTTTAGTTGATTGGAAGTCGCATTCTGGGCTTCATCCAGTATGGCGAAAACATGATCAAGGGTACGACCGCGCATGAATGCTAGTGGAGCAATCTCAATGGTTCCGTCTTCCATGTACGACAATAGTTTCTGGGTAGGAATCATATCACGCAAGGCGTCGTAAAGCGGTTGCAAATATGGATCAAGTTTATCTTTTAAATCTCCCGGTAAAAATCCTAAGTTTTCTCCTGCTTCAACGGCTGGCCGGGTTAAAACAATCCGCCTGATTTCCTTGTTTTTTAAAGCTCTTACTGCTAAAGCTACAGCCGTATAGGTTTTTCCGGTACCTGCAGGACCTATGGCAAAAAGCATGTCGTTTTTGTCAATTTCCTTTACCATGACTTGTTGGTTGGCAGTACGAGCTTTAATCATTAAACCATTACGTCCATGAACCAGCACATCTTTGGGATCTCCATTTTTTGCTTTAAATTCTGATTCGGTTGTTTCTAAAATTTGATGAATATCAGTTTCGGTAATCCGTCCAAATTTATCGTAGGTAAGCAGAATCAAAGAAAACTTCGCTTCAAAAGATTCCATTTCGGCTTCAGGCCCAATCAATTTAATGGTGTTACCTCTCCCTATCACCTTCAGTTTTGAGAAATACTTTTTGATCTGCTCCAAATTAACATCGTTAACTCCAAAAATCTCTAAGGGATTATAATCATCGAGCAAAATAGTTTTCTCATTCATGTACGGAAAATCTTTTAAAAACGAATAATATTCTTTTCAGCGATTATTTTCTTAATTTTGATACTGCAAAAATAAATAATTTCCTGACTGAAAACGGAAGTTAATAAAATATCATATGCCGATAATAACTTTAACTAGCGACTGGGGATTAAAAGATCATTATTTAGCTTCGGTAAAAGGTAAAATTCTTTCCAAAAATCAGGGAATAAACATTGTTGATATTTCGCACCAAATTAGTCCGTTTAGTATTGAACATGCAGCGTTCGTACTTAAAAATTGTTATGGCGATTTTCCGGAAGGAACCATTCACCTTATTGGTGTGAATACAGAGGAAACCGATAAAGATTCACATGTGGTCATCTTTCATGACAAGCAATATTTTATTGGAACCGACAATGGAATTTTTTCGATGATTTTTGAAGATCAACCTGAGAAAATATTTGAATTGAACATCCCACAAGAAACTGATTATTTTACTTTTTCTGCCCGCGACCGATTTGTTAAAGCAGCTGTTCACCTTGCCGAAGGTAATAAAATGGAAGAATTGGGAACGCCACTGAAGAAAGTACAAACAAAAATGTTATTCAAACCCGTAACCGAAACTTCACTGATTAAAGGAATGGTTGTCCACATCGACGGTTACGAAAATCTGATTACGAATATTACCAGGGATTTATTTGATAAAGTTGGGAAAGGAAGAAAATTTTCCATTCAGCTTAGAGGGGTGCAAATCAGATCGATAGACCAATCTTATTTAGATGCACCAACCGGTGAAACTGTGGCGGTTTTCGCTTCAAATGGTCATCTTGAAATTGCGATAAATCAAGGAAATGCAAGTAGTTTGCTTGGGATTTCAATTAATGATGCCATTCGCATTGAATTTGAGATATAAATTCTGTCGCCTTAACTTCAGCTAAAATATTACCGCGTCCATTTCGTTTACCATTTATTCCTATTTTAGCTTTTAAATAATTTTGGAATGATCACCATTTTTAAAAAAGAATTCTTCGGTTTTTTTAGCTCTTTAACAGCTTATGTTGTGGTCATCGTGTTTCTACTGATTAACAGTTTGTTTTTATGGATGCTACCCGGAGATCTTAATATTCTGGATTATGGTTATTCTGATTTGGAAGGATTATTTAAAATTGCTCCTTTTGCGTTTATGTTTTTAATACCGGCTCTTACCATGCGTTTTTTCTCGGAAGAACACAAAAGTGGGACCATCGAACTTTTGTTAACAAAACCCGTTAGAGATCTTCAAATCATTTTGGCCAAATATTTTGCAGGCTTTGCTTTGGTGCTTTTCTCTTTACTTCCAACACTCATTTATTTTTACTCGGTTTATCAGCTGGGCTTTCCTAAAGGGAATTTAGATTTGGGTGCATTCTGGGGTTCATACTTAGGATTGATGCTGTTAGGTGCAACCTTTGTTTCGTTGGGGATATTTTCATCGGCCATCACCAGTAATCAAATTTTATCTTTCATTGTTGCCGTTGCCCTGAGTGCTTTTTTTTATTTGGGATTTGATTATGTTTTTAGTTTGCACGCATCCGGAACCATTGCCATCTTCTTTCAAAACATTGGAATCAGCACACACTATGTTTCAATAAGCAGAGGTGTTATTGATACGCGAGATATCATCTATTTTTTCAGTTTCATTTTCATATTCATTTTTTTAACCAAAATAGTTATCAGGAGCAGAAAATGGTAAAACTGAACTCACATAAATGGTTGCAGAATCTGAAACAAATTTTATTTGTCGTAGTCATTATTTTTCTGGCTAACTGGCTGGGTTCAATTTATTATGCCAGATGGGATTTTAGTTCAGAAAAGAGATATACCCTATCGGGAGAAAGTAAAACCTTGTTGAAATCAGTAGATCAGGAAGTGTTTTTTAAAGTTTATTTAGAAGGTGAATTCCCTGCCGGCTTTATGCGTTTAAAGCAAAAAACAAAAGAAATGTTGGATGAATTTCGGGCATACAATAAAAACATTCGCTATCGTTTCATCAATCCTAATTTCGAAAAAGACACTGAGAAGCGGAATTTACTTTACCAGGAATTAATCGAAAAAGGTCTTACGCAGACTGATCTTCAGGTAAAAACCAAAGAAGGACTGCAACAACAACTCATTTTCCCGGGTGCCATTGCCAGTTACGATTTGTATGAACTTCCGATGGATTTGCTGAAAAATCAAATGGGCCTGCCTCCCGAAGCAGTGCTTAACAATTCGATCCAGGCATTAGAATTCAGCATTGCCAGTACCATCAAGCGTTTGGTTAAAAAAAGCAAACCCAGAATCGCCTTCTTAAAAGGACATGGAGAACTGGGTCGTGAATACATTGCAGATATTGTCCAAGCTTTATCCGTTGATTATCAATTAAACGAAATTGAGATTCTTGGAGAACCCCAGGCACTTTTAAATTATTTTCCGACAGATAGTTTAACGCCTAAGTTTTCAACCTTAATTATTGCCAAACCAGAAAAGGTTTTTAGCGAAGCAGATAAGTTTGTGATTGACCAATTTTTAATGTGTGGTGGCAAAATCTTATGGTTGATCGATCCGGTGGCTGCTTCGATGGACAGCCTTAGAAACAACCAATCCATCATGGCCATAACAAAATATTTAAACGTTGAGGATCAACTTTTCACCTATGGCGTTCGGCTAAATACCAATTTAATCATGGATTTAAATGCCCGTCAGATTGCCTTACGCACAGGCCAAATGGGTAATCAGGCAAAAATCGATTTCTTTCCGTGGTATTATTTCCCGGCTATCAGTACTTTTTCAAACCATGCGATCGTTAAAAATCTGAATGCCATCAGCACTGAATTTGTAAGCAATATTGATACCCTCCCAAAAAAAGGAACTGCTAAAACAATCCTGTTGGGAAGTTCCAAGTATTCAAGACTCATCAACACACCTGCAATCATTAATTTCGATATTTTACAATCAGAACTCGATCCACGCTTTTTTAATCAGGGTTCACAAAATATTGCCGTTTTACTCGAAGGGGAATTTGAGTCGGTGTTCAAAAATCGTTTTTCACCGCTCTCAAAAAAATATCTGGAAGTAAAAATTTTAACCCAAAGTGTAAACACTCAAATGATAGTTATTTCGGATGGGGATTTAATTAAAAATCAATTGCATAATTCTCAAGGATACCCCTTGCCTTTGGGCTATGATCAGTTTACAGGCCAAACTTTCGGCAACAAAGACTTTATACTTAATGCCATGAATTACCTAAGCGATGGTAAAGGTTTAATCACACTGCGTAACCGGGAATTAAAATTACGTTTGCTGGACAAAGCCAAAACAAATGAAGATAGAATTTACTGGCAAATCCTTAATACTTTAATTCCCATCGTTGTGGTTATTGTTTATGGTGTCATCCTGTTTTTTTTAAGAAAAAGAAAGTATACGAAATAATTGGGTAACTTGAAATTCCATGTATTGTCCTGAGATGGACATTCGAAATTAATTCATCACAGCTTCCAGGAGTTTTTCTAGCTCGGCAACCTTGTCTTTGTACCCAAGTTTAACGTAGGTAACGATCAAATCTTCTAACAGTCGGCGGATAATAGTTTTGCTGCTGCATGGGAGATAGTAAGAGTCATCAGGTTCAAGTTTCATTTGCCGGATAAATAAATCAATTTCATTGCTAGTAAAAACCTTTCCACGATTAAACGGATTCAGATAAAAAAGGATGTCATCTTTTTCCACAACTTCGTTCATCGTTGTAAATTCATCCACATAGGCCAGCACAAAATGATTGGGCAAATTGACGCCATAAACCGGAATTTTCAGGCTTTGGCAAATGATCAGATAAAGCAAACCAAGTGAAATAGGATTTCCGATTTTTGTTTCGAGTAAATTATTCAGGAAGAAATTCTCTGCCGCATAAAAATTCTTTTTGTTGTTTCTGAATTGAAACAAATCAAACACTACATGGTTGATCACCTTAATTTTTTCCAATCCTGTCAGGTTATCATTTAATTCCAGCCACACATCCTGAATAATTTTCGCTGTTTGCTCCATTAATTTCTTCTCCTCCAAATCCGGATAGTTATATTTTGAGGCAATGATAAATCCTTTCAATAAATCATCGGTTTGAAAATGCGACCAATTGGTTAATTCGATGTAGGTGTTTTCGTATTGGATTTCGTGAATTAAATTGAGGCTTCTTTGCTGGATGGTATCATCAAAAGAATTTTCCCATGCATCTTCGAGGGCAGCGATGGCTTCTGATCCATAAAGAAAGATCTTCTCTTTTACCTTCGAATAGGTGGTTTCATCGGGTTCATCTAACAAACGAACAAGTGCTGTAAGTTCCTTATTTGTTTTTTTGTCACTCATCATCAACTCTTTTATTCAAAGATAAGATAGTCTCAAGCGCATACACCCCAAAGAAAATTAACATTTTTAACAACGAAATGTTGAAAGGGAAAAGAGAAATTTAATTTGTCAGGCGTTCCAGCACTAGCTGAATTAGTTTGTTAACAGGTATTTGATGATTAGCGGAATAAGTTTCGGTAATGCGATTGGCGATAACAGCACAAACAGTTAAAACATTATGCCCAAGCGATCTTCCAAGGCCATAAAGCGCAGAAGTTTCCATTTCAAAATTTAAAATTCTTTCATCTTTATACCTGAACTTCTCAAGCCTTAGGTTAAAGTCAGGGTATTTTAAGCCCATACGTAAATTTCTTCCTTGTGGTCCATAAAAGCCAGGTGCCGTAACTGTAATTCCCTGATGCATGTCGTAACCAATTTGCGTTGCTAAATTATCAGAGCATTTTACAACATAAGGATTTGCAAATTCATCAGGCCATGCCGTTTGTTCGCGGACGGCTTCACTCATGTCCTTTTCAATCACACCATCCGGGGCTTTGTAGAAATTCATTAAACCATCCAGTCCCAGTCCGTATTTTGACATCACAAACGAATCCACTTCAATATCTTTTTGTACAGCGCCCGAAGTGCCAAGCCTGATCAAGTTCAACGCCTTGTGTTTTGGCTTTATCGTTTTGTTTTGTAGGTCGATATTTACCAAGGCATCTAATTCATTAAGCACGATATCAATATTGTCAGGGCCCATGCCACTTGATAAAACGGTGAGCCGTTTATTCCCAATCCGTCCTGTATGGGTGTTGATCTCGCGGTTTTGTCCTTGAAATTCAATTTGATCAAAGTATTTTGAGATGGAAGAAACTCGCCCGGGATCGCCAACCACGATGATGGTATTGGCTATGTTCTCAGGTTTAAGGTTTAGGTGGTAAATGTTACCTTGTTCAGTTACGATGAGTTGAGTATCTTTCAGTTTTTTCATAATCCATCCTGCTATACTTACAAATTTATAAATATGTTCTGAACAGCCTGCATAATTCTTTACTTTTGCAGCATGAAGGTTGAAATCATAAACATAGGCGATGAATTGTTAATCGGACAGGTTGTAAACGCCAATGCCTCGTGGATGGCAGAGCAATTAAGCTTAGTTGGGATGGAAGTGGTACAAATCACTGCCATTTCGGATACACGGGATGCCATTTTTACGGCTCTTGATGCTTCAAAAACCAGAACTAATGCTGTGATTATGACTGGTGGTTTGGGTCCGACCAACGACGATATTACTAAACAGGTACTCTGCGAATATTTTAAAACGGAATTGGTTTTTAATGAGGAAGCTTTTAAACAAGTGCAATCGCTTTTTAAACTTCGCGGATTTAAGGTTACAGAAATCAATAAAAAACAGGCCGAGTTACCGGCCAGTTGCATTCCACTTCAGAATATTAATGGAACCGCTGCCGGCATGTGGTTTGAAGAGGATGAGAAAATCTTTATCTCCATCCCGGGCGTTCCTTTTGAAATGCATGCCTTAATTAGTGATCAAATCATTCCACGGCTGTTAAAGAAGTTTAATCCCGGAATCATTCTCAAGAAAACAATTTTCACTCAAGGCATTGGCGAATCGGCTTTAGCAGAAATTATCGCAAATTGGGAGAACAATCTGCCGTCTCATTTCAAACTGGCCTATTTGCCCCAACCGGGCATAGTTCGTTTACGTTTAAGTGCCAAAGGAGGAGATGAGCAGAAATTACAAATTGAATTCGATGCTCAGCTCAAAGCTTTACATCTTTTAATCCCGAAGCTTATTTTTGGGTATGACAAGGATACCATGGAGAAGGTTGTGGTTGAAATTTTAATTAAAAAGGAGAAGACAGTGTCGTTGGCAGAAAGTTGCACTGGAGGATATATTTCGCACTTAATCACAAGTATTTCCGGAAGCTCAAAGTGTTTTAAGGGTTCGGTTGTAGCTTACGATAATGAGATCAAAGAAAATTTCTTAAGTGTTTCCAAAAATTCCCTGATTAATTATGGGGCAGTTAGTGAGCAGGTTGCCATGGAAATGGCTTTAGGAGCTCAAGCTAAGTTCAAAACAGATTATGCCATCTCAGTTACCGGAATCGCAGGTCCTGATGGTGGCACCAAGGAAAAACCGGTTGGTACAACCTGGATAGCTGTTGCAACACCAGATAAAAAAGTATTTGCCAAAAAATATCTCTTTGGTGAGCATCGTGGAAGAAACATCAGAAAGGCTGCCCTCACTGGCCTTAACCTACTTAGAATGGAAATATTAAAAAATGTTTCTTAAGTGTTGTCTAATTGAAAAAAAATCACGTAATTTGCACTCCGATTTGAAAAACAGAATTAGATAAATCTATTGCGATGTCAAAAATTTGTGAAATAACAGGAAAGAAAGTGATTACTGGTAATAACGTATCACACTCTAATAGCAGAACTAAACGAACTTTTAGTCCGAACTTACAAACCAAAAGGTTTTTTATTCCTGAAACTGAAGAGTGGATTACACTTAAGGTTTCTGCGCATGGATTGCGTACCATTAATAAAAAAGGAATCTCAGTTTGCTTGAAAGAAGCTCGTGAAAATGGTTATCTAACCAGATAGTCGTTTTCAACTCAATATGTCCTGCTGTTACATTTATGTGGCAGCATTTTTTTTGCCTTTAAGTTCCCTCCCAATTCCCAGTTTCAAAATTCGATTGTAAAAATTACTTGCGAGGAAAATAAATAAACTCAGAAACAGTTATCTTAGCTAAGTTTATTTAAAGTAATGACAAGCCAAAAATTTTTTATTCTTATCATTTTCTTACTCATTGGAAGTTTTTCTTTTGCTCAGCAAAAAGCCCTTGTGTTTGGTAAAATTACCGATGAAAAGGGTTTGCCGATGGAGCTTGTTACGATTACTTTAAAAGGGCTTTCGGGAGGTGTTATCTCAAATAAAACCGGAAATTATGAAATTGAGATTCCGGCGAATGTAGATGTGGTTTTACATTTCTCCTTTATTGGCTACAAACCGAAAGAACGAATTCTTCACCTGTCTTCAGGAGTGAGAAAAGAGATTAATCAACAAATGAAAATCTTAACCACTGAGTTAGAAGATGTGGTTGTGGTGGACGAGCAGTTAAGAGAAAGTGGCTTAACTAAAATTGATCCCAAGCTGGCTCGGGTTACACCTGGTATTTCTGGAAATATTGAAGATGTAATTAAAACCATGCCGGGCGTTTCTTCTAATAATGAGATGAGTTCTCAGTATTCGGTAAGAGGTGGAAATTATGATGAAAATTTGGTTTATGTAAATGGAATTGAAATCTATCGACCCTTTCTTATTCGGTCTGGTCAACAAGAAGGATTAAGCTTTATTAACTCTGATTTAATTTCTTCCATCTTATTTTCGGCCGGTGGCTTTGATGCCAAGTATGGTGACAAAATGTCCTCAGTTTTGGATATTTCCTATAAACGTCCCCAGTCTAACGCTGGATCAGTAACATTTAGCTTGCTTGATGCAAACGCACATTTTGAAGGGGTTTCCAGAGATAATCGACTTTCATTTTTATTTGGAGTGAGGCATAAAACCAATCGATACGTACTTAAGGGCTTGGATACAAAAGGAGATTATAGCCCTTCATTTACCGATTTTCAAGGCTTTGTTGATTACAAAGTAAATGATGAATGGGTGGTTTCTTTCTTAGGAAATATTGCCAGTAATGTTTATCGGTTACAGCCGACAGATCGCGATACTCGCTTTGGCACCATCAATGAGGCCTATCGCTTAAAAGTTTATTTTGATGGTCAGGAAAAAGATAGTTTTGAGACACGTTTTGGTGCACTATCAGCCAAGTACAATCCCAACCCTAATCTGAATATACAATTTACTGCTTCGGCATTTAGTACCACCGAAAGTGAAACTTTTGACATCAGAGGCCAGTACTGGATTGGCCAGCTTGAAACCAATTTTGCAAATGATGAGTTTGGTGAAGTTATCGAATCTCAGGGTATAGGAACTCATTTGAATCATGCCAGGAATTTTTTAAAAGCACAAGTCACAAGTTTTGAGCATAGTGGTCAGCTTTATCACGATCAGCAGTTTTTGCAATGGGGCTTTAAATTTCAACATGAACGCATTCGCGATCATTTGAGTGAATGGGAGATGGTTGATTCTGCTTATTTTTCCATCCCAAATCCACAAGGAATTCCTGGTGATCCCAATCTTGAAAATGCTGATTTCGAATTATTCAAATCAACCAAAGCCAAAATTGATTTAAACACCAACCGAGTAAGTGGTTTTATGCAAAACAAGTGGATGTTGAATGAGGGGAAAAGACTTTCGATAAATGCCGGTATTCGATTTAATTATTGGGATTTTAACGAACAGTTTTTATTCAGCCCAAGGATGTCCATCTCCTACAAACCAGCATGGAAAAAAGATGTACTCCTTCGTTTTGCTACTGGGTATTATTACCAACCACCTTTTTATAAGGAGGTTAGAAATTTTGATGGGGAAATCAATCCCAATATTAGAGCACAGAAATCGATACATTTGGTAGGTTCAGCTGATTGGAATTTTCAGGCATGGAAAAGACCTTTCAAGCTGTCTGCAGCCATTTACTACAAACACCTCAACGACTTAATTCCTTATAAAATTGATAATGTTCGGATTCGTTATCTGGCCGAAAACATGGCTAAAGGTTATGCAACAGGTATCGATCTAAAGATTAATGGAGAGTTTGTAAAAGGCATCGAATCATGGGCTAGTTTGTCCTTAATGAAAACAGGAGAAGATATCAAAGATGATTTTTTCTGGAGTTATTTTAATCAAAGTGGTATTTTAATCACACCGACAGTAACAGATGGTGTGGCTGTTGACAGTGTTAAAACACAACCTGGTTTTATTCCACGACCTACCGATCAACGATTCAGTTTCTCATTATTTTTTCAAGATTACCTTCCCAAAAATCCATCCTACAAGGTTCACCTAAGATTGGTTTTTGGCAGTCGATTACCATTTGGCCCTCCCGATTCTGAAAAATACAAAGATGTACTTAGGATCCCTCCTTATAAAAGGGTGGATATTGGTTTTTCAAAACAACTGATTGGTGACAAAAGTCAATTCGCCATGAATAATCCACTTAAATACATCAAATCATTGTGGATCACAGCTGAGGTATTTAATCTACTCCAAATAAATAACACCATTTCCTATCTCTGGATCAAAGATGTTAACAGTCGTCAATATGCGATCCCAAATTATTTAACCCCACGGCAATTAAACATTAAGATTATTGCACAGTTTTAATTCGAAAGCTTTAAAATCTTCACAGCAGCTATGTGCCACAAAATCAGCAAGAAATGGCTAAGGCTCATTGCAATTAACAATAATTTAACAAAAATGTTATTTTAATACAGTCTAAATAAGAATAATTATATATCTTTGTAGGGCAAAACAATTAATAGATTTCATTTTAACAACAATGAGTACAAAAATTAGCAATTTAGAGTTTCCATCATTAGCTTACGATTTTGAAGCTTTAGAGCCTCACATCGATAAACTAACGATGGAGATTCATTTTACCAAACATCATCATGCATACTTTACAAACCTGTCAGCTGCTACTGAAGGAACTGACATGGCCGATATAGATTTTGAAGATGTATTAAAAAAAATTAGTAAATATCCGGTTGCTGTTCGAAATAATGGCGGCGGACATTTTAATCATAGTTTGTTTTGGACAGTCTTATCACCGAATGGTGGAGGAGAGCCTAAGGGAGAATTAAAACAAGCCATAGTGGACACATTTGGTTCATTTAATGAATTTAAAGAATTATTTAATAATGCCGCAAAAACTCGCTTTGGCAGTGGTTGGGCATGGTTAGGCCTTAGTGCTGATAAAAAATTATTTATTAGTTCCACTCCTAATCAGGACAATCCGTTAATGGATGTTGCTGATGTAAAGGGTACTCCAATTTTAGGATTGGATGTATGGGAACATGCCTACTACCTGAATTATCAAAACAGAAGACCAGATTATGTATCTGCTTTCTGGAATGTGATTAATTGGGATGAGGTAGAAAAAAGATATGCAAAGCTTTTAGTTGGCTGATCATTTTTTCATAGGTTGTTGGTTCCTTAAACCAACGGTTTTTTAATTAGGTTAATTAGGTGGGGGTCCCGGATTTATTCGGGACTCTTTTTTTCGTGAGTTCCAGTTTTATGAACCGAAGGTGAAATAAAAACTGGCGAAACGAACAATCCCGATAGTGAAACGTATCGGGATCACATGCCTCTCATCCCTGAAGCCTGTTTTAAAGTGCAAAGAGCCGTTTCAATCTTAGCAAGGCATTTCGATACATCACGCCTACAGCGTGACACTCATTGCCCAGATGATGTACTATGAGTGTTCCAAAGGAACGTATTGAAGGGCACCAGTACATAGATTTTCCGATAATCCTCCTATTTAGACCCCATATAAATTGGATTTTTTACGTGTTTTACGCAAATGTAAATTTGCCAACATTCCCTATTTTTACCCATCTAATTTAACCTAATTTATAATGCGTATATCAAGAATTCATGCTGAAAAGAGCATGGTCAATGAGGACAAAATTGACGTAACAGTTTTAGACCCTCTTATTGAGAAGTATAGGAATAAGAAAGGCAATATGATTCCATTATTGCAAGGAGCCCAGGAAGCGTTTGGTTATATTCCCTTAGAAGCTTTTCATAAAATTTCAACTGAAATAGGACTTAATTTATCGGAGATGTATGGGGTGGCTACTTTTTATGCCCAGTTCCGTCTAAATCCGGTAGGGAAATATGTTGTTAAGGTTTGTCACGGAACGGCCTGTCATGTGCAAAATGCCAATGCCGTGACGGATATGCTGAAAGAAGCCTTAAAAGTTCAGGATGGTGAAACTACTGAGGATGGGTTATTTACCCTGGAATCAGTAGCATGTCTTGGTTGCTGTTCACTGGCTCCCGTTATGATGATTAAAGATGAAACATATGGGAAATTGGATGGAAGCAAGGCGGTAAAGATCATCAAAAACATTAGAATTCAGGAAAAGCAATCCTCATAGCAGGATATTAACCACACAAAATTTTTAGCATGGGAAATAAACAAGTAATCGTCGGTCTCGGCAGTTGTGGGATTGCAGCTGGTGCCGGAAAAGTTTACGAAAAAATTCAAGCCCTTAAAGAAGTTGAAGAACTCGATTTCGAATTAAAAAAAACCTCTTGTGTAGGAATGTGTTATCGAGAACCTCTGGTTGAGGTAGTTGATGATACAGGTACCTATCTTTATGGTGATGTTGACGAAGCGAAAGCCATCGAAATATTAGATAAACATGTCAACCAAAATATACCAGTTCAGGAGTATGTGGTTCATTCTGATTTGTTTGAAACAGAGGACAACACATTCACCGATTCGCAAGTTAAAATTACCTTGAGAAACTGTGGCTACATGGATCCCGAAAACATTGATGAATATGAAGCCCGGGATGGATATGCAGCCATTAAAAAAATAGCCGAAAAAGGACTTTCAAGAGAAGAGGTAATTCAAACCGTTCTTGATTCTGGAATTCGTGGTAGAGGTGGAGGAGGTTTCCCCACCGGACTCAAATGGAGATTTGCCAATAATAATAAATCTGAAGATAAATACATCATTTGTAATGCCGATGAAGGTGATCCAGGTGCATTTATGGATCGTTCAGTTTTGGAAGGTGATCCACATTCTGTGCTTGAAGGTATGATTATTGGCGCTTATGCCATAGAGGCGAATGGCGGTGTGATCTACTGCCGTGCCGAATATCCTTTGGCAATTATTCGTTTAAACATTGCCATCGAACAAGCTCGCGAAAGAGGGTATCTTGGTAAGAATATCATGGGAATCGAAGGCTTTGATTTAGACATTTACATTAAAGAAGGAGCTGGAGCATTTGTTTGTGGCGAAGAAACCGCACTCATCGCATCCATCGAAGGTGAGCGCGGAATGCCACGTAAACGACCTCCATTTCCTGCAGCATCCGGTTTATGGAAAAAGCCTACCAATATTAATAATGTTGAAACTTTTGCCAATATTCCTTGGATCATTTTAAATGAAGCAGAAGCTTATGCCAAATATGGAACCGATAAGAGTAAAGGAACCAAAGTTTTTGCATTGGCAGGAAAAATTAAACGTTCAGGATTGGTTGAAGTTCCAATGGGAATGAGTATTCGCGATGTGATTTTTAAATTAGGTGGCGGAATTCAGAATGATAAAAAGTTTAAAGCCGTTCAGATGGGTGGACCATCAGGAGGTTGTATTCCTGAATATCTGGCCGATACCATCGTCGATTATGACTCAGTAAATGCAACAGGTGCCATTATGGGATCGGGTGGTATGGTCATTATGGACGAAACCACTTGTATGATTGACGTAGCTAAATTCTTCCTTGATTTTACTCAGAAAGAAAGCTGCGGGAAATGCACTTTCTGCCGAATTGGTACCAAACGCATGCTGGAAATTCTTACCCGAATCACTGAAGGAAAAGGTGAGATGGAAGACATTGAAAGATTAGAAGAGCTGGCTGTTCAAATCAAAGACAGTTCTCTTTGTGGATTGGGACAAACTGCTCCAAACCCTGTACTTACAACAATCAAATATTTCAGAGACGAGTACGAAGCCCATATCCGCGACAAAAAATGTCCGGCAAAAGTGTGTACCAGTTTACTTACTTACGAAGTTGATGCCGATAAGTGTACCGGTTGTACGGTTTGCGCCAAAAATTGTCCGACCCATTGTATCGATGGTGAACGAAAAGAAGTTCACTTCATCCGTCAGGACGATTGTATCAAATGCGGTACCTGTTATACAAAATGTAAATTCGATGCCATCCGGCTTTCATAATTATTGATTAAAGAGCTTTAGAAAATGAGCGAAAAAATAAATGTAATACTAGACGGTAAAATTCTTGAGGCTAATCCTGGTGAAACCATTTTAGCACTTGCCAATCGAAACGATATTGAAATTCCAACTCTTTGTAACGATCCCCGATTAGAACCATTTACTTCATGCTACGTTTGTGTGGTTGAGGTTGAAGGAATGAAAGGATTGCAACCTTCATGTTCTACCAAAGTAGCTGAAGGAATGAAAATAGAAACCTATAACGATAAAGTTAAGAAAGCACGTAAAACCGCTCTCGATTTAATGTTGAGTAATCACTACGCCGATTGTTTGGGGCCATGTACCCAGGCTTGCCCTGCAGGTGTTGATGTTCAGGGTTATATTTCATTAATCGACAAAGGCGCCTACAGTGATGCTGTTGCGGTAATTAAGGAAACCAATCCTCTACCAGCCATTTGTGGACGCGTTTGTGTACGTCCTTGTGAAGCTGCTTGTCGACGAAATTTACTTGATGAAGGGTCTGCAGTTGGAATCGATTATATGAAGCGCTTCGCTGCGGATTATGATTTGGAGTCAAAAAATAAGTTTAAGCCTGAGATGCAGCCAAGTACAGGCAAAAAAGTAGCGGTAATTGGCGCAGGTCCCGGTGGACTTTCTGCCGGATTTTTCTTGCAAAAAGAAGGTCATCAGGTAGATATTTTTGAAGCTGCCCCCAAAGCTGGTGGATGGTTGAGATATGGCATTCCGGAATATCGCTTACCCAATGATTTGTTACAAAAGGAAGTGGATAATATCACCGAAATGGGCGTGAATATTTATTACAACCAAAAGTTAGGCGATAATTTAAGCTTTGCTGAGCTGCAAAATAAATATGATTCAGTGGTGCTAACCATTGGTTCTCAAAAGGGAACTTTAATTGGTTGCGAAGGGGATGATGCCGAAAATGTTTACTCAGGAATTGAATTCTTGAAAAACATGGAAATGAGCGGTAAAAAAGCCGACTTCAGAGGCAAGAAAGTAGCTGTAGTTGGCGGTGGAAATACGGCCATGGACTGCTGCCGGACGGCTCGTCGTTGTGGATCAGAAGAAGTTTACGTAATTTATCGCCGTACCGAAAAAGAAATGCCTGCTAACCCAATTGAGATTCACGAATCGAAATTGGAAGGCGTACAATATTTATTGTTAACCAATCCATCAAAAGTTAATAAAGATGAAAATGGTAAACTCAAATCTGTTACTTGTATTAAAATGGAATTGGGTGAACCTGATGCTTCCGGCAGAAGACGACCCGTTCCGGTGGAAGGATCTGAATTTGATTTAGAGGTAGATTATATTTTAGCAGCCATCGGACAAAAAACCATTGTAAATTTCTTGGATGAGGTGAATGAAACGGTTACCAAAGGCGAATTGAAAATCAATCGTTGGGGCGATCTTGAAGCCGATCCTAAAACCCTACAAACAGGCATCGCAAATGTATTCGCTGCTGGAGATGGAGTAACGGGTCCGGCTACCTTAATTGAGGCCGTGGCACAAGCCAAAATTGCTTCTCGATCATGCAATTTATACTTACAGGGAAAAGAAGTAAAACCTTTCTCTAAAGAATTCATCAGTAAAAAAGAAAATTTCCAGGCTCAGGTTAATGAGGATTATGTGGGGAAATTTGAGCATCAAGAGCGGGAAGAAATGCCAACCATAGCTCCTGAAAAGAGAATGAATTTTAAAGAAGTTGAATTGGGTTACGATAGCGAAGAAGTGGCTAAACATGAAGCGCAACGATGCTTAGAGTGTGGTTGTACCGAAGTCTTCACTTGTGATTTGAAGAAATTCTCTTCCGAATACGGAGTTGATCAACATAAATATGGTGGCGATTTTAAAACCTATGAGGTTGATTTCCGTCATCCTTATATTGAAATTGATTCGAACAAGTGTATTTTATGTGCCCGGTGTATTCGTATTTGTAACGAAGTAGTAGGTGCCCATGCCCTGGGTTTAGTTAACCGTGGTTTTGATACTTATGTAGCTCCAAGTATGGGCGATAAGTTACAGGAGTCGAATTGTGAATCTTGCGGATTGTGTATTTCAACTTGTCCAACCGGAGCCATTACCGAAAATGTGCTGTTTAAACCAGGACCGGTTGTATTAGAAGATACCAAAACCATTTGTAATTACTGTTCGGTAGGTTGTGAAATCAATGTTCAGCATCGCAATGAATTTGTGATGAAAGTTGAAGGCAGCCAGGGCATGATCAATATCGATGGGAATATTTGTAGGTATCCAAAGTTTGGCTATCAGTATTTGAACGATAAGAGCCGATTAAGCCAACCCATGTTAAAGGTTAAGGGCAAATTCGAAGCGATTAGTTTTGAAGAAGCTGCTAAAATAATGGCAGATAAAATTGCCGCTGTAAAAGCCGACGATAATATCTTTTTCGCAGGTGCTCGATTAAGCAATGAAGAGCAATACTTGGTTCAGAAGCTGGCGCGTGCCGGAGCTAAAACCAATAATGTTTCCAGCTTTCATTACCTGAACGAGCAAAGTGCGTATATCGATAACAGCATGGCCAATGTTCCTTTTGAGGAAATTAAGGATGCAAGCAAAATCTATTTGCTGGGTTCTGAAATCAATCAGGACAATGCGGTTGTTGGATTCATGATTAAAAATGCGCAATTCAAAACAAAAGTTCCAGTTAACCTAGTTACAGTTAACCCTGAGAGCACGATGAAACGCAAGGTTGATCAAACGTATAACATCAAATCTTACTATCATTTTGTAAAAGCGGTGAATCATTATTTATTAAGCAATGGATTAGAAAATGCCCTATTTATTAAAGATCGTTGCGAAGGATTCGATGCTTATAAAGCAGCTGTTTTAAAAGAAAACTATGCCGAATTGATTGAAAAGTCTGGTGTTTGTTGCCCGGATAAAATTGCGGAATTTGCCAAGGATTATAATAATGAGATGAATGCCGTATTGGTATTTTCTGAGAAAGAACTCTCAGCTCATGCCTGTACTGAAGTATTCAACTTAGCGATGATTACCGGCAAATTGGGTAAAACGGCCAGCGGACTCATTCCTTTAAAAGAGAAGAACAATGCACAAGGTATTTTTGATATGGGTGCGATTCCTGCTTACGGGGTAGGTACCCAATGTATCACTGATGAGGCCTTTAAAGCCAGGATGAAAACTAGCTGGGGCGTTGATGCAATCGCTGATGATTTGCGAAAATGCATGTTGGGAGCCATGAAAGAAGGCGCTTATAAAAACCTCTTTATTTTTGGTGAAGATCCTGTAGGATGCGCCATTGATAAAGATGAAGTAAATGCATGGATGAAGAACGCTGCTTTTGTAGCGGTACAGGATTATTTCATGACGGAGACTGCACAAGCTGCCGACTTGGTTTTACCTGCTACCATGCCCATCGAAATGGACGGAAGTTTCTCGAATGCACAAAAAGTTTTCCAGGAATTTGAAGCCCAGTTTACTTGTAAGCTAGAAAAACAAAGCTTTGAGCAAGTCACAGATGTTTTAGAACTATTAGGCGTAAAAGGTGAAAAAGAGGTCATGGACATTCGTGCCGAAGCCCTTTCGCTCTTACCCACTGAAGCCAAGGATGAAGCATATCAGTTTACATATACCGAAGCCAACAGCAATTACAACCGCCTATTTAATTATGGTTGTGATGCCGTTCATCTGCGATTTGAAACTGATTTTGAAAAATCATTTGAATAAACGCTGAAGAACCCTGAGTGTCCCGACCTTGGTCGGGATGCCTGTACTGAGCTTGTCGAAGTATATCGAAGGGTTCATTTAATATAAAAAGCGCGATTCCAGTATAGGAGTGGCGTTTTTGATTTCGTGATTCCTGTGAATGCAGGAATCTCTTTTTTTCCTGTTCTTTTTTTGAGAAAAGAACATCTAAACTTTATCGGAAAACTCAATATCCTGTGCTTAGTCTTACCCTGAGTGATTTGCGAAGCAAATCGTATCGAAGGGTACTTGTGCTGAGCATGTAGAAGGGTGCAGGGGAGCATTTCGATATACTTCGGCAAGCTCACCATAAACTTTTCAACTTCGTTTCGATCACTCAATGCCCAATATGCGACCAAAGTAGTTTAAAAAACTTACAGTTGAATCATAAATGAGAGGCATGCCCCATAATGGTCAAAATAACTCCAGGTAATTTTATTGTTGCGAATGATGGGATCTTTACGTTGAAGTTGTATGCTTATTAAAAAGGGTTCCAAAACAAGTTGAGTGCTTGATGTTGGGCGAAATCCTAAACCTACACTGCCTAGCAGTGAATTTGAAAACCAATGATCTTTTGTGTCTTTCATTGTCTGATGATCACTGCTTTGTTTGTAAAACGATTCATAATCTAAAGCAGTTGAAGCAGAAAGCTTAAGATACATTTCTACCTTTGAACGGTTGATGAGATAATGCATTATTCCAAATTCCAATTGTAAAGTTTTATAACCATAACTGTTTACATATCTCAATTCGTAGGTGCAAGCTTCGCCTGGTTTTATAAACTTACAATGATTGAAAGGGATATTAGTTTTGTGTTCAGTTGTTAACTGATTGATTCCTAAAATGATTCCCCAAATTCGGTTTAGTTTCTTATGGATCCTGATCCCAAATCCAAAAAACTGACTTTCTGCATTTCTTTCCTGTCGTCCATTTTCATAATAAACCTGTGTAAATGGTTCAGCATTGAATGAAATGGATGGCCCGAAAAAGATTTTATCATTTTGTGCATAGGCTTTTTCAAATAAAATAAGAAGTAAAACGACAATCAGAAAGTTTCCTCTTTTCATAAACTAATTAATTTAAACGTATGATGTAATTTGTCATTGAAAGGTTGCGATGGTAATAAATATTAAATGAGACAATATTATCTGAGGAGGACTTTGTCCCTGGCACACAACGCGAATGACAGTTTTTAAATTCTTTTCCCTAAATTTGGATCAAATTTGAATTAGCTACCCATGAAAAGACTTGTTTCCATTTTATGCATCCTATTTTTAACAACAGCCTTAAGTGCACAAAATAATGCGCAAATCGTAAAACAGATTTTTGATAAAGCATTGACTTCTGAAATTGCATACAATCAATTAAAATGGTTATGTGAACATACCGAAGGCCGGATTTGTGGCACTCCCGAAGCTGCTGCTGCCGTTGAATACACCTATCAGGAAATGCTGAAAATGGATTTGGATAAAGTTTATTTGCAGGAGTGTATGGTGAAAAACTGGAAGCGGGGAGAACCGGAACAGGCCTACATTTTGTCGCCGCAAATGGGAAGATTTGAGGTTCCGGTTTCGGCCTTGGGTTTGAGCATAGGAACCGGAGAAGATGGCTTAAGTGGTGAGGTGATTGAAGTTTACGATTTTGATGAGTTGAAAAGATTGGGAAAAGAAAAGGTAGCAGGTAAAATCGTTTTCTTTAACAAACCCATGGATCCAACTTTAATAAACACTTTTAGAGCTTATGGTGAAGCGGCCAGTTTACGTACTGAAGGTGCTGCTGAAGCTGCAAAATTTGGAGCGACAGGAGTAGTAGTTAGATCGCTGACTTTGGTCAAAGATGATTTTCCACATACCGGAGTGATGCGCTACGAAGAAGGGGTGAAACAAATTCCGGCAGTGATGATCAGTACCAATGGGGCAGATTTGTTAAGCAAGCTTATCAAGCAGGAAAAGAAGGTGGATTTTTATTTCCGAACCACCTGTGAAACCTATCCGGATGTTGTTTCGCACAATGTAATTGGTGAAATGAAAGGGGCAAGATACCCGAACAAAATCATCACCATTGGCGGGCATTTAGATGCATGGGATAATGGCCAAGGGGCACATGATGACGGAGGCGGTTGTGTTCAATCCATAGAAATTTTACGTTTGTTAAAAGAAATGAATTACCAACCGAATTACACCATACGGGCAGTGATGTTTATGGATGAAGAAATTGCGCAACGAGGCGGTCAAAAATATGCGGAAATGGCGAATCTGAATAAAGAAGAACATGTGATGGCCATTGAATTTGATCGTGGTGTTTTGGTTCCCAGGGCTGTAGCTTTTTCAAACTTTGACCCCGAAAATGGAAAACATAAGGAGCTTATCAATCTTTTCAAACCTTACAATATCAAAGTTGTTAAAGGTGGCGGAGGGGTTGATATCGGTCCCCTCAAACAATTTTACCCTGAAATAATTTTTGGCAGTTTAATACCCGATGATCAGCGTTATTTTGATTTTCATCACTCCGGCAACGATAGCTTCGATCAGGTGAATATTCGTGAAATGCAAATGGGAGCGGCAGCGGTGGCATCACTTATTTATATGCTTGATAAATATGGGGTAGAATAAATTTCTTGCAACTCATTTTGTGCGTTCTATGGTATTCTGATGCCTTGCATCATTCCATCCTTCCATAAACGAATCTCTGGCATCGGGTCAATTGATAATGGCATCAAGAACTACAAGGCTTATTACTCCCAATAGGAAGAAAAGGACATCTCTCATGGTGATTTTATTTTTTTCATTGGTACAACTTTTTAAAAGCAACTTATTACTTAATACCAAAATTTTAAAATGTCGCATGTTTTTTTTGAATAAAAAAAGGGTGCGCCCCAGTTGGGGTGTCACCCTTATAATTTTGTTTTTGATTTTTATTTATTCTATCCTTAAAGAGTCAACCGGATTGGCGCGGGCAACCTTAACCGTATGATAAGTAACGGTAAGTAAAGTAATGATTAACAAAACGATAGCCGAAGTTATAAAAGTTACAGCACTCAAACTGGTTCGGTATTCATAGTTGGCCAAAAAATCCTGCATAAAATAATAGACTACTGGAAATGAAATTAAAATTGAGATTCCAATTAAGATCAGGTAGTCCTTGAAGATTAACTGAATCACAGTTTGCGCTTTGGCACCAAGTACTTTTCGGATAGATATTTCTTTGGTACGCTGCTCAACGGTATAGGAAGCTAAGCCAAATACCCCAAGCGATGCAATGATGATAACGATGATAGAGAACATCGTAAAGAGAAATCCCCTTTTCTCGTCGGGTTCAACCTGTTCAAATAAATTGTCTTCCAAAAAAGTGTACTCGAAAGGCTGCAGTGGAAAAGTTTTTTTCCAGGCCAACTCCAGATTTTCGATGGTAGTTTGATTGCTGCCTTCATCCAACTTTACATACACAATCCTGTTATTATCTTGTAAGTAAAGCATGAACGACTCAACCGGATTGTAAAGGCCTGTTTGCTGGTAATCTTTCATTAAACCAATAACCCGTGCTGTTTGATCTTCGCCAAACATGATTTTTTTGCCCAGGGGTTCTTCCCAGCCAAAACGATCGGCCATGGTTTGATTGACGAGAACAGCTAAAGTGTCGGTTTGGAAATCGCGCGAAAAACTTCTGCCTTCCAGCATTTCAATACCAACGGTTTCAATAAAGTCATAATCGCATCCACCTAAATTGACTCCTTTTTCCTGCATCCCGTCCGAGGTTTCAACCGATAAAAGGAGTTTCCCGGAACCTTCGCCCAAAGGCGTTGTGGTACTGCCAATGCTTTTTACACCCGAAACAGATGCGAATTCATTTCTTAAAACCGGAAGCTTTTCAACCATGGCACGGGTGCTAAACACCACCCGTAATATTTTTTCTTTATCAAAACCCATGTCTTTCTTCTTCAGATAAGAAATTTGTTCATAAACCACCATGGTACTGATGATCATGCTCAGGGAAATCGCGAACTGAAGTACAACCAATCCTTTTCTTAACAAGCCATGTCCGCTTCCTTTGCTTTGTTTCCCTTTTAGCGCGTTAATAGGTTTAAAGCGTGAAAGGAAGAAGGCCGGATAAATTCCGCTTAAAATTCCCAATATGATAATTACAGATGTAATTGATAGAAGGAATGAAGATCTGGTAAAGAAAGAAAAGTCAAGAGATTTGCCAGAAATTAAGTTAAAATTCGGCAGAAAAATAAAGCATAGTCCAACACTGATTATCAACGAAAAGATGGTTAAAACCACCGATTCAGTCAAAAATTGACGGATGAGCATCCCCTGATGGGCACCG
Organism: uncultured Bacteroidales bacterium; assembly: GCA_942491855.1. Classification (GTDB taxonomy): domain Bacteria; phylum Bacteroidota; class Bacteroidia; order Bacteroidales. The sequence goes on from CALOCL010000026.1 coordinate 131,856, forward strand.
GCTACTTTTCGTATACCCACTTCACGCGATCGTTTAACCGAACGGGCAGTAGTTAAGTTCATGTAATTAATTCCGGCAATCACAAGCAAGAAAACAGCGATGATAAAAAATATCTTCACAAAACGAATATCTCCACTGGCTTCCGTTTCTCCTTCGCTGATGGGGTAGAGATGAATATCGGTAAGAGGCTGTAAAATATAATCGATGTGAACACCCACGTTTTCAAAAATCTCAGCCATAAACTTTGGGTACATTTCCTCAAGCTTTTTATCAAAGGCAACGACATCGGTTCCTTCTTTTAGTTTTAGGTAAGTGAATAACCCAAAATTCCCCCAACTCTGACGGCGTGACTCAAGGGTGTTCCACGACATTAATGCAGAAAACCGAAAATGTGAATTCTGAGGTACATCTTTAATGACCCCGGTTACTTTTAAAGTGCGATTTTCGTTGGTAATTATTTTACCCATAGGATCTTCATCGGCAAAAAGTCTTTTTGCAAAAGATTCGGTAAGCACGATGGAGTTAGGCTCATCCAAAGAGGTCTCCGGGTCACCGCTAATCATGGGATAAGTGAAAACCTCAAAAACAGTAGAATCGACAAAATTGACATCGCTATCATAAAATTGTTTCTCTCCGTATTCAAAAAGACTTCTGCCAATTCCTTGAAAACGGATAGCATTTTCAACTTCGGGATAGTCTTGCTTCACTTGAGTGGCAAATGGGATCTGAGCAACATTCCATACGAAATCATCGTCAGATTCGGTGATGTGGGATGAAACCCGATAAATTTGTTGATGATTTTCATGGTATTTATCATAACTGAGTTCATCAAAAACATAAATGAGCAGAAAAAGTGTACTCGTAATTCCGATGGTCAAACCCAGGATATTTATTAAACTATACCCTAAGTCTTTGGTGATGTTTCGGATTGCAAATTTAATTTGGTTAAGTATCATGAGATAATGGGATTTGGTTAGCGTTTGTTTATCAATCCATTACAGGATGTTTTAAAATTGAGAAAGTTGGAATTCTCACTTGTTTACTTTTATCCTTATTTATAAGGAAACCACAAATTTAAAGGATTGTTACACAAAATTAGATTAACATTTAGTTAACGTCAGTTAATAAGCGTTAAAGTATAATGAGTAAAACGAAAATTCTACTAAAATATTATTAAGGACAATGAGAGCATGTCGACTCATTCGCATTACTTAATTTTAACCCATAAATGAGCTGACCACACTTAAGCCCGTTCATTTCTACAATCTCTGGAAAATGTCCCCATTTTTTGAACTTAAGTTTTTCGAGCAAGCCTATGCTGAGAAAATTGATATCTAAAAGAATGGCCAACAGACTTTTCTTGCCAATGCGTTTGCAATCAGAAATGGCATGATTTATTAAGGCAGTTCCTATCCCATTTCCATGGTAGGCATAATCCAAATAATAACTTATTTCTGCAATCGTTTCCATGGCTCTTCGACCCGATCTGTATGGTGAAATGGTACAATAACCAACGACTTTTTTGTCGAGTTCAGCTACATAAATTGGAAAGCTTGCCGGATCAAATTTTTTAAACCAGTCGATTCGTTCTTCAACAGTAAATTCATCCATATCGCCGGTTGCACATCGCGATTTTATGGCTTGATTGTAAATGTCAACAATTGAAGTTAAATCGTTAATTGTACCTATACGAATAAGGATATTCTGCTTCATTATTTTTATTTTACAATGGTAAATTTATTTATTTCTCTGATTAATTCACTTCACATTTATACCAATTCATCCGCTTCCAGTTCAAAAAAATCGTTGACCGGTTTTTTAAAAATGGATGAAAGTTTTAATGCCAAAGTCGTAGATGGAACATAGCGGTTTTTTTCAATGGAATTGATGGTTTGTCGGGATACTCCCATCTGCTTTGCCAACTCTTCCTGAGTAATATTCAAGATGGCTCTTTCAATTTTCAGTCTGTTTTTCATCGATGAATGCGTTTTAAGAATTCAAAGTAAAAAACCTGAATACTCAACAACATCCATAAGATTTGAAAGTCACTGCTATCCTTAATCCCTGCCTTTTCAATATTAAATATTGTATCTATAAAATAGTCGATAAATGGGAGTGTTAGGGCATAGGCAATTCCAAAAATGAAAGCAAAAGTAAAAGATTGCATACTTAAATTAATAATCAGTTCATCTTCAATTTTACTTTTAGAAATGGAAATCATGAGCATCCCGAGTAGTATGGCATGTTTGCAAATCAATCTGTAATCTCCTTTTTTTTAGTAATAAAAAGGAAAGAAATGAAAAGATGACGATGACCAATCCTATTTTAATAAATTGATTAGGAAGTTGAATTTTTTTTAGTTTATCTGCGCTTTTTCTTTCGCAATCTATAAATGATTCTTTTGACATGGATTTTAAGCTTAGTAAAAAATATTATTCAAATAGTAACGTAGTATTAACTAAATGACAAATATACTTGACATTTATACAAAAAGCAAATCTTTCCTCTAAATTTTTTACAGGTCACAACAACATGGCACAAAAAGATATTATAAATTAGTTTTTATGTTTGAATAGGATACCTCTTAAATTCAGCTGCACGATCGAATAAGTAACGATAAGTGATATAATGCTTGGCTGGAACGCTGCCCACGGATAGAAACAATTTTCTCATTTTAGGATTGAAATCGCCTACCCACGAAAGTTCAGCTTCGGTATAATGAGGCTTATTTTTGAAAACATTCATTACATTAATGATAAACCCGGATTCTATTCCGCGATTTTGAAATTCAGGAATAACTCCCATCAACACTGTTCTTGTCCGGGTCATCACTTTTCTCTTTTTCAAATAAATAAACTTAAGCTTATTCCAAAGATTTAGTTTGCCATTCATGTGTTTTAAAATCTGATTGATGTCGGGATACATCAGCATAATCGCTATGGGTCTTTCATCTTTGTAAGCGATCCAAATTAGTTCCTCATCGATAAAAACTTTTGCTTTTTTTAAGGTATTACGGATATAATCTGGCTTTAGAGGTTCAAAATTATCTTTAAATGAGGCCCATGCGATGTTAAAGGCTTCGGCAAAATCATTCGTAAATTTTTCCTCCTCTTTCCATGTAAAATGCCTGAATTCATATCCCGGCTTACTGGTAATCCATTTGGAAATTTTCAGAAATCGATCGGATAATGGTTTCTTCACATCGAAATGGAAACCCTCCTGTTTAAAATAAGTTTGAAAGCCATAGGTTTCGAATAGTTGCCGGTAGTATTTATGGTTATAGGCTACTTCGTAAGAGGGATGTGTGAAACCGTCAACCAATAAACCCCAGTAACTATCTCTTTCTCCCCAGTTTATCGGCCCATCCATTGCCACTACTTTTTGTTTTGTAAGCCACTCTTTTGCAGTGTCAAACAGTAGGTTTGCAGCTTCCTGATTATCGATGCATTCGAAAAACCCAACTCCTCCGGTGGGTTGATCTTCAACATTTGAAGTTTTGTAATCAACAAAAGCAGCAATGCGGCCAATTAATTCCCCCTCTTCATTTTTTAGGATCCATCGTTCACAAATCCCGTGAGAATAATAAACATTTCTTTTGGGATCGAAGATCCCATCCATTTCATCATCCAGTGGGCAACCCCAGGTTTTATCATTTTTGTAGATGATCTTGGCTACCTGTATAAATTCTTTTTTCTCTTTTTTTCCAACAACTCTAATAATTTTCATAGGCTAGGCGTGATGTTTAATTTTTAACGAAATGGCTTGTCCTTTTATTTTTTATCCGGCTCAATGCTCGATTAATTAACGTAATCAGGATTGAGAGCGACCTGATTTGCATTCATCGATTTTTGAAGTTCATGCAATCTATTTAAAAGCATGCGGGCTTTTTCCGGATTTTCTTGAGACAAATCGGTGGTTTCAGAAATGTCCTGGGCCAAATGGTAAAGTTCGATGGTTTTCGACTCATAAAATTCTATCAGCTTCCAATCTCCCTGACGGATAGCAGCACCAGGCTTCCAGGCACTGCCGTGGTAATGTGGGTAATGCCAAAAGATTTCTTCTCTTCCAAGCGAAACATTATTTTCCAATAGATCTGATAAATCAACACCATCTATGGCCTTTTTTGCATCAGGCTTGATGCCCACCATTGATAGTAGGGTAGGATAAAAATCATGACCAATAACAGGTTCATCACTCACTCTGTTTGTGGTTTTAAAATTAGCCGGTTTGATTAAAAGTGGTACCCTGATTCCGCCTTCGTACAACCAACCTTTACCTGCCCTTAAGGGTGTGACAGCAGTTGGTCCTATGTTTTTATATTTTGAATTGAGGGTTGTAAGTCCACCATTATCAGAAGTAAAAATGATGGTGGTATTTTCGTATAAATTCTCTTCTTTTAGTTTATTAATGAGCCTGCCAATATTTTCATCCAAAGCAAAAATCATGGAAGCATAGGCTGGGTTTCGTTGATCAAGTGTCGTCTTCCCCTCACCCTCAATTCGAATCCGGCTTACTTTGTTCTCAAGGCTTTTAAGTTTATCTTCAAACTTTTTCAGGTGACGCTCGCAGGCTTGAATCGGTGTATGTACCGTGTAAAAGCTGAGCGATAAAAAGAAAGGTTTTTCTCCGATCTGATCCAGGAATTTAACAGACTCATCAGTTAGGCGATCGGTCAGATACTCACCATCCGGCCCGTCAGAAAGTTGTGGATTTTTGTAAGGAGAGTAGTAGCCTCCGGGTGGTTGCCCCATGTGGTGACCTCCAAAATTAAAATCAAACCCCTGGTTCTGCGGAAAAAATCCTTCATCTCCTAAATGCCATTTCCCTGCAAAAAAAGTTTGGTATCCATTTTCTTGCAAAACTTCAGCAATAGTAGTTTCGTTCAGGGGTAATTCATTTAAATCTTCCGGGCCTATTAATTTTTTATTCTTTGGATGATCACCAGGAATCCAGTCGGTAATGTTTAATCGGGCAGGATGTTGACCTGTCATGATTGAGGCACGAGAAGGCGAACAAACAGAACCCGAAGCATAAGCATTGGTAAATTGAACACTTATTTTACTCAGTTCATCAATGTTCGGGGTTTCGTAAAATTTACTTCCCGAATAACCTAAATCTGTCCATCCCAGGTCATCAACCAGTATAAAAACGAAATTTTGTTTCTTCTTTTTTGAACAAGAGGTAAAGAGAATAATTAAGAGAAGAAAATAAAAACTTCGTCGCATGGTTGTTTCGTTTGGTGCAAAACAAAGATACTAAAAGCACTTTTTAGAAACGAAATGGATAAGACAAGTCTGAATTTTAAAGCGGATTAATGGTCTTAATTAACTCGCTTTCCGTTCACTTGGCCGCCTTCGATTTTGTTGACTACTGCTATTTTTGGTTGACCAAGGTTTCCGGTTACCACTTTTTTTCGCAGCAGGATTAGAAGGTCGTTGAGTCGTTTTAGGCTTTTGTGGCCTTCCTGGACGTGGACTTGGTTTATCCGTTCCATCATCAGGAAAAGGGTGATCTTTCACAACAGGAATAGTTTGCCCGATGAGCTTTTGGATATCACGTAAATAAACTTTTTCTTCCATGTCGCAAAATGAGATGGCAATTCCGCTGGCTCCGGCTCGACCTGTTCGTCCAATTCGATGAACATAGGTTTCAGGAATATTGGGCAAATCAAAATTGATCACATGCGACATGTCATCAATATCTATACCCCTTGCAGCAATGTCAGTAGCTACAAGTGCTTTTGTTTTCCCGGCTTTAAAATTACTTAAGGCCAATTGCCTTGCACCTTGCGATTTATTACCATGGATGGCTTCAGCTTTAATTTTTGCTTTATCTAAAACCTTAACAATTTTATTGGCGCCATGTTTGGTTCTTGAAAAAACCAAAACTGATTCAATGGTTTCAGTCTGCAACAGATGAACCAGCAATTTCGGTTTCCCTTTTTTGCCTGTGAAGTATACCACCTGCTCTACCTTTTCGGCTGTAGTTTGTTCGGGTTGTACACTTACCTTAGCCGGATTTCCTAATATCCTGTGTGATAATGTAACAATTTCAACAGGCATTGTGGCTGAGAAAAATAGCGATTGTCGCTTCGTGGGTAATTGGGCAATGATTTTTCTAATGTCATGAATGAAACCCATGTCGAGCATATGATCAGCTTCATCCAACACAAAGAATTTAATATCTTTTAAATTTATAAAACCTTGATTCATTAAGTCCAGCAGCCTGCCGGGTGTTGCCACAAGTATGTCAACTCCTTGTTGAAGTGTAGTGGTTTGTTTGCCTTGTTTTACTCCACCAAAAATTACGGTATTTTTAAGTCCGGTGAACTTTCCATACACCGTAAAGCTATCCGCAATTTGAATGGCTAACTCACGGGTAGGAGTTATCACAAGTGCTCTGATTTTACGAGGTCCTCTGTTATTTTGCGCTTTACTTTGATAAAGGTGCTGCAAAATGGGCGTCGCAAAAGCAGCTGTTTTTCCTGTGCCTGTTTGGGCACAACCCAATAAGTCCTTTCCGCTAAGCAGAATTGGGATTGATTGTTCTTGAATCGGTGTTGGGTTTGTGTATCCTTCAGTGCTAAGAGCCTGAAGTATAGGGTCAATTAATTTTAATTCTTTAAATGTCATGTATTGTTTTAAGTGGCCGCAAAGGTAGGTTAATTGTTTGGATATGTGGGACTTTAAATTCAATACCCTGAATTTGCTGTTTTGGGAAGCACGAAAATTGAAGCTAAATATCAATTTTAACTGTTAATTAGTAGTTTTACTATGTGATTTCATTATAAGCACGGACTAATTGTTTAAAAAATACCAAAAAAACATTTTCAATATTGACAAGTAATGTGCAAATTTGTTTCACAACAATAAATTAAACCTAATTGAAAAATAATGACTTATGCGAAATAAGAATACACTTTTATACCTCAGTATAATTTTATTAATAGGGATTGGAGCTCCGGGCATGGCTCAAAAGGCATCTTCAGAGGGTTGGAAACAATTCAGGGGTGAATTTGGGAATGGAATTTCTTCTGAAAAGCTAGTTGAAAAAGACTGGAAAACTGCTCAGCCAGAACTTTTATGGCGGAAACAAATTGGTTCTGGATTTTCGGAATTGGTTGTTGAAGGAAATTTAATTTATACCATGTACAGTGAAAAAATTGATAGCTTATCCGGTTTTGAATATCTGGTTGCCTACGATGAAAGAACCGGAAATGAGAAGTGGCGAGTGGAGGTTGATTCAATTTACATTGAAGTTGATGGTTGGGGTGATGGTCCTCGCTCAACACCCACATTTGATGAGGAACATATTTATTGCCTGAGTGGAATGGGTAAATTTTCGGCACGAAGTAAAAAAGATGGCAAACTTAAATGGGAGCATGATTTTGTGAAGGATTTCGGAAGCACCTTACCCAGATGGGGTTTTGCAAGTTCACCCAAACTTGTTGCTGATTTATTACTGATTGAAGTTGGAGGAAAAGACGGTAAAGCGTTTATGGCATTTAACAAAAATGATGGTTCTGTTGCGTGGCAACAAGGTAATGGAATTGCTACATACAACACCCCGTTGATTAACAAGATTGATGGACAGCAACAAGCACTTTTTGTTAACGGTAGAACGCTGTATTCGTACAATTTACAAGGCGATACCCTTTGGACTTTCCCCATGTATATCCCCGGAAATATCGTGATGCCGGTTATGGTTGGAGCAGATAAAGTATTTGTGTCGTACATCGGGAGAGGTTTTTTTATCGCTCAAATAAAAAACAATAAAGCTGTTGAGGTACTTAAAGGTACAAGCATGAAAACTGATTTTACGACCAGCATTTATCATGATGGCTACATCTATGGATTTCATGTGGCAGCGCTGAGATGTGTTTCGGCCGAAACAGGCGAAGTAAAATGGTCGAAACGGGGATTTGGAAAAGGAAGTTTTATTTTGGTGGATGGCAAGCTGATCATACTTTCGGATAAAGGGAAGTTAGCCATTGCAAAAGCCAGTCCTGATGCCTATCAGGAATTAGGCTCGGTGGATGCGATTAGTGGTAGTATTACCTGGACGGCTCCTTCGTACACCAACGGAAAAGTGTATGTTCGGAACCAGACAGAAATGGCCTGTTTCAAACTTAATTAGTATTAAAACCTAAAACCTGATAAAAATGAGATTTAAAATCAAACACCTCATCCTTCTTGTTCTTACCTTAAGTCTAACGCCACTTTTAAAAGCACAAAATGTGGAAGAAATTATTTCTAAACATATTGAAGCGCATGGTGGAGCCGAAAAGTGGGACGCCATCAATTCAATGGAAATTACTGCCAAGTTTACTGCCTTTAGTGAGGAAAATGATTGGTATGCGATAAAAACAAAAACGGGTTGTTATTACAGCGATTTACATATCGGACAGCATAAAGTAAAAGAGGCTTTTAATGGTAAGTGGGGTTGGACCATTGATCCCTGGCATCAATTCACCTTTCCACGTCGTTTAAACAAATTCGAAGACAATGTGTTTTTGCAAAAAGCTGATCTTTTTACCCCATTTTACAATTACAAAGAAAAAGGTTCAACGGTTGAATATGTTGGTGAGGAGAACGTTGACGGCATCGATACTTATGTCATCAAACTTACCCGAAGCAATGGGAAATGGGAAACATGGTATTTAAACAAGGAAACTTATCTCGAAGTTAAATCCGTTTCGGAATGGGTAGATTTTGGTATGCGATCTCCCGCTGAATCTTTCTTCGACGATTTCAGAGAAGTTGATGGTTTAATTATCCCATTTTTTGTTGAGCGTATGTTTGGTCAGCGCGACCGTATGCTTGTCATCGAAAAAGTTATTTTTAACAAAGCCGTGGATAAAAAGATGTTTGAAATGCCCAAAAGCACTGAGATGCAAAAACTTGCTTTTATGGCGGGACTTTGGGATGTGAAAATCGAAAAAAAGTCAAGGGCAAATAGCTTGTACACCTTAGACAATATCCTTGTTAAAAGTCAATTTGAAGCAACCAACCTTTTGAAGCAATCCATTTCTGTTGATGATTATTACGTGCAGTCGATGATGATGCAATACAGCTACCATAATGACAGAAAGGTTTTCAGGGTAACAGCTTTTAACGAGTTTTCATCCAATACCGATTTTTACGAAGGTAATTTTAAAGATGGTGTTTTTATAGCAGACAACTTAAAGGATGTTATTCACGATTCAAACGGATCTTGTCTTCAATTAAAGATTTCCGACATACAAGAAGACACCTTTACGATGGAAATCAATAGTTCCCGTGATAAAGGAGAAACTTGGAATTTATCTTATAAATTAAACTTTAGCAGAAAGAAATAGCAAAAATCACTAAATGATTTTAGCTACTTAAAGCTTCGCGAAAGCTTACCAGTTTATGTTTTTGTTCATCCCATAAACGGTATTTCATCGATTGAATACTAGGCCAAAAGGTGAGCGGGTCTTTCTGAAAAATAGCGTTTTCTTTTATGCATTTTTCAAGATTGTAGTTAGGTATTTTAGGACTTAAGTGGTGAAGGTGATGAAAGCCGATATTTCCCGAAAACCATTGCAGTATTCTTGGAAGTTTTAAATACGAACTGCCCTCCATGGCAATTACTTTATAGTCCCAGTTTTTCGTTCGTTCCCAAATTACATCTTCGAACTGGTGTTGTACATAAAAAAGCCATACCCCAAAAACTGAAGCAAAAAACAGTACAGGAACTTGAATCAACACAAACGTTTTAAATCCAATTAAAAGAGAAATAAGAATAACACCAAGCACCAGTCCAACGGTAGTTAGATGGGTATACAATTTCGAGTTAAAGGACTGCGTTTTGCTTGGAAAACGCATCGCAACTGTGAATAAAAAGAAAGGGGCAATGATAAACAGCGTGATCGGGTGACGGTAAATACGGTAGTAAAGACGCTTGGTGGGAGAATAGTTCTTGTACTCTTCAACCGTAATGGTTTTAACATCGCCTACGCCACGTTTATCCAAATTACCAACAGACTGATGATGAATATGATGTTCGTGATGCCACTTGTGATGCGGTGTAAAAACAAACATCCCAGTAAAGATGCTGACGATGCGGCTTAACAAAGGAGACTTGAAAAAGGAGCCATGCCCGCAATCGTGAAAAATGATAAAAATTCGTACCAAGAAACCGGCTGCCAAAACAGCTATAGCAAGGGTAAGCCAATAGGAAACCTCAAGGCTGTAGACCATAGCAATCCACAATCCAAGGTATGGGATTACAGAATTGATAATTTGCCACCAACTTTTTAAATTATTCGGTTGGTTATACCTTCCAATTATCTTGATCCAATTGGACCAATCATCTTTTTTTGTGTTTTGCATGTATCTTAAATCTTTATTCCTTTACCCAGAATTTATTTACCAGAAATTCACTTATAGAGTAAAATTACTACAATCGATGGTGTACAACAAACTAAAGAATGACTTTTTAAGAAAATCAATTTGCATCTTGGGAATAAAAAAACGGGCTTTTAAGCCCGCTCTAACATTTTTTCTTCACTTTTATTTGATGGTCATTTTATCGCCTATCAACCATCCTCTTTCAACCTTTATGCAGTTCGTCATTTCAATAATGTATTCGGCACCCAGGTAATTCAAAAAGATATAAACATCCCCTTGTTCCAGATCTTTCTTTTTGCCTCGCTTGAAAGCTGCCCTTTCAAATTTTGCATCTTTCCATACGATACCCTTTTCCTCTATCTTTTCATAAATTTTATCAAAACTTTCTTTTGAGTTTTCAATTTTATTTTTTTGAAACTTTTTAAGTTTTGCCAATAAGCTGGCCTTTTTGCTATCTTTCATAGCCGGGTCATTTTTAATTTCGAAGTCCCTTAAGTATTCAATATCATTTGTTGTTGGCAAGAATGGTTTAATCTTGTCGTAATTATTTTCTTTCAGTGCTTTGTAAACTGATTCACCAAATGCTTCAGGAGATAGTCTGTTTGATTTTGATTGGACAGGCTGCTTCTTAGCAGGCATTGCCTCTTCAGTTGTTTCTACTTCAGAATTGATGTAATTCCCGGTTTCTTCTATTGGTGTAACAACATCTTCATTTAACTGTTCAGTGATTGAGTTGTCAAGCGGTTCCTCTTGCGATGTTTCTTCTTTAGGATTTGAACAGCTGATCGCACTTGATGTGGCAAAAATGAAAATAATCAGGAGTAATTTTTTCATAAGGGGATTAGGTTTAAATAGATAACTTTTTAATAGTGTAAAATTGTTCTCTCAAACTTCGGAAGATTTTTTGACTTAAACAAAAATATGAAGACTTATTATCCTGATGAGCTATCATCCTTTTAATGGCATCACAGATAAAAAAAGGAGCGAACAACTGTTCGCTCCAAAGTGGGAGCCCTATTAAATCCGTGAAACCTACCATATTCAACCCTCCCACTTTATGATTGTCAATCTCTAGACACTTTTAGCCTTTTTTAACTATTCACCTAGGCCTGATTGTAAAATGGATTCGTTACTTATACTTATATCCAGACGAATTATTCTTGTTTGTCCTTCAACAAAATTGTAGGTTTTCTTAAAGTCTTTGTGAAACGATGAGGTCGCCTTTATTTCATGGTTTCCTGAGGGCACCGACCACTGTTCACTATCTTCTGAATTTACCCTTCCAATATAATCGCCATCAAAATATATCTTGATACTGGTACTACAATCATTAATAATTTTAAGGTTTGAATCACCCGAAATTGACTCCGTTTTTTCACAGGCACTACAAAAAATCATTGTTACTACAACTAGTACCGACAGGGATTTTAAGTGTTTCATGATTGCCTCATTATTATTATAATTTACTTACTAAGTGCTAATTATTAATCTGGAGCATGCATGTTTTCAGGATAGTCCAGGCTCAAAGGTTAAAAGGCTTATTCAGTTCGGCGAATAATTGGGCGGTCGTGATTAGTTAATTGAAAACATTAATATAAATTTACGTCAATTGTAATAGCTTGTCAAGGATTAAAAGTTTATGTTCAAAAGTTTAGATCTAAAGCATTTCTTTATTATTTAAAGTACTCTTTGTCTAAGATTGAATAAATCCGTTGTGAACTGTACCCTGTTTTTGTTTTGATACTGTCCCTTAGCAATCCTTCCATTATAAATCCTTCGGATTCATATAGATTTATCGCACGAGAATTATTATCGTAAACATCAAGCCAAAATCGATGATATTTGAGATTCTCAAAGCATGCTTTTTTAATCAATCGAAGAGCTTCACGACCGTAACCCTTCCCTTTTTCTTCAATGGTAAATCTTTTTAGTTGTAATGTATTGTACTCAGAATTCAATCCGAAAAGAATCATATGACCAATGAGTTTCAAGTCTTCATTTTTCTGTATTGAAAGGTGAAGGCAATCGTTGTCATTAAGCAGCTTCAAATGTTTTTCTTTTGAATATTGATGCACAAAAGGGCTATTTGATATTTCGAACTTCATGATACTATCAATATCTGAAGCTATCGACCTTGATAGTTGAATTTTCTCACCTTTAACTAAAGTACTCATCTATGTCTTTACTAGTTTATTAACGAATTAAGCAAATGGAATTATTGTGCCGTTTTATTAGAATAAAAATAATGTGTTTTTGCTTTGGTTAGGAAAACAGTTCAGGTTTAATGGATTTAATTAGTAAATTTGAAGCTTATTTAAAACGATTACAAATTAAGCACTGCTTAAACGACACAAATAAATTTTAAATCTACAAATATGAAAACACCACATAAAGTTAATTTTTACTACGCGATATTTCTTTTATTAATAGGACTCTTTGGATTTATCGCGAGATATTCCACTGAGGGAGACATGCAAGTTACTTCACTGATTCCGGCCTTCTTTGGATTCATTTTCTTGTTTTTTACGAAAGGAATTAAAAATGAAAATTCAATTATTGCACACCTGGCAGTGGTACTGACATTGGTTCTTGCTGCAGTAGTTTCATACATGTTCATTAAAAACCTTAGCCCCGAATTCGCCGGCACGCGTAAGTTTTTCATTTTTTCTGGTAACCGCAGTCGTTTCTTACACGGTTTTGGGCATCTACGTTGCAGGATTTATTGACAAGAAAAAGAATTCCTAAATCCTGATTTAGCCGTTTTTCGGCATCAATTCGGGTAAATATTTTACCCTAAGTTTAGAGTCATGATAAGCATTTGATGTACTTTTGCAAAAAAGTTTAAACCTATGAGTCCTATTCCTGCGAATTTGCAAGTAAGAAAATTTAATTTCAACGATACCTCCTTCAATGTATTAATGAAAAACAGGATTTATCATGTTTTGCTTATCGCAAGCGCGTATGATACATTTATTTTAGAGGATGATGGAAGAATTGACGAGCAAATTTTTAATGAATACGTTTCATTAAACCTAAGGTATCCACCGCAATTTATTCAGGCTTCCTCGCAGGAACAGGCATTTGAGCTTCTTAAAACGGAGAAGATTGATCTCATCATTACGATGTTAAGTGCCGAGAAAAGAGACACCTTTGAATTGGCATCAAATATTAAAACCCGATACCCCAATATCCCGATTGTGGTACTAACCCCATTCTCTCGTGAAGTTTCTTTAAAAGTTAATCAGGAAGATTTAAGCTCTATTGATTATATTTTTAGCTGGCTTGGTAATGCAGATATTTTATTGGCCATCATTAAGCTGATTGAGGATAAAATGAATGTTGATTCGGATGTAAAAAACATCGGTGTACAAACCATTCTTCTCGTAGAGGATTCTATCCGGTTCTATTCATCCTACTTACCGAATATTTTCAAAATAATATTTAAGCAGTCTAAAAAATTTATGACAGAAGGCTTAAATGAGCATCAGCAAATGCTACGAATGAGGGGAAGGCCGAAAATATTATTAGCAACAAATTATGAAGAAGCCGTTGAATTTTACGATAAGTATAAGCAGAATATGTTAGGGATAATTTCTGACATGGCTTACAAAAGAGAGGGTGTTTTAGATAAACAGGCTGGTGTAAGATTGTATGAAAAGGTAAAAAAAGATGACAAATACATGCCTTTACTTTTACAATCATCGGATGCGGCAAATGCAAAACTTGCCAAAAAACTCAAGGTTGGATTTATCAATAAAAACTCAAAAACACTTTCCATTGAACTTCGAAATTTTATTCGTGAGTACTTTGCATTTGGTGATTTTATTTTCATTGACCCGGATACAGGTAAAGAAATTGCCCGAGCGAATGATTTAAAGGCATTACAGGAAATCATTTTTCCAATCCCGGATAAATCCTTAGAATATCATGTAAAAAGAAATCATCTTTCGAAATGGATGAGGGCAAGGGCTTTATTTCCTTTGGCCGAACTGATTATGGGCCTTCAGTTGGAAGACTTCGATGACCTGGATTCGATTAAACGCTTTATTTTTGATGCCATTGGCAGTTTTAGATTAAATAAAGCCAGGGGAGTTATTGCTGAATTTTACCGCGATCGTTTTGATGAATATTTAACTTTTACGCGAATTGGCGAAGGGTCAATTGGTGGTAAGGCTCGTGGTCTGGCGTTTCTGGACTCACTCATTAAAAGAAATCAATTGTACGATAAGTATAACGGAATGGTCATTACCATTCCGAGAACGGTTGTTTTAGGAACCGATGTTTTTGATGAATTTATGGAGGAGAATGAACTGCATAAAATTGCTTTATCAGATTTAAGTGATGAGGAAATTCTTAAGCATTTTGTTGAGGCTCGACTTCCATTCAGAATTCATGAAGATTTGTACACTTTCATTTCATACATCAAAAGCCCAATTGCCATTCGTTCTTCAAGTTTACTTGAAGATAGCCATTATCAGCCATTTGCAGGGATCTATTCAACCTACATGATTCCAAATGTAATGGACGATGATCGCATTATGATTAACATGCTTGGAGATGCCATTAAAAGTGTTTATGCTTCTGCCTTTTACAAGGATAGCAAGTCGTACATGACTGCCACCTCAAATGTAATTGATGAAGAAAAAATGGGCATCGTTTTACAGGAAGTATGTGGTAATAAATACGGAGATCGGTTTTATCCAACCATTTCGGGGGTTGCCCGCTCAATTAATTTTTATCCGATCGAGCCGGAAAAACCTGAAGATGGAATTGTAAATATTGGACTTGGCTTGGGAAAACATATTGTTGATGGAGGCGAAAACCTTCGGTTTTCACCGAAATTTCCAAAGAAAATACTTCAAACAAGTAGTCCGGAAATGACCTTACGCCAGTCGCAAAAAACCTTCTTTGCACTTGATCTTAAGCCTAAAAGTTTTAGACCTTCAACCGATGATAGTCATAATTTGTTAAAATTAAGAATTGCAGAAGCTGAAAAAGACGGATCTATAAAACATATTGCCTCTACGTATGATTTCCAAAATGAAATGATTAGAGATGGAGTGAACTACGAAGGTAAAAAACTCATCACTTTTTCAAACATTTTAAAACACGACACCTTTCCGCTTGCTAAAATCTTGCATGATGTTTTGAAAATTGGACAGAACGAAATGGGAAAACCCATCGAAATAGAATTTGCGGTTGAGCTCAATCAAAAAAATGGGAACCCTAGAACCTTTAACCTTTTACAAATAAGACCCATTGTTGATAATGATCAGGGTATCCAGGAAGATTTGAATAAGGTTCCGAAAACAGATACCATCATTATGGCTAATTCTGCCCTGGGCAATGGTATTGTAAGTCACATTGTTGATTTTGTTTATGTTAAACCTGACTCATTTGATGCCAGTCATAATCAGGAAATAGCCAGCGAAGTTGAAAAGCTGAACCAGCAATTTATTAAAGAAAAAAAACATTATATTCTGGTTGGACCGGGGCGATGGGGATCAAGCGATCCATGGCTTGGGATTCCGGTTAAGTGGCCACAGATTTCGGGGGCGAGAGTAATTATCGAATCGGGCTTAAAGGACTATCAGATTGACCCAAGCCAGGGGACTCATTTTTTTCAGAATTTAACTTCTTTCAGGGTTGGATATTTCACCATCAATCCGTTCCGTAACGATGGGTTTTATGACCTGGAATACCTTGAAGAACAGGAAGCCGTTTTTGAAAATAAATACCTACGTCACATCCGTTTTTCAAAACCTGTTGTGGTTAAAATTGATGGTCGTAAAAACAAAGGTATTATTTTGAAAAGCGGAGTTGAAGACCTTACTTCAAATGGTTCCTCCTAAACTATAAAAATAAATCCTGGCAGGCAATTATGCGCGAAAAAGAATATGAGCATAATCGAAACAAAGCAAAAGATCCGAGTATTTTATTCGTAAGCAATACCAGGTTTTTTTCGGATAAAAATGTAAAAAAAGAGGAATGATGAAAAAATAAAAGCCCGGCTTTTGGCCGGGCTTTCTGCGTTTAGTAAATTGCGCTTGCGTTCCTGTAACCTGGTAAGTCTTTATACCAGTCGGGGAATAGTACACCATCGCTTTGAGCCCAGTTTGCAAATTTTAAGTAAGCTCCTGTAATCACCTGCTTCTCGTTTGGATAGTCAAATCTTTCAGGGATGTTAATAGCCCAAAACAAATTGTTGTGTGTCTTATAATATCTTCCGGCACCCGGATTTGAGTCGTCTTCATAGGTGCCAAAAATACTTGGATTGTGTAAATCAGTTGGTGGATAATCGGGTAAGTGAACTTCCATGCCCCGGCTTTGACTAATCACAATAAAAGGATTGAAATTACCAATGTCCAGTTGGCTGTACGATACTTGACCGTCTGCAAAATCGATGTAAAGAGTAATGGTGACAGGTTGAACATAAGGTGCAGGATGATCGGTATTTACTCCGATACCAGAGCCCGGATGTTGCATAATGTTAAAGGCGTCGTCAAAAACGATGAAGGTTGCATCTGACTGTCCGATCTCAACACCATTGCTGGCCAGACTAAAAATACTGCCACCTTGAATATCATAACCTGTTACACTAAGGATGTCACTTGGATCAACGTTAGGGAATGAAAATCCGAAGCCATTATGCAATGCTGCTCCAAAAGCTCGAACCTCAAAAGTAGCCGTAATGTCTTTAATTTTCTCGCTATTGTCTTTATCAATATCGAAGTTATACTCCACAACCAAATCGTTGATGTCATAATCTCCTTTTCCTGGCCACAGATCTTCAAAAGCAAGCGTACCCTCAAATTCCGGATCTGGATCTGGGTCACCTTCTTCACATGAAGGGCCATTTATTGAACAGTAAAATTTATTTTGACCGGCTTTAAATGCAACATCAATAAGGCCAATATCATACTGTTTATTTAATGTAATACTAAATGTTTTTGTGCCGCCTTCTTTGTTTATACCGTGATCCCATTTAATTCCATAAATTTCTAGCGTAGGATCAGTATTAACTTCCCATGCGCTATTTGGTGTTACAGCTATTACACTATGATTTTCGCATAAAGCCAATACCCAATGTGAAAGATCTTTATAGGTTGGTCCGGAAGGAGCTACACCTGTAACGGTATAAGTCCATGTTGAGGTTCCATCCATATTTTCAACCATTCCATCAAATTCAAACCGGAATCCTCCAAAAGTTGAAATATTATTATTACCATCATTATCACAATCCGTGGTTATGGTGGATTTTAAGTTATTACTTATGGAATAATTTAAGGATACTCCATTTAAGGCCTTACTCATTTTAGGATAATCATTGCCAATGCCATACTTAATAAAAACTGTCGTTTCATAGGTAGGAATGGTAATCTTTGATTTGAGTACACTTGAACCGTCGTCGGTATGACCTTTAAAATACAACCTTTCTTCATCTCCAGAGTAAACGTACAGAATACGAGAAGCATCATGTGCTGGTAAAGTGACATTCAAGTCGATCGTTTTAGTCAGGCTCCAATCAAAATTTTCGCTAATATTCAAAGCTGACATATCATTGACTATAGCTTCAGTGTCTTTGACAATACTGTCATCTATTGGATTGTCAAATTTTTGACAGGATACTAAAATTATAGTCAAAATTGCCGTAAATACAAATGATCTTTTCATGGTTCTATAATTAGTTTTCATAATGCATGCTGTTTTTCAACATGATATATGTCAAACCATGAGCCGTTTTATGAAAAACTATCTAAAATACAGTAAGCCAGCTGTTAAGAAAATTTTAATAAGTCCGGGATTTTCCAATAATGGGAATATATTCTTGAATTGGCGAATAGAAATGACTAATATGCAAGGTATATTTTTTCAGGAAGTTAGGCCTGTTTAAAGATAAAATAGCATGCTAAGCTTTTAGCTCCTATGATTTGAGATTAAGGAACCATTTAAGTTGAGGTATACCTTTTGGAGATCGGCGGTCATGCAAGAATGGACCGGTAAAACACCAATGATATCACCAACCTTAAGCGAATTAATAATATCTGTTGGGGCACTGATGACACCATGCTCTTGCGAAACGGATGAAACAAAAGTATCTGCAATGGGCTCCGACCAACCCTGCTCAGTCATTTTAACTACCAGGCCGAAAACTTTATTCCCGTTTTTATCGATCAGAAATTCTTTTGAGTGGTGTACCCCTCCTCCGTAAATAATTAAGGTGTTTCGTTCCGGATGTTTAGCAACAACAGGGCATGCCATGGCCACAGAAATTTCATCGTATTTACAAACTCCTAGGTGTTCTTGCAGCAAATCGTAAAAAACAAAATTGCCGGGTCTGATTTCATCTATCCCATTAAAATTTTCCATTAAAGTAACAGCGGGGGTATCTCCTATTGAAATTGTAATCGGTTGATCTGCCGTTTGAAAATCTGATTTTAAATTAGATAGGATGTGTAAAGCTGAATGATGAATTTTCTCGATTTCATGAACTGATTTTGCTTTATAGGTATGACCGTTATGAGCTAAAAATCCTTTGAAAATTAATTTATCAGACTGTATTGCAACATCAACAATTGAACGGATAAGTGAAACATTGTTTGGATCAACTCCCGTTCTGTGATAGCCTGTGTCAATTTTAATAAAAATACCAAGTTCTTGTTTTGAGCGCTCAGCTAAAAACTTAATTGTATCAAGCGAAACTACCACCAGGTTCAATGTTATCGTTGAATTTAGTTGATTGATTTTATCGATCTCTAACCAGTTAACCGGAAAAGCAACAGTAATGTCATCCCAACCATCTGAGGCAAAATAATCTGCCATACTTAGTGATGACACCGTAATTTTTTTTGTTCCCAGTGCTCTGTACCATCGGCCTATTTCAATAGACTGGTGGGTTTTAAAATGAGGTCTGAATTCTAAATTATTCTTTTTGGCTTTTTCGAGCATTAAAGCAATTTTTTGCCTGCATTTGTTTTCGTCAACAATTAAACTGGGTTTGGTAATCTGTAATTTCATGGAGGGTTTTAATAAAATGATTGATACTTCTTCAAAGGTATGATAAAAAATTTCAAAGATTGATCCTGAAATTCAGTAATTTTAAGCAAGTAAAATAAATTTAAAATGAGAACAAAACTAATAATTGCTGTTGTGTTGTTGGTGTTTTTTAACTCCTGTAAGCAAAAGCAAAGCAAAACCTTAATCACCCAAAAAATCCAGTATGATGTTTCCATTGTAAGCCCTAATCCTGCTTACGATTCCTGGATTCAAAATATTGAAGAAACTCCTCGACGGAAAATGATTGAAAATATTTTGGCCGCTGCTTATGAAGGGCGGGTGCCTGTTTACGATTATTTCAATAATTTATTGACTGTCGAAGAACTAAAGGAATTGGGAACCGATAGCATTTATCGTACCCTTACCAGAGAATTCCCGCCTTATGCCGAATACGATACGGTGATCGTTTCGAAAATTGAAATTTCTGATATTACCAAAATCCGCTTTCTTGAAGAATGGTACCTGGATGAAGAGAAGCTGGTGATTGAAAAGGTGATTAAAGGAATTGCTCCGGTGGTTGATAAATACGATCATGAAGGAAATTTTATCGGCCTGTTCCCCATGTTTTGGGTTTACAAGGATGAGTTGGATAATCTTAAAAAATGATAGTGAGCCAAGTATGTCAGAAAAACTTATTTTTGCATTCTTTTTAAAAATATATGGAAGTTCAATATTATACATTGCCGAATGGCATCCGCCTGGTTCACCGTTTTAACGCAAAGGAAATTGCCCATTGTGGTCTGGTAATCAATGCCGGCTCAAGGGATGAAGAGGAAGTCCAAAATGGGATTGCCCATTTTATTGAACATGTCATTTTTAAAGGCACAAAAAAGCGTAAAGCTTACCATGTGCTAAGCCGGCTGGAAAATGTTGGCGGCGATTTAAATGCTTTTACCACCAAAGAAGAAACCTGCATTTATGCTTCTTTTTTGCATGCGCACTACGAAAGAACCTTAGAGCTTTTTTCTGATATTTTATTCAATTCGGTTTTTCCGGAAAGGGAAATTAACCGCGAAAAGGATATCGTTTTAGACGAGATCAATTCTTACAAGGATAGCCCTTCTGAACAAATCTTTGATGATTTTGAAGAAATTTTATTCGATGGCCATGCCTTCGGAAGAAATATTTTAGGAACCCCAAAAACAGTTAAAAGCTTTAAAAAGGCTGATATCTTAGAATTTATGGCTAAGAATTATCATACCGATCAAATGGTGATCAGCTCGGTTGGAAATATTAAATTCGATCGTTTAATAAAATTGGTACTTAAGTATTTTGAAGGGATAAAACCAAACTTAAGGCTTAATTCAAGAAACGGAATTACAGAATACACGCCACTTAAGAAAGTGGTTGCCCGCCAAAACCATCTGGCCCATTGTGTGATCGGAAACATGGCTTATGCCGTTGAGGATAAAAACCGACTGGGATTGGTTATGTTGAATAATTTACTGGGAGGGCCAGGGCTGAACTCAAAACTTAACCTGGCTTTACGTGAAAGGCATGGTTATGCTTACGATATTGAATCAAACTATCAGCCTTATTCCGATACCGGCGTTTTCAACGTCTATTTTGGTACCGACCCTGAAAATTTAAATAAAGCCTCTGCTATCGTGCACAAAGAGTTGAAATACCTAAGAGAAAAGAAATTGGGAACGCTCCAGCTCAGCAGGGCCAAAACCCAGATCATCGGTCAATTAGCCATCGCCCTCGAATCCAATTTAAGTGAAATGTTGTCGAATGGCAGGCGATTGTTGCAGGTAAGTAAAATTGAATCGGTTAAAGAAATTATTGATGCCATTAATGAACTCACAGCCGATCAGCTTATTGAAATCTCGAATGAAATTTTTGACCCTAAATTACTGAGTGCCTTAATTTATAACGGTAAATGAAAATGATAAAAGAGGAAATTCAGGAATATGTTGAAAAGCACACCAGTCCTGAGGATGAAGTGCTTTATCAGTTAAACCGCGAAACCCATTTAAAAACCATACATCCCCGTATGGTTTCGGGCCATGTACAGGGTAAATTCCTGGAAATGGTAAGCTGCATGATCAGGCCAAAACAAATTCTTGAAATAGGAACCTTTACCGGCTATTCGGCCATATGCCTTTCGAAGGGTTTAACGTTGGATGGATGTATCCATACCATTGAAAAAAATCCTGAACTGGAAAAAATGGCCATGACTGCTTTTGAAAAGGCGGGTATTGTAAACCAGCTTAAATATTATTCGGGCAACGCACTTGACATCATTCCTAAAATCGAGGAAGAATTCGATTTGATCTTTATTGATGCCGATAAAGTAAACTACTTCAATTACTACCATCTGATTATCGATAAGCTGAAAACTGGAGGTTTTATTTTAGTCGATAATGCTTTATGGTCGGGAAAGGTTGTTGAAAAAACCCCTGCCACTGATAAAGATACTCTGGGCTTAAAAGCCTTTAACGATTTTGTGCAGCAGGACGATCGGGTTGAAAATTTGCTGCTTCCTTTAAGGGATGGGATTATGGTTGTTAGAAAATTGTAAAAGTATTAGGACAACGTCCCTTGAGTCTTGTCATTCCGGTTGTAGCGAAGCGAAATACAGGAATCTAACTATAAGATTCCTGCATTCGTACCTCACCTGAACGGACGGGCAGAAATGGCGTTTTCTATTAAAATCTCCAGTCAGTTCGAGCCTGTCGAGAACTATTATTGTCAATTAATCCACATCTCGACAAGCTCGATGTGACAAGCAGAACTCGAAATACCAAGCCTGCACCCTTCGATACATCACGCCTACGGCGTGACACTCAGGGTGCGGAAATAGTAGGGCATTGAGTTTCCCGATAAAGTTTAGATGTTCTTTTTTTGATACTTCGACAAGCTCAGTATAAAATCCGAACTAAAAAACTTGAAAAAATGAGGCTCTCTGCACACAGCCCAGCGCATGCCCGCCGTTTTTTCTTGCCTGCCCTAAAATGATTTATCTTTTTCAGTAGCATAATATTTATTCTTCGTAAAGGATTTCTGAATCCTTGTAAGAAATTTAGAAGAATAAATATGGTTTTTGAGTTAGCCTCAAAAAATGCCTTTGAAAAAGTCTCTTTTCTTTTGGTTCATTTTCTTTGCTTCTTCAAAGAAAATGAACAAGATAAAAAATACTCAATTCTCAATTTATCTTACACTTGTGTCATCACCATTTTACACAAGTCTAAATTTTATATTCCACAGCTTCTATTTTAAACTTACTTTTTTTAAACAAAAAAGTAAAAAAAATTGATTAAAAATTTAAGGAGCATTTAAGCTGCTCAACTCACCTCATTTTATGTTAAAAAGCCCTTTCGTATTGACTTTACAGCTGCTAATTAATGCGAGACAAAACAGAAATATTGGAATAAAGTAGTATTAACCTATTTATTAAAAACTTAAAATTATGTCCATTAAAATTAAATCTCTGGCACGTATTAACCCACGTGATGTAGTAGCCCAAAAAAGGTATTATGCTACGGTAATTAATCAAGGCGATATCACGCAGAACAGTTTATCTAAGCAAATAGCCTTGATGTCGACGTTAAGTAAAACCGATGTTTATGCCGTATTAATGGCTTTAACCGAAGTGGTACCGCAGGCCTTGGAAGATGGTAAAATTGTAAGGCTGGGAAGCCTTGGAAGCTTTAGGGTAGTGGTAAGCAGCGATTCTGCGGCTATCGAAGAAGAAGTAAGTTCACATTTGGTAAAACAGCTGCGGTTTACCTACCGCCCCAGCCAGGAACTTAAAACCCAGGTAGAAGCTTTCTCCATTGAGAAAGTTTAAAGCAAACAGCCCCACCCTCCATGGCGGGGTTTCTTTTTTCAGATTGCAATTGCGCAGCATCTTGATTTTAACTTTTATCTTTCGTCTTTCGTCTTGAATCTTGTGTCTTATGTCTTGTTGTATCTTGTGTCTAAAATCTAATATCTAATGTCTAAAGTCTTTTATCTAACCTCTGACGTCTAAGCTCTCACTTTTTTTCCTACATTTATCAATGAAATTCTTCTTGCCCTCAAGTTGTAAAGCTGAATAAGAATTTCAAACTCCCCGCATTGAAGAAAAATTATTCGGTTTTTATAATCGATACAACTAGATAATGATGCATAGTTGATGCTATTGTTTATCATAAAAAGACAGTAAAGGTTCTGTTACACAAAACCAATATTAATCTGATTGCCTGAATATATGGGCATTATAAGAATTTAACATTTGTATAAGAGAAACCGCATAATAAAGAAATATAAGTAATTGCCTATACATAACCGTTGAATTACATTCAGCTAAAGCTGATCTTAATTGCTCTGTGCTTCGCACTCCTGTAATTAAGACTTATGCCGCATGCAAAAAAAACACAGAAAAACACTTGCAGTATATACTTTATTGATATACTTTTGTTGTATAAACAAAACATACCATGAAAACAATATCACTAAAAATTGACGATTCAATCTTCGGAGAGACTGAAAAAATTCTCGCTAGAATGAAGAAACCCCGTAATAGATATATTAACGAGGCATTAGAATATTACAATCAACTTCAAAGACGTCTAATTATTGAAAAAAGACTTAAAATAGAATCTGAATTAGTTAAAGACAATTCGATGTCTGTACTTAAAGAATTTGAGGAGACTGAATATGACAATTAAACAATTCGAAATATGGATTGCTGACTTAAATCCACAAATTGGAACTGAACCTGGGAAAACTAGACCTGTTCTGGTTGTACAGACAAATTTACTAAACAAAATCCCTCATCCTTCAACTATTGTTTGTCCAATTACGACTAACATAAAAAAAGATTCTGAAATCTTAAGGGTTCATTTAAAAAAAGGAATGGCCAATTTACATCAAGACTGCGATATTATGATTGACCAAATTCGATCTATAGACAACAAAAGACTAATGAAAAAAGTTGGAAATTTACCTTCCAAATTAATTGATTTAGTTAAAGAAAACATAGAAATTATTATTGATTTAGAATAATGCACGACGGTATAACGGCTCATAGTGCATGGCGCTTAGGTCGGTTAAAAGCCCGCCTGCTTCAGTCGGGCAGGCGCCACTAATCAAACACCAACCGTTAAAAAAGCAATAAAATTATTGTTCTTATAATGCTTGTTTCCTTATTCGTAAGAATGTATCTGGTTTTGATTTTTTTATGGTTTTGTGCTTTCTTCAAAATTAACAAACTAGTTCATTACACTTTCCCACCCATATTCTATGGCAATGGCAGGAACTAGTTTTAAAACTAAAGACAGACCTATCATCCCATTGGTCATGATTGCTACACCTTTTCCGGTTTTTGGATGGAAAATTAACATGCTATTTGCTCCGGGAGGAATGTTTTGACCGTAGTGCATAAAATACTTATTATCACCTTCTCCAAACAAAAAACAACCTAAACCTTGCTGTCTGACTCCCCCTTCAAAACCTTCATCAATAATTTCAGTTTGCATCATTCTCTGCATCGATTTTTGGGAAATTATTAAATCAGATTTTCCATTCCAGGCCTTCATCAATTCGATAGCAAATTTAGCCAAATCGATTGGTGTGGCCATCCATCCACCTTGTGCAAGTGCATATTTATCAAGGCCATCATCTGCTGATATATTTCCATCCGAATCATGACCTTTAATAAATTCCTTTGCCAGATTTTCAGGTAGCGGATATTCTATACAACTTGAGGTCAACTGAAGTGGATTGAAAATATGTTTTTTAACAATTTCTGTATAAGTTGTATTGTAATAATCTTCCATGATTTGTTGAAGAATTAAGTATCCATGATTAGAATACTGATGAACCGTTCCGGGTTCATGATCAAATAGCACACCATCACTGGTTACAGGATATTCTCCGTTTAAATACTGGATAAGTGTTGGAAATTCTGCTCCTTCATGCCAAATACCATTCCCCGGGCGATTAATTCCTGAAGTGTGTGATAATAACATCTGCAGGGTAACTTTCTTGCCAGATGGATGTTCAGGCATTTTCCATGACTTAAGATAATTGTTTATGTCTTCGTCAAGCTTAAAATCACCTTGATCTACCAAATCCAGAATCAATATTGGCGCTAATAATTTGCTTGTTGAGCCGGATTGAAAAACCGTTTTTTCAGTCACATATCTTTCAGTTCCTGCTTCAGCAACACCATATTGTTTAGTCCAGGCAATTTCAAAATTGTCGATTAAAGCAATACTGAAACCTGGAATTTTCATTGCTTCCATTTGCGCTAAAAAATTTGTTTTTGGAATCGTGTCATAATGTTCGTGGTTTAGCCAGTTTTTAACATTAGATACATCTATCAATCCATTTTCAATTTTTTCAATACGTTTTTGAACTTGAGTTTTTTGATCTTTTTTATCAAGATGGGTTGAAAATGATAATAAGGTTGAGGTGATAATGAGGATTATTAATTGATTCATTTTTTATGGTTTTTTGAATGAGTAATGATTTTAAAAATGGTATGCCTTTTCATCCTAGACTTAATGTTTTAACAGTATTGAATTTGTTATTGTTTTCGTTTAATGATCATCTTTTTTATAGTTTCCAAAGCTGAATCAACACCATCAACATGGTCTTTGATAAAGAATGCAACAGGGATGTCGGGAAGTACCCCCTGATCTGCTCTCATCCCTTTAACTGCTGTTGAAAAAGTTGATCGTGCAATTTTCGCAAGATATCCGGTGTTTTTTAAAGTGACATAAACGCAATTATCATTACAAGTAAAGGTGGATCCCAATTCCGAACCAATGATTTTCCCAATCTGATGATATTTAAGTAAGGATACCAAATGACCAGTTGTTGAAAATCCCCCACCATCTATCAGGATATAAAGTTCACCATCAAAATGATTCGAAGCAAGGTCTATTGGAGAGGCAAGCCTTGCATATTCCTCGGAGAAAACATCAGAAAAGTATTTTAAGGGTTTTGGGATGAGGTAGGAGAATAAACGCCCTGCAGCCAGGGGATCGCCTCCACCATTACCTCTTAAATCTAAAATAATGTTCTCAATCTTTTCATTTTTGACTTTTTCAAAGACTTCTTCTAAAAAATTATAGTATTTATCGTTATGGCCATTAAAATAAAATGTATTTATTTTCACAGTCAGGGCATTTAAATTTTTATCGAAGGTATAATCTAATGGATTTTTTATATTTAATTTTGGCAACCAAATTTCTTTGGTACTATAGGCATTTAAACTAATTTCTTCTTCTTTTTCTGAAAAGGCTAATTGATATTTGATCTTATAAATATTGGTGGGTATAAAGAATTTGGGATATATCATTCCAAACATTTTTTCAGCTCCGAATTTTTTGGCCGAAAGATTGTTCAGCCCATCCACCGAAACGTAATTCATCAGTTTTGAAATAATTTCCTTTGAAGACCTATTATTAATAGCAAGTAATTTACTACCACTTGGAATCAGTCCTTCAGGAAAGGTTGAAAGAATATAAATATCATCCTGATCAATCTTTATATCTATAGGGATGGTCTTGCCTTCTGGATTAGCTATATAGCTCATTGGCGGGAATAGTGCCGAATGTCCGCATCCAATTCGTTCAATCAGTGGATAGACAATTTTTAAAAAGTCGTCAGCAGTCATGCCATCTTTGAGCTGAGCCTCGATGCATTGATAGATTTGATCAAACTCGTATATACTGGTAAACTCATACAATTTGGGATGAATTTTTAAGGTGTCCCATAGCATATTTAAATCTTCAATTAATTCGCTCCTCGAAAACGCCACCTTAATTTATAGTTGGATTTTGGGAAAACACAAGGTTGGATAATCCAAAAGTGAAAATGAGTACTGTAATTATAGTTTTTCTAATCATTTTAATTAGATGTTAAATTATTAATCGCAATAATTCATTGCAGACATTATATTATTAAGACGTCTTAAGAACTATCATGTTACGAATATTTTCTTGTTAAAAATTAATTGCAAGTAGGCCTAAGATCGCAGATTAAAAAACCCTATATTTGTAGTGATTGTTTTATTTAATAATTCATTTCTGAAATGATTGAGTTAGCACATTTCGTGCAATTTTTTAGCCTAAGTTTTGGTTTGGTTGCAATTTATATTGGTTTTACGCTTTACCAAAAACATAAATTTGGAGCCATTAAATCATATTTATACCTTTTAATCGGAATAAATATGGTCATATTTATTCATGTACTCGAAGCCTTTCTAAAGTTAATTACTCCTCGCGAAATTTATGATTCAAACCTTCGGGAGATTTTTCTGTGGATCATTCTCCTGCTAGCTGCACTTCGACTTTTTATAGCAATCAAATTTTTGAAATTTAGTAGGCAGTTGATAGATGTGAGACTATCATCACTTTATAATTATCTTGCTTTAGCCTTCTTTTTATTTTTTATTTTAATGGGTTTTATTCTGCAATTTAATGCGAGTATTGAACCTGTGATCAATGGATTGTCTGTTTTAAGTATCCATTTTTGGCTTCTCTGTGCTTTTATATTTGGTTCCGTTTTTTTATTGAAGAATGCAGATCGAGTTAAAATAATAAGTCCCGGATATCTGAAACCTTTTATTGTTTTTATTGTGTTTTATTCACTAGCAGGGTTTTTACTTCGAGTGGTCAATTTTCAAGAATATCGGATTCAAGAAGATCATCAAATGTTTTACCTTGGTCTCCTGGCTTTAATATTTAACGTATTAAATATTTTGTATTTAAAGAAAATGATCAAAAAGCCTGAAGGTGAATTATCAGAAACTACGGATATCATCAATCTGTACAAGAAATTTGGCATTAGTAAGAGAGAGAAAGATATTATCCAATTAATTTGTGAGGGAAAAACCAATAAAGAAATTGGGGAACTGCTTTTTATTAGCCCCATAACGGTTAGAGATTATTGCTCAAAGATCTACCGCAAAACCAACACAAATAATCGCACCCAGGTTGCAGGTATTTTTATGGAATCACGCTCGTGAAACTGAACACAATTTGGACATAAATCCAAACAATTCCAATTTTATTCAATGAAATGGCGACTGTAATTTAGCCACAACTTTGGTTTCCCATGTAGCCTTCCCTAAAAATCGGACAGTTTAAAATTAGACAAAATGTTTAACTTTAAATTGTCATTATGAAAAGAATTAAATTTAGTGAAAGCCAGATTATCAAGATACTGAAGGAGTATGAAGCTGGCAGAGAAGTAAAAGATCTGTGCCGTGACTATGGCATATCAAGAGCTACATTCTATAATTGGAAGAAAAAGTATTCCGGGATGGATAGCCATCAATTAAAAAAGCTCAAGGAACTGGAAGAAGAGAACAGGCGTTTAAAACGGATGTATGCAGATCTTAGTCTTGACCACGAGATGTTAAAAGACGTACTTGGAAAAAAGTTCTAAAGCCCTGTGAAAAGAAAGAGCGGGTAAGCTATTTGCAAGAAGAATATCAAATAAGTGTAAACAGGGCGTGCTTGGTGGTTGATTTACATCGCTCCATGTGGTACTATCAAAACAAACGGGATGACACAGCGGTCATTGACAGGCTTAATGAGCTGGCAGAGAAACACCCCACACGAGGTTTTGATGAGTACTACAACCGCATACGCAATGAAGGCTTAAAATGGAACAGGAAGCGTGTCTTAAGGGTTTATAGAAGTATGGGGTTAAATATCCGTAGAAAACGAAAAAGGCGCTTGCCTTCAAGAGTAAAAGAACCACTAATTGTACCTACTACACTCAATCAAACATGGTCTGTTGATTTTATGAGTGATGCATTATCTTATGGAAGAAGAATCCGTATTTTGAATATTATTGATGATTATAACCGGGAAGCCCTTGCCGTAGAACCAGGCTTTTCATTCCCAGCAGAACAACTGATCCGTGTCATGAAAGAAGTAATATTTTTCAGAGGGAAGCCTAAAAGTATCCGTGTTGATAATGGTCCTGAATTTATATCCAGGGTATTTACTAACTGGTGCGAGTTCCAGGAATCGAGATTAAGTATATCCAACCGGGAAAACCAGTTCAAAATGCTTACATTGAACGATTCAACAGACTGTTTAGGGAAGATATACTAGATGCCTATCTTTTTGATAACATTAGCCAACTTAAAATACTTATTGAACAATGGATGGAGGACTATAACAACTATCATCCACATAGTTCGCTTAATAAGATGAGTCCGAAAAAGTATGCAGAAACTTTTTCTCAGGAAGTTAACTTCCTGAGAAAAACAATAAAATAACCGAGAAATGTCTATAT
>CALOCL010000027.1:0-31703 GCA_942491855.1 uncultured Bacteroidales bacterium
TGACTGTGATACCGATCAGGGCCTGCTGAACAGGATTGTTCGTTCAGCAGACGAACTCTTGGATGAGCTACCGGTGCTCGACAGGCTCTATGGCTGTGAGGAGCCGAATACATTGTCAGCCAGCCTGAGTTCGATCAGCCGCAGAAGGTCAGGGATCTTATCCGTATGATTGAAGACAAACTCCGCATTGCCCGGATCGTTGATCTCGATGGTGTTGTTGTACCGCAGGTTATGACTGAGCGGGACGTGAGCATAACTATCGGCAGGTGAGAATCCTGCATCGACTCCTGGCAGAGAGAGGATTCGCCTGTTGTGACAACACCTTATTTTGTCGGCAACACCATGGGGCGTCTGGCTGTGCTCGGCCCGAAACGGATGGATTGGCGCTCGTGTTGTTCGGGCTGTCAATTATATGGCGGACCGTTTGTCAACCACATTTTCAGATGTCAATTAAATCGTATCAGCACAACTTATGAGTAAAAAAGCATCAATGCATAAAGAGGAAAAACATGAAAAAGGGGCAAAGATAAGGCTCAGCCTGCAGATGAACAGCCTCCTGGCAAGTAGACCCGGAAGTCTCTTCGGCGAAGCATCCGATAAGGAGCTTGTCAGGAGTCGGACCGCAAAGTGGGTTCAGAACCTCGAAAAGGCCCTCGAAGAGGCTCAGCAACAGGCAGAGAAATATCGTGGTGAAATGATGCGTTTTGCCGCTGATTTCGAGAATTTCCGTAAACAGAAAGAGCGGGAGCTTCAAGCAGCAGGAACCCGGAGTATCGAGAATACCATCAGGGAACTGCTTCCTCTTGTCGACGATATGAAGAGGGTTATGGAGCATGCTCCCGATGATCTGGAGCAGTCCGGGGAGGCTCGTCCCTATTTGGAGGGTGTTGAACTGTTATGGAAGAATCTTGTGTTCCTGGACAAAATGTTCCCGGACTTCAAGATCGTCGAATGCGGTGCGTTCCGCGTCATCCGCGACAGCGAAATGGAAATCGACGAAGAGGCCGAAGATCTGGTCCGGACCTTCGAATCGGCGCTGAAACGGCGCCGCCGCGGCTCCGTCATCCGCTTGACCTACAACGCCGACATGCCAAGCCAGTTGCAGGATCTCGTCATCGGCGAGCTCGGCATGGAAACCGGCGTTGCCATGCCGATGGAAGGTCCGCTCGGTCTGGCCGACACCAAGCAATTGATCGTCAACGAACGTCCGGATCTGCTGTTCCCGCCGTTCAACGCCCGCTTTCCGGAACGCATCCGCGATTTCGGCGGCGACGTTTTTGCGGCGATCCGCAAGAAGGACATCATCGTCCACCATCCCTATGAAAGCTTCGACGTCGTTGTGCAGTTCGTCCGTCAGGCGGCACGCGACCCAGACGTCGTCGCTATCAAGCAAACGCTATATCGCACATCCAACGACTCGCCGGTCGTCGCCGCGTTGATCGAAGCCGCCGAGGCCGGGAAGTCCGTGACGGCGATGGTCGAACTGAAGGCGCGCTTCGACGAAGAAGCCAATATTCGCTGGGCCCGCGATCTGGAACGCGCCGGTGCCCAGGTCGTTTATGGCTTCGTCGATAAGAAAATTCACGCCAAGGTCAATCTGGTCGTCCGCCGTGAAGGGCAAAGCCTGAAATCCTATGTGCATTTCGGCACCGGCAACTATCACCCGATCACGGCCAAGATCTATACCGACCTGTCGTTCTTCACGTGCGATGCAGCGCTGTGCCGCGATGCCGCCCGCCTCCTCAACTACATGACGGGTTATGCCAATCCCGCAACCATGGAAAAGCTGGCGTTCGCGCCGCTGACCTTGCGCAAGACCTTGAATGAACGCATCGATATCGAGATCGAAAACGCCCGTGCCGGGAAACCGTCCGGCATATGGATGAAGATGAACGCGCTTGTCGATCCTGAATTCATCGAAAAACTCTATGACGCATCGAACGCCGGCGTGCCGGTTGACCTGATCCTTCGCGGGATATGCTGCCTGCGTCCAGGCGTGCCGGGCATGAGTGAGAACATTTTTAGGCTTAGGATCGGGCCGTGTCCGACAAAGCAATCCCCATACAGAAGTTCCTGCCGACCGTGCATGGTCGACTCGCCGTCGTCGACATCGGCTCCAATACTGTCCGCATTGTCGTCTATGACGTTCCCGACCGTTTGCCCGTGCCGATGTTCAACGAAAAGTCTGAATGCCGGCTGGTCAGTGGACTATCGGAGACGGGTCATCTGTCGACCAGCGGTGTGCAGCGCGCTATCCGAAGCATCGGCCGTTTCGTCCGTCTTGCCCACTCGATGGGCGTCGAGACGCTCGACCTCGTCGCCACTGCCGCCGTCCGCGAAGCGACCGACGGCGCCGAATTCGTCCGCACCATCGAAACGACGTACGGCACGCCCGTCACGGTGCTTAGCGGCGCCGAAGAAGCTGAGTTGGCAGCCCTCGGCCTCGTCGTCGGCGTCCCGGATGCGGACGGCATACTCGGCGAGTTAGGCGGCGGGTCGCTCGATCTGGTCGTTCTCGAAAAGGGACGGCATGTCTCATACGGCACCCTGCCGCTTGGGCACGTCCGGCTGCGCGAGATGGCTGGCGGTAAAATCAACCGCGCCAAGACAATCATCGACAACAGCATCAAATCCGCCGAATGGATGCAGGGCGCGGCTGGGAAGAACCTCTATCTGGCCGGCGGTATCGTTCGTGCCATTGCCCGCATTTTTATCGAACAAACGAACTATCCGCTGCATATCGTCGATAACTACGCAATCCGGTCCGGCGACGCACCCGCTTGGCGCGGCTTCTCGCCTGATTGTCGGCGGGGACGCCTTTCAAGAAAATTCCGTCAATCGCGCCGAACCGCATCAAGAGCCTGCCCTTCGCGGCCGAAGTTCTGGCGAGCATGATCGAAGCCATGAAGCCGCCATCAATTCCTGCCGTATCGATGATGATGGCAGGACCAACGCCAAAGATTTCAACCGATTTTTTGACCGGATCAGTCGTGGTTCCGGCATGATCAGAAACAATAGCTACCTCCTGCCCTACCAGGGCATTGATAAAGGAACTCTTGCCATTATTCCGTCTTCCGAAAATTCCGATATGCGGTTTTAAATCTTTCCCTTTAGCCATCGTTTTTGTTATTTAAAAATATAAATCTCGTTCTCCTTTTTTAATTCTTTCGATGCGTGATTTTAGTTCTTCGATGTTCTGAAACCCATCCAGGTCTTCCATATTCCTTTTAATTACGTTCCATCCCTTTTGAGCTGTATCGGCAGGTGCGTAATCCATAATGTACTCAGCCAAGGTTAACATGGCATTGGATGAGCAGTATCGTTTGATAAAGCCCGGAACCGAGAATTCCATAAAATGCTCGCCGGTTCTTCCATTCCGGTAACAAGCAGTACAGAAAGAAGGTAAAAATCCCTGGTCGAGCAACTCATCAATAACCTCGTTTAGTGATCGGTTGTCGTTAATCTGGAATTGCTCTTTGTTCAGTTCCTGACTTTTTGAGAATTTTTCGGCATAGGCCCCAATCTCAATCTTTGTACCTGCATCAACCTGCGAGCAACCATACTGTAAAACCTCTCGTCGTACTTGTTCAGGTTCTCTTGCGGTTAAAATCATTCCGGTATAAGGAACCGCCAATCGAAGGATGGTGATGATGCGTGTAAACTCATCATCATTCACAAAGTACTTATCATCTAACTCAAGGTTTAAGGCTTTTTGTAAGCGTGGAAATGAGATGGTATGAGGCCCCACATTGTAACATGCTTCCAGATGGTTCACATGCCTAACCAAGGACAGCACCTCAAATCTCCAATCATGTAAGCCAAATAAAACCCCTATTCCAACATCATCAATTCCGGCTTCCATAGCTCGGTCGAGGGAGGTTAGTCGATAATCGTAATCTGCTTTTTTACCCGAGAGATGATAATTTTTATAGGCTTCGGGATGATAAGTTTCCTGGAAAACCTGATACGTTCCGATACCGGATTCCTTAACCGTTTTAAAATCTTCGATATCCAGTGGCGCTGCATTAATATTCACTCTCCTGATTTCGCCATTTCCCGATTTGATTTTGTAAACTTTCCGCACGGTATCAGCGATGTATTTTGCATCGTATTTTTTATGTTCCCCAAAAACAAGAATTAAACGCTTTTGACCATTTTGCTCCAGAGCCACAACATTCTCTTCAAGCTCCTGATCGTTTAGGGTTTTCCTAACAGCATCTTTATTCGAAGCTCTGAAACCACAGTACTTGCAATTATTACTGCAAAGATTGCCAACGTAAAGGGGAGCAAACAAAACAATGCGATTTCCGTAAACATTGCGTTTAAGGGTTTTTGCACCCTCTTTTATCAAATCAATTTGAGATGTTTCTGTAGCATTAACAAGAATGGCAACCTCTTCCAGATTAAGTCGTTCTTTGTTTAGCGATTTTTGTATCACCCTATTCACCTCTTCATTAGATGGTTTTTCTTTGTTCAAAAAACCATTAATTTCTTCAGGATCTATGAAACTTTTCATGGATTCATCCTGAATTTTATATTTCTGGGGTTTAAAAATCATAGCCATAACAAATTATTTTAGAGGCAATGTAACAATGAACTTACTTCCAACATCCGGTGTACTTTCCACCTTAATGGTACCACCGTTTAGTTCTACCATCTTTTTTGCAATGGAAAGGCCAAGGCCACTACCGGTAACATTTTTGGTTTTGGCATTTTTAATCCTGACAAACTCCTGGAACAGTTTTCCCAAATCCTCTTCATTCATTCCAATCCCTGTATCTTCAACCGTAATTTTTACCTCAGTCTGGTTCTTTGTAAGGTTTACGAAAACCTTACCGCCGGTTTTGTTATATTTTACCGCATTTGAAATTAGGTTATTGAAAATAATTTCCAGTTCATCACGATCAGATGAAATATAGGTGTTCTCTTCCCCTTCAAGATAAAGTTTTACCTGCTTCTGAATGGCCAATGGTTCTGCTGTATCTAAAGCCATTTTTGCAATTTCGTGCAAATCAACCTTCTTAATTGAGCGGGTTTTCTTGCCTGATTCAAGTTTAGTTAAATCCAATAAATCCAGGATGAGTGTTCTCATTCCTTTTAATCGCTCCATGGAGCGGTCGATCATTACACTGTAATCCTCGATATTGTTTCCTACCTGTTTTTCCTGCATAATTTTCATGTACCCTTCAATGGCATTTATCGGAGATTTTAGCTCATGCGAAAGCACTGACAAAAATTGAAAACGAATTTGTTTTCCTTCTTTGTTCATCAGGCGGGTCATGCGTTTTAGGTAAAGTTGCTTGGTGATGCTCTCTACGGCAGTTTTTAATTCCTGAGGTGTGAAAGGTTTAGGCACAAAATTATAGGCTCCGATATTGGTAGCTTTAACTGCCAAATCAAGTGAGGCATAACTGGTAATCATCATCACTAATGCATCGTACTGGATTTTTTTCAAATAATCCAATACTTCAATTCCGTTAATTCCGGGTAATTGGTTATCGAGCAAAATGATGTCAATTTTTTGCGAATCGATAATTTCAATAGCCATTTCACCCGTATCGGCTTCAATTAACTCAAAGGCAAAGTCTTCCTCCATAAAAGGATAACTCACCGTAAAATTCCTTAAAATTCTTACAATTCCCGATCGAATACCGGGTTCATCGTCAACGACAAGTAGTTTTAATGATTCCATGACCTCAGTTTTAAAATTTTGGATAGGATACCCGGATTGCAGACCGGGCATCCCAAACCACTTATTGCTATTTTGCTACAACAACATCAATTGGTGTTGTATTTTTTAAATTATCACTTACCGGGCATCTTTCGCAAATGGCCTGTTTCCAGGTTTCAAGCGTTTCTGCATCGGCAGTTGAATCCGGCTTGATTTTCACATCAATATGCTTGTAACCAGCCCGGTCTGTCATCGATTTACCAAAAAGTTTATCTGGGTTCAAATTCCCGGAAATATCAATTTGCATACTCTTTAAGTCCATATCCATTTCCTTGGCAATGATATGCCCCATCACGTTGATGCAACCCGAAAATGCTGCCAATTCATATTCCACAGGGTTTGCACCCTGATTGGTTCCTCCTAATTGCTCAGGCTCATCGATTATCATTTCGAATCCTCTGGCTTTCACTTTTGTCAAAGTTGGGTTCTCACTATGTGCTTTAATCCTAAATTTTAAATCTGACATAATTTATTCTCCTATAATTAATTAAGGCGATATTACCTTCTATCTTAAATTTTCAAGAGTTTATTAATCTCTCGATGTAGTTGATCAGGACGTAATCCTTTTTCTAAATAAAGATCGGCCTTGATCCAACTTTTATCTTCTTTTGATTCTACGCCGAAAATCATTCCGGTTTCAGAAGTAACTGCACTGGCAATAATTACAGGTACTTCCGGAAATTTTTGTTTTATCTTATGACTCAGGATAAAACCACTATCCATGTTCTCCATCATCAGATCAAGGATTGCTAAATCTGGTTTCTGTTTTTCAATCACATTAACTCCTTCTTTTTGGCCATCAGCAGTAATTACCTTAAAGCCAAAATTTTCAATTTGCATTTTCAGTTGAAACAGATAATCACTGTCATCATCAACTATCAAAATTGTTTTATCTAAATCTGTTTTCATCCTATTAATTTTTAAAATTTTGGAACATCAATTATAAATGTTGTACCTGTTCTCCCTTTATCTTTATCTGTGTTCGAAATCACATTAATTTGTCCTTTGTGCATTTTTACAATTCCGTAAACCAGAGGCAATCCAAGGCCTGTGCCCTTGCCAAGTTTTTTGGTAGTAAAAAACGGAGTAAACAATTTCTCCATATTTTCCTTCGGAATTCCAATACCTTCGTCCTGAATATAAATTTTAAAATTGCTTTCGTTGTCATCCACTCTTATGCTTAGCAGTCCACCTTCAGGCATGGCTTCGATGGCATTTTTTTCCAAATTGGTTAACACCTGCATCATTTGATCCTGATCGATCATAATTAAAGGATCTTTCAAATCGATCTGGATGTCGAGTTTAACATTGTCAGGAATAACAATCGATTCGGTACTGCGGATCACAAATTTCTCCAAATTGGTTTCTAATTTTTTAACCTGATTTTTTCTGGCAAAATTCAATAAGCCACCCACAATTTTTTTACATCTTTCGGTTTGGTCGACAATCAATTCCAGATCGCGGTACATGGGATTATCCTTGCTGGTTTCTTCTTTCAAAATATTGCTGTACATGGTAATTACACCCAAAGGATTGTTCAACTCGTGGGCGATTCCGGCAGACAACTGCCCCATACTTGCCAATTTTTCATTTTGTTTTAAAGCAATGCGTGCATTTTCCAAATTCTCATTTGAAATATTTAAATCCTCAATGGATTTGTGTAATTTTTCGATGGAATAGGGTAAGCACATTTCAGTTTCTGCATGCCCCTGTATAATGGCGATGGCATGATCGTGACAGGTATCGTAACCGCAGGCACCGCAATTCAGAAAATCAGAAGGTTTCTTTTTGCCCATGCTAAGCAGAACACTTTCAATGGTTTCAGCAGTTGGCAGTACTTCTCTTCTGTCGTTAGGGTTGAACGATTGCGACAAATCCAGATCGCTGAACTTTTTAATATTCGCCTCCCACTCCTTTTGATCAAACTTCTCCAACTTCTGTTTCACATAATCGCTAACCAGATTACGTTTCAGGTAACGCTGATTTTTTTGCGTCATTCCGGGTCCCATGATGCAACCTTTGCAGCATAAAAGTTCCATGTATTTACACTCAATCTCACCACTTTCAAACTCATTGATGATCTCTTTAAAATTATCTTTGCCCGAAGCTGTAATAATTTTTCCATCAGTCAAATCATCATTTTTATCAATACTTTGGATCAGTCCTCTGTCAACAGGAAAAACAGCACCCTTACCTGATAAAGGTGGATCAAACTCAGATGCTTTAACAGCTTCCGGTTTGATATGATGCATTTTAAAAAGCTCTCTTAATTCTTTAAAAGTGATGCCTTCATCTACCTCATCCGATTCGGCCTTTTTAGCAATACAGGGTCCAACAAACACAATCTTTGTATCGGCACCATATTCTTTTTTCACTGCCCTGGCCATAGCCACCATCGGTGAGACAATGGGTGCCAGGTTTGGAACCAATTCGGGGTGATAATGTTCAATGTAGTAAACAATGGACGGGCAGTCAGAAGAGATGTAAGGCTTGTTGTCATCGCTTTCAATCAACTGTCGATATTCACTCGCTACTAAGTCAGCCCCAAAAGCTACTTCTACAACTTTATAAAAACCCAATTGTTTAATCATGCCAACCAAAATCTGATAACCCTTAAAATCAGAAAATTCGGCCGGGAAGCTCGGGGCCACACACGCAATGACTTTCTTTTCAGAACTCAGCAATTTTTCAACTTCACTTTTCGAATCCAGGAATACTTTCGCACCCTGACTACAAACTTTCACACAATTACCACAGCCAATACATCTCTCACTAATTACTTCTGCCTGTCCATTGTTAATTTTTATGGCTTTAACAGGACACTCACGAACACAGGTATAACAAACCCTGCATTTGTCTTTAACGGTAAAAACCAGTTTATTTCGTTCAGCGTGTCCCATTTTATCAGCCTATTTTAAAACATCTCTTCGGGTGTATTTGGTGTGTAAAAGCTGGTGGCTTTTATGTCCCAAAGGTTTTTCTAAATAATTATCATACAATTCAATAATTTCTGGATTTTGATGCGATACTTTTACCGGTGCATTTTCATCAATTTCGTATAAAGCCTGCATTCTGGCTCGAATTGATTCTTGAGAAGCGCCGATATGCTGGCCTCCACCATTGATACATCCGCCAGGGCATGCCATTACTTCGATAAAATGAATATCACTTCGCCCGGCTTTAATTTCATCAAGAAGCCTGGCTGCATTGGCCAACCCATTCACCACTGCAACACCCATTTCCAGCTCCTCGATTTTAACTTTTGCTTCTTTAATCCCTTCCAAACCCCGTACAACAGGAATTTTAAAATCTTCCAGCTCTTTACCTGCAATTTTAAAGTAGGCCGTTCTGATGGCTGCTTCCATTACACCTCCGGAAGCACCAAACAGTTTACCTGCAGAGCTTCTGAAACCGTGAGGCGAGTCTGCTGTTTCAGGTTGAATATTATGCATGTCCACGCCCATCATTCGAATAAAATCGCCTAACTCACGGGTAGTGATCACTGCATCAACATCACTGATACCCATCTGGGTCATTTCTTCACGCTGTGCTTCAAATTTTTTGGCTGTACAAGGCATGATGGCTACTGAATAAATATTTTCAGATTTCTCTTTTACTGTTTCTGCCCAGTAAGATTTAATAATGGCTCCTAACATTTGCTGTGGAGATTTACAGGAAGAAATATTCGGGATCATTTCGGGGTAAAATTCTTCGGCATACTTCACCCAACCCGGGCAACAGCTGGTAATCATCGGAAGTACACCATTGTTTTGAATCCGGTCGATGAGTTCTGCTGATTCTTCCATGATGGTTAAATCGGCAGAGAAAGTAGTATCGAAAACATGATCGAATCCTACCTTACGTAATGCTGAATTTAGAATTCCATTGATATCCTTTCCGGCTTCCATATTAAACTCTTCGGCCAATGAAACGGAGATGGCAGGTGCGTACTGAACAACCACTTTTTTCTCAGGATTGGCCAAAGCATCTTGGATCTCTCCAAAATGATTCTTCTCGGTTAATGCTCCGGTT
This sequence comes from uncultured Bacteroidales bacterium, assembly GCA_942491855.1. Taxonomy (GTDB): domain Bacteria; phylum Bacteroidota; class Bacteroidia; order Bacteroidales. The sequence goes on from CALOCL010000027.1 coordinate 9,764, forward strand.
GGGCAAACCAGGATACACTGTCCGCAATTCACACAACTTGAGGTATTCAGTCCTTTGTTAAAGGTAGTACCGATCACTGATTTACTACCGCGGTTGATAAAATCAATGGCAGTGACTCCCATCATGTCTTCACAAACACTCACACATCTTCCACAAAGGATACATTTGTCAGGATCACGCACGATACTGGCGCTAGAACGGTCGATTTTATAATTATTTTTTTTACCCCTGATTTTTCTTTCTCTAACCTGTAACTCATCCGATAAGGTTTGTAGTTCACAGTTTCGGTTACGAACGCAGTACAAACAATCATCTGGATGATCAGAAAGTAAAAGCTCAACGATAGTTTTACGCGATTCGATCACCTTGGGTGAATGAGTCAAGACTTTCATCCCTTTTTCAACTGGGTAAGAACAGGAGGTAAATAATTTCCCGTTTTCAGCATTCTCAACCACACACATCCTGCATGCACCTGTTGGTGTTTTATCTTTCAGATAGCATAGCGTAGGCACTTTAATCCCGTTTCGGTTCAGGGTTTCAAGTAGTAATTCCCCTTCTTGCGCCTCTAATTCTTTATTGTTTACTTCTATTAAAAAACTCATTTCCTTCTCCTTTAAAAATTAAACAATGCTAACTGCATCAAATTTGCATACTTCGGCACAGGTGCCACAACCTATACATTTATCTTCAACAATAAAATGAGGTGTTTTTCGAGCTCCGATGATGGCATCAGTCGGACATTTTTTTGCACAAATGGTACAACCGCTACATTTATCCACATCAATTTTGTAGAGCCTTAAATTGGTACATGCACCAGCCGGACAAGTTCTGTCGTAAATGTGGGCATCATACTCATCACGGAACCAACGCAGGGTACTCAAAACCGGATTTGGTGCTGATTGTCCCAGTCCACAAAGTGAAGTATCTTTAATTACACGACCCAGTTTTTCAAGCTGCATAATTCCTTTAAATCGTTCTAATGCTTCGTTGTTGGTGTTGCTATGCGGTTTATTGGTAATGCTTTCTAAAATTTCGAGCATACGTTTGGTACCTTCACGGCAAGGAATACATTTTCCGCAACTTTCACGCTGAATAAAATCCATAAAAAATTTGGCAACATCAACCATACAGGTGTCTTCGTCCATTACAACCAAACCGCCTGAACCCATCATGGCTCCTACTTCTAGTAAGGAATCGTAATCAATTTGGATATCCAGATTCTCATCGGTGATACAACCTCCTGAAGGTCCACCAATTTGAACAGCTTTAAATTTTTTCCCGTTAGGAATCCCCCCGGCGATATCGAATAAAATTTCGCGGATGGTAGTTCCCATGGGGACTTCAATTAAACCGGTTAGTTCAATTTTTCCTGAGAGTGCAAAAACTTTAGTTCCTTTACTGTTTTCTGTTCCAATAGCAGCAAACCATTCTTTGCCTTTTTCGATGATGGCAGGAACATTAGAAAGTGTTTCAACATTATTTATTACGGTTGGTTTTCCGAATAAACCACTAGTCGTAGGAAATGGAGGCCGAGGCTTTGGCATACCCCTCTTGCCCTCGATGCTATGCATTAAGGCAGTTTCTTCTCCACACACAAATGCCCCAGCTCCCATTTTAACTTTTATCTCAAAATCGATGCCTGTACCAAAAATATTTTTACCAACTAATCCGTATTCTTTTGCCTGCTTAATCGCAATATGTAAACGTTCAATTGCTAATGGATATTCGGCACGGATATAAATGTAGGCTTTGGTTGCCCCGATTCCGAAGGCTGCAATAGCCATACCCTCAATTAATTTATGCGGATCACCCTCGATAACGGCACGATCCATAAAAGCACCCGGATCACCTTCATCGGCATTACAGATTAAATATTTTTGATCGCTAACTTCTTTGTTCGCAAATTTCCATTTCATGCCTGAAGGAAATCCTCCTCCACCTCTACCGCGTAAACCGCTGTCGATTACCAATTGGCATACTTCTGCCGATTCGTAAACACTAATGGTTTTAATGAAACTTTTGTATCCGCCTTTAGCGATATACTCTTCGATACTAACCGGATCGATAATCCCGCAGTTTTTCAAAACCAGGCGTTCTTGTCGTTCAAAGAAAGGATGTTTATTAATGTCTTCTACATGTTCCCATGCTCTGTTTTGCGGAGTTGTAAACTGCCCGATGGCATGTTCTACAGGAATCTCCAGGTTAAAAACCTGATCGAGCAAATCGTCAACTTTATCACCGGTCACCGACTCGAATGAGATTCGGTTATGCCCTGGAATTTGAACATCGAGAATGGGTTCGGACGAACACAAACCAATACAGCCAGTTTCAATAATTTTGGCATCGATTTTTTTATCGGCCAAGTATTTTTTGGTTTTTTCGATGGTTTTAGCTGCTCCGGCACCTAAACCACAGGTACCTGCACCAATGTAAATAATGGGTCGATCTACAACTTCATTTTTGTAGTAGGATAATTTCTTTAGCGTTTCGCTGTCTTTCGAATTATTGGAATAATCTCTTAATACTTCGTTTATGAAAAATTCCTTTGCTTCTTTCTGCGTGTTCTCCATCCTTATTCGCTTTTACTCCTGTAATTTTCAACAATTTCTTTCATCGATTCGTCGGTTACTTTGGCATGGAATGTGCCGTTAACAGCAATAACCGGAGCCAATCCACAGGCACCTATACAAGCAACTACCTCCAGGCTGAACATGCCATCCTTGGTGGTATCGCCGGCCTTAATTTTAAGATGCTTTTCGATGGTTTCCAATACCGAGGCAGAACCCAAAACATGACAAGCCGTTCCACGGCAAATCTGGATATGGTATTTACCAACAGCTTGAAATCTAAACTGATTATAAAAAGTTGCCACCCCATAAATTTTACTTGTGGGCAAGTTTAAATGCTTACCAACATCAACAATGGATTCTTCGGATAAAAACCCTTCCACGTCCTGAATATCCTGTAATATGGGGATCAGATTGTCTCGTCCCGAAGCCGGATATTTTAGAATTATATCTTTCCTACTCATCTTTCAGCATTAATTTTAATTTGTTTTGAGGATCTTTCTAACAATCAGTTGAGAGGAGAGCGTAGCCGGAAGTTTCGCATTTATCATATCCACAACCTAATCAACCCCGGCTACACTCAACTACTGTTTACATTATCATTTGTTTATCAAACACAATCCTCCTCAAATAACCTAACCAGGTTTATTAGTTTAAAAGTTTTTCAATCTCGCTTAAAAGTTTTGCTCCATCGATTGGTTTGGTTAAAAAACCTCCAACAGGGAAGAAAACTGAAGCGCCATCATCAGTTTTGTAATCTATTCCGGCAGTGCCATCACTTACATTTTTAACCAATAACACGTTTAAGTCGGCGAAGTTTGCATCACGACGGAACTCGCGGGCCATTTCTTGAACACTAGCTTTGGTAGTAGTTAACACATCAATAGATGTTTGCATTAAAAACGGAATGTTTTTCAGTTCGGGGCTTTTTACGATTTCGTTGGCCAGTTCAAACCCTTCGTAATGGGTGGTCATCATGACATCTAAAATGGCGAGGTCTGGTTTTTCGGTTTTCAGTTTTTCAATACCTTCGGTTTTGCCCGAAGCAGAAATAACTTCATAACCTTGTTTTCTTAAGATGGTTTCGGCAACGGTGATCACATCAATGTCGTCATCTACGATTAAAATTTTTTTTGTGGTTTCCATGATACTTGATTTTAATGTTAATTCTTTAAGTTTTTTTATCGCTTAGATTAATTAAATTTTGTTTGGTAAAGGTATTTCGGAATGCAAGGCCGGAACAGGTTTCTGCGTACCGTTTTTAGCAGTGACAAAACGGAAGCCTTTTGATTAAAAAACCAGTAAAAAAAGGAAGGTTTTTTGCGTAATTTTATGAGGTGGGGCAGCTATCGTAAAACTAAAAGCCTTATATTTACAAAGGCCTGAAATTTATTCTAATAATTACATTATTTTCAGTACTAAAATTGACACATGGGCAGTCTCCTGAAACTAATGTTGTTTATGGAGAGAAACACATATTTACAATCGAAACTCCTGAAAACTGGGTTAATGATAAAATATCAGCCCAAAAAGTAGGACTTGTTTGTTTTTTCTATCCAATTTCTGAAAAAGGAATTTATAACAAAAACTACATGTATGCTCACGGAATTGACAAAGGTTCAGCAGAAGAAACACTTAAAAATTTTATTGACGAAGACTTAAAAAAGTTTCGGTTAAAATATCCTGACTTTACTATTGAAAAAACATCAATTGAATTTACAGGTGGTCTTAGAAACGGAGTTCTTTATACATTTTCAAATTTGAAAGACCGATTTAAAGAAGAAGTTTTGTACGATGAAACAGATGATTCATTTTTGATTTTTTCTTTTGCAGCAATGACTTCATCTGATTATGACAAATATCAATCAACATTTGATGAATTTATTAATTCATTCAATTACAGAGGCAATAATCCTCAACCATTTTTAGACTATATGAAAAGTAAAAAACAATAAACAAATGCTAACAACGGCTCATAAAACATAGCAGTTCGTACTCAGTAGAAAAATGGGCGCTTCGCGCAAAGCTTTTATGTCCGGGGACAAAAAAGCAGGCCGAATTTCTGCTACGTTTCATAGCCAAACCGTTGAATCACATTCGGTACGTTAAACAAACATCGTTTACAGAGTTAAAGAAACATCGTTTACACTTTTTAACTTGCAATTTGAACCAAAAATCAGATTGCTATGCCATGGATTTGGAAAAAGAAGACATAGAAACAGCCATAAAAAGGGTTGGATTAAATAAATATTTTCGGGATATTTTTTGTTACAGGGAAATTGGGTACCCAAAACCATCGAAAGATTTTTTTAATGCCATCCTTTCCAAATTAGCGGTACAAAAAGAGGAAGTTTTAATGACACGCGATGACCTGAAAAAAGATGTAAAAAGTGCCATTGGTAACGAAATTGATGCCATTTTGTACGACCCTGAAAATTCTCACAAGCATTATCGGGGAAAAAAGTCAGTGATTTAAAAATGATTTTAAAACTGTTGAATGAATTATGAAAAAATTAAAAAGCTTGCTCTTTATTCCTGTTTTACTTTTTCTTTCCTGTTCGCTGATGTCACAGGAATCAGAAATCAACATCAACGAAAACATCAGGTTGATAAAACTGAATGAATCATTTTATGTTCACGTTACCCTCTTCGAGTTTCCGGGCTTTGGCCTTGCGCCATCTAATGGTTTAATCTTTGTTAAAAACGGAAAAGCCATCATGGTTGACACCCCAAACAACGATGCCCAAACCAAACAACTGGTTGAATACCTGAGTAACAACATGGGTATTGTAGTAGAAAAGGTTATTCTCGGGCATTCTCATTCCGACTGTATGGGAGGTTTAAATTATTTAAAATCGATACAAGTCGAATCGATTTCAAATGTACTGACCAAAGAGATTTGTAAGAAACAAAATCTGCCCATTCCTTCCAAAACTTTTACTCAAAAAATGGAAATTGATTTTCATGGTGAAAAAGTAGTGTGTGAATATTTTGGAGGCGGGCATACCATCGACAACATCGTGGTTCATTTTCCTGAACATAAGGTTTTGTTTGGAGGTTGCTTAATCAGGGCAGCCGGAGCAAGAGGCTTGGGTAACATTGCCGAAGCGGATATTGAACACTGGGATCAAACGGTGAAAAAAATCCTTGATACTTACCCCAAACCTGATTTTGTGATTCCGGGGCATGGTGCAGTTGGTGATCATCAAATATTGACACATACCATTAAACAGGTTGAAATTTTTAAACAAAATCAAAAATGATAAAATCTTTTATCGACGATAAAGAATTTAAAAATATTGATTTTGCAACAGCTGGCATTCAAATAGCCGAATACGAGAATTGTAGTTTCATAAATTGTAATTTTTCAAATACGGACTTGTCTCATGTTGTGTTTACAGATTGTAGTTTCAACAACTGTGATCTCAGCTTAGCTAACTTAAACAAAACAGCTTTCAGAAATTCCGCTTTTAAGAATTCTAAACTTTTAGGCTTGCGATTTGACAACTGCAACCCATTCCTGTTTTCGGTGCGCTTTAAAAATTGTCAATTAAATTTGTCGTCCTTTTACAAATTGAATTTAAAAGAAATAAATTTTACGGATTGTATGCTGCATGAGGTTGATTTTGCAGAAGCAAACCTCTCAAGTGCCAAGTTTCACAACTGTGATTTGGCTGGAGCTATTTTCGAAAATTCGAATCTGGTAAAAGCCGATTTTCGAACTTCTGTCAACTATTCAATGGATCCTGAAAACAACAAAATCAGTAAGGCAAAATTTTCAAGTTCTGGTATCCAGGGGCTGCTGAACAAATACGATATCGAAATAGAATAAATGAATTTTAAAAACATCATTAAAAAAACACTAAGGTTTTTGAGATTGGATTTAACCAAAAATCTGGCCTACGATCGACTTACTCGAAAGATCTTGAGGCAAGAATTAAAATCAGATTCCAACTGCATCGATATTGGCTGCCATAAAGGAGAAATCCTGAATTTAATGTTAGGGTTCTCTCCGCATGGAATACATTTTGGATTTGAACCCCTACCCTCTCTTTTTGATGATTTAAGCGTGAAATACAAAAACACAGCAAAAATTTACAATTTAGCCTTATCCGACAAAACCGGGACTTCCAATTTTCAGTTTGTGAAAAATGCGCCGGCCTACAGTGGTTTCAGAAAAAGAAAATATGATATTTCGAATCCTGAAATAGAGGAAATTGAAGTTGAAACAGCCAAGTTGGACGATGTGATTTCACTGGATCAAAAGATTGACTTAATTAAAATTGATGTAGAAGGTGCTGAACTACTTGTTTTAAAGGGTGCTAAGCAACTGCTACTTAAAAACAAACCTTTTATCATTTTTGAATGCGGATTGGGTGCCAATGATTTTTATGAATCAAGCCCCAGCGACCTGTTCAATTTTATAAGCATCGAATTGGGATTACAAATTTCTTTACTTAAATCATTTTTGGATGGCTCTAAACCATTAACTTTATTCGAATTTGAAAAATATTTCGACACCAATGAGGAATATTATTTTATTACTCATAAGCGATTAATCTAAAGAAACTGCTTCAAAACCCGATCAACCAAGTATTCTGCTTTCAGTTCATTCCGATTTCCAATTAACATTTTTAAATATTTATTTAGATTTGTATTCGTGAACAATTGTATTTTAGACCCGTCTAATACATTACACACCTATTTCTAAAACCTATGAAAAAAGAAACTCTCAGAATAACTTTAATCACTCTCCTTGGTATTTTCACAATAAGTACAAGCGCTCAGAACAACAAACCTGTATTATCGAATAACACAGGTTTGTATTTTGGGCAGACTCCTCCGGGTGAACTTCCTGTTATCTTTGCCCCCGGATTTATTTCGACTGATCAATTTGAATTTTGCGGAACTTTTTCAGAAGATGGATCGGAATACTTCTTTACCCGAAGAGATGATTATCAGGGCGCAAACAATAGGATTTATTACACAAAAATGTCAGACGGCAAATGGTCAAAACCAAGGCTTGCGCCAATGGCTGAAAACACTTTTGAATTTGAACCGGGAATTACTCCGGATGGAAAAAAGTTATATTTCTATTCAGAGCGAACCGGAAATAGAGACAGCAAATACGATGGCGATCTTTGGGTTTCTGAAAAAACGACTGAAGGATGGAGTGAAGCAAAACATTTTTTGAGTCCTATTAATAAAAAATGGTGCATGGGAGTTTCCTCAACATTGGATGGAACACTATACTTTGCAAGTAACTATGATGGAAAAAGAGGAATTTTCAGATGTAAATCTCAGAACGACACCTATTCCGAAATTGAATTTCTCCCGGAAGAAATAAATTCCATCGGTGGAGCACATGCTTTTGTCGCGCCCGATGAAAGTTATTTAATTTTTGATGCACAGGTAAGTGGTAGAGGAAAACCTGAATTATTCATTAGTTTTCAAAAAAATGATACTTCGTGGACCAAGGCCATAAATATGGGGTCAAGCATTAACGCCACCAAAACAGAATTTGGGGCCAGCGTATCGCCTGATGGGAAATACTTGTTTTTCCATCGAAGAGTTAATGGAAATGGTGATATTTACTGGATGAGTGCTGACATCATCAAGAACATTAAAGTTAAAGCACTCTCTGAATAAAAAGATTTTAGCGACTGTTTCATTACATTGAATATCTCCTCCATACTTGGATTAATAAAATCTACTTGAGAAACTTTAGATATCTTTGTGTAAATGCTTTCGCATTTTCTAAATTCACAAAATTCTAAAACTTACTCAACAATAAACTCATGAAATCACTTAAATATACTTTTATACTTTCTTTAATATTTTTTGCATTTAACAATCAAGCCCATAGTCAGGATTTAGTAACTGATAGGCCCGACCAAACAGAAAGTTCTGTTACGGTGCCTTTGGGCAAGTTACAGATTGAATCCGGAATGCTTTTCAGCTCATTCGGAAAATCTCCTTTTAAAATTAAAAGTACTTTACTTCCAACCACTTTGTTCAGATACGGAATTACCAACGGAATCGAACTTAGAATTGTAAATCAATTCAAGAGAATTAAAGAAAATGGAGATAGTTACCATGGCATAAACGATATTGAAATTGGGACTAAATTTCAGATTCTAAAAAAAGAGGGTATCAATACCGAAATTGCATTTCTTTCGCATCTAATCATTCCTTCAGGATCAGATCAGTTCAGGAGCAATAGTTACGGATCAGTTAATAAACTAGCTATTTCTCATTCGCTTAACGATAATATCGGCTTGGGATACAATGTTGGATATAATTATTTTGGGGATGGCAATGGTGATTTTACGTACTCGCTAGCCTTGGGGATAGGTCTTAGCGACGTGATTGCGATCTTTTTTGAACCTTACGGAGAAATAATTGAATTCAAAGATCTTAAAGCAAATTTCGACACAGGAATTACCTATCTCTTAAAAAATAACTTTCAGTTAGATCTTTCTTTTGGCTTTGGTTTGAATCATACCATGCGATTTATGGGGGCAGGATTTAGCTGGATCATTTAATTTTTCCATCCATGAATAAAATTGAAAAAATAATTCAAAAACTCGAATTACAACCACATCCGGAAGGTGGATATTTTAAAGAAACATACAGAAGTGCAGGTGAAATTAATCATCTACCCTCTAAATATAAAGGAAAAAGAAACCATTCGACCTGTATTTATTTTCTGTTGACTTCAGCTTATTTTTCTGCATTTCATCGAATTAACCAGGATGAAATCTGGCATTTTTACGATGGTTCTCCCATCAATCTTCACATGATTTCGGAAGATGGAAGCTATTCCAAGGTCATTATTGGTCGAGATTTTGACGCTGGATTTCATCTCCAATATGTAGTTCCGGGTGGTACATGGTTCGCTGCCAATGTCATAAATCCTGCTGAATATTCCTTAGTTGGGTGCACGGTTGCGCCCGGATTTGATTTTAAGGATTTTGAATTACTTGATCGTAAAAGCCTCTTAACCAAATTCCCCCAACATTTAGACATTATTTTACAGCTAACAAAAAACTAATTCAATTGTGGTCGCTTCATGGAAGTAAAAATTGTAAAACCTCGAACAAATTAATCGTATAAAATTCTTCGGAAGTACCTATAAATGAGCATCCGGATAAAAAAAACACAATTTTTTAACATGTAATACAAAATAACTTACCTTTGTTTTTTTAACAATAAAATTTAATATGAAAAAAGGAACAGTAAAATTTTTTAATGAAACTAAAGGATTTGGATTCATAACTGACGAAACTTCAAACGAAGATTATTTTGTACATATCTCTGGATTAATTGATAAAATTGACGAAGGTGATGCAGTAGAGTTTGAACTAACTGAAGGTAAAAAAGGATTAAATGCAATAAATGTTAAAGTAGTTTAATATCTATTCATTACAATTTTAGAAAATAAAGCCTGTCATTCGTGATAGGCTTTTTTTATTAGTATATTTGCACTCACAATATTTCTGGCACTTACTTAATTTTACTGTCGATTTTTAAAAGCACGCTCAATCAATTAAATTATGACAAAATCACATTCATTTCACATACCTGTAATGGGAGTTGGTTACACCATCGACACCCCTGTAAAAGTGGCTCACCTCGGAATTGATTCTGTCATTTCGCTGCTCGATGATAAATTGCTTGAAAAGATGAGGGAATTTTATTGTAAAAAATTCGAAATCCCTTATTACGAAATCACTGAGAAAATTGAAGATTTTAGAGCGAAGCGGATTACTTCTTACCTCAACCTCATGCACGGCCTCGCAGAACAAAAATTTGAAGAATTTAAAAAAGCTACTGCTGAAAAAATTAATGAATTAATAAATGTTGCTGAAGATAAACGAACTGAACTCAAAGAAGTTGTTAAAAATCTGGATGTTGCCTGTATTAAGGAAGATTTAAAAAATGCAGCCGTTTCAAAATTCGAAGGCTTAAAGAATACGGCTGAAGAGAAATTTAATGAGCTCAAAGAATTTTTAAATCAACTGCCTAACGCTTCTGTTCTTAAAGATGATTTCCAAAGCCTTAGATCAAAATTCATTAATCCATCAGAAATTAAAAAATGGATTAACGATAACTTTTCAATGGGCATGATTGATGTAAATATCATGACTAAAGTTGATAAGGATAACTACCTTAAGGGTGAAAAATTAGCGACAGAATTTAACGACGCCCATGCAGCACTAAGAGGTTTTGCAAATAGCGATTTACATTCGTCCGTAGTGCTATCTGCCGGAATGAATCCAAGGTTATACAGTTATATCGAACAGTTTGAAGATTTTTATCCAGATGCTAACGGCTACATCAAAAAGAAAATTATCTTGAAGGTTAGTGATTTTAAATCAGCAATTATTCAAGGAAAATACCTGGCAAAAAAGGGATTATGGATTTCTGAATACCGAGTAGAATCAGGTTTAAACTGTGGCGGGCATGCATTTGCAACCGAAGGATTTCTTTTAGGACCCATTTTAGCTGAGTTCAGAGACCAACGTGAAGAATTGATAAATACTGTTCACGAATTATTGGTGACGGCATTGGAAACAAAAAAACGGCCTGTTCCTGAAAACAAATTACCCTTAAAAATTACTGCTCAAGGTGGTGTTGGCACAGCTGAAGAACATCAATTCCTCATCGATCATTATGGGGTTGATTCTGTCGGTTGGGGCTCTCCATTCCTTTTGGTACCGGAAGCAACAACCATTGATAATGCCACAATCGATAAATTAATCGATGCCAAAGAAGAAGATTTATACCTCAGTAATATTTCGCCATTAGGCATTCCATTTAATAATTTAAGAACCAATACCAAGGATCTTGAAAAACTCACCTTAATTGGAAAAGGCAAACCAGGAAGCAATTGCCCGAAAAGATATGCCGCGCTGAATAATGAATTTGCCGATAAAGGGCTCTGTATTGCTTCACGTCAGTATCAAAAATTAAAAATTGCCGATCTAAATAAACAAAACCTACCAACAACCGAATACAAAAAAAAATACACCAAAATTGTTGAAAAGTCATGTATTTGTAATGGCTTAGGGACTTCTGCCTTAATCGCGAATAACATAGATACCAAAATTGAAGGACAGGGTGTATCCATTTGTCCGGGTCCCAATATGGCTTATTTCTCTGAAAAAATGAGTTTAAAAGATATGATTAACCATATTTATGGTAAATCCAACATGATGCATAGGCCCGATCGTCCAAACATGTTTGTTAAGGAATTAAAGATTTACATGGATTATTTGAAGGACAAAATTGAAGAAACCAAAACTTCGATGAATAAAAAACAAGAAAAGTACCTTGAATCGTTCGAAAAAAACATGGAAGCCGGTATCAATTATTACCAAAAGATGTTTGGCGAAATGAAAGGAAAATTCGAAGATGCCAAATCAAATATCATGCGCGATTTAGAGTTAAATCTCAAAGCCTTACAGAAACTTAAAATGGGTAAATAAGATCAATTAAATTTACTCATTCATTTCGTTTAAGTTCAAAAACCAGCTTGTCGATTTTTGCAAAAAACCCAAGCAAGTTTTTATCCTTGGTTTTAAGTCAAATAAATCACTCCTAAGTCATTAATTTTGTGTACTTTTGCAGCTCAAAATTTAAAATAATAATATGCTGACATTTAACGAATTGGGATTGTCGCCCAATTTACTCAAGGGCATCGAAGCCCTCGGATTTACGAATCCAACCCCAATCCAGGAAAAAATTATACCTATTGTTTTCGAAACTGAAAACGATATCGTTGGATTGGCGCAAACAGGCACGGGGAAAACTGCCGCTTTTGGTTTGCCAATCATCGAACAAATTGATGTTAAAAAGAAATCTGTTCAAGCCTTAATACTTTCTCCTACCCGAGAATTATGTATTCAAATTGCAAATGATTTAGAAAACTTTTCTAAGTACGTTAATGGTTTAGAAGTAGTTCCTGTTTACGGAGGTGCAAGTATCGATACCCAAGTAAGAGCCCTTAAAAGAGGGGCTCAAATTGTTGTTGCCACCCCTGGTCGTATGCTTGATTTAATCAAAAGAAAAGCAGCTGATCTTTCAAACATAAACACAGTTGTTTTAGACGAAGCCGACGAAATGCTTAACATGGGATTCCGTGATGAACTGGACGGCATTTTAGATCAAACGTCAAACTCAAAAAGAACCTTACTATTTTCAGCAACCATGCCCAAAGAGGTGGCACGAATTGCTAAAAATTACATGGATAATCCAACACAGGTAACCGTCGGGAAACAAAATGCCGGAGCCGATAACGTACGTCACGTATACTATCAGGTTCATGCACGTAACCGCTACCTGGCACTGAAACGTATCGCCGACATCAACCCCGATATTTACGGTTTGGTTTTTTGCCGAACCCGAATGGAAACCAAAGAGGTTGCCGATAAATTAATTAAAGACGGCTACAATGCAGATGCTTTACATGGCGATCTTTCGCAAGCTCAACGCGATCATGTCATGAAACGCTTTCGCGAACGAACTTTACAGATGTTGGTTGCCACTGATGTTGCAGCCCGAGGAATTGATGTTACGGAGATTTCACATGTAATCAATTACAACCTACCTGAGGATAATGAAATTTATACCCACAGAAGTGGAAGAACCGGACGCGCTGGTAAATCGGGTATTTCGATTGCCATTGTAAACTACCGCGAAATCAACCGAATTCCTCAAATCGAAAAAATCATACAAAAAAGTTTCGAGAAACTTACGGTTCCAAACGGTCCGGAAATTTGCAAAAAACAACTGTTTAAACTCATTGACAAAATGGAGAATGCAGTGGTTGACGAAGTGCAAATTGCCCCGTTTATGGATAACGTAAATAAAAAACTGGAATGGTTAACCAAAGAAGAAATCATTAAGCGGTTTTTGTCACTTGAGTTTAACCGTTTTTTGGAATACTATAAAAATGCCCCGGATTTAAATGACCAAACCAAGGCTCGAAGAGATGGTGGTGATGATCGTGATGGACGAGGAAGAGGCAGAAGAGAAGGTCGCGATGGTGGACGCGAAAGAAGAGATGGCCGCGACTTCGGGAGAGAGCGAAGAGAAGGAAGATCGAAAGAAGGTAAATTTGGCCGGGATAGCAGAGATGAAGGAAAGCGGGATCGTTTTAAAAGTAAAGGATCGGGGAAGTTCTCACGCTTTTTCATCAACCTAGGAAGAAAAGACGGACTGATCGCAAAAAGTGTAATCGGGATGATTAACGACAACACCAACGATAGAGACATCAAAATTGGTGATATTGATATCAAGGAAAGTTTTTCATTTTTCGAAGTCGATGAAAAGTCTAAGGCAAAAATCTTGAGCTCATTCAAAGAAAGTCAATACAAAGGACGATCGGTAAATGTTGAAATTGCCGAAGCACTTGATCCAAACAGAAAGAAAAGGAAACGCAAAGAAGATTAAAAAATCTTAACAAGCATTTGAAAATAGGCTGGACTTTTTGGAAGTTTAGCCTATTTTTGTTTTGATGAATCACCGAATTGCCCAAATAGCTTTGGTTGTTAAAGATTACGACGAAGCCATAAAGTTTTACACCGAGAAACTAAATTTTAAATTAATTGAAGATACGCGCTTAAGTGATAGCAAGCGTTGGGTCGTTATTGCCCCTCCCGGAGCTCCAGGATGCAACCTCCTCCTGGCCAAAGCAGCAAACGAAAAACAAAAAGCAAGTATTGGTAATCAAACAGGCGGACGTGTTTTTTTATTTTTATTTACCGATGATTTTTGGCGAGACTACCCTGAAATGCTAAAAAAAGGAATTCATTTTGTTCGTCCACCCAAAGATGAAGAATACGGAACTGTAGCCGTATTTGAAGATTTATACGGAAATTTATGGGATTTTATCCAGCCTAATGAAAAAAATAAAAGTGTATTTTTATAAAGCAGTTCATTAGGATTTAAATAAACTTAAATCATGAGTATCTTTTTTAACAAAGAGAAAAACAGAATTACTGGATTCACCTTGGCAATTATTTTAATTGTTTTGTTAATATTAAGACTTGTATTTTAGGGTATTAAAAAAATGAAAAATTACCTAAAAACAAATTTCGATTTCGAATCACCCGAGTTGATTCAGGCATTAGATGAAATATCCTTATGGTCGGCACCCTTTGGGATTAAACTGCTTGAAAATATTGATTACAAACCCAATATTTCTGCCCTTGATATCGGGTTTGGAACCGGTTTTCCTTTAATTGAACTTGCTTTTAGACTGGGCAAAGATTCTTCAGTTTATGGAATTGACCCCTGGAAAGCAGCCATCAAAAGTGTAAATAAAAAAATAGAATATCTTGGTTTAAAAAATATTACAATCATCGAAGGAGCTGCTGAATCGATTCCTCTGAAAGATAAAAGCATCGATTTAATCACCAGCAATAACGGAATTAATAACGTTGAAAGTATTGAGAAGGTGATCACCGAATGCGCACGTATCCTTAAAACAGAGGGGCAATTTATTCAAACCATGAACCTGAATAAAAGCATGTTTGAATTTTACAATCTGCTAGAAAAAGTTTTAAATGAAATGAACCTGAAAAGAGAGATTAAGTTAATGCGTGAACACATTGCCCAAAAGCGTCCCTCACTTGAATATATCTCATTGCAATTAGAAAGAAACGGGTTTGAAATCAAGGGAATTGAACATGATCAGTTTAATTATCGGTTTGCCAACGGGACTGCCATGTTAAATCATTATTTTATTCGTTTGGCTTTTATGGAATCCTGGATTACGTTATTACCTCCAAAAAAGCTGGAACTAATATTTGACACGATTGAAACAAGATTAAACAAAGCATCACAGGTGGATGGAGGATTAAAACTAAGCATTCCATTTGTAATGATTAAGGCCATAAAAAGATAAAAAATAGGAATTTTTGCTGATCTGGATAAGCTGACTAAAATGTTAAAAAATTAAGGAACGAAAATGAATCTTAGAAAAACAAATCAGTTTTTGAAATCATACAACCCTTATCAAGAAGCTTAAAACAAAAAAATCAACTACCTCAAAACATCTTCGAAAATTAGCTATATTTGAATTAGTTCAAAGCACTTAATCAGTAAGTAATTGCACTGAAAAACTTTTTATAAATTACAAATTCCAGCTAATGAATATTGAAAATATTGAACTAAGCTTCTTAACTACAAATGACTATGCCGAACTAAAAGATGCCATGATTGATGCATACACCAATATGCCTAATTCATACTGGAGAGAAAATCACATTAATACTTTAATCAATCTTTTTCCTGAAGGACAGGTTGTTATTAAGGTAAATAACAGATTTGCAGGCTGTGCTTTGTCAATTATAGTGGACTATAATAAATTTGAAAATCACCATACCTATGAAGATATCACAGGAAATTACACTTTTAGCACCCATAATCCTAAAGGTGATGTACTTTATGGTATAGATGTTTTTATTAAGAAAGAATTTAGGGGTTTAAGATTGGGTCGAAGACTTTACGATTATCGAAAAGAACTCTGCGAACGTCTGAATCTTAAAGGGGTAGCCTTTGGCGGACGCATACCGAATTACCACAAATATGCTAAAACATTAACCCCAAAAGATTACATCAACAAGGTAAGAAGAAAGGAAATCGACGATCCGGTCTTAAATTTCCAGATCTCGAACGATTTTCATCCTTCAAAAATATTAAAGGGGTATTTGGCCGGAGATAAAGCCTCCAATGAATTTGCTGTTCTGCTTGAGTGGGATAATATTTATTATGAAAAAGTAACAAAAGAAGCCAGTACCATAAAAAAAATTATCCGCTTGGGTCTTATTCAGTGGCAGATGCGACCCTATAAAAACCTGGATGAATTGCTTCAACAAGTCGAATTTTTTGTGGACGCCGTTTCTGGTTACCGCTCTGATTTTGCGTTATTTCCCGAATTCTTCAATGCACCCCTGATGGCTGAAAACAATCACTTATCGGAACCTGAAGCCATTCGCGAATTAGCTAAACACACGGCTGCAATCGTCGATAAATTCTCACAATTGGCCATTTCTTACAACATCAATATTATTTCCGGTAGCATGCCAGAAATTATCAACGATCGACTTTACAATGCCGGGTATTTATGCAAACGTGACGGAACCATCGAAAGGTATGAGAAACTTCACGTTACCCCTGATGAAACAAAGGTATGGGGCATGCAGGGAGGGACGCAATTAAAAGCTTTTGACACTGACTGTGGAAAGATTGGGATTTTAATCTGTTACGACTCTGAGTTTCCTGAATTAAGCCGATTGTTGGCTGATGAAGGAATGGACATTTTATTTGTACCCTTTTTAACTGATACCCAAAATGGATTCTCCAGGGTTAGGAACTGTTCGCAAGCCAGAGCCATTGAGAATGAATGTTATGTTGCCATTGCAGGTTGTGTTGGAAACTTACCCAAGGTTCATAATATGGATATTCAGTATGCGCAAGCCATGGTTTTTACCCCTTGTGATTTTGCATTCCCTGCCACAGGAATTAAAGCCGAGGCCACACCCAATACCGAAATGATTCTGATTGCCGATGTCGACATTGATTTACTAAGAGAACTCCACCAATTTGGAAGCGTCAGGAATTTAAAGGATCGACGTAAAGACATTTTCGATTTAAAAAAATTAGTTGATTAAAATTGAGATTTTAAGTATAAGCATATGAAAAACCACAGGCATACAAGTATAAATTTAAATATCAGAGGTCTGGCTCAATCCCCTACCCTGGCCATTAATGAATTAAGTAAGAAATTAAGTAATAATGGCTTGGAAATTTACCGGATGGGGCTTGGTCAATCACCATTCCCTGTGCCTGCCCCTGTGGTTGAAGCATTAAAAATGAATGCCCATCAAAAGGATTATCTCAATGTGAAAGGATTAGAATCCCTTCGTCAAGCTGTGGCTCATTTTCATAAGCAAAAGGATCAGGTAGATATCAAACCCAACAACGTACTGATCGGTCCGGGCTCTAAAGAATTGATGTTTATCTTACAAATGGTGTACTACGGAGATTTGATCCTCCCCACCCCCTGTTGGGTTTCTTACGGGCCACAAGCAAAAATCATAGGTAGAAATATCAAGCTTATTCAAACAAATTATAAGGATAAATGGCGAATAACCCCAAAACAACTTAGTGAATTTTTAAAGAACGAAAACGATCAGTTTAAGCCTCGTTTGATGATCCTCAACTATCCTTCAAATCCCGAAGGTGGAACCTATTCTTGCGATGAACTAAAGAAAATAGCCAGGATTGCCAAAAAACATGAAATGATCATTCTATCTGATGAAATCTACGGGCAATTGCATTTTGAAGGGAAACATGTTTCAATTGCACGTTTTTATCCGGAAGGAACCATCATCAGTTCAGGTTTATCGAAATGGTGTGGTGCAGGTGGCTGGCGCTTGGGCACTTTTGCATTCCCTCCGAATTTCGATTGGTTAATGAATGCCATGGCTTCTGTTGCCAGTGAAACCTACACCTCGGTTAGTGCTCCTATTCAGTATGCGGCAGTAAGGGCTTTTAGAGGAGGTATTTTAATTGAACGCTACCTCTGGCATGCGCGCCGAATTCTCAAGCACTTAGGTGATCGCAGTGTTCAAATTTTGCGTGAAGCCGGAATACAGGTTCGCACCCCTGAGGGTGGATTTTATCTTTTTATTGATTTTAGTTCGCTCGCAACAAAACTGAAAGCAAAAGGAATTAACAGCAGTACCGAGTTGTGTGAAAAATTACTAAAAGAAACGGGTGTTGCAATCCTGCCTGGTGAAGCCTTTCAACGACCTGCCGAAGAATTAACGGCCCGATTAGCTTATGTTAACTTTGATGGTGCCATTGCATTATCTGCAAGTGAAACCATTCCGCTTAGCGAAAGTCTTCCCGATGATTTTGCGGACAATTATTGTTTTTCTGTAATACAAGCCATGCAGAAAATTGCTCTATGGGCTAACCCGCAGTGATATTTTAGGAGTTCGAAACCGTATTGATCATGATTAAGAATTAATTACTGAAGAAAAAAACGATGAAACAAAAAATTTCATTAGTACTTTCCGGAGGAGGCGCAAGAGGAATTGCACACATTGGTGTGATTGAGGAATTGGAAAAACAAGGCTTTGAAATTTACTCAATCGCAGGTACCTCAATGGGTGCGCTGGTTGGAGGGGTGTATGCCTTAGGCAAAATGAATGAGTTAAAGGACTGGTTGTACAGCCTCGATAAAATAAAAGTATTCAGTTTGATCGACTTCACCTTTAACTTTCAGGGCTTAATCAAAGGCGATAAGGTTTTAAACAAAATGAAGGAATTCATCTCGGATCAGCGAATTGAAGATTTAGAAATTCCTTATGTAGCCCTTGCAACAGATATTCTTAACAAAAAGGAAGTCGTTTTCACCAAAGGCAGTATTTATCGAGCTATCAGAGCCTCTATTGCAATTCCGACAGTTATTGAGCCGCTGAAAACCGACAAAACTTTGCTTGTTGATGGAGGAGTTTTAAATAATATTCCAGTAAATCATGCCATCCGATGTGCAAATGATTTATTAGTTGCTGTAGATGTTAATGCCGATATTCCTGTTTACAAACCAAAAACATCAAAAAAACAAAGAGAAGATAAACTGACTACTTACAAAAAAAAGATCGCCAGTTTTTATGATCACTTGCAAAGACTTCACCCATCAAGTAAAGAAGAAAAGCTGGGTTATTTCGAATTGATGAATAAAACCATCAGTTTAATGATGCATCATTCAACGCAGTTGAATCTGGAAAAACACCAAATTGATATGATGATTAATATTTCTCGCGAGAGTAGTAATACTTTTGATTTCTTTAAAGCCGAAGAATTGGTAGCAATTGGCAGATATGAAGCCGCCCAAAGCATTAATAATTTTAAAAACAAGTAAACAAATCTCAATGAAAACAACCTCAAAAATTTTAACAATCACCGTTATCATATTATTCTCCCTAAACAATATGGCTCAAAATACTTATGCTGATAAATTTGCACATACTTTTTCTATTGTAGCAAGGGATGCTAAAACAGGAGAAATGGCCGTTGGAGTGCAAAGTCAAGAAGCGGGTGGCGACATCCGTGGAAAACAATCGGCAGTACTTTTGGTTGTTAATGGAACTAAAACCGATAAGCCCTGGCTGGATAAAAAATTTGATTTGAGGGTTGACGATCACGAAAACCCGATTGAAGAACTTGAACGTCTTTTAAAAGTTCATCAGGCATACGAACACATGAACCGGGGCGACCTTGCCGTTGAAGTAAACGACATGCAAACTGCACTGAAAGAATACGGTGCTGCTGAAAAAATGTTTCCCGACAATTTGGAAATGAAATTCTGGAAGGCAGTAGCACTTGCCAACAGCAGAAGTATTGAACAAGCACTCCCCATATTTAAAGTCGTTTTCAAAGCTGATAAAAACTGGAGAGAGATGACCAAAAGGTTACCCAAATCAGGCTTGCTAACCGTCACGGATGCCGAACTTAAACAAATCCTTGGATTATAAAAAGTTTTATAAATTCATTATGAAAAAACTAGTTTTAATTCTATTCTTCGTTTTTTTGATCATTGCGGGTTGGACTTACCAAACCGAAATCAAAGCGTTTATAAATTCTGTAATCGATACTTCAAAGCAAAGATCAGCCCAAGAGTCAGGGCTTAAAAAATATGATAACCCCGAGATTGGTTTTTCATTTGAGTATTCAAGCGATATCCATCTCTTAAAAGAAGGCAGCTATGCAAGTGATCCGAACCAAAGCTATCTTCATGTTGAATTAAAAAACATCGGAGAAAAAATTGACCCCATGGATTTTGACAAAGAGGATGCGATAAAAAATATTGAATCGCTGAGTGCAGGTAAATTTGGACTGGAATACGATTTTGCATTCCAGCCTTCAAAACAGGTTAGAAGTGTGGGGTTTTTGTTTGCACAAGATTTCCTGGTGCTGGCTCGCTTCGAAATATGCAGTGTGGTACTCGAGCGTAAATTGCTTTTCTACTTCAACAACAAACAAATCGTAATAACATTGAATGCTCCAGTTAAGAAATTAAAAGAATCGATGGCCGAATATTTTACAATCAACGAAGAAAACTGTGGTGATGAGCAAATTTGGGACTTTGAAAAACAAGAAGAATTTTACAATCGCTTGTTGGCTGGTTCTGCTTCAACTGAAATACAAAAATGGTTTAATGCTTTTGAACAAATTTCAGAATCAATCATTTTTTCACATCGTTAATTTTGAGCAATTAAAACATGGTTGTTTCTTCCATTTTTAATATCTTCGTTCGCAACCAAATTAAAAACTTAACCAATGAAAAAAACAATTTTAGGTTTCCTAACCCTTTTCACTCTTTTATTGATTTCTTGCAATTACCAGGCAGAACAACAAGCAACTGGTTTAAGCGAAGCACAAGAAATGTTTCCAGAGCCTCCCAGACCTGATGGTCAGACCGATGTAATCGAACTTGCTTGCGATCCCATCGAAACGGTTCGGATTGCTTTTATTGGCTTAGGTATGCGTGGAAGTGGAGCTGTAAAGCGTTACACTTATCTCGATAATGTTGAAATTGTTGCTTTGTGTGATGTAGTTCCGGAGAATGTTGAAAGAAGTCAGAAAACCTTACGTGATAAAGGCTGGCCCGAGGCTGATGCTTACACCGGAGCCGACGATTGGAAAAAAATATGCGAACGCAATGATATCGACCTGGTTTATGTTTGTACCCATTGGGATTTACATACCCCCATCGCGGTTTATGCAATGGAGCATGGCAGACATGTTGCCACGGAAGTACCTGCTGCGCTTACCATTGAAGAATGCTGGCAACTGGTTGAAACAGCCGAACGAACCCGTAAACATTGCATGCAACTTGAAAATTGCAATTACGACTTTTTTGAAATTGCCACGCTTAACATGGCGCAACAAGGATTGTTTGGTGAAGTGGTTCACACCGAAGGTGCTTACATTCACGATTTACGTTGGTTAAACTTCGATGACAGCACCGGGTACTGGGACATGTGGCGTTTAAAGCATTTGGAAAAAACTGATGGCAACACTTATCCTACCCATGGTTTTGGACCCATCAGCCATATCATGAACTTACACCGTGGAGATAAAATGAGCCATATCGTATCCATGTCGAGCGATCAATTTGGAATGACGGCTTATGCCAAAGACAAATTTGGTGAAGACTCTGACTATGCAAAACGAAACTATAAAAAAGGGGACATCAATACTTCTCTAATCAAAACGGTAAAAGGAAAAACCATCATGTTACAGCACGATGTAACCAGCCCCCGCCCCTACAGTCGTTTACATACCGTTAG
>CALOCL010000028.1:0-14829 GCA_942491855.1 uncultured Bacteroidales bacterium
GGCAGGAATGGTGATTTAGATTTGAGTTATTTGATGATAAAAAAGTTATGTGATCGTAAATTTGGGATTGGCGCAGATGGTTTAATGATTTTAAAAAATCAGGAAGGTTACGATTTTTCGATGACCTATTATAATTCGGATGGATTAGAAGGAAGTATGTGTGGAAATGGAGGCCGATGCATTCTGGCCTTTGCGAAGCAAATCAGGATGAAGAAAAACAGCTTACGATTTATTGCAGTTGATGGTGCCCATGAAGGTAAAATCATCAATCAATCTGATGATGTTTCGTTGGTAAAGCTAAAAATGATAGATGTTTCAGCGTACAACAGCTTCTCTGATCATTACGAACTTGAAACAGGGTCACCTCATTTTGTAAAGTTTGTCAAGCACTTGAACACAAAAGACGTGTATACAGACGGAAAAGAAATCAGGAACAGCAACCCGTTTAATGAACAAGGAATTAACGTAAACTTTGTTGAGGAAGCAGAAAATCAATTATTCGTTCGAACATTTGAAAGAGGGGTTGAAAATGAAACCTTATCGTGTGGTACGGGTGTTACTGCTGCTGCACTTGCATCTGCCATTAAAAACAACCTGGATGAAGGCAGCATTCAAATTCAAACCCTGGGAGGAAATTTAAAAGTTAGTTTTAAAAAATCAGAAAATATTTTTACTGATGTTTGGCTTGAAGGCCCTGCAACTTTTGTTTTTAAAGGAGAAATAATTATTTGATGAATCTAAGAAAAGGAAATATAATTTTTCGTGCGGTTGAGCTTTCGGACGTTGACATCCTGATGAAATGGGAAAATGATGTGAACACCTGGCACCTCAGTAATACGCTTATTCCATTCTCTCGATTCGACATGGAGCAATATGTCATGAATGCCAGTAAGGATCTCTTTGCGACAAAACAATTGCGATTGATGATTGATTTAAATGGTGATGATCAGGCAAACACCATTGGATGCATCGACCTTTTTGACTTTGAACCCATGCATCAAAGAGCAGGTGTCGGAATTCTGATTGATGAAAAGTACAGGAATAAAGGACATGCCTCTGTCTCTCTTAAATTGTTAACTCACTACGCCTTTAATACCCTAAAACTTCATCAACTTTATTGCAATATTGAAACTGACAACGAAAAAAGCTTATCCCTCTTTAAAAATGAAGGATATGAAATTATTGGATTAAAGAAAGATTGGAACTTAAAAGCAGATCAGTGGATTGGAGAATACATGTTACAGAAAATAAATTCTAAATAAATATCTCGAAAAAAACTATGGCCTATTACCATTCAAAGTACCGGAGCTTTAAAAAGAAATCGAAACTACATAAGTTGGTAATTTACGCACTCATTATCTCAATAATTGTTGCGTTTTCAATAGGTTATCTTCTGTTTCAAATCATTAGTAAACCAAACGTTTGGTTAAGTGATGGTGGCAGTGTTTCAATTTTTATCCCTTCCGGTGCAACGTTTGAGGAAGTAAAAACCATACTCTACAAAGATGGATTGATCGTTCATCGAAATAATTTCGAATGGTGGGCTCAAAAGAAAAAATACCCAGAAAATATCAAGTCCGGAAAATACCTCATTCTACACGGCATGTCAAACAATGATTTGATTAATCATTTAAGATCCGGACAACAACAACCCGTTAATTTGATTTTCAATAACATGCGGAATCCCGAGCAACTGGCCCAACGGGTAGCCGAACAGCTAGAATTGGATTCGGCGGCAATCATGAGCCTGCTTAGCGACAGCAGCTATATCACAAAAATGGGATTTGACAAACATTCAATTTCAAGTTTATTTATCCCTAACACCTACGAAATATTTTGGAATGTGAGTGCTGAAAATTTCATTAAAAGAATGCTTCGAGAATATGAGAATTTTTGGAATGCTGACAGAAAGGCCAAGGCCGAGGAACTCAACTTAAGCAGGATTGAAGTAGTAACACTGGCTTCAATCGTGGATAAGGAAACCCAAAAAAATGACGAAAAGAAAACCATCGCCGGTGTTTACATAAATCGTTTAAACCGAAAGTGGTTACTGCAAGCGGATCCCACATTAATTTTCGCTTTGGGCGATTTCAACATCAACAGGGTGCTAAATGTTCATAAAGAAATTGATTCGCCTTACAATACCTATAAACATCAAGGACTGCCACCGGGACCTATCTGCATCCCTTCAATCAGCTCAATTGATGCGGTTTTAAATTATGCTGAACACGACTATTTGTACATGTGTGCCAAAGATGATTTATCAGGATACCATGTTTTTGCCAAGAATATTCGTGAACATAATCGCAACGCAGATAGGTACAGAGCAGCGCTAGACAAACTTCGCATTTGGAAATAAAATTCCCTTAGATTTATCAAATTAAGTACCACTTTTTTTTTAGAATTGAATGAGCTTATGAATGGAATTAAGACGATAATCTGGGATTGGAACGGAACCTTGCTGGATGATGCTGAGATATGCAGAAGTATCATTAATGAGCTACTTGCTGCTAGGGATTTGGATGAGCTAAGCCTTAAGAAATACAAAGAAATTTTCACTTTTCCCGTGAAGGACTATTATCAAAAGGCAGGATTTGATTTCACGAAAGAAGCATTTGAAATTCCGGCAGATGAGTTTATGGTAAGCTATCATGAAAGAATAAAAATTGCGAATTTACATCAAAATGCAATTGAAATATTAGCTTATGCCAAAAACAAATACCAACAAGTTATTGTCTCTGCTATGGAACATCAGTCGTTGAATGCGCTGATTAAAAAACACAATATTCACAATTACTTCCATGCTATTTCAGGAATAAATAATCATTACGCCCACAGCAAAACAGCCAATGCCAAACAGTTGATCTCAGCAAATGGTTTAACCGCATCGGAAGCCTGTTTAATTGGCGATACCATTCATGATTATGAGGTTGCTGAAAGCATCGGATGTGAATGCATTTTAATCGCTAAAGGACATCAATCTTACGAACGATTAGCATCAACCGGAAAAATAGTTCTAAACAGTTTAATCGAACTTAAATCATACTTATAACTCAAATTAATTTTTATCATGCGCATTGTAAAAAAGGTAGAAGAGGTCGTAAACGCTAAAATAATTAAAGAAGGAAGTGTCATCTACACGGCCGGAAATGCAGCTACACCGCAAGTTTTGTTAAAGCAACTGGCAAAAGATGATCAGATCAAAAATATTGAGTTACTAAGTTTACTTCTGTTAGGTGATTTAAAGAAACTGTTTACCAAAGAAGTATGCAAAAGGATTACCCATCGGGTTATTTTTAATGGGGCGCTGTCTCGTGCGGCCATGAACGATGGCCGAGCTTCTTACCAATTAATGCACTTATCGGATATTCCACGCCAATTAAAAGAAAGCATTAAACCCAATATCGTTTTCATGTCTGTAAGCGGACCCGACAATGGAGGCAACTACAGTTATGGCACGACCGTAGAAGGCGTTCAGGCTGCCATTGAAATTGCCAAGCAGCATAACGGGATTGTGATTGCTGAGAAGAACGCACAAATGCCTTTTATCTTAGGAACGACCATCCACAAAAACGAAATTGATTACCTTATTGAATCTGATTATGCTTTACCCAGCAGCCCGGTTGAAGAGCCTGATGAACGTGCCTTAAAAATTGGAGATTTGATTACCGAGCTTTTCATCACAGAAGGATCGACTTTACAGTATGGCATTGGAGAAGTTCCTGAAGCGGTTACTTCAAGCATCATTAACAAAGGGGTGAAAGATTTAGGCGTTTTTACCGAGCTTTTTTCGGATGCAATGCGTCGTTTGGTTGATGCAGGCTTGGTCACCAATAAATATCTCGATACGCGTTTTTCAAGGGCTACCATATTTCTCGCCAATAACATGAAAGGTTACAAATGGCTTCATGCAAATAGTTCCGTTCAGAGTCGCCCGGCAGATTTTACCAATAGCATTTTAAAGATTGCACAACAACCAAAAATGACGGCCATTAACAGCGCCATGGGTGTAGATTTACATGGAAATATTTGGGCAGATTCGTTGAAAGCAAGAATGATTTACAGTGGATTGGGAGGTCAGGCTGATTACCTGCGAGGTTCTTACTTATCACAAGGCGGGAAACCAATTATCGCGATGAAATCCACTACTGATCATGGGGAATCAAAAATCCTGGACCAATGCCCTCAGGGAATCACCACGACAGCTATCGCAGCAGATCCTGTGATAATCGTAACCGAAAATGGTGCTTTTAACCCAAAAGGTTTGAATCTGGCCGAGCATGCTGTTGGAATCGCACATCTTGCCCTACCTGAATTCCGTGATGATCTGTTACGAAAAATTTATGAGAGCGAAGCCTATCACAATCCTCGTGAAGCACTGAAAGATGTAAGTCCTAAAGGATTTATTGCTTACGACAAAATTTGATCTTGTATAAATCTGTTCGAATCAGTAGGTATGCGTCGATTCCAATTTCCCATTTTTATAAACCTCGTCTTTAACCGGTTTACCTTCATCAGAAAAGTAATTCCAAGTTCCATCTTTTAGCGAATTTACATACATGCCCTTGGTTTCGATCTCACCATTCGGATGATAAAAAAAGAAATTTCCCTCCTTTTTACCTTCTACATAAAATCCTTCAATTTTCTTAGTTCCATCGGTATAAAACTGCATCCACACTCCTACCTCTTTATCATTTTTGTAAGTAATATTTTCAGCTACCGTTTTATTAGGATAATATTTTTGCCAAAGCCCTTCTTTCTTCCCCTCTCGATAATTTTCGGTCGACAGCAAAACGCCATCGTATTCACTGTAATAGCTCCAGGTGCTGTCCTTTTTTTTATCGAAATAATTGCCTTCGGCCATCAATTTTTCGTTGCGATGAAAAAGCTTAGTACGCGATTGCTTTCCTTCTTTAAAAATGAAGGAAATTGCTTTTACTTTCCCATTGGGGTAGTAATATTTAAATTCCCCAAAAGGAGTGTCATCCTTAAATCTTCCTTCATACTTCAAATGCCCCATTTCATCAAACGATTTCCAATACCCCTGTTTCCTACCCAAATCATCTGTGACGTTCGACTGTGAATACTGACCAAAGCTTAAAATGCAGCTCAGCAAAAGGAAAATGATAAACGAAGACCGGAGACCTCTCATAATTTGCATAATTTAATTAATCAATAAAAATAATCTTTTTAATAGAAACTGAATTATTTTAACTTTGTTGCTATCCTTAATTCTGAAAAATTGTGAACAGTTTCTCCTCAAAATTACTTGAAAATGCCGTTAATGAACTTGCCAAACTACCGGGTATCGGTCGTAAAAGTGCATTGCGCTTAGCCCTTCATCTGCTCAAGCAACACCAAGATGATGTGGATATTTTTGGCAAAAGCCTGATAAAAATGAGGAAGGAAATTAAGCAATGTAAGGTTTGTCATAATATTTCAGATGTTGACACTTGTGAGATTTGTGCCAATCCTAAGCGTGATAGTTCAATCCTTTGTGTTGTTGAAGACATTCGTGATGTAATGGCCATCGAAAACACTTCGCAATTTATGGGACTCTATCATGTTTTGGGTGGAATTATTTCTCCGATGGAAGGCATTGGACCTGATGATCTGCATATCGAAAGTTTAATTGCCCGTGTTAAAAACGAAGATGTGAAAGAAGTAATTATGGCACTTTCAACCACGATTGAAGGAGACACTACCAACTTCTACATTTTCAAACAACTAAACGAAACGAATACAAAAATTACCACCATTGCCAGAGGAATTTCGATTGGCGATGAGCTTGAATATGCTGACGAAATTACCTTAGGTCGATCCATCGTTAATCGAACGCCCTACACTTCAGGCTTGTAGATTTTAGTAAGCTGCTACGCCACCATCTGTTGCGCTTGAATCTGAAGCCCCCGACAAAACTCCGGTTTTATGATCGCAGATAATTCCCATCAAACTACCGATATTTCCAACTTCTCGAAAACTGTGTCCCATCAATTCTAGTAACTTTCTGGTATCAGCCGAAATCGCATACTGCTCGTATCTGACCTGATCGGGCAACCACTGATGGTGAATCTTGCCTGCTTCAATGGCGGTTTTAATATTCATTTTATGATCGAGTACATTCAGGACTGTTTGAAAAACCGAATTGATAATGGTTCTGCCACCCGGGCTGCCAATCACCAAATAAGGTTTCCCATCTTTGGCAACAATAGTTGGTGTCATACTCGATAACATTCTTTTTTCCGGTTGTACCAAATTTGGCTTAGAACCAATCTGTCCGTTTCTTTTAGTTTCTCCGGGAACCGGGTTAAAATCACCCATTTCATTATTCAAAAGAAAACCCAAACCCTCAGCTACTAACTTACATCCGTAACTGTTTTCGAGTGTGTAGGTTAGTGAAACCGCATTACCTTCTTTATCCATCACCGATAAGTGAGTGGTATTTTCGCCATCATAAATTTGTCCAAATTTACTTGTGTCACTTACGGAGGCTTTCGTCATATCGATTGATCCAACTAATTTTTTCGCATAGGATTTTGAGAGCAATTTATCGACCGGCATATCCGGATTAAAGTCAGGATCTCCCAAATGTTCAGCCCTACTCGCGTAACCTCTACGCATCACTTCCGTTAATAAATGAAGGTACTCAGCAGAGTTAAATCCCATCTCTTCCAAGTCATAATTTTCGAGCATGTTTAACATCTCGATCATGGTAACCCCACCCGAGCTGGGAGGTGGCATCGAATAAATATCGTAACCTCTGTAGTTCCCTTTAACTGGTTTTCGTTCAATTGCTTCGTACTTTAGCAAGTCTTCTTCAGTAAAAATTCCACCCTGACTGTTCACATATTTAACCAGTAGCCTTGCTGTTTTACCTTTGTAAAATCCGTCTCTACCATGATCCCGAATCCTTTCAAGAGAAGCTGCCAAATCACTTTGTTTCCAAAGTGTTCCGGGCTCCCTAAAACTTCCATCTTCGGCCAATAAAAATTTTGAGAACGATGGAATGCTCTCGGCATATCTTTCCTTAAAACTAACAGAATGGTTATACAAAGTCCAGGTAAACTCAAAGCCTTTCTTAGCTATATCAACAGCGGGTTGTACCACTTCTTTCCAATCCAGCTTTCCGTATTTTTGCTGTGCTTTAAAAAGGCCGGCAACTGTACCCGGAACTCCAATTGACAAACCTCCACTGTGATTGGAGTTATTCAGGATCTTTCCATCTTCGCCCAAAAACATGTCGTTAGTCGCATTAATTGGGGCTTTCTCTCTGAAATCGAAAGTTGTGACTGCTCCGTTTTTATCCATAAAAACGATGAATCCACCACCGCCAATATTTCCTGCCGAAGGCCAGGTTACTGCTAAGGCGAATGCTGTGGCCACAGCCGCATCAATGGCATTCCCTCCTTTTTTCAAAATATCCCGACCTACTTCAGAGGCGATTAATGAGGAAGAACTCACCATGCCATTTCTGGCATAGGTTTGAGCATTTAATTGATTTGAAAAGAGAAAAACAACTAAGGAAGCAAGTAGCATTAATTCCTTAACAGTGTTTTTAATGGATAGGCCAGACATAGTTTTATTGTTTTGTGAATAGGCTAAATTACAGAATAATCTTTATGAGTAAACAGGTGGGTAAAGGAAATAAGGCAACAAAACTTAAAAAAAATTCCTTAATCATTCGGGCTGATTCATGATCTCTTCGAATAAATCAAGTTGGTTACCTGTAATAAACAATTCTTCCGGGACGCTATCGGCATAGCTGTTAATAAACGGATTAATCATTTTTTTGATTAGTTTGGTAGGTGTTGTTTTGCGAGCCTTGCAGTAATTCTTTAATGATCTTTTTTGCCGGGTGCTGAGTTTAAAAGTAACAATCTTGTAAGTTGTTTTCCTTTTTCTTTTTTTTCGTCTTAATGGCATTCGGTTGTAATTGAATTAGAAAACACTAAGTTAAGATTTTTTTAATAGGTAAAAGCTGGTCTCTAACGAATTATCTGTTCTATCTCGCCAATCATTTTTTGTGCAATCAAATCTGCTTTTTGCTTTGTTTCACTTTCGGCATAAATTCGAATGATAGGTTCAGTATTCGATTTTCGAAGATGAACCCATTCGTCTTTAAAAATTATTTTAACTCCATCGATGGTGATTAGTTCTTCATCTTTAAAACGTTGCTGGATCTTTTCCAACACCGCATCAACATCAATTCCTTTAGCTAAGTTGATTTTATTTTTTGAGATGTGATAAGCCGGATATTTAGCCCTCAACTTTGAACACTTCAGTTTTGTTTTCGCCAAGTATGTCAAGAAAAGTGCGATCCCCACCAAGGCATCTCTCCCGTAGTGCAATTCCGGATAAATGACTCCTCCATTACCCTCTCCGCCTATCACCGCATTTTGTTCCTTCATCATCTCAACTACATTAACTTCACCAACTGCAGACGCAAAATATTGCCCGCCAAAGTTTTCAGTTATTTCCTTCAAGGCCTTGGTTGAGGAAAGGTTTGAAACCGTGTTGCCACTTTTATGTTGTAAAATAAAATCGGCCACTGCCACAAGTGTAAATTCTTCGCCAAACATACTTCCATCTTCATTAATTATGGCAAGTCGATCAACATCCGGATCAACTACAAATCCAACATCACAATTGGTTGCTACTACCTTCTCTGAAATTGCTGTAAGATGCTCAGGTAATGGTTCCGGATTATGGGAGAAGATTCCCGTTGGTTCACAAAAAAGTTTTTCTATTTGGGTTACACCAATTTTTTTCAACAAAGAAGGCAATGCAATGCCACCCGTTGAATTAACACAGTCAATCGCCACTTTAAAATTGGCATTTCTAATCGCTTCAACGTCAACTAAGGGCAAATCCAGAATTAAATCAATATGTTTATCGATGAAAGTATCATCCGCTTTATAAGTTCCTAAATGGTCGATTCCGGAAAAGTTGAAGTTTTCTTCATCAGCCACTTTCAGAAGGTCAGCACCCTCTTTGGCAGAGATAAATTCACCCTTGCTATTCAACAGTTTTAAGGCGTTCCACTCGGCAGGGTTATGACTGGCGGTAAGGATGATACCACCATCAGCCTTTAAGGTTGTTACGGCAATTTCCACGGTTGGAGTTGTGGATAAGCCAAGGTCAACTACATCAGCAGATAGCGAGTTGGCAGTTGCTACCACAAGCTCATTTATCATCTTTCCCGAAATCCTTGCATCTCTGCCCAAAACAATTTTAATCCTTTGTTTTCCTTCTTTCTGTTTTAAAAAAGAAATGAATGCTGCAGTAAATTTAACGACCTCCAGTGGGGTGAGATTATCGCCGGGTTCACCACCAATGGTTCCACGTATCCCTGAAATTGATTTTATAAGTGCCATATATCGAAAACAAAATTAGGAAAATATACGTACGTTTATGTTAACAAAATGATTATTTTTGCAGGCACAAACTACTGATTAACTGCTACTATAAAATGATGAGTAATTTCGATGAACCTGAGAATGAGCATCAGATACAAGGCTTGATTTCACGATTTGAGCACATGGTTGCACATAAAAAAGATTCTTTTTTTGATGTTCAGGAATTTGAGGACATTATTGATTTTTATTTGGAGCGAAACGACTTAGTTCATGCCGAGCAATCCATTGAATCAGCTATAGGTCAGCATCCGGGCAGCATTACCTTTAAGTTTAAAAAATCATTGTACTTAATTGCTTCAAGCAAGTACAATGAGGCATTGAGTTTACTCGAGAAAATCGAAAAAATTGAATCGAATAACGCGGAAGTTTATTTGACAAAAGGAATGGTTTTTAGCCATCAAAAGAAAAACAATCAAGCGATCAGAGAATACAGAAAGGCAATTGCACTGGCAGATGATCCGGAAGAAATCTACACCAATATTGCCTTTGAATATGAAAATATTGGCGATTACAAAGAAGCCATTTATTTTTTAAAAAAAGTACTGGAGTTGAATCCTGAAAATGAGGCCATCATTTATGAGTTATCATTTTGCTATGAATTATCAAACCTTTCAGAAGAAAGCATAAAATACTATATTGAGTTTCTTGACAAGACCCCTTATTCGAAAGCAGCCTGGTTTAATTTAGGCATCGCCTATAATAATCTTGAACTTTACGAAAAGGCTATTGATGCCTACGATTTTGCCATTGCCATTGACGAAACGTTTGCTTCTGCATATTACAACAAGGCTAACTCTTATGCCAATTTATTGAACTATCCGAAGGCCATAGAATCGTATAACGAAACTTTCAATTTTGAAGAGCCTGAAGCCATGACCTATTATTACATTGGTGAATGCTACGAAAAGAGCAAAGCGTATATCGCAGCGATTGAAAACTATCAAAAGGCGATAGATTTAGATGATAAAATTGCAGATGCCTGGATAGGTGTTGGAATTTGCAATAATATTTTAGAGAATGTGGTAACAGCCCTGAAATGTGTCAAACGTGCCATTGAGATCGAGGAAGAAAATGCTGAATATTGGTATATTCTGGGTGATATTCAGGAAAAAGCAAAGCAAACAGATGAGGCCATTAAATCTTTCCAGAAGGTAATAGAATTGGAACCTATGCACGAAGATATCTGGTTAGACTACTCCCATATCTTCGCCGATAAAAAAGATTTTGCTAAGGCAGTTGAAATCATCCAGGAGGGAATTGAAATTCAGCCAAAAAATATTGTTTACAAGTATCGTAAGGTGGTTTACCTTATCAAAAACAAAAAAACAAAAGAAGCTTTCGAACTTCTTGAAAAGGCCTTAACCTTGGATTTTTCTTCACATAAAAAACTTTTCGAATACCATAGTGATTTGCTGAAAAACTCAGATTTGATGCAGATTATAAAATCTTTTGAAGAAAATAAATAGTTTTCCATTCAACTCAAAATTATGGTTGTTGAAGTAAAAAAAATCAGACTTAGCTTATGAAAAACTATTTAATTCTCATTTTAAAAGGGGTTGGTATGGGCGCTGCAAATGTGATTCCGGGGGTTTCGGGAGGAACCATTGCCTTAATCACCGGTATTTTTGAGCGATTAATTTACTCCATAAAATCTTTCAATTTAAAAGCAGTTAAATTACTTTTTACATTGCAGTTTAAGGCATTCGCCAAACATACCGACCTTGGATTTTTATTTGCAATCATGCTTGGGGTATTGATCTCAATCAAAAGCCTTGCGGTATTATTCGATTACCTCTTCACCAATTATCCGGTTTTCATTTGGTCGTATTTTTTTGGATTGGTCTTGGCATCTGTTTTTTTTGTTGGAAGAACCATTGAAAAATGGAGCGTCTCAGTCATTGCCACTTTTATCATCGGTGCTGCCATCGCAGTTTTCGTTTCTGTGTTAAATCCCGCTGCAGAAAATGACAGCTTTTTCTTTTTAATTCTGTGTGGAGTTGCAGCTACCTGCAGCATGATTTTACCGGGACTTTCCGGTTCTTTTGTGCTTTTTATCATGGGTAATTACACACTCGTAATGATTGATGCCGTAAACGATTTAAACTTAACTGTGCTCTTACCTGTTATTATTGGAGCAGTTGGAGGATTAATATTTTTCTCTCACTTACTTTCGTGGGTTTTTAAGAAATACAGAAACCAAACCATTTCATTGCTAACCGGGTTCATCCTTGGATCAGTTAGTATTTTATGGCCCTGGCAAAAGAAAATTTATTTATTAAATGAGTTGAGCCAAACCATCCTAAAAAGAGGTGAGCCTGTCGTTATCAAATTTGAGCGTATTTTACCTCCATCATTTAACAATGAATTTTGGTTTGCACTTTTTTTCATATTTTTGGGAGTTTTAAGCATCTGGGTTATAGAACTACTAGCAAAAACTTCGAATGACTAAAGTTTTAGACTTTTTCAAAAATGGCGAAAACAAAACCTATGGATTAATAGGAAAGACGCTAAAGCATTCTTTTTCGAGCAAGCATTTTGAGTTAAAGTTTAAAACAGAAAACATAAGCAACTCCAAATATCTCCACTTCGAATTAGAATACATTAAAGATTTTCCGTCAATTCTTAAAAAACATCCCGACCTGGTTGGATTAAATGTGACCATCCCTTACAAGAAAAGCATCATTAAATATTTGGATGAGATTGATAGAAGTTCACGTTTTATTGGAGCTGTTAATACCATAAAAATCACCCGTAAAAAAGGGAAGGTTATCCTTTCTGGCTTTAATACCGATGCTTACGGTTTTGAAAAGACATTTCTTCCTCACCTGAAACCACATCATGAGCGTGCACTGGTTTTAGGAACCGGTGGTGCTTCTCGAGCGGTAGTTTATGTGCTACGAAAAAATGGCATTGTGTACAAGGATGTAACCCGAAACCCTTATAAATCGAACCAGATTTCATACCCTTCAGTATCTGAGGATATTTTAAATAGGTATAAAATTGTCATCAACACAACACCTGTGGGAATGTATCCCGATATTGAAGATGCTGTAAATATTCCATACCAATTTTTGACTGAAGAAAACTTACTGTACGACCTGGTTTACAATCCGGAAGAGACTCAGTTCTTAAAAAACGGTAAGGCACAAGGGGCTACTACTATAAACGGACTTAAGATGTTTGAACTGCAGGCTGAACGTTCGTGGAAGATCTGGAATAAAAAATCTATTCTTCCTTTCTGACAACCTCGATGGTTAAGGAGGAAGCAAAAACTGCTACCGATGCAATCAATGCCATAAAAGGCGCCAGAACAACCGCTACAACTCCAACTGTAACCGGAATATCAATAAATTTCCCACCCTTATCATCTTTTACAATGATGCGGTGAACATTACCTTCTTCAATAAGCTCTTTAAGCTTTTCAAGTAACTCCGAACCCTTAACTTTAAATTCTTCTTTTACATTCATGAGTGCAAAATTACAAAGAATTAAATTTCTTTTTACATTTGTTTAAACTACGACTATGAACTTCAAAAACTTCTTTAAAATACTTGGCCCCGGACTTATCTATGCAGGTGCAGCAGTCGGGGTTTCTCATTTGGTGCAGTCAACAAGGGCAGGAGCCAGTTACGGTTACGATTTAATCTGGATTTTATTACTTGCCAATTTCATCAAGTATCCTTTTTTTGAATTTGCACCCCGTTATGTTTCGGCAACCGGAGACAGCTTAATTACCGGTTACAAAAAGCTGGGGAAATGGGCCATAGCCTCTTACGGAATCTTAACCATTTTAACCATGTTTACGATCCAGGCTGCTGTCACCATCGTTACGGCTGCATTGGTTGAAAACGTATTTAATTTATCCATCAACCCTGTACTTTTAAGTGCAATCATTCTTGGAGTCATCACCATCATGCTCATCATCGGACGCTATTCCATTTTGGATAAATTGATGAAACTAATTATTGTAGTCTTAGCTATTTCAACATTGGTTGCAGTGATTTCAGCATTTGGACAAAAAGCCACAACTAAATCCATTCCTTCATCCTTCGATTGGATGAGTCATATCGACATTTTCTTCTTAATCGCCTTTGTTGGATGGATGCCCTCCCCCATTGATGTTTCTGTGTGGTCTTCTGTATGGAATGTTGCAAAACGTGAACAATTAGGATTTAAACCCATCCTGAAACAATCGCTACTCGATTTCAAAATAGGGTATATCGGAACTACTTTTCTAGCTCTTGGTTTCTTATTACTAGGTGCCCAAATCATGCATAGCACAGGCGAAGAATTATCAGCCAACGGAACCGTATTTGCCAGGCAATTGATAAACATGTACACTTTAAGTATAGGTGAGTGGGCCAGAGTCATCATTTCTATCGCAGCGATAACAACCATGTTTAGTACTACCTTAACCTGTTTGGATGCCTACCCCAGGGTTCTACAACCGACCACCGAAATACTTTTCCCTGGAATAAAAAAATTGAATCTCAATTCAAAATTAATTAGCCTGATCTGGATCATTATTCTGGTGATTGGCACCATTGTTTTACTGGGTTATTTTTCAGGCAGTATGCGTTTTATGGTTGATCTAGCAACTACCATTTCATTTGTTACAGCACCCATACTTGCTTTTATGAATTACAAGGTGGTAACAGACAAACACATGCCTGCAGATTATCAGCCCAGCAAGCGACTTAAAATTTTCGCCTGGATGGGCATTATTTTCCTTAGCCTGTTTTCGTTGGTGTTTATCGTGTGGAGGTTTTTTATCTAGCAACAAACCAAGTTGAAATTTAACAAATTATCATTTAATGAAGCTATAGGCCATAATGATTTTCCGAATATTTAACCAATGCCGAAAATGGATGATTTTTGATTTGGTATACTTGGTTGCAATTTTGTACTCTTCCTTAAATTGCTCTTTATAACTATTCTCACTTTTCGAACTATCATGTTTTCTGAAAGCAGATAAATTTGCATTAATAAAATGAGGTTTTAATCGCTTTCCGAATCTCAACCATAAATCATAATCCATAGCGTAATTATAGTTGATATTTAAACCGCCAGCCTATTCAAACAATGACTTTTAAAAAAAACTGCCGGTTGGGATATAAAATTTTCAACCAAAAGTTTTTCATAACTATACCTAGAAAGTTTGAAATTCTTATACCTGGTAATGAATGATCTAACTTCAGATCCGTTAACCTCAATAATATTACATTTACAGAATAGCCATTTACATTACACATTCTCATCAAAATAAGATGCAATTGTTTGCAGTGCATTTTCTAAATATAGATCTTCAGAATTTAACCAACCAATAATTTCACCTGTGCACCTTTGCACACCCTTATTTACAGTATCCGCCTGACCTTCATCTTTCTCTGAAATCAGATTTAAGGTTTTCATT
>CALOCL010000029.1:0-19375 GCA_942491855.1 uncultured Bacteroidales bacterium
TTTTTCCGGAATAAATAATTAATGCAATTGCCATAATTATACTTGTGGCGATAATTACAACAAATAATATCCCATTTTCTATTCCGGCATTTCTTAATTCAGCCGGGATTGCAAAGAAGAGTAATACCGAAATTAATCCTCGTGGTGCAATAAATACCTGTGGCATAATATCTTTTCGTTCAACTATTTTAAAAATTATAAACCTTAACAGGTAAGCAATGATTACAAAGATAACACTAATGAACCAAACTTGCCAACTTATTAATGCGCTGAGAGGAAGCGTCATTCCAAAAACAACAAAGAAAAAGGTTCTGACCAAGAATGAGGTTTCTACCGTAATTAATTTAAACTCATCAAAAACGGCATCAATTTTATCATCGTAGAGCCAGTCTTCCAGTTTTTTAAAAAGCAAAACTTTGTGGTTTCGCAGCAAAAGCCCAAACAATAAAATGATAATGAGCGAAGATAAATGGAACATTTTACCAATTGAATAGAGTAAAACCAAAACTGCCAGGAACAGAAAAAATTTGGCTTGTCCTTTTATATTCTGAATAACGTAAAGTAACACATAACTTAGAATAACTGAGATGGCGATGGTTAGGAAAATATTTCCTCCGATGGTGAAACTTAAGCGACCCATTCCTTCGATATGCATATTTTCAATGATGAAATAAAATAGCATGATTCCAAGGATATCCGAGAAAGTACTCTCGTAAATCATAAATTCTTTTTTATGTTCCGAAAGATTGGCCACACTGGGTATGATGATGGCACTGCTTAAAATGGAAACAGGTATGGCATAAATAATGGAGGATAAAAAACTAATATCCGGAACAATTAGCTGTATGCTGTAAGCGAGCGCAAGCGCAGTTAATCCCAGCGAAAAAAATGCAACAGTGAATGATTTCCAGATAATGGGCCATTTACTCCACTTTAATTCAAGGTCAAGGGCAGCTTCAAGTACAATCATAATCAATCCAACAATTCCTAAAATTTCTAAGATGCCAAATAATTCGGCTTTAATATTGAATCTTTCGAATACCTGCTGGATGACAATGCCAATTACCACTAAAATAAGTACACTCGGAATATTTGTTTTTTTGGCGAACCTCGTGGCAAAATAGGACAGAATGATGACTACTGAGATTCCAATTAGTAATAGGTATGCATTCATAATTTAGACCTGTGTTAGTTTTAACCTTTTCGTTTAATTTCTTCTAATCTAATTCTATCACTTATTTGAATGTCTTTATTCTCTAATGAAATTATGTTTTCTTTCTCAAATTCTTTTAAAAATTTAATGGCACTTTCGGTTGAGATGGAGGCAAAATCTGCAATGTCCTGACGGCTTAAAAATTGAAACACTTCTTCGTGTTTCAATTCTTCTGAAGAGAGATAAATGAGCGCAGAGGCTAATTTTCCACGCATTTGTTTATAGGAAATGTTTTTAATGATATCATACAAATGATTTTCATTTTGCATATTGCCTGAGGTGATTTGCATAGCAAACTCCGGATGCTTAATTAACAGTTTACTTAAGGCCGTTTTATCAATCATGCATATGGTTGAACTTTTTAAAGCCAAGGCAGAATACTGATAAATATTCTCTCCAAAAACGGACGAAAAAGCAAGAAAATCACCAGCCTTTGCAATGCGTAAATTAATTTGCTTATCGTAACCGGTTTGCAAATAAACTTTTACCAAGCCATCGATCACATACATCACATAAGGAGCAAAAGCACCTTGTTTAAAAAGGTTTTCTCCTTCCAGATAAGTTAACTGCGTTTTTTTATCGCGGATTGATTCAAACTCATCATGGTATTCCTCATGAAAACATTTACCCGATTCAACCATTTCTTTAAAAGAATAAAAGATTTTAATATGCAAAAATACAATTCACAATCGAATAAGAATTGAAAAATCTGAAATACTTCTGATCGAGCTTTTTACAACCCCTCGTTTCGAACATCAAGTTCATCCTTTTAAAAAGCAACTATCATTTGGTAGGAAATTTCTTGAAAAATGATAGGCTGGTTTATGTCCTCTTCGAACCCTGTTTTCTTGCGAGAAATACAGTGGCTCTCTAATTTTGCCAAAGAAAATCAATCGAGATAACTGATAGGTTATGAACAATAAATTAGAAACAAAAAATATCTGGTAACTAATTCGTTTGAAGAAATTATATCTAACATCTTGTGTCTTGAATCTAGTATCTAAAAATTAAAAATGAAACGAGTAGCTATTCCAGTTGTAAACCAAAAATTAAGCGAATATTTCGGGCAATGCAGCCATTACGAAATTTTCGAAATTGAGGGTCGTACGATAAATCAGCATAATCTCGATATTTCATTAAATAAAGAACTTGGCAATTTGCCTGACTGGACTTCTTCTAAAGGGATAACAGACATAATTGTTCACAAAGTGGATAAGCGAATCATTACACAGTTTTTAGCGAATAAGATTAATCTTTTTGTTGGGGTTGAAATTAATACCCCTCAGCTTTTAATCGAAGATTATCTAAACGGGAAACTGACCTCAGATAAGAATATCATAAACGAGATAACTACCTAAGATGACAAAACTATTATCCAAATATCGCTTTTATATACTCATTGTTATGGCAATCATGGTTTATTTGCTAATTCGTAAATACCAGATCTCGTTATGGTGGGTGATTGCTTTTGGTTCGATCGTAGGATTGGTCTGGGGTAAAGTATTTTGTCGTTGGATGTGTCCAATCGGGCTAATGATGGAACTGATGATGAAAATAAGCCCGGATGATTCATTTAAAAACATGTACCAGTACCACAAAATTGGTTGTCCGATTGCTTGGATTTCAGGTCTTTTAAATAAAATCTCTTTTTATAAAATTCAGCTGAACACCGAGAGTTGTAAAAACTGCGGCCTCTGCGATGATGCTTGCTACATGCCTAAAATCGACAATCAAAAATTTAGCTTGTATCAAACTAAAAAGATCAATCCGGCGGAAAATTACAGTTGCTCAAAATGTCTTAGTTGCGTGGCGGTTTGTCCTAACGAAAGTTTGAGTTTCAAACCGGGTTTTCCTACGCTCAATAAACGAATTAATAAATAATCAATATAGAATAATCATTAATAAATAAACATTTAGAATTATGAAATTACTACAAACAAGCATTCACGAAATTGAAACTGCATCAGAATTAGAAAAAATCATTAGCGAAAACGAAAACGTAATGGTTTGTTGTGGACGTATGGGCCCCATGTGTATTCCTGTTTACGATGCCATGGAAGAATTAGAAGAAGAACGCACTGATGTGAAATTTTACTCTATGGCATTTGATACCCCTGAAGCAGGAATTATCAGAAATGCACCTGAAGCTCGCGGTTTTATGGGACTTCCTTTTGTAATGTATTACAAAGACGGTAAAGTTGTTGAAGCAAAATCAAGCATTCAAAGTATGCAACAAATTACCAGTGTTTTGGATGAGAAATTTGGAACTACTGTTGAAAAATAAATAAATGAACACGCTAAATATTCAGAAACCAGAATTTAGACCTTAGATGTCAGCCGCTGGAAGAATGTTTTACCGATCTAATATCTAAAGTCTAAAATCTAAAAATCTTACTTATGGATACAACTTACGACGTCATTATTTTAGGAGCAGGAGCTGCTGGCTTAAGTGCCGGAATTTATACTTCCAGGGCAAAATTGAATACCCTCATTTTAAACGAAGGTGCAGTTGGCGGTCAAATGGTTCTGACACATGAAATTGCCAATTACCCTGGTGTTGAAACCACCAATGGGTATGGCTTGGCAAATACCATGAAAAAGCAAGCAAAGGATTTTGGCTGTAAAATTAAGTCGAATGTGAAGATTGCAAGCTATGATTTTAAGGGGAATGAAAAAGTGGTAAAGCTGGAAGATGGTCGGGTTTTTAAAGGAAAATCAGTAATTCTTACCCCGGGAGGCAGGCCTCGCAGTTTGAATGTTCCCGGGGAAGATTTTTACAAAGGAACAGGAATTTCGTACTGTGCTACCTGCGACGGCGATTTCTTTACGGATAAAGAAGTGGTGGTGGTTGGTGGAGGTAACTCGGCTTTAGAAGAGGCGGTATCGCT
The DNA here is from genome assembly GCA_942491855.1 of uncultured Bacteroidales bacterium. GTDB lineage: Bacteria > Bacteroidota > Bacteroidia > Bacteroidales. The sequence continues at coordinate 4,102 of CALOCL010000029.1, forward strand.
TACCAAATACGCATCGAAAGTTACAGTCGTTCACCAGTTTGATCACTTTCAGGCCTTTAAACATGCCATTAAGGAAGCAGAGGAGAATCCTAAAATTAGTTTTATCATGGGATCGGAAATTCGTGAATTTTCAGGTAATGGCAAGCTGGGAAAAGTGCAGATCGAAAACCTGAAAACCGGTTCTTTAACCGATATGGGAACCGATGGCGCGTTTATTTTTATCGGCTACTTGCCCAATACCGAGGATATTAAAGGCATCGTTGACTTGAACGAAAGAGGTGAAATTATTGTGGATGCCGATATGAAAACCAGTATCCCCGGTGTATTTGCCGCCGGCGATTGTGTGGTTAAAAAATACCGTCAGGTAACTACAGCAGTTGCTGATGGAACCATCGCAGCTTTGAGTGTTTCTGATTACCTACGAAATAATAATTAATGAAATGAGGCTTTCCAAAAGGATTGATATTTAACAAAATTAGTCACATCGAGTCAAGTCGAGATGTTTGATAATTATAGGATTCAAGATTTCGACAAGCTCAATCTGACTGTTTAAAAGCCTTTTGGAAAGCCCAAAATCCATAAAAATGATTCAAATAAATTCATTTTCAGAACTGACCGTACAATTAAAGGATAGCGAAAAAGCATTTTTACTCCTGTATAAATCAGGAAATGAAAACAGTGACTGTGCTTTTGCACAGGTTAAAGAAGCCAGTCAGAATATCAGCGATATGCTTGTGCTAGCTGCGGATGTAAGTGTGGTTCGGGATATTCATCCTCAGTATAAAATTGCTTCGGTGCCGACTTTAATTGAGTTCGAAAAAGCCCAATTTAAAAATGTGGTTAAAGGATGCAATCAGGCTTCGCATTACAAGGCCATTTTCGAAGATGCCGTATTTTTCGCATCTGCAAAAAATGAGGAAAAACCTAAAAAAAGGGTGACGGTTTATTCAACCCCAAGCTGCAGTTGGTGTACCACTTTAAAAAATCATCTGCGTCAACATAAAATTTATTTTACAGATGTGGATGTTTCAAAAGATCAGCAAGCTGCCGAGGCCATGGTAAGAAGAAGTGGACAGCAGGGTGTGCCCCAAACCGACATAAACGGAGAAATGATCGTTGGCTTTAACAAACAACGAATCAATCAATTATTAGAGATTAAAGGATAACAAGATAAAAAACAGCGAGATGAAAGAATTACAACCCATCAATCAAAATGTCTTACTCGACTTTTCGGATGATAAAAAAGAACAAAGAACTGCTTCCGGAATTATCATTCCGGATACCGCCAAAGAAAAACAAAGTTTTGCAAAAGTCATGGCCATAAGCAATATCGATCATGCTGAAATTGCAGTGGGCGATACGGTTTTATTTAAGGCATTTAGTGGAACAGAAACCGAATTGGAAGGCCAAAAATACCTGCTGATACAGTATGCCGATATCATGGCAAAAATTGTTGAAACTGAAGAAATTTAGTTGTTTAGAGTTTGATTGATTATGGAATAATCGGTTGACAAGGATTGTTCCATTTTTCTAACGGCATCACTTTCCCTAAAGCTGGTGCCGTTTTTTTTATGTTAAAAAGTGAAGCCCAGGTTAAAGCTTAAGGGAATCTTGATGCCCGGTTTCAGGGGAGGATATTCCCTTTTGAATGGTCTAGGGCAACATGCAGTTCATTAAAATACCCGGTTGATAAGATTAAAGTTGACAAGTCGTTATTTGTAAATTATATTTGTGTTTTATAAATATAAATTATGAAAGTATTTACAAGTACCTTACCGGATAATTTGCTTCAAAAGCTAAATGAGATGGCACAAAAACTAAGCATTCCTAAAAACAAAATCATTGAACGAGCTCTAAAAATATACCTGGATCAGTTGAATCGTGCCGAATATGCCAAGTCGTTTAAACAAGCATCGACAGATGACAATATTTTAAATATGGCTGAAGAAGGTATGGAAGATTACCTTAAACAACTGAACGAATGAAACAAGCTGAGATTTGGTATGCCAAATTGAATCCGGTAAAAGGATCGGAACAAAAAGGATTTCGACCGGTAGTTATCATTAGTGGAAACTTGCTTAATAACTATTTAAGCATTGTCATTGTGTGTCCGCTCACAACAAAAATCAAGGATTATAAAGGAAATTTGATTTTAGATCCCGATAAAACAAATGGATTGAAACAACGATCGGAAGTGATGACATTCCACATTCGCTCTGTTTCAAAAGAACGCTTAGTAAACAAAATTGGAGCCATCTCCTCAAAGCAACTGGCAGAAATCAAACAGAGCCTGGATGACATTTTGAGGTATTGATTTAAAAACGATTGTTGAGTTGCTTCGTTAAGGATAGCCTGCCACCCTGCAGGGTGGCACTCCTATATGTGGTTAAAAGGCAAAACCAAGGTTAAAGCTTAAAGGTATTTTTATCCCCGGGTTTTTTGTAAGAATATTTCCGTTGGAAAAATGCCCGATCCGAATTTCTGCGTTGTACTTTCTTTGTTCTCCGAAAAATAGCCCAAGGCCCATATTATCCTGGAACGTAAAATGCCCACCGGTATCAATCGCATCAATCATTTTTTTTGAAATGTAAGTTGGTCCGGCCACGGCGTAAAACAGATATGCGTCAGCTTTTGTAGTTCTTAAGAAAGTAAATCGAAGCACCGGAAAAACGGAGAATGTGAAAAAGGAATCTTTGTTCAATTCGCTTTGCCAAAGCGAAAAACTCACACCCCAATCCATCGAAAAAAACTTAGTACTGTAAAAAATATTTCTTTGATATGTGGCTGAAAATCCATGATTCACCTCTGCATTGCCACCCCAAAATAGGTATGATTTCTCAAGAAAATTATTCACTCCATAACCGAAGGAATTACTCGAAAACCCGAACTGAATCATTTGTTTGGGATGAATGTGATTTGAATCTTTAGCTTCCTCTTGCTGCATTTCGGGATAGGCTTGCAAACGATAAGTAAATCCTGCCGATACAAAAGAGGTGTAGGGTTGTTTTTCTTTTTTGTTTTCCGGCGTGAAAACACTACTTAACTGCAATTCCCACTTTTTGTTGAGGTGATAGCTTAAACCAGCTCCTAATTGAAGGCTACTAAACTTAGCATTTTTTACCACGGTGCCATACCAACCTGTGTAACCATTACGGGTTACAATGGAATAACCAGCTTCGGCAAAAACTGAAAACTTCTTATTTAAGGCATGTTCATATTTTAAGTTTAAGCTGGCGTAATTCATCCACACCTGTAAATTAAGCAGGTGATCGAAAGTAAGCTCATCAACCGTGTAGTGATACTTTAACCATGCAACAGGTCGCATGTAACTGATGCGTGCCGAAAAGGATTTGTTAAACTGATAACCGAAAAGAACCAATCGCACTGCAATAGGAGGGACTTGTAGCGAATGAAAAGTAAAACCATTTTCTAAATGGGCTTGGTTAAACGGATAATTAATGATTCCAACATTTACTTCGAAGTAGGATTTTTGCAGGAATGTGGGTAATTGCGAGCGCTCATTTTGTGCTTTCGCAATGCTTGCAATCGAAATAATTAAAATGATTAAAAGCAGTTTTAATGCATTCTTAAACATAAAAGGCAATAAAATTGAAGAATCAGAATTTAATTGAAAGATACAAAAAATCAAAATCCTGCGAGGGTTCTGAACCCTCGCAGGATTAAATCACTTACTGAACACAAGAAATATCATTCGTAATCATCCATTTTCGGCCGATGTACGACCATTCGGTGAGGTAAGCCCCTTTTACTTCCGTTCCATCTTCAAATCGGATAAGCCATTCGCCTCTGTCTACGGCTAACTTTTTATTTGATTTAATGGAGGTGCTGTTCAACTGGATGAATTTGTATTCCATTTTCAGTGTTTCCGAAAGTTTTTTACGTATCATTTCTTTGCCAAAATAATTTTGATCGCTAATTAAACAGGCATCCTCGTCGTAAAGGGTTAAAATCGAATCGACTTTTCCGGCATTATACCACTTAAGGTAATTATCGTTTGCTTCGTTTATTGCCATTTCAAGCTTTTTTGAACTTTGAGCAAAACCCTGGTTGTTAATCAGAAAAACACTGAAAACAATCAGAGAGAGGGAAATGGTAAGTATTGAAATTTTTTTCATGGTATTCGTTTTTAAGTTAAATAAATCAATAAAATATTTATAAAATTGCCCGGGTCTGTTTAAAGGTTCAGATGCCTGGTCATCCAGGTTACCTGATTTACTTTGAGATAAATAATGAATGCTGAAATCCAGGGCTTTAAAAATAATTTTAACGGTATAACTTCTTGGCATCACCTCTCCTGATTCGATTCGTTGGAGGGTTCGTACATTCAAGTTACATTTTTCTACCAGCTCTTCCTGCGTAAAGCCTTTGGCTTTTCTCAGTTCAGCAATTTTTAATCCCAGATCAGGTTGTTTCATCATCATTTTTAATTGTTGGCAAGTTTATCAATTCCTTAACTTTTTGTCCACGAATTATGGGTGTATTTAACACGGCATTAACACGGCTTTATGATTTTTAATTGCTTTATGGTGCGCTAACGATCTGTGTTTAAGGAGTAAAATTAAGGAAAAATAATTTGCCAATTTGATGATGTGCTAATTTGATAATGAAAAAAAGTAAATTGAGAACATCTTCAGTCTTGCGTCTTTTATCTTGTGTCTAAATTCTAAATTTTGCATTTTATCGTGAAGTATTTTGTACTTTCGCGCTATAAAAATTTATAGAAAAATATAAGGATTAAAAGAATTATTATGTCAAAAATAGAAGCATTGGGATTGATCGGAAACACACCGATGGTACATTTAAAAACACTTGATCCCAAACCGGGTGTAGAGATATATGCAAAACTCGAGTTTATGAATCCTACAGGAAGTTATAAAGACCGAATTATTGCATACATGGTTCAAAAAGGTATTGAGGCAGGTAAAATTAACAGCAATACAACCCTTGTAGAGGGAAGTTCGGGTAATACGGGAGCCTCTGTTTCTATGATTGCTTCAAGCATGGGATTAAAATCAATTCTTTATGTTCCTGATAAATGTAGTGATGAGAAGGTTGCAATCATTCGATCATACGGTGCCGAACTTATTGTTATCAATGCTCCAGCATCCTATGAGGAAGCTGCCGCCGAAAAAGCTAAAGAAGATGAAAACTTTTATCATATCGATCAGTATAACAGTCAGCTAAATCCTGAAGCCCATTACATGACAACAGGCAATGAAATATGGAATGACATGAATGGAAAGATCGATGCCTTTGTCGCCACAGCATCAACTGGTGGAGCGGTATCCGGCATAGCTAGACGTTTGAAAGAAAATGACCCGAAGGTAAAAATTATTCTGGCAGATCCGGAAGGCTCTGTTTACAAACCTTATTTTGATGGCAAAGAGGATTACCTTTCGTACAAAAAACCTTTTAAAGTTGAGGGAGCTGGAAAGGGGGCATTGGTTGATGCTATGCATTTTGAATTGCTGGATGAAGCGATCTCGTTTAATGATGAAAATGCCATAAGTATGGTGCAAAGACTTGCCCGTGAGGAAGGATTGATGGTTGGCGGTTCTGGCGGAGGAAACGTTTGGACTGCCTTGGAGGTGGCAAAGAAAATGGAAGCACCTGCCAGAATAGTAACAATCATTCCCGATAGCGGTTTTAAATACCTAAGTAAAATATTTAATCCCAATTGGTTAAAAGAAATAGGTTTGGGGCATCTTGCTACTCATTAATTTATTGACTGTCTTTTCCACACTTTTTATTCGCAATCCTGAGAAGCAAAAGGATAAGAAACAACGCTCTTTCGAGCCGTGATACAAGTTTTTGAGTGTAATTTAATATTTAAGTATTTGGATTAAATGCTTAACTTTGCACTCTTTTTTAAGAATGAAATCATATGATAAAGATTACCTTACCAGATCAGAGTATTAGAGAAGTTGAAGCAGGTTCAACTGCATTAGATGTTGCAAAAAGTATTAGCGAAGGATTGGCGCGAAACGTGTTGGCTGCTCAAATTAATGATGAAATTTGGGATGCCACCCGCCCGATCAATGAGGATGTGAATTTAAAATTATTCACCTGGAACGATACCGAAGGTAAGGCGGCCATGTGGCATTCATCTGCGCATTTAATGGCTGAGGCCGTTGAGCAGTTATACCCAGGCGCAAAGTTTGGAATTGGTCCGGATATCGAACAAGGGTTTTATTACGACATCGATTTAGGTGATCGAGTGATTAGCGATGCTGATTTTAAAAAGATAGAAGACAAAATGCTTGAACTTGCTCGTGAAAAGCAGGTTTTTGTCCGAAAAGATGTGACCAAAGCTGAAGCCAATCAATACTTTGGCGATAAGGGTGATGAATATAAATTAGAATTGATTGAAGGACTGGAAGATGGTGAAATTACTTTTTACGAATCCGGGACTTTTACTGATTTATGCCGTGGACCTCATATTCCAAGTACTTCTTTCATCAAAGCGGCCAAAGTTTTAAAAGTGGCTGGTGCTTATTGGCGTGGTGATGAAAAAAGAAAACAGTTAACCCGACTTTATGGAATCACATTCCCCAAGCAAAAAGAACTGACCGAGTACATGGAAATGCTTGAGGAAGCCAAAAAACGGGATCACAGAAAATTGGGTAAAGAGCTGGAGTTGTTTTCATTTTCTCAAAATGTAGGCATGGGATTGCCACTCTGGCTCCCAAAAGGTGCCATTTTGCGTGAGCGTTTAGAAAATTTCCTGAAAGGTGTTCAGCGCAAGGCAGGCTATGAACCTGTGATCTGTCCTCATATCGGAAATGTTGAATTGTACAAGACTTCAGGCCATTACCAAAAATACGGAGAGGATTCTTTTAAGCCCATCCAAACACCAAACGAAGGTGAAGAGTTTTTCTTGAAACCGATGAATTGTCCTCACCATTGTGAAATTTATAAAACCAAACCAAGGTCGTACAAAGATTTACCGATCAGATACGCAGAGTTTGGAACAGTTTACCGCTACGAACAAAGTGGGGAGCTTCACGGATTAACGAGAGTAAGAGGATTTACGCAGGATGATGCACATATTTTCTGTACCCCCGATCAATTAAAAGATGAGTTTAAAGATGTGATTCGCATTGTGATGCATATTTTTAAAGCCCTCGATTTTAAAGAATTTACCACTCAGATTTCATTCAGAGACCCTGAAGATAAGGAAAAATACATCGGATCGGACGAGAATTGGGAAAAATCAGAAAAAGCCATTTTAGAGGTTGCACAGGAAGAAGGTCTGGAATATCACATCGAACTTGGTGAAGCTGCATTTTATGGCCCCAAAATGGATTTCATGGTCAAGGATGCCATCGGTCGTAAGTGGCAATTAGGAACCATACAGGTTGATTATAATTTACCCGAAAGATTTGAGCTTGAATACGTAGGAAGCGATAATGAAAAACATCGACCCGTGATGATTCACCGTGCCCCCTTCGGCTCGATGGAGCGTTTTGTGGCTGTTTTGATTGAGCACTGTGCCGGAAACTTCCCCTTATGGCTTACACCTGAGCAGGCTATTATCCTGCCAATCAGTGAAAAATATCATAATTATGCAAAAAAAGTTTTAACTTTGCTAAATAATTCCGACCTTCGCGCCCTCATTGACGAAAGGAGTGAGAAAACAGGTAGAAAGATTCGTGACGCGGAAATGAGTAAAATTCCATACATGCTGGTAATAGGAGAAAAGGAAGAGGCAGAGGGAACAATTTCAGTGAGGAAACACGGCGCCGGAGATTTGGGATCGATGAGTATCGAAAAATTTGTGGAATTGATAAATCAAGAAGTTGCAGAATTAACAAAAGAATAAACATTCTGGATTTTCATAATATTAATTAAAAATAGGAGACCAACACAATAGCTAAAAGTCTAAATTTCAGAGGTCAGCGTAGAGGATTCAAGAAGAAAGAAGATCCTCATCGTATCAATCAATACATTACTGCACCTGTAGTACGTGTAGTAGGTGAGAATATTACCGTAGGTATTTATCAAATCAGAGAAGCCATTGAAATGGCCGATCAACTTGAATTGGACTTGGTAGAAATTTCGCCCAGTGCTAATCCGCCGGTTTGTAAGGTAATTGATTATAAAAAGTTTCTTTATGAACAAAAAAAGAAGCAAAAAGAAATTAAAGCCAAAACTGCTAAAGTTATTGTAAAGGAAATTCGTCTTGGACCTAATATCGACGATCATGATTTTAACTTCAAGTTAAAACATGCGATAAATTTTTTGCAGGATGGTGCAAAAGTTAAAGTGGATGTCTTTTTTAAAGGCCGAAGCATTGTTTATAAAGAAAAAGGTGAAATCATTTTGTTAAAATTTGCTCAGGAGTTAATCGAATACGGTAAGGTTGAGCAACTTCCTAAATTGGAAGGTAAGAGAATGATTATGATCATAAGCCCAAAGAAATAAGCTCTCGAGCTTAGCTATTAATAACTACTAATAAAAAAAGAAAAGTAATGCCAAAGATGAAAACGAAATCCAGTGCTAAAAAACGGTTTACCGTTACTGGATCGGGGAAAATTAAAAGGAAGCATGCTTACAAAAGTCACATCTTAACCAAGAAGACAAAGAAACAAAAGCGTAATTTAACGCATGATACAATTGTTGACACAGCAGATGAGAAGAACGTAAGAGTAATGATTCAAAAGTAAAATTAGTATTTAACTTACTTTTAGCTTGTAAGATCTCCGGATGGAGGCGCTAAAGTGAAAAATTAAAAAAAATGCCAAGATCAGTAAATTCCGTAGCCTCAAGGGCACGTAGAAAAAAATTAATGAAGCAGACCAAAGGACAATTTGGTCGCCGAAAAAATGTCTGGACCGTAGCCAAAAATGCTTACGAAAAAGGTCAACAGTATGCCTTTAGAGACAGACGCAACAAAAAAAGAACATTCCGTGGATTATGGATTCAGAGAATTAACGCAGCCGCAAGATTGTACGGCATGAGTTATTCTGTGTTCATGGGAAAAATTCATGAAAATAATATTGAACTCAGCAGAAAGGTACTTGCCGATTTGGCAATGAACCATCCGGAGGCTTTCAAAGCCATTGTTGATAAAATCAAATAAATTACAAACCACCTTCGGGTGGTTTTTTTGTTTCTTATCGAAACTAATTCCTTTTCTATTCGTTCTTACTGAAAACAAAATCTTTGATTCAAAAATTTTGAAGGTGTGATTTAATGTTTAAATTTGCGTAGTTGATTTAAATTGAATGAAATAAAGGTAAAATCATCGCTTTGTTTTTATCATAAATAATTAGAAAATGAGAACCCGGATATTAAGTTTTGCCTTCCTGTTGATTATTACTCAAGGTTTTGCTCAAGTAAACGATTTTAAAGCTCAGAGAGAAATCCTGTATCAGGAGTATATGCAGGTAAAGGATACGATGACTTCCAGATCATGGTTAAATATGGTTAATCTGGCCAACAAACTGGAGGCGGTGGTTCGTTTTGATAATGTGATGTTTGATACCTTAAGTTTCGCATCTCCAGATCAAGCCAATTTAGAAGCGCGCATTGCTGAGCTCATAAAAGTAAAGGATGAACTTATCCTGAGTAATGCCCAACTAAATGAAGAGTTTACCATTGCCGAAAAGGCACGTTCGGGTTTATTCATTGCTTCAATTGTTTTAGGAATAATTCTGTTAGTCCTTTTGGTTGTTCTGGTTATGGTTACAATCAAATACAGGAAATTATCACTTGAGGCTGAAAATCACATGGCAGATACCTTAAAATTAAAATATCAGCACAAAGAGGAAATGGATGTGCTAAAAGATCAGATTGAGAATTTTGAAGAGGAATTGGAGTTAATGGAAAATAATGCACTGGAAATGAAAAGATCATTTGATGTCATGAAATCCGAACAAGTCTTTAGGGCAAGTCAGGAACCTCAAAATAATACCAAGGAGCTTCAAGAAATCCATGAGGAGTTGGAAGAATTGAGCAATGAGCTAACCAGGGTGATGACAGAGCGTGATGAGTTTGAAGAATCGCTGGGTATGGCCAAATTAAAGCTAGCCCATCAAATGGATTTAAATAAAAAATTTGAAGTCGATTTGGAAGCCCTTCTAGTCCGAATCAAAGGTAAACCCAAAACCGATCAGGACTAATCAGTAATTCCATATTTTTTTAACCGCCTGTCGAGTGACTGCCATGAAATATTGAGCAGGCCAGCTGCTTTTGATTTGTTATTTCCGGTGCGTTCCAATGCTTTTAAAATTAATCTCTTCTCGGTTAGTTCGATATCCAGTAATTCATCTTCAGCTTCAACATTCTTGTTTGTTTTATTTTGTTTGATCAGAAAGTGATCTAAACTTAAGTGATCGCTATCACAAATAATCATGGCTCGTTCAACCATGTTTTTGAGCTCCCGCACATTTCCTGGGAACGGATATTTTTTTAATTCTTTAAATATCATTGGATCGATGGTCTTGATGGGCTTGGCCATCCTTCGGGAGTATTCCTTAATAAAATAATTGAGGAGTTCAGGAATATCCTCTTTACGTTTGCGCAAAGGTGGAATATGAATTACAAATGAACTCAGGCGATGATAAAGATCGAATCGGAATTTGCTTTCTTCACTCATTTGTTCTAAATCCCTGTTAGAGGCTGCAATTACGCGTACATCAACGGAAATAACTTTGTGAGATCCAACCTTACTCACCTTTTTTTCTTCTAAAACCCGCAATAGTTTGGCCTGTTGATTCAAAGGCATATCGCTAATTTCATCCAAAAAGAGGGTGCCTTTATCAGCAGTTTCGAACCAACCTTCTTTATCGTCGTTTGCGCCGGTAAAAGAACCTTTTTTGTGACCGAAAAATTCGCTTTCAAATAAACTTTCGGGTATGGCCGAACAGTTTACCGAGTGAAATGATTTTTTATTTCTGTTCCCGAGATAGTGGATCCCGCGGGCGATGAGTTCTTTACCGGTTCCGCTTTCACCTGTAATCAATACCGAAGTTGAATCACTTTTTGCAACTTTGGTCATTAACTCGACGATGTTTTTTATCACCATGCTATCGCCTAACAATCGCTGGCCAATGTTTGCATGTAATTCTTTCGACAGGATGGTATTGCTTTCTTCAACGTCCTGAAGCTTTCGGTTAAGGTCCAGAAATCGCTTGGTACGCTCAATGGCATTGTTGATTTCCATGAGCCGAAAGGGCTTTGGAAAATAATCGGCGGCTCCAAGTCGCATGGCATCAATTACACTGCCCATATCCCCGTGTCCTGATATCATGATAATTTCTATGCTTGGATCCTCTTCCTTAATCTTTTTCATCACCGAAATTCCATCCATTTCAGGTAACTTAATATCGATAATTCCAATATCAATCTTAATGTTTTTAAGAACTTTAAATGCCTCTGATGGCGAAGCTGCTTTGTAAACAGTATAGCTGTTCCTTACAAGAAATTCTTCAATTTCTTCCCGAACTCTTTTCTCATCATCAAGTACTAAAATTTTAAGCTCTTTCATGATATTTTAATGCTAAGATTTATTTTTTGGCAATGTGATTGACATGATAGTGTATTCACCCTCAACGCTATCTACTTTAATATCGCCTTTCATTTCCTTAATTAAACCATAAGAGATGGATAAACCCAGGCCGGTGCCACTATCAATTTCTTTGGTTGTGTAGAAGGGATCGAAAATCCTGCTTAAATTTTCCTTGGCAATGCCTATGCCGTTATCTTCGATAACAATGATTAGGTTCTTATCGCGACTGGCACTGTTTATTGAAATCCGCTTGTTAAATGAGGCTTCAGCACCTTGTTTTTCTTTTTTCTCATCAACGGCATGCTTGGCATTTGATAAAAGATTTAATAAAACCTGTTCCAATCGGTATTGATTTCCGTAAACAAAATTATCAGTTTCCTCCAAATCCAGAATAAAGTTGATTTGGTGATTTGAATAAAGATTATTTATGATGGAAAGTGCGTTATGAATTACTTTATTGATATCAACCTTACTAAATTCGGTTTGTTTTTGGCCACGTGAAAAGGTTCGGATGTGATCAATAATGGTATTAATTCGGTCAATGTCTTCAAAAGATTGGCTGATTTTTGATTGCAGGTACTCCTTCGATACACCTTCATTATTTAGCTTCATTAAAATATTGTCTAAAGCCATCGATATACCACCCAATGGTTGGTTAATTTCATGGGCGATTCCCGCAGCCAGTTCACCAAGCGATTCGAGTTTTGACTTTTGAATTAATAGTTGTTGTTGCTCTTCGGTCTTTTTTAACTCTTCTTTAACTCTTCTTTCCAGGTTCAGATTCAATTCCTTTAATTCATCAGCGGTTTTTTTACGTTCGGTAACATCACTCACGAAGGTTAAAACAGCAGGTTGTTGCTCCCAAACCAGTAATGCTGATTTAATTTCGAACCACTTTTCTTCCCCGCTTTTTTTGTATGCTCTGATATCGTATCGCTCAGGAACATCTAATCCTTTCAGTCTTCCAATATGGTTGGCGGAGGGGAGTTAGGTCGTGGGGGATACATCAACACTAAGCAGGATGCCATCGTTGGCATTTTCAAAAATCTGTCGGTATTTTTCTTCACTTTCACGCAGTAAGGCTTCAGCCAGTTTCCTGTCGTTAACCTGTTTTTGTAATGCTTTGGTTCTCTTTTCCACTCTGATTTCCAGTTCATCATTCAGGAGGCTATCCTTCTCAAGAAAGATCAGTCTTCCTTTATATTCATTGACGTGAACCAGGTTCTCAACCGCATTCCCGGTAAACCCGGTTAATGCTGGAGAAGTACCTTCATCTATCGAAGCCCAGTTTGTCCCGTCATAATAGAGGGGGTCATCAACTCCGTTGACCATTATTAAATAATTATTGGTACCATCACCAAAATTGATGGTTTGGAATTGACCGAAGGTTACTGTAGCACTTTCTACTGCTGCTACCCCGGAGCTGGATACGTCATAAACGCCCGTATCTGAAGCGGCGAACATCTGACTGGTGCCATCAAGTGCATTATAAACAGCTAGTGTTTCTGTTGTGCCAGAAACGCCAGTGGAATAATCTTCACGACCACCACGAATACGCACATCAGATGTTGTGGGAAACCAATTAACCAACTTTACAGCGTCATCGGGCGGCATGTTCGCCAATGCGTCACGGGCATTCCAACCACCTACCGGAGCAGGGTAGCTGTGAACGTCAGAAATCTGTGACCTTACGCCTTTTGAACGTACTGCTCTCCTCATAACGGCCAATTACCCTGATTTACCACAACCTTCGGCGAGGCGCTTCTTTCACTTCGATCCTGATACAGCACCCGTTTCAGTCCTGAGCGGGCCAAAGCATCCATCACCAGCTTTTCATAGGTGTTGAAGTCTTCAGCATACTCCATGCCTTTTTCCTTCTTCCATCGCCACCTCAGACCCATTAACAGAATAGGCTCAGGCAGGACAAATTCATCAGTATCGGCAGTGAAATACTGCTTGGTATTGGAACCAAATTCATCACCGATCCAGTTCCAGGTGCCATACTCAAATGCCCATACATTACCCGCTGGTGGGACAGGTGTAACGATCAATTCATTGGTTCTGATACGCGCCCTGTATCGAGGTGATGTTGAGGCAAAGCCTTTCTCTGCCTGCCAATCCGCGTCATCAATAACAATAACCGGCAGGTTTTCAGTTCTGTCCCAGATGGTCTGGTTTTTAACATACCGATAGCCTTCATCAGCTATATCGCCCATTGACCCCTGAGATTCAGCCGCCAAGGTAGTATGAACAGCTTCCAGTACCATGCTCTGCCAATTACCACGACCAGCGAGATCATTCCCCTCCTCCTCAAGCAAGGAGTAAATCTGGGCGACTTGATCATTGGCTGTACCGATTACTGTGTCTGGAACGGTAATATTGTTCCTTCTACAGAATCGCTGAACTGTGGTGAGCAGGGACATGACTTACTCCTGTAACTTTTTAAGGATGTTTTCATCCTTCATCAGATGATGAGGTTTCTTGCCAAACTTCTTGATGTACTGCTCTGTGGGCGACAGTTCTTCTGTCGGGGTTTCGTAGACCACTGGTGGAACTTCCCGTATATTGGTGTGTTCGGTCACCGGTTCACAAGCTTTGGCATCCAACTGAATTTGCATCAGTCGGATCTGTTCTTGTAGGGACTTAATCGACCCCTTCAATTGACCGTTCTCGTTCTGAAGCTGAGTCACCTGGTCGGTGAGAGGACCATGATCTTTTGCTGCTTGCAGCCATGCTTTTGCTTTGTTCTTTAAATCATTTGCGCCCATGCCTATCCTGCGGAGGGCTTCATCGTTGGCTTGAGCAAGGTCTTCAATAGTCTTGCATCCAGCACTTATTAAATTTGCACATTGAGCCGGAGAGAGCGCATTCCACTCCTTAACTGATGTGCCATCAAGCGGTGGTTCTTGCCCCTCTATCCAGTTTTTATAGCATTGTTTGTGATACTCAACATGCTTCAGGTTAGCCCTGCCAGCTTTCAGGTTTGCATCAATCTTTGTTAGCCACGCACTGACCTTCATTGGAATAGCGTCTTTTGAATAGGGCGGTGTGATGACTACATAATCTTCGTCCTTTGCAACATGATGCCCTGCAGCTAATGTGGCTTCTTTGTCTGGTACAGATCGCCGCTCAAACCGAACGTATGCTGGACGATCATCATCGCGCTCTAAATCATTTACTATTGACATGGTTCTCTCCTGTCTGGATTAGAAACGTAAAATAATGCTACATGCTCTTGCTCTGACTCCCATTCAATGATGTAACCAAGATCTTCAAATTTACTTCTCCACCATGAATGCGGCTTTACTGTAAGATGCAAAACTGAATCTATAGCATCTCCAAAATGATCCTGTTCTGTACTTATCTGGAAGAATACCTTTTCAGACATTTCCATAATGTTAGTAATTGCCAAATCAACATCACAAGTCGGCAAATGCTCCATAACATCAGTGCAATACCCGTACTTTGATGAAGCTGGACATGATGGCTTTGTTAAATCCCACTGGATAAACGGAATACCAAGGGCTTCGTCATCACGACAGTTATCAGCAAAATCAATTAGTAATACATCAAGCCCTGATTCAACAAATTCTATCCCTGCACGACCAGTTCCACAGCCAAAATCAATAATGGACCCTTCTGGCTTAAAGATTTCAAGAAAAAAACGGCATTGCCTCTGTCCTGGAGAGTTTTCCCTGTAACTATCGTACTGCCACATCATCTGGTATTTTTCCTGCTCCG
>CALOCL010000030.1:0-7351 GCA_942491855.1 uncultured Bacteroidales bacterium
TTTAATTCCGGGCACCCAATATATTTTATTGTCTGTTTCAATTTATGCGGTAGCCACCATTTATGCTAAAACAAAAATTAAACTTATCCCTCCTGCCATTCTAAGTATAAATCGGGTTTTGCTTTTGTTTATTTTTTCGGCCATCTTGCTACTGATTAATGGGTATTCTTTAACTATTTCTTGGGAGGTATTCTTTAATTTATTAATTGGCTCCTTATTAGGTCCGTTTTTAACAGGCCTTGCAAATTATTCATCCTTGCAGTATATCGAAGCATCAAAATCATCCATCATCCGAAGCAGCAGAAGTTTATTTGTTGTGATTGGAGCCTATGTTTATTTTGGCACCTTACCACATACTTATCAACTTATAGGCGGCCTCTTTACCCTTTCAGGTGTGATTGTGATTTCTTTGGGCAAATCATTTCCTAAAAGACGCAAGAAAATATTTAAGCTATCTTCTTGATTTGATTGAGACTGCGAGATATCAACAGTTTTCGTTTGAAAAATAAAATAAAATCACCTCAAACTGATTAGTCAATTATTTATTTTTGCTTCAAACTAGGAATAATGTCTGAGAATTATACTGAAGATAGCATAAGATCGCTCGATTGGAAGGAGCACATCCGACTAAGACCAGGAATGTATATTGGGAAGCTAGGTGATGGCGCTTCTCAAGATGATGGAATTTACGTACTTATAAAAGAGATAATTGATAATGCAGTTGATGAGTTTGTTATGGGAAATGGCAAAGTCATTGATGTTGACATATCCGACAAGTCAGTAAGCATTCGTGATTACGGACGTGGGATGCCACTTGGAAAAGTGATTGACTGTGTTTCAAAAATAAATACCGGCGCAAAATACGATTCGAAAGTTTTTAAAAAAGCCGTTGGGCTTAATGGAGTTGGATCAAAGGCTGTAAACGCCATGTCTTCATTCTTCAAGGTTCAGGCAGTGCGAGAAGGACAAACCAAACTTGTTGAGTATCGAAGAGGTGAACTGATCATTAACAATGACATTTGGCCTTCTGATGAAAAAGATGGCACCCTGGTGACTTTTATTCCGGATGATCAAATTTTCGGAAATTTTCATTTCATCCTCGATTATGTTGAGAAACTACTCTGGAATTATGCCTTCCTGAATCATGGCTTGACCATTAATTTTAATGGTGAAAAATTGTTTGCTAAGAATGGGATTGTAGATTTACTCGATCGAAATATTAATGGCAACGGCCCTATTCTTTATCCCATAGTTCATGTTCAGGAAGATGATTTAGACTTTGCATTTACACATAGTTCTAAGCAATACGGAGAAGAATACTATTCTTTTGTGAATGGGCAACACACCACTCAAGGCGGTACGCATCAAGCAACCTTCAGAGAAGCCATTGTAAAGACTATTCGTGAGTTTTACAACAAGGATTTTGACACATCCGATATCCATACTTCAATTCTGGCGGTGGTCAGCATTAAAGTTCAAGAACCGGTTTTTGAATCTCAAACCAAAACCAAATTAGGTTCACAACACATTGAACCGGGCGGACAAACCATCAGAAATTATGTGGGTGATATTGTTAAACGAAATCTGGATAACTACCTGCATAAAAATCCTGAAACTGCCGAAGCATTATTGCTTAAAATAATGCAAAATCAGAAGGAAAGAAAAGAGATTGCCGGCATTAAAAAGCTGGCCAAGGAAAGTGTTAAAAAAGTCAGCCTTCACAATAAGAAGTTAAGAGATTGCAGGGTGCATTACAACACCAATCATGAAAAAAGACTGGACACCATTCTATTCATCACTGAGGGAGATTCGGCCAGTGGATCTATCACAAAATCAAGAGATGTAAACACACAAGCGGTTTTTAGTTTAAAGGGTAAACCTCTAAATTGTTTTGGCTTAAGCAAGAAAATTGTTTACGAAAACGATGAGTTTAACCTGCTTCAATCGGCACTAAACATTGAAGATGGCCTGGAGAATTTAAGGTATAACAATGTAGTGATTGCAACAGATGCCGATGTGGATGGAATGCATATTCGTTTGTTGTTGTTAACATTTTTTCTTCAGTTTTATCCCGATTTAATTAAATCTGGTCATGTCTATATTTTACAAACTCCATTGTTTAGGGTAAGAAATAAAAAAACAACTAAGTATTGCTATTCCGAAGAAGAAAGAGTTAATGCCATTAACAGTCTGGGTACAAATCCTGAAATTACCCGATTTAAAGGATTGGGTGAAATTTCGCCTGATGAGTTTAAACATTTCATCGGTTCGGCCATGCGTTTGGATCCGGTCATCTTAACCAGAGACGCCAGTATTTCAGAAATTCTTTCATTTTATATGGGGAAAAATACACCAACGCGGCAAAATTTCATCATCGATAATTTAAGAGTAGAAGAAGACCTGGTTGTTGAAGATAAGGTGGCTTAATTTTACAACTCCGGATTATTCCTTTTCGATTTTTTTAAAAGCTTCTCCAAGCATATTAATCAGATCCGTTGCAATGAGTGATGTTTGACCCTTTTTAGCTGCCCCTAAATCACCGGCTAACCCATGAACAAAAACACCGATAATGGCAGAATGAACGCTTGAATAACCCTGAGCCAACAAGCCTAAAATGATACCAGTTAACACATCTCCACTGCCGGCGGTTGCCATGCCCGGATTACCGGAGCTGTTAAAAAAACAATCTCCACGTGGAGTTGCAATTTGGGTATAAGCTCCTTTTAAAACAACTACCAAATTATGCTTTATAGCGAAAGCTTTTACCATTGCTGCTTTCTCAAAATCGTTAGAAGCCTTTCCGGCCAATCGCTCAAACTCCTTCGGATGTGGTGTGATAATACAACCCGGTGGAATAAAAGCCAACCATGTTTTATTTTCTGCTAAAATATTTAAAGCATCCGCATCAAAAACAATAGGTGCACGCGAGTTTTGAATCAGTACCTTTAACGCGTTTTGGGTTTGTTCCTGCATTCCAATACCGGGGCCTACCCCTATGTCTGAATATTCAGATAAATCAGGAACATCGCTAAAGTAATTTTCAAACCGACCAAGGCTTAACATGGCTTCAGGAACTGCAGTTTGTACGATTTCATTTCCAATTTTAGGAACATGTGTGGTGAGCAAACCTACCCCAGCTCTTAGACAGGCCCTTGAGGCCAGAACGGCAGCCCCCATTTTGCCCAAACTACCGGCCACCAAAAAAGCATGACCATAATTTCCTTTATGCGAAAATTTTCTTCGCTTTTTGTAAACATCAGCACAATCTTTTTTCGATATCAAATAATTGGTCACCTTGGTTTCAGCAATAAATCTGGGGCTTAAACCGATAGGCAGAATCACCCATTCACCAACAAAAAGATCGTTCTCGGGAACCAAAAAAGCAAGTTTGGGTAATTCAAAAGTGAGGGTATAGTCTGCACGAATTACTGCATGCTTTTCCTGACTTGAAGGGATGTCGGCAAAAAGACCGGAAGGGATGTCAATTGCAACACGAATGCACCTCAATTCGTTTATTTTTTGAATGACCTCAGCTACAAAGCCAGTACCTGGTTTCGATAACCCAGAGCCAAAAATGGCATCAATGATTAAGGCATCGCCCGAAATTTCAGGAAACCCATCCATTAATTTCAGTTCAATAATTTCACATTTAGCCTGATCTAAAAGCCTTTGATAATTTTCATTAAAATCATCCGAAAACTTATCTGTAAATTTCAATACCAACGGCTTAACCTCATAACCCCTATCAATTAGTAAACGTGTGATGGCCAAACCATCACCTCCGTTATTACCTGGTCCACAAAAAACATAAATCTCTGATGGTTTTTGAAGATGGTCAACAAGCCATTTAACACATTGCATGGAAGCCCGCTCCATCAAATCGATTGAAGCAATGGGCTCATTTTTGATGGTAAAAGCATCGGCTTTACGAATTTGTTCAACGGAGAAAATCTTTTTCATGACTGACTGTTTTACACAAATTTACTTAATTTTCATCTTAAAGATTAAACAGAATCCATACAAATCAAAATATTGATTTAATTGTTGTACTGAGTCATCTTTCAACTATTTTTGCAAAAAAAATGATCATGGCTCGTAGAGAAAGGAAAATATTCCCAATTTTTGAAAACGTTGAAATAACAGATGCCGGTTCTGAAGGAAAAGCAATTGCCCGTGTGGACAATCAGGTTATTTTTATTCCCTTTGTTGTACCCGGTGATGTGATAGACGTTAAGATCACAAAATCGAAAAAATCTTACAAGGAGGGCAAAGCTGTTAAATTTCATCAGTATTCGAAATTGCGAATTGAACCAAAATGTTCACATTTTGGAGTGTGTGGTGGTTGTAAATGGCAAAACCTATCTTACGATCAGCAATTGATTTACAAGCAAAAACAGGTGAAAGATAGCCTGGAAAGAATTGGCAAGATTGAACTTCCTGTGATTTCGCCCATTTTAGCCGCTGAAGATATTTTTTACTACCGGAACAAACTTGAGTATTCTTTTTCGGATCGTCGCTGGTTAACCGAATATGCCAAAGATGAGGATCATTCTGAAATTAATTTTAATGGTGTTGGATTTCATATCCCCGGATTGTTCGATAAAATTGTGGATGTAGATCATTGCTTTTTACAAGTAGAACCTTCAAACAAAATTCGATTGGCCGTAAAAGAATTTGCGATTAAAAACAATCTTACTTTTTTTAATGTCAGACGTTCGAAAGGTTTTATGCGAAATTTAATCATCCGTACCAGTAACACAGGTGATTTAATGGTGATTATGGTTGTGGGTGAAAGAGATCAAAATAGAATCAATCACCTAATGAATTTTATTAAGGATCAGTTTTCTGAAATAACCTCATTGTTTTATGTAGTAAATGAAAAGCAGAACGATGATATTTCAGATCAGACTTTTGTTCATTTTCATGGCAATCAATTTAATACCGAAAAAATGAATTCTGCCCTGAATCCGGAAACCCAGCTGGAGTTTAGGATCGGGCCAATCTCTTTTTTTCAAACCAACTCAAAACAAGCCAATCATTTGTATAACCTTGCTGCTGATTTCGCAGGATTTAAAGGACATGAAACCGTTTACGACCTTTACACCGGCATCGGCACCATTGCTAACTTTATTGCGGGGGCTGTTAAAAAGGTCGTAGGGCTTGAGTATGTGCCTTCAGCCATTGAAGATGCCAAAATAAGTGCTGAGCTCAATCAAATTAAGAATACGTTCTTTTTCGCAGGGATTATCGAAAAAATTCTAACCCCGGATTTTGTGAAAACAAATGGTAAGCCGGATATTGTTATTACGGATCCTCCACGAGCCGGAATGCACCAGAAGGTGATCGACCAGTTAAATGAAATGCTTCCTGAAAAAATAGTTTACATCAGTTGTAATCCATCAACCCAGGCACGTGACCTTGCCCTTTTGGATGAGAATTACAAAGTGGAGCGAATTCAACCTGTGGATATGTTTCCTCATACTCATCATGTTGAAAATATAGCATTACTTAAAAAGCGGGTGAAACTTAATTGACATCGCTAAAGTTTCGATATCGCAATTTTCACCATTGATAATTATTTGAGCTTGTTTATAAAACTTATCGCGCCAGGCAAGTTGTTTGGCGATAAAATCATTAAGTTCTTCATTACTCAGATTTTTAATTAGCGGTCGAACACGCTTGGCATTACTCAGCCTATTTGCAAGAGCTGCAACACTCATCTGGAGATAAACAGTAATTCCAGCCTTTTTCATCCATGCTAAATTTTCATGAAAACATGCTACACCGCCACCTGTCGAAATAACAACATTTTTCTTTTCTTCGGTCTCTTTAATCAGCTTCGACTCAATTTCCCGAAATGCCTGCTCGTCATACTTCTCAAAAAAATCGGCAACTCTAATGTGATATTTTTCTTCGAACACTTCGTCCATATCCAAAAACTCAAACTGAAGAGAACGGGCAAGTTTCTTAGCTATGGTGGTTTTTCCACTCCCCATAAAGCCGATTAAATAAATTCGCATAAAAAATGAGTTGAGGAACGAAGGTATAAAAAAAGGGAGCAGGAGATTTAGCGTAAGTAAATATTTTTAAATAAATTAAAATCTTGCGGCTTCTTTATTTCGAAGGCAGGCATCATGATAGTTGGCAATTCTTCTAACTTCTGCTGTCTCCATATCCTCAATTATTTTAATCTGATCATTAATGGGCATCCTTCTCATCTTCAAAAAGGGTAGTTGGGGTCATCTTCTCGCATCGGGCAAAGCAAGGCCAGACCCTTCATCCATGTTTTTATTGCGTTTAAGGAGATGTTAGCCATATGCTATTATACTGTATTTGAGGCATTAATATACATATTCTAAATGCGAATGTCAAGCCAAATAATTGAGCTAATACTTCCAAATATTCATATTTATTCTTAATAACAATATTTATACATTTGAAATATTTTAACATCAAAACACATAACTATGTTTGGAATTTTGATAGGTATTCTTGTTTCCATCGGGTTTGTCATTTTCTTAAACTTCAAAAAATCGGAAAATATTAGCCTTAAATGGTGGAACTGGATCATCGTCATTGCCTGGTTTCTTTACGATGTTTTCTTGCTCAAAATGATCGAGTCTTTTATTTTAGAAAACGCTTTAAAAGCGGCTTTGGTGATGGGCTTATTCTTTGGATTTATCGCACTTATTTGGGCCATTCTTGTTTTCAGATTTATGTTAAAACCTAAAATTCAAACATCATGAGCAGGTTCGAGCTACACAGAAGAGACTTCCTTAAAACCATTGGACTTGGTTCACTCGCCATTGGAGGCGGTTTTGCAGCATCGAAAGTGCTTGGAAAAACAAGCGGGGGATATGTTGTTGAAAATTCCGAAGAATACGGAGCCATGCCCGTAGAGGTATTATCACCAAATGAATTGCCTTACAAATACGATCAGGAGGTTCTTGTAAATATGGAACAAAGGATGAATATTTTTTCGAGAAATGAATGGGATCCAATTCGGTTTGCCCAGATGCAAAATGCCTTAGACGAAAATGGAGGGAAATCAGTTTTTGAAACCAATTTTGAACTTCATGGTGGCAAACTCCCAAATCAAACCCGATTGGATTATGCCTTTATGCAAGCAGCCTGGTCAACAGCTTTTACGCCTGGGTTCTACGACTGGGAAAGTAAATCTCCACCCATCAAACAAATGGCTTCTTACGGCAAATGGGACCCAAAGGATTTAGGGATGAACTGGAAAGAAGTAACCCTTGCAGTTAAACATGCTGCCTTGTTTTACGGTGCATCGCTGGCTGGTGCAACGCAATTAAATCCGCTATGGATTTATGATGAATTCAAGTATGGC
>CALOCL010000031.1:0-4223 GCA_942491855.1 uncultured Bacteroidales bacterium
GTTGTCAGTGTAAGTGTACGAGCCACCTTCTTTATGACTGATAGTTACACCATCACCAGTTACTTCTTCTCCTTTAAGCGTAAGTGGTTTTAAAGCTACTTGGCCACCTTTAAACCTAAGTTCAGGCTGGACAAACATGGCAGCATTTTTAGAAAAATAACCACCTGGAACTGTAATTTCGAATGAGATTTCAACCATTCCGCCTTTAACGGTAAGTGTTGGTGCACTTGAAATCACATCTACTTTGTTATACTGGCGCCACATCTTAGCATTTTGTCCGTAAAACAAAACAGGAGTTAAGACCATAAACAAAGCGAGCAATGTTTTAAGAATAGAGAGATAAATTTTTTTCATAATGATATACGTTGATATACGTTAAATAAATTGGTTATTTCATTCATTGAATATACAAATATAATTTTTTTTATCGCATTTTTCCAATTTATTCAATCTAAATTTAATTGGAGGTAAATAAATTGCAAAACGATGAGCTACATGGGTTTAATGAAAATGAAAAAGAAATATTGGATTTAGGCGGGATTATTTATTCTAGATTTAAGTCTTTGAAACAGGTGATGAATTACAATTCCCGAACATACAGAAATATTTAATGAGTGTTTTGTCCCAAATTGTTCCAGTTCAATGCATCCATCAATATTGGGTAAAATGGAATCACTAACCCCTTTAATTTCGTTGCCCAAAATTACTGCAATTCTTTCCTCATCGCCTATTTTTAATTCATCCAAACTAACACTTTTATCTGCTTGCTCAATGGCATAAATTTTAAAATTTTGATTTTTTAATGATTTGATTGAATCCGAAATATCTTTGAAGTAGAGCCAGTCGACAGATTCGGTTGCACCCAATGCTGTTTTTTGAATCTCATGATGCGGAGGTTGAGCCGTTATACCGCATAAATGAATTTGCTGAACCAAAAAAGCATCAGAAGTTCTAAACACGGAACCAATATTATTCATACTTCTGATGTCGTCCAAAACTACGATAAGTGGTATTTTAGCTGTTCTTTTGAACTCATCAACACTAAGTCGATCCAGTTCACTGTTTAAAAGTTTCCGCATTTAATTGAAATTGTGTGTGGCAAAATTACAATGAAATTTTGATCAGCTACTAAATTTATAAAATTCAATTTATAATTTTAACTTTGTTTTACTAAGATTTATAGCATTGACTAAGAAAAAAGAAGTAAGCGAAACACCATTAATGAAGCAATACAATGCCATCAAGGCTAAATACCCTGATGCTTTGTTGTTGTTCAGAGTTGGTGATTTTTATGAAACATTTGGAGAAGATGCTATTAAAGCGGCAGGAATCCTCGGCATCGTTTTAACAAGACGTGCCAATGGAAAAGCTGCGTTTATCGAACTGGCAGGATTTCCTCATCACTCAATTGATACTTATTTGCCTAAATTGGTTAGGGCAGGCCATCGGGTGGCCATTTGCGATCAGCTTGAGGATCCAAAACTCACTAAAACCATTGTTAAAAGAGGAGTTACTGAGTTGGTTACCCCGGGGGTTTCGTACAACGATAAAATTCTTGAAAGCAAGCAAAATAATTTTTTAGCCAGCTTACACTTAGATCCAAAAAAGTCGGGAATTTCTTTCCTGGATATTTCAACCGGAGAGTTTTTTGTGGCTCAGGGTTCATACGACTACATGGATAAATTACTCCAGAGTTTTAAGCCTAGTGAAATCATAATCCAAAGAAATAAAAAAGAAAAATTTCAGGAACTTTACGGGGATAAATTTTACGTTAACACCTTTGAGGATTGGGTATTTACCTTAGATTTTTCCTATGAGCTGTTAAAAGGCCATTTTGGAACCAACTCTTTAAAAGGTTTTGGAATTGAAGATATGTCCAATGCCGTGATTGCGGCAGGAGCGGCCATGCATTACTTGGCAGAAACCCATCACCATAAGGTTGGCCACATCAGCAAAGTTTCACGAATCGAAGAGGATAAATACGTATGGTTAGATAAATTTACGATCCGAAACCTGGAATTGTTTTATTCAGTTTATGATGGGGCAGCTACATTAATAGATGTGCTCGATCAAACGATTACGCCCATGGGTTCGCGTATGTTAAAGAGGTGGCTGGCACTTCCTTTAAAGAACAAACGACCCATCGAAGAAAGATATGAAATTGTAGAATTTCTGATAAAACACAAAGACTTTTCCGGGCAATTGGTCACGCATTTGAAAGCCATCAACGATTTGGAAAGACTGATTTCAAAAGTGGCCGTTGGTAAAATTCATCCCAGAGAATTACTGCAACTAAAAAATGCGTTATTGGCGGTTCAGGAAGTAAAAGATCTTAGCGAGCATCAGAAGCTAGAATCCATGGTGAAAATTGCGGATCAGCTTAACCCATGCAAAGCAATTCACGATCGCATCGAAAAAGAAATAAATCCGGAGTCACCTGCATTGCTAAGCAAGGGCAATGTGATTTCTGAAGGAGTCTCGGAGGAGATAGATCAATTGAGAAATTTAGCTTTTTCGGGCAAAGATTATCTTTCGAAAATTCAGGAACGTGAACTGGAACGAACCGGAATCAGCTCTTTAAAAATTGGTTTTAATAATGTTTTTGGTTACTACCTGGAAGTTACAAATGCCCATAAAGATAAGGTACCCCAAGAGTGGAATCGAAAGCAGACCTTAACGGGTTCCGAACGATATATCACTGAAGAATTAAAAGAATACGAAGAAAAAATATTAGGTGCTGAAGGTAAAATTGCAGAACTGGAACACGAACTTTACACTAAACTGGTTTTGTCGTTAACTGATTATATTCAACCGATACAAATTGATGCTGCGGTTATCGCAAAGCTGGATTGTTTGTTATCGTTTGCAAACATTGCAGAAGCGAATGATTATGTATGCCCCGAGATTAGCGACTCCTATGTGTTGGATATCAAAGATGGAAGGCATCCTGTAATTGAAAAACAATTGCCTATCGGTGAAGAATATGTGGCGAATGATGTTTATCTGGATAATGAAAAACAACAATTAATTATCATTACAGGGCCAAATATGTCTGGTAAATCAGCACTGCTCAGACAAACGGCCTTAATTGTTCTGATGGCTCAGATGGGAAGTTTTGTACCTGCCAAAAAAGCGAAACTGGGTTTGATTGATAAGCTATTTACAAGAGTAGGTGCATCGGATAATATTTCATCGGGCGAATCAACTTTTATGGTTGAAATGAATGAAACAGCCAGTATCTTAAATAATATTTCAAACCGAAGCTTAATTCTTTTAGATGAAATTGGAAGAGGAACGAGTACTTACGACGGTGTTTCAATTGCCTGGGCCATTGCCGAATTTTTACACGAACATCCGCTTTTTAAAGCCAAAGTTTTATTCGCCACACATTATCATGAGTTAAATGAAATGGCGACGAGCTTTAAAAGAATCAAGAATTTTCATATTTCCATCAAGGAAATCGGGAATCAAATCATTTTCATTCGGAAGTTTAAAGAGGGAGGGAGTGAGCATAGTTTCGGAATTCATGTGGCACGCATGGCTGGTATGCCTGCAAGTGTTTTGCAAAGAGCGGATCAAATGCTTGAGCAGTTGGAAAAGTCGCATTCGGGTGATAATCTGAGCAAAAAATCAAAAAGAGCTGCTGCAAAATCTAAATCCTCTGACGACTTCCAGTTAAGTTTTATTCAGTTGGATGATCCGCTTTTATATCAAATCAGGGATGATATTTTAAAAACAAATATTGATACTTTAACTCCGGTTGAGGCATTGATGAAACTCAATGAAATAAAGAAATTATTAGGAGAGTAGCGTTGAAATGAGTCGAAAATTTCTGCTAAAAAATTATTGCATTTTATCAAAAATGTTTATATTTGCACTCCATTTAAAAAACGCGAAAGTAGCTCAGCTGGTAGAGCACGACCTTGCCAAGGTCGGGGTCGCGGGTCCGAATCCCGTCTTTCGCTCTGGAATCCCGATCGATTCGGGATTTTCTTTGAAAAACTGCCCAGGTGGTGGAATTGGTAGACACGTTGGACTTAAAATCCAATGACCATTGCGGTCGTGCGGGTTCAAGTCCCGCCCTGGGTACTTTTTAACCCTTGCTCTTAATCGAGTGAGGGTTTTTTTGTGCCATTTGAAGGTTAAAAAGGTTTTATTCATACTTCAGGCTCTCTACAGGTTTTTTCCTCGCTGTGTAAAATATTAAGGCCAGAGCCGCATCA
>CALOCL010000032.1:0-8019 GCA_942491855.1 uncultured Bacteroidales bacterium
TACACGCCTACCCATGATGTACATGCCCGATTGTTTAAAAGCTACACTTGATTTGTTTGAAGCTGATTTTAAAAAATTAAAACACCACTGTGATTTTAATGTGGGTGCCATGAGTTTTACGGTTAAAGAATTGGCAGATTCAATCAAAAAATACATTCCTGAATTTGAAATTGAGTACAAACCTGATTTCCGTCAGGAGATTGCTGATAGCTGGCCAAACTCAGTAGATGATACCGTAGCCCGTGAAGAATGGGGTTGGAATCCCAGTTATGATCTTGATGCCATGACTCAGGATATGCTAAAAGCCATACAGACCAAGCATGATAAAGGATTGATTTAATTATTAAAGACATCACAAAAAGTCTCAAGTGAGAAATTACTTGAGGCTTTTTGTTTGACATTCAGTTGTAATTCAATCGACATTCAATGGTTTTGGATTTTAGTTTTATTTTTTTAGAAATCAATGTGGATTTCAGCAACGGATTTAATGGCTCGATCTGAAAAGAAATCGCAAGCCGGATAAATTGAGAATTTACCCGCCCCCTCATAATTATCTTTATCGATAATTAAAATTTCGCTCTGATCGTTTCTGTTCATGATTTCGCTTAAGGTAAAAGCAGCCCGATAGCCATCCATCCCTGAAATAGTAACCATCCCAGTTTGTAATTTTTTTGCATCCGTTTCCACATATCTTTTTAGTAAAGCTTTTAGCTCCGAACCAATAAATGGGGTAACACCGTGTATGCCTTTGCCCCTGCCGTAAAAAATATTTGGGTAGCTTAGGTCAGTTAAATCTGCTGGGAGTTGTGACAAAGATTCCTTCTCCAGACCATTAACTTTTATGGTGGCTTTTTCCTGCCACATGTTTTCCATGCCTTTTTTTACCACAAAATCTTTTTCGAGTGATTTAATGGTAATTTTTGTTGGATTAGAAATATTACGGCAGGTTAACAAATCAGATGCAATCACCAATTTTGACTCTTCCGGTAATGGCCAGTATTCCTTGGTTTTACTTGGAACGATGTGCATAACTTTAGTCGCAATAATGATTTCGTGAAGATGAACAGGGTAGTACAATTCACCCCAACTTATCCTTACTTTATCACCCTTGTCATTTTCAACCTCAACGTATAAATCGATAATGGGCCTGAAATCGGTTGCATTTTTTTTAGCTAAAATGTATTCGTTTAAAATATCGTAAAGAGAGTATCCATCATAACGGTAAGAGCCCACAAATTTAGTTGAATTTCCCTTTGGCAAAGCCTCCTTAACAATAACTGAATGAATTGGTAATTTCTTCAAATTAATTACCCCAGGATTGGCAATTTCTCCGGCAACCTCAACCTTCATCGAATGTGGAAGTAAGTAGGTATCCTCGTTATCAAAAAAGTTATTGGTTCGGTCGTTATTATCTTTTGTTGCCTTATCTTTTTGTAAAGAAGTTTCAAAATTTTGAGCAAAACGGAGTGAACTCAAAAACAATAAACCGGCAAGACTAAAAATCTTATATTTTTTCATGTTGTATTTTTTTGATGTTAAAAGAACAAGCTTATTCCGGCACTTACAAAACGGCCCATACTAATTTGGTCGTAATTCACCAAATAAGTTTTGTCCATCAGGTTGTTAGCATCTATCGAAACATTTAAACTTTTCAACCAATCAATTTTTGCAAACTCAATTTCTTTCCAAAGTTTGGCATTAACAGTTGCATATGAATCTAAAACATCTTCATTGGCATCATCACGGTAACGCTTGTCCTGGTAATGAAAAGTAAGCGAGAAATTAGCAATTTTATTTTCGAAATGAACACCTGCATTGGCCATGTTTTCTGGAGTATAGGTCAGCATTTTTCCTTCCAGTTCGGGTTGATCCTTAAATTTATTGATTTCGGATTTGGTGTAAGTGTAATTGGCATAAAAGCTTAACTGATCGTTGCAGCGGTATTTCAGATCCAAATCAATACCCATTAGTTGTACTTCTGTAATGTTTTCTTTTCTGAGAACAGGTCTTCTGCCCCCAAAAATAAACTCACCGGTCTCAAGGTAATACATAAAATTATGGCCTTTCATGAAATAAATCCCGGGCATTATTTTAAGTTTAGAAGTTAGGTTGAGGTTCATTCCCCATTCAAAACTGTTCACCGTTTCAGGCCCTAGATTGGGGTTGGCTTCTTTAAATCCTCCCGAAACATATCCTGATCTGCTTAAATCATCTAAGGTGGGAGTCCTGAATCCTTTTGACCAGGCTATGTAAGTATTTATCTTATTGCTGAATTTGTAATGGATGGCTGCTTTGGGTGTAAAAGCAGTCCAGTTGTGTTCATCCAAATCTCCAATAAAATCTTCCATGAAATCGGTTTCACCGGTCATGCCTTCAATATCGAATTTTCCATCGTAAAACTTAACAGCGTCAAAACGCATACCAGCTGTAAGTTTGAGGGCATCGTTCAATGAATATTTATCCTGAACATAAAGTGCCAAATTGTTCATAGAACCTGTATTGTGAACCTGGTCGGTTGAGGTTTGGTAAATATCGGAACCATCCACTTTTCCCTTTTTAAAATCACCACCAAAACTAATGCGGTGTTTGTAAAGATCAAAAACACCATGTGCAAAAATTCCCATATCGCTTCGTTCTGAATCGATATGCCATTGGCTGTAGTTTCCTTTTTTTAACTTTTCACGAATGCCCGTATAATTTTCCAGCTGATAAAAAGTACTTAAATTCCAGCTGAACAAACCGTCTGTACCTTGCCATTTCCCTTGTAAAAACTGTGTGTCATGTTCGCGAACTTGTTCGGCTTCAATTTTCATTCCTTGACCCCTGGCATCATCATAAAAATTATATTCAAACTCAATTTTGTTGTTGGCATTGAAATCATATCCAATCATCGCATTCAATCCTTTTTCTTCTAAATTGGTGGCAATTATGGTTTCATCAATTAAAGAATCAGGAACAGAAATGTATCCATCACTGGTGCGGTTGTTTACGGAGATATTCCAATAAAAACCAGTGGGTCCATCCTTCAGTCTTCCACCAATGGAAAGGTTTTGGGTGAAGGTATTGAAGCTGCCAAAATCAGCACTGGCATAACCATGTGTTCCTTTTTCTGTATTCTTTTTTGTGAGAATATTGATGACTCCGCCCATGGCATTGCTACCGTAAATGGATGAGCCCGGGCCTTTAAAAATTTCAATTTTTTGAATGTCGTTCACATTAATGCGATTCCAATTTACACTACCTCCATCGGATTTGTTGATGGGTATTCCGTTTTGTAAAACCAGTATTCTGCCTTGCTCACCACCTACTATTCCTCGGATGCTCACAACTGATTTTCCAAATATTCCCATGGATCGATCAACAATAACACCGGAAGTTTGGGTCAGTAATTCATCCGCCGATTTGGCTGCGTCGGACTGAATTTCTTTGGTTCCTATAAGCTCAACTCGTCCCGGAATTTCTGACATGTACTCAGGAATTCGCGAAGCTGTAACAACCAGTTCTTCCATACTTAAAATGGAAGAAATCATCTCAATATTCATTTCGATGTTGTTATCATCACCGATGTGAACAGTACGAAGTTCACTTTTATAACCAACAAAAGTAAATTCGATTTGATGGGTTCCGGCCTCAAGTTTAAGCTTGTAAAAACCGTTTTCCGAAGAACTGGAGCCAGTTTCCGAACCCAGTTGTCGGATATTTACTCCTTGCAAATATTCACCACTTATTTTATCGGTGATTTTACCTTGGACAAATCCTGCGGCATGGCTAAGGCCAGTTCCTGCGAACCAAAGCGCCATTAAAATAAATAATCTTTTCATTGTGTTGATTAAGTTTTAAAAGGTTGATCGATATGCAAGTGAATGCATAACGTATTGCAAAAATAAACCGTAATAACGGTAAAATATTTACATATGCCTGATATGTAAATGTGATCGCAAATCTAAATCAAAAAATCATTGAAAAATCAATCCCAATTAATTTAGAAACATTTAAAATACATATCGCTTTGCTGAATTAATTGGGTATTAGGTTGGGTTTAGGTTAAAATAGGAAATCGCTTTTATTGATTACGCAACCAATTACTATTGGGGTACATCTATATTTAAATCCTTAATTTTATTCATTGTGAAAAATTTTAATAAAGCCTTTAGTTACTTCATTTTAATTTCAGTTATTAGTTTTTCCGCTTGTAAGGACAAACAAAAGGCAGAGGATGAACCTGCATTAAAAGATGCAAATGTTTTAGTGGCTAATAACTACCAGATTGTCATCGATGAAACCAAATTTAAAACTGCTGTTTCAGATGAATATACTTTAACGAATGCCCATATCGAAAATGATTCTTTAAAGGTAGAAGTTCAATATGGAGGAGGTTGTGGCTTGGCAACCTTTGAACTAATTACAGATGGGAACTACATGGAATCCAGCCCTGTTCAACTAAATGTAATATTATTTTTTGATGATAACGATGATTGCGAGGCTTACTTAACAAAACGTGTTTCTTTCAGTTTAAAAAATTTGGCTCAATATTATCAAAACAGTTATCAAGTGAGTACGGGAACAATCATAGTTCAATTACAAAACTATTCCGGGGAATTGCTTTATTCCTTTTAGGCAATAAATTCAATAGGCTTTCATCTAAATATCTTTAGTTAACTTTGCAAAAAGTTTAATTGAATGAATATTGCAGCATTGGTTTCGGGCGGAGTGGATAGTTCGGTTACCGTTCCACGATTGATTGAAATGGGCTATAAACCCACTATTTTTTATATCAAAATCGGGATGGAAGACAAACCCGGTTACACCGATTGTCCATCGGAAGAAGACATAGAAATTACCACTTACCTCGCTAAAAAGTATGATTTAAAAATGGAGATCGTTGATCTTCAGAAATTGTATTGGGAACGAGTGGTGGCCTATACGCTTGATGAGGTTAAAAAAGGATTAACCCCAAATCCGGATGTGATGTGCAATAAAATGATCAAGTTCGGGGCTTTTGAAGAATTATACGGCAAAGATTTTGATTTGATTACTACGGGGCATTATGCCAATACCAAGGTTATTGACGGAACAAAATTTTTGGCTACTGCTGTTGATACTTGGAAAGATCAGACTTATTTTCTGGCCCAAATTACACAGGCACAGGTCAACAAATTAATGTTCCCGATAGGAGATATTCCTAAACACGACGTTCGTCGTTTGGCTGAAGAAATGAAACTACCGAGTGCACACCGCCCAGATAGTCAGGGGATTTGTTTTTTAGGAAAGATTAACTACAACGATTTTATTCGTCGTTATGTGGGTGAGCGAGAAGGTGATGTGATAGAGCTTGAAACAGGAAAAAAACTTGGAAATCACAAAGGGTTTTGGTTTCATACCATCGGGCAAAGACGTGGATTGGGTCTGAGCCAAGGGCCTTGGTTTGTGGTAAAAAAAGATATTGAAAATAACATCATTTATGTTTCCAATGGCTACGATCCCATTGCTCAGTATGGTAATACAGTTGAGCTAAAACATTTTCACTGGATTAATGAAAAACCCAATCAGGATTACACAAACCCACAACGCGTAAAGTTTAAAATCAGGCATACACCAGAATTTACGGGAGGAACCCTTGTACAAAAGGATGACCTGTTCATTCTGGAATCAGACGAAGCCATCGCTGGTATTGCTGCCGGACAATTCGGGGTTATTTATGATGAAGCTGAACAACTTTGTTTTGGGAGTGGGGTGATAGGATAATTGAATTTCCTTTAAGTTCTCAACAACACTTCGACTTCGCTTAGTGTCCAGCTCGAACTGACATTCAGTAGTCATACCATCGACATTCTATTGTAATACAATAGTAATTCGTGGAAATACAATTGTTTTTCTTTTTTAACAATGTAACAATCGAACCATAGATTAAAATATTCCTGATAGTTCAAATCAAGCATTCTATACCTTTGCAATCATTTCAATTTTAACTTTTTTTATAATTTGATTTTAAGTTAAGAATCGATTTTTAGGAACTTGGCATGCCTTTTGAATTTCTCATAGAAAACGAAGATGTCATGAAAAAACAAAATTTAATTTTAGTTTGCTTCTTCTTAATTTCAATCTTCACTTTTAAAGTTGAAGCAGCTACTTCCATCAAAGTAGCATTAATCCTCGACACAAGTAATAGCATGGATGGTTTGATCGGTCAGGCCAAATCGCAACTGTGGAGTGTGGTAAACGAACTCTCAACCGCCAAATGTGGTGAGGAAACATCCGAACTTCAAATCGCCTTATACGAATATGGTAATGACCGCTTACCTATGCGTGAGGGATATATTCGATTGGTTACGCCTTTTACCAGTGATTTGGATTTAATCTCTGAAAAACTATTTGCCCTTAAAACGGATGGCGGCAGTGAGTACTGTGGTCAGGTGATCCAACAATCGTTAAAAGAACTGGATTGGGAAAACTACCCCGAAGATTTAAAATTGATTTTTATCGCCGGTAACGAACCTTTTGATCAGGGAAATGTGAACTTTCGTGAGGTTTGTAAAGCAACACGAGATAAAGATATTACCGTGAATACCATTTATTGCGGCAATTTTAATGAAGGTGTTCAAACCTTTTGGAAAGATGGTGCCTACATTAGCGGAGGTGAATACATGAATATTGATCAGGACCGGAATTACGTTTACATTAAATCTCCTTACGACGATCAAATTTTAAAGCTTAACGATAGCTTGAATAAAACTTACATCGCCTATGGAATTGATGGTACGAAGTATCTAAAACGACAAGCAGTTCAAGATGCTAATGCATATTCAATGAATGATGAAGTTGCTATAAAAAGAGCGTCGTCAAAAAGTAAAGATGTTTATAAAAATATAAAGTGGGATTTAGTTGATGCCAGCCAACAGGAAAGTTTTGATTTAGAAAACCTAAGCCCAAAAGAACTTCCGGAGGAAATGAAAAACATGACTTTGGAAGAAAAGAAACAGTTTATTTCGGCAAAACAAAGACAACGACAAAAAATTATTTCAGAAATTAATAAGTTAACAGTCAGGCGAGATAAATTTGTTGCAGAGCAAAACACAGACAAGACGGAAGGAATGCTCGATCAGGCCATCATCCAAGCTGTTAAAAAACAAGCAAAAGAAAAAAACTTTCAATTCAAGCATAAATAAATTTGGTTATTTAATTTGGTTAGTAGTAAAAAGAGGTCATCGGTGATGGCCTTTTTTTTGTTAGATTTGTGTAAGAAGCAGAACGAAATTCTGATGTTCAATCAGATTAAAATAAACACAAAATCATGGAAAATTTTATAGCTTACAATCCTACCAAACTTCATTTCGGTCGTGGTGTAATGGATGGATTAGGGAAGGCCATTGCGGAATTTGGAAACAGGGTATTACTCGTTTATGGCGAAGGTTCAATCAAAAAAAATGGGATTTACAATAAGGCCATTCAGCAATTAAAAAGTATAAATGCTGAGGTTTTTGAATTTCAGGGCATCAAGCCTAATCCTATTGTGGAGGATGTTGATGCAGCTGCTGAATTAGGAAGAAAGAATAAGGTCGATGTGATTTTGGCTATCGGAGGAGGGAGTGTTATCGATTCAGCTAAAATAATTTCCATTACCATTCCTGTTGAACATAGCGGCTGGGATTTTTATTCGGGCAAAGCCCAACCTCAAGCTGCCATCCCTCTTGTTTCGGTTTTAACGCTTGCAGCCACAGGAACAGAAATGAATCCCTTTGCAGTGGTTCAAAACAAGGCAACTCAACAAAAATTGGGTTACGGACACGATTTAATTTACAACCAACATTCTTTTCTCGATCCTGAGAATACCTATAGTGTACCACGCGATTACACTGCATATGGAATAACCGACCTTGTTGCGCACAGCCTGGAAGCTTATTTTGGTGCCGGTGATGCCAGCTTATCTGATAAGTTGGTTTTTGCAATCATCAATGAAGCAAAAGAATATGGAGCTGATTTACTAAATAATCTGCAAAATTACGAAACAAAACCACCATG
>CALOCL010000033.1:0-8729 GCA_942491855.1 uncultured Bacteroidales bacterium
CATTTGCCCTGGTGAGGAAGCTACTTTACTTGCTACGGGAGGGTATTCGTATATTTGGAGTACCGGACAGGAAACAAATTCAATCAAAGTTAGCCCGGAAGAAACAACTTCCTACATTGTGACAGTTACTACTACCAATGCATGCCCGGCAAATGATACAGTGGTGGTGAATGTTATCACACCACCAAATGCAAACGCAGGCTTAGACACAACGATTTGTTCCGAATCTTGTGTTACATTAATTGCCAGTGGAGGTATAGCCTATGAATGGAGTAATGGTTCTGAATCGTCTGATAACGAAGTTTGCCCTGAAGAAAATACAAGTTATGTTGTAACTGTTTATGATGAATTCGGATGTTCGGCAAATGATACCGTAGAGGTATTTTTGGCTGAAACCGCAGCCATCAGTTTTTCTGGATTATCAAATGTTTACTGTGATAACGATGATGGTGCATTACTGTCTGGTTCTCCGATGGGTGGTGTTTTTTCCGGAACCGGAATTAGTACTGATATTTTTTATCCTGAAATTGCAGGAGCCGGATCACATGAAATAACCTATCGCATTGAAAACGAAAATGGTTGCTTTAGTAAAGCTACACAAACAACCACAATTTATAGTTCACCGGAAATTGCTTTAGGTAATGATACTTCTTTATGCACTGGATCAACACTTAATTTGCAAGTTGCTCAAGGATTTGATTCGTATTTATGGTCAAATGGAGACACCGATTACACCACAATTATTGGTTCAGGAGGTTTGCCAAATACTACAACTGTACGATTGATTGCCACTAAAAATGGATGTGTTGCTATTGATGAGCTTCTGATTACTTTTATTGCTTGTGTTGGAATTGTTGATCTTAGGGAAAAAGGAATTTACATGTACCCTAATCCGACCAACGGGCAATTTAATATTCGGTTTAATACCGAAGAAAAAGACATGCGAATTGATGTTATTAACTTACAAGGTCAAGTAATTTATAGCGAGGAGTTAAACGACTGTAATCAATTCGAATGTATTAAAGCAATTAATTTATCAAATTACGACAAAGGAATTTATATCGTTCGATTCTCAAATAAAAACTTCGTTAAAACGGCTAAACTACTCATTAATTAGTCTAAGTTAATCACTTCTTAATATTTTCATTCTTACTATTTTGCATAAATTTTTGCACTCGACGGCATTTTTAATACTTTTGCCTCACAATAAAAAATGGAAATATGAAAAAGGTTCTTGGAATTGGAAATGCATTGGTTGATATCATGATGAAAATTAATGATGATCAGCTGTTAAATGATCTTGATCTTCCAAAAGGAAGCATGCAATTGGTGGATAAAAACAGATCAGACAAAGTGCTAACGGCAACAGAAAATATGGAGCGCGAATTAAAATCAGGCGGAAGTGCAGCAAATACCATCACAGGATTAGCAGAATTAGGAATGAGTACTTCATTCATCGCTAAAATTTCTGATGATGAAATGGGTGATGTTTTTAAAAACGATCTAATCCATTCAAACATTCAACCTAAACTTCAATACTCTACTACAGGTACCGGAACTGCTATAACCCTGATTAGCAAAGACTCTGAACGGACTTTTGCTACCCACCTTGGAGCCTCAATTGAACTTTCAGCTGCTGATCTGAACAACGATTTATTTGAAGGAGCGGAACTTTTTTATATCGAAGGTTACTTGGTTCAAAATCATGAACTTTTAGAAAAAGCAGTAAGTCTGGCAAAAAAAAATAATCAAAAAATATTTCTTGATCTGGCAAGTTATAACGTTGTGGAAGAAAATATCGACTTTTTAAAACATATTTTAAAAAATTATGTTGATGTTGTTTTTGCAAATGAAGAAGAGGCTAAAGCAATTTCGGGAAAAGAACCGAGGGAAGCAATAATCGAATTGGCAAAATCCTGCGAAATTGCCATTGTGAAAATTGGCAAAAAAGGCTCTCTTATTTTAACCAATAACGAATTAACTGAAGTTGGGATTATAGAGGTAAATAGCGTTGATACAACAGGTGCAGGTGATCTTTATGCTGCCGGTTTTATTTATGGGTTTGCCCACGATGCAGACATGGAAATTTGCGGAAAATTAGGATCACTCCTTTCAGGAAATGTGATTGAGAATGTAGGTGCCAAAATAAAATCCGATAAATGGCCCAAACTAATTGAAACCGCAAATAAATATCTTATGTAGAACCCATTCAAATATGCAATAATCCTTTTTATTATTGAGCAGATTTTCATATTTTAGCTGCCCTTTAAGAGGGATCAATAAATAACTTTTATAAACAACTAATAATGAAGGTATATCAAACTAACGAAATTAAGAACCTGGCACTCATAGGAGGTGCAAAAACAGGGAAATCTACGCTTGCTGAAGCTATGCTTCTGGAAGGTGGGGTTATAAAGCGAAGAGGTAGTATTGACGACAAAAATACCGTTTCTGATTATCGTCAAATTGAACTAGAGCGTCAAAATTCTGTTTCATCAACAGTTTTATATGCTGAATATGCCGGAAAGAAAATAAATTTCATTGATACTCCTGGATTTGATGATTTTATTGGAGAAGTTGTAGCTGCCTTAAAAGTTGTTGATACCGGAGTGATGGTTGTAAACGCACAAAATGGTGTAGAGGTTGGGACTGAAGTTGCTTGGAGATATGCATCACAAAATAACTCTGCCGTTATCTTTGCCATCAATCATCTTGAACATGAAAATTCAAATTTTGATGAAACTGTCCGTCAGTTAAAAACACAATTTGGAGGAAGTTGTACTGTTTGCCAATATCCTGTAAACCCAGGTTTAGGGTTTAATGCAGTGATCGACTTGATTCAAATGAAAATGTACAAATTTGAAGATGATAAGACTGAGATTTTAGATATACCAGAAGAAGAAAAAGAAAAGGCAGAAGAGCTGCAGGCAGCCATGATTGAAGATCTCGCAGCCTCTGACGAAGCTTTAATGGAGAAATTCTTTGAAGCTGGAACTTTAGCCGAAAGCGAAATGCAAGAGGGTTTAAAAGTTGGCTTAACAACCCGCGGAATGTTCCCAATTTTATGTGTTAATGCTAAGCATAACATGGGTGTTGCACGTTTAATGCAGTTTATTACAAACAATGCCGCAAGTCCAGACGAAATGCCAGCCGCTAAAACAGTTGATGGACGAGCGCTTGAATGCAAAACAAGTGGCGCTCCATCCGCTTTTATTTTTAAAACATCCATTGAGCCTCATTTAGGCGAAGTGTCATATTTTAAAATGATGGCTGGAGAAATCACTGAAGGAATGGATATGGTAAACAGCGTTAGCGGATCAAAGGAAAGAGTTTCGCAAATCATGATTACTGCTGGCAAAAACCGTGAAAAGGTTGCAAAAATTGTTGCAGGTGATATCGGTTCTACTATTAAACTTAAGAGTTCGCACACCAATTCGAGCTTAACCACATCAAAAAACAGCAACGATGTAGCCACTCCTATTGTATTCCCCGATCCAAAATACAGGATTGCAATTAAAGCACTAAATACTGCCGATGATGAAAAATTAGGGGCTGTATTAAATGAGATGCATCGCACAGATCAAACCTTATTGGTTAACTATTCTAAAGAATTAAAGCAAATGATTATGCAGGGGCAGGGAGAATTGCACCTGAATATCGTTAAATGGCAATTAGAAACCATCGAGAAAATTCCTGTTGAATATTTCGCACCAAAAATTCCGTACCGCGAAACCATTACCCGCGATGCGAAAGCTATGTACCGTCATAAAAAGCAATCGGGAGGAGCCGGACAATTTGGTGAAGTGCACATGCTCATTCAGCCGTATAGTGAAGATATGGTTCAACAAACCGAATTTCCTATTCGAGGAACTGATGAAGAGCAATTGCCATGGGGCGGTAAATTAATTATGAACAAATGTATCGTTGGCGGTTCTATTGATGCACGTTTTATGCCAGCTATCATGAAAGGTTTAATGGAGAAAATGGTTGAAGGTCCTTTAACAGGTTCTTATGCTCGTGACATCGTCGTTAATATTTACGACGGAAAAATGCACCCCGTTGATTCAAATGAGATTTCGTTTAAACTAGCTGCTCGTCATGCGTTTAAAGAAGCATTTAAAAATGCCGGGCCTAAAATTTTAGAGCCAATTTACGATGTAGAAGTTTTAGTTCCTGAAGACAGAATGGGTGATGTAATGACTGACCTTCAAGGACGTCGCGCGATAATTATGGGAATGGAAGCTGAAGGAAACTATCAGAAAATTAAAGCAAAAGTTCCGTTGGCCGAAATGAATCGATATTCAACTGCACTTAGTTCAATCACTTCCGGCCGTGCCATGTACGGAATGAAATTCGCTGAATATTCTCCGGTTCCTGGGGATATCCAAGATAAATTACTGAAAGAATACGAAGAAAGGTTGGAAGAAGAATAGACTTCAATTTCTACTTGATATACCTAAAAAACCTCTCAACATTTTTGAGAGGTTTTTTGTTTCAGTTAAACAGTCTCATAATTAGAGAACTTTTAGGTTAGAAAACGTTTTCCATTTATCCAGATCCGGATCACCCATCCTAACAGTGTAAATTCCCGGCTCAAATACTTTTGTTTTAAAAGTACCTCCACTAATTCTGATGGTGTAAATGATTTCACCAGAAAGCTCATTAATGAGTTGCACAACAGGATTTTTAATACCCTCAACACTGAACTCAGGTAAATAGCCATAAGCTTTTCTTCCGTAATTGTCGTCCTGCCCAACTATAATTGGCCAACCATCGTAGGGTTGATCGGTATCAGGATCAGCCCATCTCGGCCAATTGGCAATGGTAATCTCCCTTTTCATTTTATTAAACTGAACAATGCCATAACCTGCAGCCAGATCGTGCAACATCCTAGGTTCTTTATTTGAAATATGTGGATTTGAAACCGCATGAACAGTCATCTTATTTCCGAACCCATCTTCAAAATCCCCAGTATACTTTGGCATGCCCTCCTGATGATTTTTTCCTTGTTTGGAAGGGAACCATCTCCGTGGCCAGAAATTGGCCACAGAAGGCACACAAAGGGCATATCCGGCATCTTCATATTCATCAACTCCATACTGAATGGTACTACCCAAATGCTGATCGCCTGCAATGTGAAATGCAAATGCTTTTCGAATGGTTTTAAGTACCTTGTCTCTTCCGGTTTTGGGCCATCCGTTTGAGTCCATATCCGCAACCGGTTCATCGTTTTCGGCATAGTCATTTTTATCAAGCATAGGTAAGCTCGGAATAACCGAACCATTTAAAGAACCAGCAGGTAAGGTTGCTACATTCGCAAAAATGGTTTGCGACAGTACTACCTTCATCCATGTTTGATGTGACCAATCAGATGCCCAATCACCTAAAAACTTCAGCTGCCGCTCTCCTAAAAGGATTGCCCCTTTCGCATCTGATTCGGTTTTTGCATTCCAATTTTTATTGCCGGCCCATCCATTCCAAACTTCAGCTTTTGGTAACAATGGTTTAGGTGCCGATTTAAATTTCCGGTCTTCCAATATGGCAAAACTAATGCCTGCATAATTCATATCGCAATAATAAACACCTATGTTTTGAGCTACGGGTGTTGGATCGTAAGGATCAGGCAAATGGCTTGTTTGAGTGGCCTCAACCATTCGCACGAAATCAGGGCTGTACTTGTAACCTCCCGCATCCTGGGCGGCAGCTCCTGTTATGCCTTCAGGGGTTGCAACCCCACCAGCACCCCAAATATTTC
This sequence comes from uncultured Bacteroidales bacterium, assembly GCA_942491855.1. Lineage (GTDB taxonomy): Bacteria > Bacteroidota > Bacteroidia > Bacteroidales. Next base: position 5,756 of record CALOCL010000033.1, read on the forward strand.
CGTGATAAACATCGTGGTCATCAGGTATGGTAACTGCAGGAATTTCTCTGGTTAGCTCACCATAGGCCCAACACCATAAATACCATTTGTATAAGTAATCCAATTTCAAATTTTTTATATCCGCGAAAGTAGGGCTGGCACCCTCATAAACCTGATCGCCACTAAAAAACAGGACATCAGGATTATGCTTTTTTATGTTTTCAACCATATCTTCGTGCGGAAACCATACACCCCAGATCCACGGAAATTTTCCAACATCCACGCCACCCCATTTAATTGGATCAGGCCTTACCACATTGTGGTTTCCGGTAAATGCAGCAACCGTGATTTCATTTTTATCAACCGGATTTTTTCGGATTTTACCTTCAAAAAATGACTCTTTAAGCATTTCATTTTTCATGCTTATTTGTGTTACAATCCGATAGTCGGTATCAAGGGTATCAGTCCAATTACTTACCTTAAAAGTTGCCGTAAAGGCATCTGGATTAATGATTGGCCGGGCTATGGTTTGCCATTGATTATTCCTGTTAATTTGCAAAAATACTTTTTGAATTTGCTTGATTGCAACTGGCATTAATTGAGCCGTAAGTTTTAAAGTTCCTTTACTTAGAGTATGCTGGGTACAAATTACCGGGCCACAATCCCGGTTTTCAAACACATTTAGTTTGCTACCAGAAACTTTAAAAGAATTATACCAAAACCTGGCCGGTTTATCCAAAGTACCAGGATGTGAAACCAGGGCAATGTTTCCTACGAGTAACTGATCATTTACCTTATCCAGAACTAAAGTGTCAACTTTATCGTTATCAGGTTCAGTAACCTGAAAAGTAAATTTATAACTTTCATTATGTGGAATGATATTCAGTTTTAAATGCAAATTTTCGATCTTGTTAAAAGTGCTTTTCTTTTGCTTTAGTAATTTATCATCCCGATTTAAATCCCGCACGAAAAGATTTCCATCATTAGAAATACCAATAAACAATCCCGCTCCTTCACCAAAGCTATGATGAATTAATGATGCTGCCCGATAATCTAAATTTCCACCTGCGCCAATTAAAAACCCGGTGGCAGCATCTGGAGCTAAAGAGTCTGTTAGATTTATAGATCCGGTTAATACATCCATTGAAACCTCACCTGATTGATTCCCTATTTGCCGTTTTAGTAAATGGATGGTTCTTAAGGGTAATCTGAATGCCTCGGCTTTACATTCAAGCCGGCCATTGTTAATTTCCCAATCTTGTAGGCGATTTGCCCAGTAGGCAGATCCAACCCAAACCTGATCTGAAGTATTTTCCCACTCACTTTTAAAAATAGAAATCTCATTGTTTGAACAAGCTGAGAGAATAATCATTAAGATTCCTAAAACTCCTGGCAGTAAAAAGCTACGGAACATGGCACTATTTTTTTGATTTAATTGCAAGTTAGGAAATAATTCAAACAAAAAAACCCACCATAATTGGTAGGTTGAAGAAGGATCTAATTCACGGAATTGAATTAAACTATTATTAACTTAATTGAAAAATGAACTCCTATCTTTGCCATATCACTTTTATAAAAACGGCTTCGCTGAAGTTAGTTCCACTGATTTCAGCATTTCCTGCAATTCCTCCTAAATTACCCAGACTATTACAGTCCTCATCAATTACCTCAGAAAAGAAATCAGCACCACAAATCCCTGGATCAAAAACATAAACCTTTTCTCCTAAAAATTCATATTCCTTTACATTTGCACCTTCAGCGCAAGCATAATCTCCATTTTTAAAATCTATAATTTTTTGATCCAAACACTTACCTAAGCCAAAATCATCTTTTTTACAGGCCGATAATGAGATTAATCCGATAATTAACAATACAAATACTTTTTTCATTCCTTTAACTTAAAATTCTTTACTAAACAATGATGTCGAAAAAGACATAAAGGTTGCGCACCAAGCAAAGTTTTTTCTATTTTGCTTCGTATTAAAGCAGTATAATCTGAATACTGAACAAATAAATCGGAGCAAATCATCCACTTACCATCTTCAAATTTTAAGGTCATCAAATCCCTGCCTTCCCAATTTGGAATTTCCTGCCCCATGTATTCAAATGACATAGTTATTTCATAGGTGACAATGGCCATGGTTCCATTTAGCAAAAGCTGAATCTCAATATTTCGCTCTTCAAAAGAATAAATGGTTGCTGCATTCACTTAATCCTGATAAGCATTCAGGTAATTCTTTTACCTTTTAATACTTCTCTGAAAGGTGGGGAGATGGAAATGATACTATCTGCCACATATTTTTCAAGTTCTGAAATATCTTCCAAAACTGCCCAGGAGTGGTTATGGGCAAGGACAGTATTCCAAACTTCTTCTTTGATTTTTTCTTCGTTTATGGAATTGGACTTGGTGCTACACCCAAAAACCAAAACCAATAGTATCAGGTATAAATATTTCATTTTTTAAATTTTAGGTTAATAAAATAAATCCAAAATTTTTGCATGATCTTCATTTGAAAGCTTGTGGTTAGCTCCTCCAACTTTATTCAAATTCATCACTTTTAAAATCTCAGCTTTACTTTCTTTGCCTGTTGCAATTTCACTTAAACGGATTGGGCAATCAATGGATTTAAAGTAAGCTTCGAATGTAAGGATGGTATCATCAACAGTATTAACTCCAAAAATATTTTTACCTAAAAAGGCTATTCTTTCGGGTATTATTTCCTTGTGAAACTTCAACCAGGCTGGGATAACAATGGATAAACTAGCTCCGTGAGGAACATCATAAAGCAGGGATAAAACATGGCCTATGCTATGCACTCCCCAGTCGCCCGAAACCCTACCGTACATGGTGGTTTTGTTTAATGCAACCATGGCAGCATACATGATTTTGGCGCGTAAGTCGTAATTTTGCAGATTATTTAGTAAATCAGCTCCATATTCTTTTGCTTCATTGATGATTGCAAAAACCAACTTATCAGATAAGCTGGCATCACCG
>CALOCL010000034.1:0-85618 GCA_942491855.1 uncultured Bacteroidales bacterium
GCAATGTCTTCTTCAGGTATAAAAACAGTGTAAGGATCTAATTCCTTCAACATGGCATCAATACCCACCTTTATTAGTTTTTCAGGTTGAATCTCGTCTACATAATTTATGTTGAGTTCTTTAATGATATTGGAAAAAATATCCAGGTTTTTCGCTATTTCGAAATTATTTTTATTCTGTGCATTTAATAAATAGGTGCTTGAAAAAAGCAAAAATGCGAGTAGGATTAGTATTGGAATTCTAGTGTTTTTCATATGCTTTAATCTGATTGTAATTATGGTACTGGATCATGCCCATGTCCTCCCCAGGGGTGGCACGACGAAAATCTCTTCAAAGTTAACCAACCTCCCTTAAACGGACCATGTTTTTTTAAAGCCTCAACTCCATATGCGGAACAACTTGGCGTATATCTGCATGATGGTGCCAGGTAAGGTGAAATAGCTCCTTGATAAAACCTAATCAATAAAATAAAAAATTTAGCCAATAGTTTTTGCATGGGTCTTTATTAAACGATCAAGTATTAATATTATTCTTTCTTCTAATTCTTGATATTTAAGAATCTCTTTGCCAGTGTAAATTAATGCAAAATTAATTTCTGTATTCAGTTCCGTCAAGTGTTGATACAAAACAGATTTTTGCCTTCTGTATACTTCTCTAATCAGGCGTTTTGTTCTATTTCGTTGAACTGCTTTTTTGAAGTTACGCTTAGGTACAGTAATCACAACTCGAGCCGGACTCCCATTGTTTTCTATGGCTGTAAGCCAGATAATTTTAAATGGATGCACATGGAAAATCTTCCCATTTAAGAATAATTCGTCAATGGATTTTTTTCCGCACAGTCGTTCATTCTTCCTAAATGTTTGCATTTATTAATATCAAAAAGATAAGAATTGTAAAATTCGAAGTTACAAATTTAAAGCAAAAACCTTACTTTTTCCTTTTTAAGTTCACGAAGGATATACTCTTAGGCCATCGTCATCGAAGGTGATGTTTTTTCCGTGAAGGCAGCCAAATCAAGCTTTAAACCTGCCTCTGTAACAGCTGTTGAAGTTGTAGGGCTTCACTTCAATGATAGTTCCGTTTTGCTTGTAGTTAGGAAATTTTAAAGTGAAGCAACACCTGACGGACTGAAAAAATATCGAAGGCGGCAATGTCTTCTTCAGGTATAAAAACAGTGTAAGGATCTAATTCCTTCAACATGGCATCAATACCCACCTTTATTAGTTTTTCAGGTTGAATCTCGTCTACATAATTTATGTTGAGTTCTTTAATGATATTGGAAAAAATATCAGGTTTTTCGCTATTTCGAAATTATTTTTATTCTGTGCATTTAATAAATAGGTGCTTGAAAAAAGCAAAAATGCGAGTAGGATTAGTATTGGAATTCTAGTGTTTTTCATATGCTTTAATCTGATTGTAATTATGGTACTGGATCATGCCCATGTCCTCCCCAGGGGTGGCACGACGAAAATCTCTTCAAAGTTAACCAACCTCCCTTAAACGGACCATGTTTTTTTAAAGCCTCAACTCCATATGCGGAACAACTTGGCGTATATCTGCATGATGGTGCCAGGTAAGGTGAAATAGCTCCTTGATAAAACCTAATCAATAAAATAAAAAATTTAGCCAATAGTTTTTGCATGGGTCTTTATTAAACGATCAAGTATTAATATTATTCTTTCTTCTAATTCTTGATATTTAAGAATCTCTTTGCCAGTGTAAATTAATGCAAAATTAATTTCTGTATTCAGTTCCGTCAAGTGTTGATACAAAACAGATTTTTGCCTTCTGTATACTTCTCTAATCAGGCGTTTTGTTCTATTTCGTTGAACTGCTTTTTTGAAGTTACGCTTAGGTACAGTAATCACAACTCGAGCCGGACTCCCATTGTTTTCTATGGCTGTAAGCCAGATAATTTTAAATGGATGCACATGGAAAATCTTCCCATTTAAGAATAATTCGTCAATGGATTTTTTTCCGCACAGTCGTTCATTCTTCCTAAATGTTTGCATTTATTAATATCAAAAAGATAAGAATTGTAAAATTCGAAGTTACAAATTTAAAGCAAAAACCTTACTTTTTCTTTTTAAGTTCACGAAGGATATACTCTTCAACGGCCATCGTCATCGAAGGTGATGTTTTCGTAGGGGCAGCCAAATCAAGCTTTAAACCTGCCTCTGTAACAGCTGTTGAAGTTGTAGGGCCAAAAGCTGCAATGATAGTTCCGTTTTGCTTGTAGTTAGGGAAATTTTTTAAAAGTGAAGCAACACCTGACGGACTGAAAAAGATGAGCATATCATAATTTTCAACCGCTATCTTTGAAAGGTTACTTGCAACCGTTTTATAAATTACCGCTTTTGAATATTTAATTTCATTAGCATCGAGTAGGTCGGAAATGCTAACTTTATGAATATCAGAACAAGGTAGAAGAAATGTTTCATCCTTGTGCTTTTTGATAAGATCGATGAGGTCAGCAAAGTTCTGTTTGCCGTGAAATATCTTACGTTTTCGATATTGAACGTACTTTTGAAGGTAGAAAGCCGTCGACTCTGAAATACAAAAATATTTCATGGTATCCGGAATTTCAACCCTTAATTCTTTAGCGATTCTAAAGAAGTGATCAACAGCACTGCGGCTTGTAAAAATTACAGCAGTATGATCTAAAATATTTACCCTGTCTTTACGGAATTCCTTAGCAAGAATACCTTCAATTTTAATGAATTTATGAAAGTCAATATTGAGTTTATACTTTTTTGCTAAATCTCCGTACGGTGATTTCTCAAGATCGATTGGCTTAGGTTGAGAAACAAGAATATTCTTAATTTTCAATTTTCCAGCGTTTAAGGTTAAAAATGGGATTTACACCAATTACTGTATGTAATAACTTATAAGCATTTTTCCTACGATAATCGCAGGTACAAATTCCAGCGTGCAAAGATATAAAAATAAATGCAAAATTGAAAAAATTGATTTGGACACTCCAACCTGAAGTACCCTGATTGTGCGTAACAAAATCGCAAGGCCATAAATCCCCATCGAAATTTGAAGAATGATAATTTGTTGAGTATAAATAAAGAGCGCAATAAAGGGAAGGATAAGAACACCAATGGCCAGATTAAAAATTAAAAGATTGATAAGTAGTTCAAAAGAAGGTTTTTGGGTTTGAAAAAGCAAAGCCGTTAGTTGAATAAATAAACTTTTGTAAATAAAAAATCCCAAAAGTAAAAATAAGAAAAGAAAATAGGTGCTGATCTGGCTTAATGAATCAAAATGATTTGGGTAATAATTTTCAACGATGGAATAAAATAATAACGGGATTGAAATTAAATAAATGAATGCAAGAATGATAGTAAACTGTTTACTTAAGGGATTCCCTTCTCTAAGTAATTGAAGTATTTGTTTGGGGACAGCTGTTGCTTTAAGTACCTGTATAAAATTTTTACGATGTAGAAAGTTTAGTATTGCCAATAAAAAAAAAGCACCCAAAAGTAAAAAGGTAATCCAGGCAGGAACCAAAGTATTGGTTCCGGTTTCAGGCATTTTTGGACTCACCTGTTTTTCGGTAATAAAACGTTTTGGCGTTTTTTCAGTTTGAGGATCCGAAATTACACGATCAATTTTAAATGTTGATGAATCAGCCTGTTGGCTCGAAATTGAATCGTTTTGAACAGCTGATAATAGCAGATCATTTTGAATGGTATCAGGATTCATCAACAATTTTAAATTAGAATATTTATAAATATGCAATCCTTCAAAATTAATCAATAATTTGCTATAACCATCTAGCCGTTATCCTTATATTTGTTTTGAGCTAAAATTAATTTTAACTCAAAATTTACTAACCCTAAATAATCTAGCTTATGTTTAATTTAATTCTTTTTGGACCTCCAGGATCGGGCAAAGGGACTCAATCAAAAAAACTCGCCGAAAAATACAGTTTAAAGCATGTTTCGACCGGTGATATTCTTCGTAGTGAAGTGAAGCAACAAACCACGCTTGGCAAAAAAGCACAGGCCATTATGACTACCGGAGAATTGGTTCCAGATGAACTTTTGATCGAAATTTTACACTCTGAGATTGATAACAACAAGGAGGCAAAAGGATTTATTTTTGACGGATTTCCAAGAACTACGGTGCAAGCGAAAGCTCTCGATGGGTTAATGGTTAAAGTTTCATCAGATATTTGTCAGGTTATTTCACTGGAAGTTGAAGATGAGGAGGTGGTAGCCCGTTTGCTTAAAAGAGCTGAAATTGAGGGCAGAAAAGATGACAATGCTGAAACCATTAGCACACGATTAAAGGTGTATAAAAGTCAAACAGCTCCTTTGTTGGATTATTACGACAAGCAGTGCAAATTATATAAGGTTAAAGGAGAAGGTTCAATAGAAGAAATATTTAAGAGTATTTGCCTGAATATTATCCCTCAGTAAAACATTACAAGTACAAGTAATCTCCAATTTTTGCCATTACTTCAGCTGCTTTTCCTTTTAGGAAAACATCTGTGATGGTATTTGTAAAATGCGATTCCTGAATGTTTATTTCAATGATCGTAGCCCCATTTTCTTTTGCTTTAACTGGAATATCAGCAGCCGGTAAAACTTCTGCATTGGTTCCTACAATAATGAAAACATCAGCCTTCAGACTTTCTTCTTTCGATCGTTTAAGTGCAAATGGTGGTATTTTCTCATTGAAAAAAACGATGTCCGGTTTCAAAATTCCTTTGCAGACATAACAGGTTGGTGGTAGGAAATTTAAATCCACAAAATTTAAGTCGTATTCAGAAGAACATTCGAGGCAAGATAAAGTGCGGCTGGTGCCATGAATTTCATACACAAATTTCGATCCGGCTCTTTGATGAAGGTTGTCAATATTTTGAGTGATAAGCGATTCAACAAACCCACGTTTTTCCATTTTCGCCAACACTGTATGAGCGGCATTTGGCTGAGCTTCGTTAAACATATCGTAGAATACACTTTTAATTTTTTGCCACGACTGTAACGGCTTTTTATGAAAATATTCGATTTCAACAAAAATAGGATCATGGGTATTCCAAAGCCCATTCTTTCCTCTGAAGGGTGGAATCCCGCTTTCTACCGAAATTCCGGCTCCCGTAAATGCAACGGCATATTTTGCCTTACGGATGATTTCAGCAGCTTCTTCTATTTTTTCTTGTTCGAGCATAAGCAACTTAATGCCATGAAAATAGCGAATTAAATATAAAATTATTAGTGCGGCTTAACTAATCGAGATCTTTTGAAACATCAACCGTTGAATCTGCATTAAATTTAATTTTGAATTTCATTTTTCTGAAAACAGAAATCATAGGCTGATTATCCTTGGTCGTTTGCGCTAAAAATTGTTTTAATCCCCAATTTTTGGCAATTTCTAAACAGTATTCGGTTAAAATGACTCCCAGTTCTTTCCGTTGCCAGTCATCTGTAATTAAAACGGCATATTCAGCAGATTCATGGTCAGGGTCTGCAATGAGTCTGCCTACTGCAATTAATCTTCGTTCGCCTTCATGCATGATTTCTGCTACGATAGCTATTTCACGAGCGTAATCGATATAACAGAACTGGGTTGCAATTTCGTGCGAATCGTAATGAAAATTATACCTAAATCGCGAATAAATGGCCTCCTTAGAACAACTCGATAAAAGATCCAACCACATGGGCTCATCCTCTGGTTTAATTGGTCGTAAAATAACATGGGTTCCATCATTAAGCCTTCTTGAATTCACGTACTTTTCGGGATAAGGGTGTAAAACAAGATGTGAATATTTTGGAATTGGGTTTTCAATAATCGATTGGTCAAGAATTACGCCTGCATCTAAAGCAATTACATCCTCATCCGAAACCAGCAGCGGATTGATGTTCAATTCTTCAATTTCAGGATAATCAGCTGCGATATACGAGAGCCTGATCATGGTTTCAATTAGCTTATCGATCTTTTTAGGTTTCGATCCTTTGAAGCCTTTCAATAAAGGATAAATTTTTAAATTTTCCAGAAGTAAGCGAGCTAATCTTTCATTTAAAGGAGGAAAACCTAAGGATATGTCCTGATATAATTCTGAACCTACACCTCCCATTCCAACTTGAATGACTGTTCCAAAAACAGGATCTTTTTTAATTCCTAAAATCATCTCTATCCCACCTTTTGAGCATTCCATGTTTTGAAGTGTCACCCCCTCAAATTTAGCGTCCGGATTATGATCAGCCATGTTTCGCATGATGGTGCGATAGGAAATTTTAACATCTTTTTCGCTTCCAATATTTAGAATTACCCCACCGGCATCGCTTTTATGAATTATTTCGGAGGATAAAATCTTCATCACCAAAGGAAATCCCATTTTTTCGGCTGCGGCAATTGCTTCTCTTTCATTTAAAGCAATGGTTGGACTGGCTGTTTTTATTCCATAGGTTTCTAAAAAGTTTTTTGAATCACTTTCAGATAAAATATTTCCTTTGTCACGCATTTGTTGATTGAATTCTTCACGTAATTTATGCCGGTCGTAAGTAAAGTGAACCGGAATGTCTTTTGGTGTTTCGAACAAAGCATTTAAGTTTTGAGAATATCGAACCAATGTCATGAAGGCTTCGATGGCATGTTCGGGAGTTACAAAAGTTGAGATTCCTGCTTTATTGAAAATTTCAATACCTTCTTTAATACTTTTCCCGCCCATCCATGCAGCCATGATAGGCTTTGAATGATCTTTTGCAATCTCAGCAATTAACTTCGCAGTTTCAGTTGGTTCAGTCATTGCCTGGGGGGTTAAAATTACTAGCGCAGCATCAACGTTAGGATCTTCTAAAACAATTTTTGTAGCTTCAGAATATCTGAATGCATTAGAATCTCCGATAACATCAATTGGATTTCCATGCGACCAGAAGGCAGGTAAAATTGCGTTTAGTTTTTCAATGGTTTCTTCTCCCAATTGTGCCAATGTGCCACGCATACTTATCAAATTATCGGTAGCCATTACACCGGGTCCGCCAGCGTTTGTGATAATTGCAAGATTTGATCCTTTTGGTACGTGTTTTCTTCCTATTAAATCCGTAAAATTGAATATGTTTCCAATATTGTACACCCGAGCCATACCGGCTCTTCTGAATACTGCATCATAAACTGCATCTTCGGCAGCACTTGCCCCAGTATGCGAAAAAGCAGCTTGAGCCGATTCGGGAAAACGACCGGCTTTGTATACGATGATCGGCTTTTTACGTGCAAAAGCACGGGCAGCCGTCATAAATTTCCTTACATTTTTAATGGACTCGACATAAAGCACAATCGTTTTAGTATTTGCATCTTGACCAAAATAATCAATCAGTTCGCCGAAACTTAAATCCATGGCGTTGCCAATGGAAACAAAATACGAGAATCCGATATTTTCTTCATTCGCCCAATCGAGTAAAGCTGCACCCAGTGCACCAGACTGTGAAATCATCGCAACATGACCTTTCCGCGGAACGTTTCGGGCAAAACTCAAATTCATGTCCAAATAAGGAGCAACAATTCCCATGCAATTAGGGCCTATTACTCGCATGTTGGGGTATCTGCTAACGATCTTTTTTACTTCCTCCTGAAGCAATCGGCCTTTCTCTCCAATTTCTTCAAATCCGGCGGTCATAATTATGATTCCATTTATTCCTGCTTCACCGCATTCTTCAACTAGTTGAGGAACCAGTTTTGACCCGGTTGTAATTACCGCCAAATCAGGTATTTTTGGCAGGCTTTTTACATTGGGATAACAGGGGATACCCATTACTGCTTCATATTTTGGATTGACCGGATAAACAACACCCCTAAATCCACCTCTTACTAAATTACTTAAAGTGGTTCCGCCCACACTTTTTGGATCTGCAGGAATTCCAACAATGGCAATTCTTTTTGGTCTGAAAATACTGTATAAATTTTTAATACTCATAGTTGTTGTCGAATTAAAACGATTATTGTTAATCGTTTCACAAAATTACAAAACTAAAGCTTAGGCATTCTCGGTAAATTGCTTAATTTTCGATTATTTAGTAAAAAATATTCTTTCTAATTTAGCCTTGAGCATAACAAGAAAAGCCCTGACAGTGCAGGGCTTTTCTCAATTGATTTAGATAGTTAGTTATGGTTTGAATTATGCTTTTTTTGGTGTTTTTACAAGAAGCATTAAGAAAGTTCCAAAAAGGACGGCTGCTCCGGTAATCGTGAATGCCATAGCGAAATTTCCTAAGTCACCCATCATTCCACCTAAAATTGGACCTACAATTCCACCAACGCCATAAGCTAAGAAAACAAAAGGATAGTTTTGACCTACATTTTTGGCACCAAAAGTATCAGCGGTAATGGTTGGGAATAAGGCAAAGTTACCTCCAAAGTTAAACCCAATGAAAGTTGCTCCGATATAAAGTAAGATTGGGGTTCCTGCCATGTAAGTAAAAAGCATTACAGTAATACCCTGAATTGCTGTCATGGTGATGATTGAAGTTTTTCGACCAATCTTATCACTTAATATTCCCCATAGAATTCGACCAAGACCATTGGCTATGCTGAAGAAAACTGCCATTGCTGTACCGGCTACTGCACCGGCTTCAAGTTTAGATAAACCAGCAGCTTGTAGTGCTTCCATTGGGTAAAGTTTCATCAAACCTATGGACATCAATCCTGCACCTGCACTTACAACAAAAGTGAAGAAAATCAAATAAAACTGAACTTTACCAAACATTTCCTTATTGGTAAACTCAACTTTTTCGGCATTAGGACTGTTGTCAACAACTTTTTCCTTGTATCCTTTTGGTAACCAACCGGCAGGTGGGAATTTCATCCACATTCCGCCAATAATTACCATGGCAGCAAATGCAATTCCATAAGTGGTAAATGTACTTGACAGCCCGATATTTTCTATTAAATGTCCCCATGATCCGGCTAATTTAATCCAGATGGTAGCTCCGAAACCAAATCCGGCAACGGCCAATCCGGTGATCATTCCCTTTTTGTCAGGAAACCAACGCATTCCAACAGCAATTGGCACAACATAGGCGATCCCAATACCCGCACCACCCAGTAGTCCAAGCAAAAGAGTGAGAGCCCAAAAATCAGTTCCACCGAAAAAACCACTCAGAATGTATCCCAATCCAAGTAAAATACCTCCTGTAATTGCCAGTTTTTGAGGACCGACAGTTGGCATTTTTTTTCCAGAGAGCACCATGAAAACGGCAAATGATGCAAGCCCTATTGAAAATACCCACTGTGTGTCAGCTTTTGACCAGCCGGCATCAACAAGAGATGGTGTAAAAACCGACCATGCATAAATTGCTCCAAGTGCAAGCTGAATGAGTACTGCTCCCAGAATCACAAAATTCCGGTTCATAACTTTATTTTCCATTTTAGTTATTTTTAATTGTTAGTTAATTAGGTTAAAACAAGAAAAGACATTCAGGTATAGGTTCCCGAATGTCTTTTTCTTTTAGGTTAAGTTTCCATTATCGTTTAACTTCAACTTTTGCTCCATCAATGATGTCTTCAACAACACCTGGATCGAGGAGGGTAGAAGTGTCACCTAAATTAGATGCATCACCTTCACCAATCTTACGTAAAATTCTACGCATGATTTTCCCTGAACGTGTTTTTGGTAAACCTGATACTAACTGTATCATATCTGGCTTAGCGATAGGCCCGATAAATTTAGTTACCACATCTCTGATTTCTTTTTCAATGGTTGATTTTTCAGCATCAGTTAACTCTTCACAAGTTACGTAAGCATAAATTCCGGAACCTTTGATTTCGTGAGGATATCCAACCACTGCAGACTCATTTACTTTCGGATGCTGATTAATGGCATCTTCAACCTCTGCTGTACCGATACGGTGTCCAGAAACATTGATTACATCATCAACACGACCCATAATTCTGTAGTATCCTTCTTCGTCGCGTTTTGCTCCGTCACCTGTAAAGTACAATCCTTTATAAGTTGAGAAATAAACTTGCTTACATCGCTCATGGTCGCCATAAGTAGAACGAATCATACCCGGCCATGGGAATTTGATACATAAGTTACCTTCAACACTGTTTCCGTGTAGTTCGTTTCCTTCATTGTCGACTAAAATAGGCTGAACACCAGGCAATGGTAAGGTCGCAAAACTAGGTTTGGTTGGTGTAATTCCTGAAAGTGGAGAAATCATAATTCCACCAGTTTCTGTTTGCCACCATGTGTCGACGATTGGACATTTTCCACCACCAACAACATCGTGGTACCAACGCCATGCTTCTTCGTTTATAGGCTCACCTACAGTTCCTAATGTTTTTAGTGAACTCAAATCATGCTTGGTTACATAATCATCTCCTTGGGCTACCAATGCACGAATAGCAGTAGGAGCAGTATAGAATTGATTTACTTTGTATTTTTCAACAACTTCCCAGAAACGACCTGCATCTGGCCAAGTTGGAACACCTTCGAACATGATGGTAGTTGCGCCAGTCAAGAGTGGTCCGTAAACGATGTAAGAGTGACCAGTTACCCATCCGATATCGGCAGTACACCACCAAATATCTCCATCACTGTATTGGAATACATTTTTAAAAGTATACTCAGCCCATGCCATGTAACCGGCTGTACTATGCTGTACTCCTTTTGGTTTTCCAGTTGATCCGGAAGTATAAAGGATGAATAAGGTATCTTCAGAATCCATTACTTCAGCTTTACACTCAAGTTCTGCTTCTTTAATGGCATCGTGCCACCAAATGTCACGACCTTCTTTCATAGTAACTTCGTCGTCGGTACGATTGAAAACAATTACTTTTTCAACGGTAGGACAAGTTTCTAATGCCTCATCAACGATTGCTTTTAGTGGTATTGTTTTCGTCCCACGATATCCACCATCAGAAGTAACAACAATATTTGAAGTGCCGTCAATAATTCGATCGGCTAAAGCATTTGCTGAGAAACCAGCGAATACAATAGAGTGAATGGCACCGATACGGGCACAAGCTAACATCGCAATAGCAAGCTCAGGAATCATAGGTAGGTATAAAGTGATACGATCACCTTTTTTTGCTCCTTGTGCTTTTAAAGCATTTGCAAATTGGTTAACTTTTTCAAAAAGTTCCATGTATGTTAAAGTAACAGTCTCATCTTTTGGGTCGTTAGGTTCCCAAATGATCGCTGCTTGATCTTTTCTAGTAAATAAATTTCTTTCGAAAATGTTTTCAGTAATATTTAATTTACCTCCAAGAAACCATTTTACATCAGGTCCAATAAAATCCCACTCAAGAACCTTGTCCCATTTTTTGTGCCAATAGTAATCTTCTGCAATTTTTGCCCAAAATCCTTCTGGGTTCGCTACACTTTCCTTGTACGCCTGTAAATACTCACTTAAGGATGTAATTTTGTTTGTCATAATAAAATAATATTTAATTAAGTTGTGATTATATTTTTAAAAAGATTGGTTCTTAGTTAGTTGTATTTGTTAAAAATTTAACAATACGGTTAAAAAAAATTATAAATAATTTTCTTTTTTATCCTCTTTTTTACTATGAAAGCTCAAATATAATATAAATATTTTGAAAATATATGTAAATTCAATCTAAATAAAAGACACTGATTCGCGAAGGATGAAATTCTGAAATTCCGTGCTAATAGATCTTGTGTAAGTGTCAGAAATTCTGATCGGTACAAATTTTAAAAAATACAAGTAAATGCTATTTAGAGCCATTATATTTTATTCTAAAAGATAGAATGTTTATACAAAAAAGTAGCTTTTATTGAGCTATTTATATGTAATTTTGCAGCTCGAAAAAAATGAAGCACCTTTTAGCCTTAAACGGAGGTTTTTTGAAAATTACGGTTCATTTGTTAGTATTTAAACAGCATAAATAAAAATTAAGTAGAGAATGAAAGTTTTAGTATTGAATTGTGGAAGTTCATCAATTAAGTATCAATTATTTAATATTGAGAAAGAAGATTTATTGGCAAAAGGAATTATTGAAAAAATTGGATTGAAAAATTCAATTGTTAAAAATGAGAGATTTGATGGAGTGAAAATAAAACTTGAACTTGATATTCAAGATCATAAAGAGGGGATTGAAAAGGTATTGAGCCTTCTTACCAGTGAAGATAATGGTTGTTTGAATGACTTAAATGAAATTACCGCAGTTGGCCATCGTGTTGTTCATGGAGGTGAAGAATTTAATTCAAGTGTTTTAATCACTCAAGAGGTAATCAATAAAATGGAAGAGTGCATAGACCTTGCTCCTTTGCATAATCCACCAAACCTTGTTGGTATCGCAGCAATGAAAGCTTTGTTGCCAAATGTACCTCAGGTTGGAGTGTTCGATACGGCTTTTCATCAAACCATGCCTGCTAAAGCTTATACCTATGCCATTCCTTACGAACTTTATACAAAGTATGGAATTCGTCGTTATGGTTTTCACGGCACCAGTCATCGATATGTCTCAAAAAGAGCCTGTGAATTCTTAGGAAGAGACTATGAAGGGCAAAGAATCATCACCTGCCATTTAGGTAATGGAGCTTCGATGGCTGCCATTAAAAATGGTAAATCAGTGGACACCTCAATGGGATTGACTCCCATTGAAGGATTGATGATGGGCACCCGTGTTGGTGAACTGGATTTAGGAGCACTTTTTTATATCATGGATAAAGAAAAACTAGGTATCGCAGAAGCCAGTGACCTGGTGAATAAAAAAAGTGGTGTGCTTGGAATTTCCGGTGTGTCATCAGATATGCGTGAAGTTGAAGAAGCTCAGGCTGAAGGAAACAAGAGAGCAACTCTTGCGCTCAACATGTATCACTACCGGGTTAAGAAATATATCGGATCGTATGCAGCTGCGATGGGCGGAGTTGATATCATCGTTTTTACAGGTGGTATTGGTGAAAATGGCCCTGAAACCAGAAAAGAAATTTGTAAAGATTTTCAGTTTTTAGGACTTGAATTTGATGCTGAAATTAATGCAGGGAAAAGAGGTAAAGAAATTGAAATTTCAACAAAAGATTCAAAAGTTAAAGCTGTCGTAATTCCAACGGATGAAGAATTGGTAATAGCGCAGGATACTTATAAAATTGTTTCTGCTTTATAGAAATAAGATGATTAAAAAAGAGGCTACTGAATTTCAGTAGCCTCTTTTTTTAATGCCGTTTAAATATTTTACATTTCTGCAATCATCTCATCCGTTAATTCCAGATTATGAAATACATTCTGAACATCATCATCTTCTTCAAATATATCAATCACCTTCATGATTTTTTGCGCACTTTCTAAATCAAGGGTGATGGTTTCGTGAGGGATGCGTTGAAGTTCTGCATTTTCCGGTTCAATATTTAATTCTTCCAGTTTTTTCATCATCGATCCAAAATCTTCCATGGCTGTAGTTACCGTAAAAAAACCATCTTCAAATACGATGTCTTCAGCTCCACCATCAATCATTTCCATTTCAAATTCATCCTGATCCAGTTCTCCCTTTGGAATGGTAAAAATACCCTTTCGATCAAACAAAAAACTTAAGGATCCATTGGTTCCAAGGTTGCCACTGTATTTGTTAAATATGGCTCTGATGTTGCTAACTGTTCGTTGTAGGTTATCCGTAGTGCATTCAATAAAAACAGCGATGCCATGGGCTAAATATCCTTCGTAAGTAGTTTCGGTGAAGCTGGCAGCATTTTTATCAGAACCTTTGTTTATGGCACGCTGCATGGTATCCTTGGGCATACTGGCACCTTTTGCATTCGAAATGGCCAATCTGAGCCTTGGATTACTGTCAATGTCATCTCCGCCTTCCTTAACGGCAACAGTAATATCCTTAATTATTTTAGAAAATACCTTTGAGCGCTTTGCATCTAAAGCACCTTTTTTCCTTTTTATCGTTGACCATTTACTGTGACCTGACATAATTTAGTATTTAGGTTTTTTAATGTTGTTTTGAGGGTAAAATTACGAAAATTCTTTGTTTCAAAAACCAGTTGATATACTGAATAAATTTTAAAACCGAAGGGCAAACTGTCGTAAACAAAAAAGCTTCCTTTAACAGGAAGCTTTTCAATGATCATTTATTAAACTTTACCACTTTAGCAGAGTGATACCAATTGAAAATGGGTAAAGTTCAGGACCCTGTCCTTCTTTAAATAAGGTAGTAAGTGAATAAGTTGCATAAAGGTTTACCCAACCCCATCCTATGGTGAACATGGCATCTGCCTTAAAAGGATTCAAATGAAATGCTCCAAATTCTTTGAAACGTTTTTTGTTAGGAGAAGTTTTTGCATAAACAGGATCTCCAGTCACAGGATCAAGTAAAACGTAATCTTTATTTTTCTCTTCAAATTTAATTTTAGTATGCGAGCCTATTCTTAGACCAAATACCATCCCTGCGGCCATGTGAAAGCTGTTGCGATTGCTATAACTGTTGGTTTGGTATTCGAACAAAAAAGGAATATTAACATAGGTTACGGCCAATTTACTTTTGCTAACATAAACACCTTCATTGTAGTACCCTTCAATTTGTGGTTGATCAGCAAGGAGGGTAACATTTTTTTCAAAATGATAGCTGCGGATTTCTAATCCAAGACCTGTAGCCATGCCGAATCGATTATCTTTTGTAAATCTTATGTTTTGCTCGAAAAGGTTGATGTCAAATCGAACTGATTTGGCCAGATTCAAATCTAAGTAATCATAACTTGGTGGAAAGTTTAAGTCATGCTCGGGAGTGAGATAGCCATTAATTCCGAGATGTAATCCTGCCCAATTGGCATTAAAGCGATCACGATACATTCTGCGATAACGGGCATTGCCGTATTCATCAACCACAAACCAATGTCGGCCTATTCTGATATGAGTTGAGTCTCTGAACTCATTATAACGAACATCCAAATTGCCTAGGTTCAATCTGGCATTATCTCTTTCATCGATATTAAACGAGTATTCTTTGTAAACCCTGTCAGTATTTTTCCTGTTTACCTTTTGTGGTTTATTTCCGTATTCAACACGGCTATTTGCGTTTGAAGTTATGTCCAATCTGTTTTCAGTATTCACATAGGCTTTGGAGGTTGAATTGGTTTCAATGGTAGAATTAACAGATAACAATTTACTGGCAATAAGTTTAGAAGCTCCATGTAGCGTAGCCGTATGATTTTTTACATTACCGTTTAATATCATTTCTGAGGCTCCGTGTGATTCTGTGATCAAATCATCAACTTCCAGGTCCATCGACAACATGGCTGTACCATTGGTTTCTAATTTCAATTCAAATTGCTCAATTATACCTTTGGTTTTTAAACTGGAATTTCCACTCAGCGTTATTTCCTTAATTCGGGGTGTACTAATATAAACATTTAAAATTTTCACTCTTGGGCTGGAATTTGCACTAAGCATCAAAGTGCCATTAACTACCTTAGCTCGTACTGCATTTTGAAAATGTTTACTGGTTTCTACGATAACCTCTGATTCATCTTTTTGTTCAAAAATTATATTGAAATAGTTATCCGCCTCTATTTTGTCAAAAGAATCAGTAATCCTGGTTTCTTTAACAACTTCTCTTTCCATTAACTGTTGTGCTGAAGCGGGGGAAATCAAAACAGCAAGCATTAAAATTGTTAATGAGATCTTAAAAATATTTCGCGTTTTCATTTTGGGTTAAATTAAATTATTAATCATTTTCAGTAGGACGGACTTGCGTTTATTTTTGTTACAATTATTTATTAAAGTTATGGTTTGTTAGGTGCATCAGTCACTTCTGGAGTGCTAACATTGCCATTCACCAAAATATATTTATTCTTTTCACCTTCCTTGTTAAGTTTTCGCTCGATATTTACATTGGAGCCGGTTAATTCATTGAACCCCTCAAGCCCTATACTTGCGATGGTCCAAAGATTTACCCGCGCTTTTTTGTTTTCATCTCCTATTTTTTCTTCACGCGATTTTCTTCGCTTTTGTTTTCCAAATGATTTTGCCCAAAGAGCCTTCTCCAGTTTTTCTCTGGCATTCGGATTTGTTTCTCCGTAGGAGGCGAGCAATAATTCCTCTTTTATCATCAATTCCTTTGCTAAAACATCGTAATCATTTTTAAACGTTAGAAACGTAATATCTTCAATGGTGTGCGATAAGGATGCAATGTAGGATTTTAAAGGAACATCGATAGGCGACATGGCGACCAGGGGTTCAATGGGTAAGCGTTCCTCGGTGTGTGTAACTTTAATTTGATAGCTTCTAGGATTAGGAATAGGATCATTAAAACTTAATTCAAAACTTGATACGCCTTTACTTTTCACTTTTGAAGGAACAGCAATTCTTTCGGTTGGTTTAGTAAAAATACTTGTGGGTTGTAAAAAGTTGAACAAACCAAAAAGCAAGATGATACTGGCCGCAATCCCAACCAGTTTGTACCAGTTATTAATTACCCAAAACGGATATTTTTTTAAACTCTTTTTGTCGGGAAAAACAATGGGATCTTCAGCCTTCAATCGAGAAACACTGAACATTTTAAATTGTGAGTCAAGATGAGGATTTAATTTTATAAAAGTTTTTACCTCTATTTGTTCAGCATTGTTTAGATCACCTTCAAAAGAAGCAATAAAAAAATCTTCATAATTATCACTGTTGATTTTCCCGGAGGAGACAATGACTGTTTTTTTCAGGTTATCCTTATCGGTAAAATGATAAGAGTCGTCAAGATTAGTGCTGATGGTTTCAAAACTTTCAAGTTCTTCTTTTAAGTCAGGATTTTTATCAAGAAATTGATTTAACTCCATAACCAATGAAGTATCCAACCGGCCATCCAGATGATCGATAAAATACTGTTCGTAGTTATTTCTGTTAATTTTCATTCTTCTATTAAATTACAACATCCAGACTTACCAGATATTTTTTTAAAAACAAGCGTGCCCTATAAATATAAACCTTCACCTGGGCTTCGGTTAAATCAGTTATTTCTCCAATTTCCTTGTACGAATAACCTTCATAATCTCTCAATAAAACAACTGACCTCTGAACCTCAGGAAGTTTCTGCACTGCTTCATTGATGATTTCCTTGTGATCCGAAAAACTATTCATTTCCGAATGATGTTCAATCGATGATTCTTCCATCGAAACAGTTCGTTTGTCTTTGCGGATGGTATCGATAAAACAGTGATAAGCAGTGGTAAATAAATATGATTTTGCCTTTGCATTATTAATGTCAGATACCCGGTTCCACAAGCGCACAAACGACTCCTGTACAATATCCTTAGCCTTATCACTATCCTTAATGTTTTTAAGAATAAAGCGATATACGCCATCCGAATATTTGTCAACACAAGTATTGTACTCAGAAACTGTCATTCAATTGGTTTTACTCTCTTAAGAGTTTAGACGGAGAACACCCATCATTTGTTACAGACTATAAAATTAATCTAATTTTAGAACTGCAAGGAAGGCTTGCTGAGGTACTTCAACATTTCCTACTTGGCGCATACGCTTTTTACCCTTCTTTTGTTTTTCAAGCAGTTTACGCTTACGTGTGATATCACCCCCATAACATTTGGCAGTCACATCTTTTCTTACGGCTTTAACGGTTTCGCGCGAAATTATTTTTACCCCAATGGCAGCTTGTATGGCAATGTCGAACTGTTGGCGAGGAATTAATTCTTTGAGTTTGCTACACATTCGCTTTCCAAAACTATAAGAATTATCGCGATGAATTAATGTCGATAAGGCATCAACAGATTCACCATTTAAAAGGATATCCAGCTTAACCAGATTGGCTGGTTTGTAACTTGATTGGTAATAATCGAAAGAGGCATAACCTTTCGAGATACTTTTCAGTTTATCGTAAAAATCAAAAACGATTTCGCCCAATGGCATTTCAAAAGTGACTTCAACCCGATCGCTTGTTAAGTAAACCTGGTTTTTTAAAGTTCCGCGTTTATCAATACACAGTTTCATCACCTGCCCTACATAGGTAGATTTTGAAATAATGGAGGCAGTAATATAGGGTTCTTCGATATGATCGATATATTTTTGATCAGGTAAGCCTGATGGATTATGAACTTCAATGGTTCCTTGTTTATGGGTAACTACTTTATACGAAACGTTGGGAACGGTTGTGATCACATTCATGTCAAATTCCCTATCCAATCGCTCCTGAATAATTTCCATATGCAGTAAGCCAAGAAATCCACACCTAAAACCAAAGCCAAGTGCCACCGACGATTCCGGTTCGTAAGTTAAAGATGCATCATTCAATTGAAGTTTCTCCATGGCAGCGCGCAACTCTTCATATTCGTCCGCATCAACCGGATAGATTCCGGCAAATACCATGGGTTTAACATCTTCAAATCCTTCAATAGCTTTTGCACAAGGTCGGTCTACATGTGTAATCGTATCTCCAACTTTTACCTCTTTAGAAGCTTTAATGCCTGAGATAATGTAACCAACATCACCGGCATAGAGCGCATCTTTGGGTTCACGTTCAAGAACCAGGGCACCCACTTCATCTGCATGATATTCTTTTCTGGTATTTACAAATTTTACATGATCGCCTTTTCTTAAAGTTCCATTCACAATTTTAAAATAGGCAATGATTCCTCTAAAATTATTAAATACCGAATCGAAAATTAAAGCTTCAAGCGGAGCCTCAGGGTCTCCTTTTGGTGCCGGAACATCTGTGATAATTCTTTCCAAAACCTTATCGATTCCATAACCCGTTTTGCCACTGGCTTCAATAATACTTTCTCTGGGGCAGCCAATCAAATCTACAATCTGATCTTTTACCTCCTCGGGCATGGCATTATCCAAATCCATTTTATTTAAAACAGGGATGATCTCTAAGTCATTTTCGATGGCTAAATAAAGATTAGAAATGGTTTGTGCCTGAATACCCTGGGTGGCATCAACAATTAACAATGCTCCTTCGCAAGCAGCAATTGATCTTGAAACTTCGTACGAAAAATCGACATGGCCGGGGGTGTCAATCAGATTAAGATTGTAAACACCTTCGGGTGTTTTATGAACCATTTTAATGGCATGGCTTTTAATGGTGATTCCTCTTTCGCGCTCTAACTCCATGTCGTCCAGAACCTGTGCTTGTGAATTTCGTTCGGAAATGGTTTCGGTAAATTGGAGTAGTCGATCGGCAATGGTACTCTTGCCATGATCAATATGAGCTATGATACAGAAGTTTCGGGTATTTTTCATCGATTGCAAAAATAAGACTAAAATTAATATTCTCAATCAGAATTATTGTAACTTTAAACCACATTCTGAAAAAAATATTCACCCATCTTTGTAGCCATCAATAAAACTTTAAGGATTGGAATGGTTTTTAAGTTGAAATTATAGGAGATTAAATATGAACAAAATACGCGTTGGATTAATGGGGTTTGGCGAAATTCCAAGGCATATCTATCGGTTATGCCTTAAAAGAAACGATATTGAAATCGTTGCTATTGCTGATCTCGGTCGCCCCGAAATTTTGCATTACTTGTTGGTCGCCGAAACCAAAGGTGGCATTGAGGTGAAACTTGAGGGAAATTTTCTGGTTTCGAAAAACGGACGGGCACGAATAGTTATGGGAGGTGAACCTGGTGATATTCCCTGGGATGTTTTTAATGTTGATGTAGTGGTTGACGGAACAGGAAAATACAAGTCACGAGAGTTTATGCAAAAGCATTATCTGGCCGGAGCAAAGCGTGTGATTCTTTCTAATTTGCCCACGAATGAAGTTGATAGAGTGGTGGTGATGGGCGTGAATGATCGAAGCATCCAGAAAAGTGATAAATTAATTTCAGCAGGCTCGGCAACTACCAATGCATCAGCCATTTTACTTAAAATATTTAATGATGCTTTTGGAATCGAGTATGCCATGTTAACCACGGTTCACTCATATACTTCGGATCAACCGCTACGCGATAAGGCCAGTACTGATTTCAGAAGAAGTCGTTCGGCAGCAGAAAATATCATCCCGAACGAAACTCCATCTCCCGAGTGGATTCAAAAAATAATGCCTGAATTTAAAGGAAGGATTGAAGGTTCGGCTTTAAATGTTCCTGTTCCAAATGGTTCACTTTTGGATTTAACAATGATTTTAAAGGACAACAAAGTTAGCCTTGAAATGGTTAATGAAGTGGTACAAAAATGTGCCAATCATATTCCTGAAATTGTTGAAATTACGGATGACCCAATTGTAAGTACGGATGTGATCGGGAACAGACATTCGGTGGTTTTTGATAAAAGAGCGAGTATAAAATCTACAGGAAGAATGATTAAAACACTAACCTGGTACCACGCAGCTCTGGCGATGGCAGCCAGAATCGTTGACCTGATTTATGCCTACGAAAATTTAAATAAGGAAGGGAGGGAGTCATGAGAGTTGCGATAAACGGATTTGGAAGAATTGGAAGATCAGTATTCAGAATCATAAACGCTAGAAAGGATATCGACGTTGTTGCCATTAACGATCTTTACGATAATGAAGTATTGGCTTATTTGCTTAAGTACGACACCGTGATGATGGGTTTTGGACAGGATATAAAACTTGAGAGCGATTACTTAATTACACCTAATGAAAAGGTGAAAATGTTAAGCATTAAAGATCCTAATGAGTTGCCATGGAAAGAGTTGAATGTTGATGTTGTGATTGAAGCAACAGGAATTTTTCGTACACGCGAAAAATTACAACCCCATCTGAATGCAGGGGCAAAAAAAGTAATCCTTACCGTTCCGGCAAAGGGCGACATTGATTATACCATTGTAATTGGGGTGAATGATGAAGGGTTGAAACCCGAACATCAAATTATTTCAAATGCGAGTTGTACCACAAATTGTTTAGCTCCGATGGCCAAAGTGATGCACGATGCCTTCGGTATTAAAGAAGGAATTATGACTACCACTCATGCCTATACCAACGATCAGCGATTAGCGGATGTTCCACATGTCGATTGGCGAAGGGGACGTGCGGCTGCTGAAAACATCATTCCAACCACTACAGGTGCGGCCAAGGCTGTTGGACAGGTGATTCCTGAATTAAAAGGCAGATTGGATGGTATGGCCTGTAGGGTGCCGGTTCCGGATGGCTCGGTGGTAGATTTTGTTTTTGAGGTAGAAAAGGATGTAACGGTTGAAGAAATTAATGCGGCTGTTCTGCTAGCTTCAAAATCGAAACAAATGAAAAATGTTTTGCTTTATGCCGAAGAAAAATATGTTTCCTCTGATATTGTTGGTAATCCGTACTCAAGCATTTATGATCCCGAATATACCCGCGTGCTTGGCAAAAGAATCGTAAAAACGCTTAACTGGTACGACAACGAATGGGGATATTCAAATCGTGTGGTAGATTTAATTGGTAGATTAATGGATTTTGAAAAATAAATTCACCATCTAAATTGTTTGTAATTAGTTGTTTAACATGCTGTCTTTTTAAATGATAAAAATGTGTTAAAGCAGCCAGTAGATTTTATTAAAGATTTATTCTTGGCGGTTCATATCTAATTATCCCAATTTGTTTAATTTTGTTTACATTATTTTAAACTTTCGTTTATGTATATCCCCGATGAGGCATCGGAAAATAAGGA
The DNA here is from genome assembly GCA_942491855.1 of uncultured Bacteroidales bacterium. Lineage (GTDB taxonomy): Bacteria > Bacteroidota > Bacteroidia > Bacteroidales. The sequence continues at coordinate 21,539 of CALOCL010000034.1, forward strand.
GATTGTAAGGCGCTACAGAAATCTGTTGAGGGTTTGGTATACACGTAAAACGCCGGCTGATAAAAAGTTGGTTCGAAAGGCTTTTAACTTAGCGGTTAAGGCACACCAAAATGTTAGAAGAAAATCAGGAGAGCCCTATGTTTATCACCCGCTTGATGTAGCACGAATCGCCGCGGAGGAAATTGGTTTGGGAACCACCTCAATAATTTGTGCCCTAATTCACGATGTGGTTGAGGATACTCATTACACATTAAAAGATGTTCAGAAATTATTTGGGACTAAGGTGGCAAGTATAGTTGATGGTCTTACCAAGATTGACTTTTTATTCGATCATGAAACCTCATCCATTCAAGCTGAAAATTTTAAAAAAATGTTATTAACCCTGTCTGATGATGTCAGGGTTATTTTAATAAAATTGGCAGATCGTTTGCATAACATGCGAACATTAGATTCAATGCCCCAAGAAAAGCAACTAAAAATTGCCTCAGAAACCCACTATCTATATGCACCTCTTGCTCACCGTCTTGGGTTATACACCATCAAAAGTGAACTGGAAGATTTATCATTAAAATATCTTGAACCTCGCATTTACAATTCTATTTCAGGAGAATTGAAAAAGGGCAAGGCCGGTAAAAATAGATTCATCCGTAAACTTATAAGTCCACTAAAAAAATCCTTAAAGGAACAACAGATCAATTGTCAGATCATTGCAATTGATAAATCTATCAGTTCTATTTGGGAAAAAATGCGCGAAAGGGAAATCCCATTTGAGGAGGTTCATGACGCCTTTGCCGTTAAAATAATTATCGATACACCAGCTGTTCAGGAGAAAATTGATTGCTGGAAAGTTTATTCAATTGTAACTGATCATTATCGACCTAAAATGGATCAATTGCGTGATCGTATCTCTATCCCTAAAGCAAATGGTTATGAAGCCTTGCATACAACCATCATGAGCCATACCGGAAGATGGGTTGAATTGCAGATTCAGAGCACACGTATGTACGACATTGGAATGCAGGGATATGCTGCCCACTGGAAATATAAATCAGGAGAAGACACTAACAGCGGGTTGGAAAATTGGCTGAAGCGAATCAGAGAATTGCTTCAAAGTAGTGAGGAAAATGCCTTGGATTTTCTTAGCGATTTCAAAATGAATTTGTTCTCTGATGAGGTTTCGGTATTCACTCCTAAAGGTGAACTCAGGAATTTACCTTTTGGATCCACCGTTTTAGATTTTGCCTACAGCATTCACACGCAGATTGGTAATTCAAGTATTGGTGCAAAAGTGAACCATAAGTTGGTTCCTATTAATCACCGGCTCAAAAACGGCGATCAAATTGAGATGATTACCTCAAATAAACAAAAAGCACAAATTTCAAGATTGTCGCAAGTAGTTACGGCTCGGGCAAAATCCCGAATTAAGCAATCCGTAAGAGACGAACGTAAATTATTTAAAGAAGAAGGAACCCAAAAATTAAAAGAGTTACTGGAACAGCTAAATATTGCGTTCACGCCTCATAATATTAATCTATTACAAACTAAAACTGGGCACTCGGGTACAATTGATCTGTTCTATTTTATTGCTAAAGGAAAAATAACTTTAAAGGATGTTAAAAGCGCATTTTTGAACGGCGAAAAAAGTGGGTGGATAAAATACATCAATCTTCCGTTTTTAAGATCGAAGAATGTAGGCTCTGATACCCTGTCCGAAAAAATCAGGGAAAGTATGCGCTCAGAGCCGGAAACCATGATCCTGGGAGGTACTGTGCGTGATCTTAATTACAGCATTCTCTCATGTTGTAATCCCATTCCGGGTGATGATGTTATCGGGCTGATTTCCGAAGATGAATCGATAACCATACACCAAATAAAGTGTTCAAAAGCGATTCAGGACATGTCAAAATTCGGGAACCGGATTGTAAAGGCAAAATGGAATAAGAAAGAATCCATATCATTTTTAGCCGGTATTAAAATAAAAAGTATTGATAGCATCGGATTGATTAATCATATCACCGGAATTATCTCAAACCAGTATAAATTAAACATTCGCTCATTTTCACTCGAAACTTCAGAAGGAATAACAGAAGCCTTTATCACCATCTACGTAAACAACCTGAAAAATCTTCACGATGTAATTGATGAATTAAAAAAGATAAAAGAGATTAAGATGATTAGTCGTGTTAATCGATTTTCTAAAAGCTAAGTTCAACTTTAAGCATCAAATATTAAGATAGTTGAGAAAAATTATCAATTATTCTTATTTATACCAAATAGATATAAATAAATTTCCGTATTTTTACCGCACGATTAATTGTTACGTTTATGAAAGATAATGAAAAGGATACTTTTGAAACTGTAAAACAAATATTTACTGAATATTTGGAGAAAAGAGGTCATCGCAAAACCCCTGAAAGATATACAATTCTGAAAGAGATCTATGCCACTGACGGACATTTTGATATTGAAACGCTTTATATTCAAATGAAGAATAATAAGTATCGAGTAAGTAGGGCAACTTTGTACAATACGATTGAACTACTGCTGGATTGTAATTTGGTTACAAAACATCAGTTTGGTAATAATTGTGCGCAATTTGAACGGTCATTTAAGTTTAAACAACACGATCATTTTATTAGTATTGACAGTGGGAAAGTGTTGGAGTTTTGTGATCCAAGATTACAGGAAATCCAAACTTCCGTTGAGAAGTTACTGAACGTAAAAATTTCTCATCATTCTCTTACTTTCTACGGAACTTGTATTGACGACAAGAAAAATTGATCCGGGAATTTGTATTCCAGAATCAATTTTAATGTTTATAAAAAATCATAAAAAATATTTTTTAATGGACTTTATGTTTGTAAAATTGCATACATAAAGTCTTTTTATTTTTTAATCTGACTTTAAGAAAACTAAAGAAACTCACTTCCTGTACAAATCTGGAAGAAACAGGTATGAGGTTGATTTTTAAGCCTTAATTAATTGTAGATAATTAAAAGATAATCACATGAAAGTTGATGTATTGCTCGGACTCCAGTGGGGAGATGAAGGAAAAGGGAAAATCGTTGATGTTTTAACACCCAAATATGACATTGTTGCTCGTTTTCAGGGAGGTCCGAATGCAGGTCATACCATTGAATTTGACGGGAATAAATTTATCTTGCATACCATACCTTCCGGAATTTTCAATCCTAAAACGACCAACATTATTGGGAATGGCGTAATTATCGACCCCTGTATCTTCGAGAAAGAATTAGTTAACCTGGCTAAGCACAATATTGAAACTAAGCATCATTTATATATTTCAAAAAAGGCACACCTCATTCTTCCAACGCATCGGATTTTGGATGCGGCTTACGAAAAATCAAAAGGCGATTTAAAGATTGGATCGACCTTAAAGGGAATTGGGCCAACCTATACCGATAAAGTTGCGCGTAATGGGTTAAGAGTTGGAAATATTTTAGAAGCTGACTTTAAAGCGAAGTACGAGAAATTAAAACAGAAACATCTTGAGATTTTAAAGTTTTACAATTTTGACTTCGCAAATCACCAGCTTGATGGGATCGTTTTTAGTGAGTACGAAGAAAAGTGGTTTGCTTCTTTAGAAGTAATCAAAAAATATAATTTAATTGATAGCGAGTATTTTATTAATGCTGCTTTAAAGGATGGGAAATCTGTATTGGCCGAAGGAGCACAAGGTTCTTTGCTTGATGTAGATTTTGGATCTTATCCGTTTGTAACCTCTTCAAATACTATTACTGCAGGAGTTTGTTCCGGATTGGGGATTTCGCCTAAGAGTGTTGGAAAAGTTTTTGGCATTTTTAAAGCTTACTGTACACGAGTGGGCAGTGGCCCGTTTCCTACTGAGCTAGAGGATGAGGACGGACAAAAATTGAGAGAGGTGGGTAAAGAGTTTGGATCAACTACCGGTCGACCCCGACGATGTGGCTGGCTTGATATTCCTGCCCTAAAATATTCGATTATGCTGAACGGTGTGGATGAGTTGTTAATGATGAAAGCCGATGTTTTAAGTCCTTTTGAGGAAATTAAAGTTTGCACCTCCTATTCCATCGATGGAGTGGATACGCAGGAAATACCTTTCAATATGTCAACAGCTGTTTTAAAACCTAATTATGAAAGAGTAAAGGGTTGGAATAATGATGTGACTCAATTAACAGAAATTGAGAATACGCCCGAATTACTAATCGAGTATGCTAAGTATATTGAAAATTTGGTTGAAACTCCTGTTAGTGTAATTTCAGTAGGTCCGGACAGAACACAAACCTTGTTTCGATAAAATCAAATTAATTTTTTAAGCAGTAAAGATTATTTTAAGCGTCGCTTAACTTCAATTTGCTCGTATCCTTCGATGATATCGCCAACCTCGATGTCGTTGAAATTATGGATATTCAGCCCGCATTCATAACCGGCTTGTACCTCTTTCACATCATCCTTAAAGCGTTTGAGCGATCCAAGTCCTCCGGTGTAAATTACAATTCCATCTCGAATAACCCGAACCTGCGTATTGCGGTTTACCTTACCGTCTAATACCATACATCCGGCTACTGTACCCACTTTAGTTACACTAAAGGTATCTCTAACTTCAATATTACAAACTATCTTTTCTTCAATATCCGGAGAAAGCATTCCTTCAATTGCCGATTTAAGCTCTTCGATGGCTTGATAAATAATTGAGTAAAGTCGAATGTCAATTTGTTCGGCTTCAGCAATTTTTCTGGCACTCATCGAAGGTCGAACCTGGAATCCAATAATTACTGCATCGGAGGCAGAAGCTAATAAAACATCAGACTCGGTGATGGCACCAACGGATTTATGAATGATATTAACCTGAACTTCTTCAGTTCCTAATTTAATCAATGAATCAGACAATGCTTCGACAGAACCATCAACATCACCTTTAACAATTACGTTTAATTCTTTAAAGTCGCCAATCGCAATTCGTCGGCCGATTTCATCCAGTGTAATATGTTTTTGGGTTCGGATGCCTTGCTCACGTTGTAATTGTGTTCGTTTGTTCGCAATGGCTTTCGCTTCTTTTTCATCTTTCATTACATTGAACCCATCACCTGCCTGAGGAGCACCATTTAATCCGAGGAGTAAAACCGGGGCTGATGGCCCTGCTTCCTTAACTAACATGTTTCTTTCGTTATACATGGCTTTAACTTTCCCCGATGTTCCACCGGCAAGTATGTAATCACCAATTCTGATCGTTCCATTTTGAACCAATATCTTTGCAACGTATCCACGGCCTTTGTCCAACGAAGACTCTATTACTGTTCCAACAGCAGCTTTGTTAGGATTTCCTTTAAGTTCGAGTAGTTCTGACTCTAACAGTACCTTATCCAGCAGCAAGTCAATATTCGTTCCCTTTTTTGCCGAAATTTCCTGACATTGGTATTTACCACCCCAATCCTCAACTAAAACATTCATTTGAGAAAGTTCGTCTTTAATTTTATCGGGATTAGCTGTTGGTTTATCAATTTTATTTAAAGCAAATACGATGGGAACACCTGCTGCTAAAGCATGATTAATTGCTTCTTTTGTTTGAGGCATTACGCTGTCATCAGCAGCAATGATAATAATTGCAACATCCGTTACTTGTGCACCACGGGCACGCATGGCCGTAAATGCTTCGTGACCGGGGGTATCAAGGAAAGTAATGTTTTTACCGTTTTCAAGTTTAACTTCGTATGCACCAATGTGCTGAGTTATACCCCCTGCCTCTCCGGCTATTACGTTTGCCTTTCTAATGTAATCGAGTAAGAGTGTTTTTCCATGGTCAACGTGACCCATTACTGTAACAATAGGCGATCGGTCAACCAAGCTTTTCGGATCATCAATTTCTTCGGCATCCATAATGGCTTCCTGAACATCAACACTCACAAATTCAACTTCAAATCCAAATTCTTCGGCAACAAGTGAGAGTGTTTCAGCATCAAGTCGTTGGTTGATCGAAAGAAATATACCGAGAGACATACAAGTGGCAATTATTTCATTTACTTGAACATTCATCATCGTCGCTAATTCATTAGCAGTAACAAATTCTGTTACTTTAATGACACGCTTTTCGTCTTCCTCTCTTTGTAGCTGATCCTGAATATTCTGACTTACTGTATCTCTCTTATGTCTTCGATGTTTTGAAGCTTTTGATTTGCCGGGAGAGCTTAAACGAGCCAGTGTTTCTTTAATTTGTTTTTCGATTTCTTCGGGAGTAGGCTCATGTTTAACAGTCGGCTTAAATCCCTTTTTATGAACAGGTCGAGCAGGTTTCTGTGTATTGTTTGTGTTATTGGTTTTGTCTCCTGTTTGGTTCTGCTGAGTTTGTTTTTTAATCCTTTTTCTTTTCTTCTTTGTCTCAACTTTAGTATGTTTCGAAGAAGCTACTGGTTTCTTGGTTTCGGGTAAAACAATTTTATCTAAAATTTTTGGTCCGGTTAATTTTTCAAAAGCAGTTGGAATAAAATTACTTTTATCCTCTGGTTTTTCTTCAGTTGGTTTTTCAGCCTCAGGTTCTTTTTTAGCAACTTCTTCAGCTTTTGGTATATCTTCTACCTGAGTTTTGGCAACTTCTTCCGTTTTTTTGACGGGATCAGAAACTTCTTTAGCTTTTTTAGCTCCTGGCTTAGCCTTTTCTCGTGCAAGTGCTTTTTCTTCAGCCTCTTTAGCTTTTTCTTCTTTGGTTTTACGTCTTGGTTTTGTTCTGGAATTTATGGAATCAAGGTCGATTTTACCAAGTACTTTAATTTCATTGTCTGCAGTTTCTTCAGTTTCTTCAGTTTCAGGTTCTGTCGAAGCCTCAACTTCTATTTCCTTCGGTGCTTCTACTGTCTCTATTGGGTCTTTGGTTTTCTTTTCAGCTACAGGCTCAACTTCGGGTTCTGCTTCAATTTCAGGTTCAATTTTTTCTTCTTTAATAACAATTGGTACTTCCTTTTCAGGTATAGGTTTAACCGCATCGACCGGAGTTTTTACTTTAATTGTTTTCTCAGCAACTGTTTCCTCGACTGCTGCGTTAGGAGTGTTAATTATTAATTCATCTTCGATATCATCTTCGGATTCAACAAGTTTTGATTTAATTTTATCATCAATCGAGATGGATTCATGTTGAGTGAATTCTAAGCCAATTTTTTTAGATTCCTCTTTCACGTTCTTCTCTGCCTGGAATTCCTGAACAAGAATTTCATAAATCTCTGCCGAAATTTTGGTGTTGGGCTTGGCTTCAACTTCATAACCTTTTTGAGAAAGGTATTCAACGATGGTTGAAATTCCAACATTGAATTCTCGTGCTGCCTTACTTAATCTTGTTGTTTTAATACTCTCTTCCATACTCCTTGCTAATTGGTATTTCTCTGATTTTGAATGTTGAAAAAGTAACTAAAATTAATACTTTTATTCAAACTCAGCTTTTAATATGCGAACCACTTCATTAATGGTTTCACTTTCTAAATCAGTTCTTGTTACTAAATCTTCTACACTAATGTCTAAAACACTTTTTGCCGTATCGCAACCAATGTTTTTTAGTTCGTCAATAATCCACTGATCGATTTCATCTGAAAACTCTTGGATATCAACATCTTCATTGTCAATATCGGTATCTCGATAAACATCAATTTCATAGCCTGTAAGTTTACCTGCAAGCTTGATATTGAATCCTCCTTTTCCGATGGCCAATGAAACCTGATCGGGTTTCATGTAAACTTCGGCTCGTTTGGTTTCTTCATCAATTTTGATTGAGCTTATCTTCGCTGGACTTAATGCCCTGGTAATGTACAAGCTAGGGTTGTTAGTGAAATTAATCACATCGATATTCTCATTTTTTAATTCGCGCACGATACCGTGAATTCGTGATCCTTTCATTCCAACACATGCGCCTACTGGATCTATCCTGTCATCGTAAGATTCAACCGCAATTTTTGCTCTTTCTCCAGGTACACGTACAATATTTTTTATCGTAATTAATCCATCATAAACCTCGGGAACCTCAGCTTCAAAAAGACGTTCGAGGAAGATAGGTGAGGTTCTGGAAAGAATAATCACCGGGCTGTTATTTTTCATTTCAACTTTTGAAACCACGGCACGAATATTATCTCCTTTGCGATAGTAATCAGATGGAATTTGTTCTGATTTTGGCAAGAGTAACTCGATATAATCGTCATCTAAAATAAGAACTTCCTTTTTCCAGACCTGATAAACCTCACCGGTTACTATTTCACCGATTTTATCTTTGTAAAGTCTGAAAACATTGTCTTTTTCGTATTCCTGAATTTTTGAAATCAGGTTTTGGCGGATGGTAAGAATCTCTCTTCGACCAAAATCTACAAGTTTCATTTCCTCCGAAACTTCCTCACCTACTTCAAAATCCGGTTCAATTTTGATGGCCTCCGAAAGTGCAATTTGGGTGTTGTCATCTTCTACCTCATTGTCTTCAACAATCTCGCGATTTCTCCAGATTTCTAAATCACCTTTATCGATATTTACGATAATGTCAAAATTCTCGTCTGTGCCAAATCGTTTGGCAAGCATGTGTCTAAAGATATCTTCGATAATCCGCATCATGGTTTCGCGGTCGATATTCTTGAATTCTTTAAACTCCGAAAAAGTTTCAACTAAATTAATGTGTTCCATTGCTTTAATTTATTGCTTTATTTCTTTTTAAACGAAATAACTCCTTTAGTTTCTTTAATGTCACTAAATAATATTTCAATATCCAATTCCTTTGTTTTTTTCTTCTTATTTGCCGGTATTTGAAGAAGAATTTTTTGGTCGGAAACTCTGGTCAGAGTCCCTGTATGCTTTTTCCCTTCGCTTGTTACTACCGATACTTCTTTATTCAAATATTTTTTATACTGTCGCTTTAGTTTAAATGGTTGATCCAAGCCGGCTGAAGAAACGCTAAGCTCGAAATCCTCAACCTCTCGATCTAAGCTAGATTCAATAAATCTACTCACCTGAATGCAATCATCAATAGTGATTGATTCGTCACCATCCAGAATCACAGAAATTTTGTTTCCGGTGCTTACTTTTACTTCCACCAAAAACTTGTCCGATCCTTTTAGTTCTGTTTCAGCAAGATTGCTTATTGTTTTTTTGTCAATCATTTTGTATAAAAAGAGGGGACGTTAGCCCCCTCAAAATCTTTTCTTTGTTTGTAATTCCGCGGCAAAGATACAAAATATTTTTGAAAATTCAATGTTTGTTTTTGGTGTTGAAATAAAATCATTTTCACAAATATTTATTTTAAGCTAAGTCGCTTATAAACAAATAGTTTGGTTAAAAAACAAAGCCTGCATAAATGCAGGCTTTGAGTGCTGTTGTCCGACCAGGGCTCGAACCTGGACTCTTCTGAACCAAAATCAGACGTGTTGCCAGTTACACCATCGGACAAACTATTCTTTTAATCGATTGAGGCTGCAAAATTAGAAAATATTTTATTATTACAAATGTTTTTTTTAAAAAATTGAAGGCTTCAAGCTATTCAGAGTATAGTGGGTAAGTCGGGCACCTAGACAAAAAAGTTAATTATTGTTAATGAATGATTTAAAGTTTGCGACAAAATTCATACTTTCGCTTAATTATAAAACAGTCAACATCAAATCCATTTGAAATGATAAGCTACCGTAAAATCAATAACTTAACAGGATGGGCGGTTTTCGCAATTGCCACAATTGTTTATATGTTAACCATTGAACCAACTGCTAGTTGGTGGGACTGCGGTGAATATATAGCTACCGCATTTAAGTTACAAGTAGGGCACCCTCCCGGAGCTCCGTTATTTCAAATTATCGGACGGTTTTTTAGCCTCTTTGCTTTTGGGGATGTAACCAAAGTAGCTTTGATGGTGAATATAATGTCTGCCTTGAGCAGCAGTTTTACCATACTCTTCCTGTTTTGGACGATCAGTATATTCGGCAAAAAAATTGCCTTGCAAAAAGGCGAAATGAGTGAAGGTAAAATGTTTGCAATTATGGGCAGTGCTGTGGTTGGTGCCTTGGCTTACACTTTTAGCGATTCATTCTGGTTTTCAGCAGTTGAAGGTGAAGTTTATGCAATGTCATCATTTTTTACAGCTCTTGTGGTATGGGCGATGTTGAAATGGGAAGAAAATGCAGATAAGAAAACCAGTGTAAGGTGGCTTATTCTAATTGCTTACTTAATGGGACTATCTGTTGGGGTTCACTTATTAAATTTACTTGCAATACCTGCCATTGCTTTTATATTCTATTATAGAAAGTATCAAACAAGTGCAAAAGGTTTTATTATTACCGGGATTGTCTCGCTATTGATTCTGGCAATCGTAATGTACGTCATCATACCGGGTGTTGTTAGTTTATCTTCTTCTTTTGAGTTGTTTTTCGTTAATTCCATTGGTTTACCATTTAATACTGGTACCGTAATTTATTTTATAGTATTAATAGCTGCTTTGGTTTTTGGAATTAAATATACCATCAGAAAAAAGAAGTTGGTTTTAAACACGATTTTACTCGGATTTATATTTTTCTTAATCGGTTATTCTTCATTCTTTATGTTGGTAGTTAGAGCCAATGCAAATACACCCATCAATGAAAACAGTCCGAAAGATGCCATTAGTTTGCTTTCTTTCTTAAACAGAGAGCAGTATGGTTCATGGCCAATATTTTCGGGGGCGTATTTTAATGCACCTACTGTTGATTATAAACTGACTAATGATGTTTACATCAAGAATGAAAAAACAGGTAAATATGTTGTTGCAAAAACAAACTTTGAACCAATTTATGATTCGAGGTTTACTACCATTTTACCCCGAATGTGGAGTGATCGTGAGCAATCTCATATTCAGAAATATCAAGAGTATATTAAAGGCGAGCCTATTAAGGTAAATGATAAGGTTATCGTAAAACCAACCTTCGGAGATAACCTTAATTATTTCATTTCCTATCAAGTAAACCATATGTATCTCAGATATTTTATGTGGAATTTTGTAGGCCGACAAAATGACATTGAGAGTCAGGGAAGTATAACAGATGGAAATTGGATAAGTGGAATTCCGTTTTTGGATAAAATGAGGTTAGGCGATCAAAACCTGTTACCCGATGCGTATAAAAATGATGCAACTAATAAGTTTTATTTCTTACCACTAATACTTGGTTTAATTGGATTGTTTTTTCACGTAAAACGAAATGGAAAAGATGCATGGGTTGTAACCTTAATATTCCTGTTAACAGGTTTAGCTATTGTTGTTTATCTGAATCAGTATCCTTACCAGCCAAGAGAGCGTGATTATGCTTATGCGGGTTCGTTCTACGCATTTGCAATCTGGATTGGATTGGGTGTAATGGCCATCGCTGATAAAACAGTAGCCCTCATAAAAAATAAAAAAATTAATGCGATTGCTGTAACTTCTGTTTGTGTTTTATTGGTGCCCGTTATCATGGCAAGTGAAGGTTGGGACGATCACGATCGATCAGGTAAATATGCTGCACGCGATTTTGCAATGAATTATTTAGACCATTGTGATCAAAATGCGGTGATTTATACCATTGGAGATAATGACACATTCCCTTTATGGTATGCTCAGGAAGTTGAAGGATTTAGAACCGATGTTAGAGTAGTAAATTATATGTTATCTTCAGGCTACTGGTATGTTCATCAGATGGCACGAAAAATTTATGAGGCAGATCCATTGCCATTGACTATCAACCATGATCAATATAACCTGGGTTCCAATATGCAAGTACCCTTTATTGATAGAAAAATACAAGGCTATATAGAATTAAAAGAAGTTATTGATTTTATTGCCAGTGAAAATATCGCAACTAAAGCAAGCTATGGTGATAACCGGAAGCTTAACTTTTTCCCAACAAAAAGAGTGAAATTAACAGTCGATTCTGCAGCTTGCGTGGATAACGGTATTGTGCCAAAAGAACTAGCTCATTTGATTGTTAAAGAAGTTGAATGGGAAATAAGCACAAATACCATTCGTAAAAACGACCTGGCATTTCTTGATTTTATGGCCAATAATAATTGGGAACGTGCAGTTTATTTTTCAAATCCAACGGTTGTTAAAGATGTTTTTGCCGCAACAGAGTATATGCACTTGGATGGGGTAGTTTATAAATTTATGCCCATAAAGGCAATAGGAGCAGATTATGCCGGGGGAATATTAGCTGAATCAACTTACGATAAACTGTTGAATAAATCACAATGGGGGAATTTGAATGCCCCAGGAGTTACAGTTGATCGGGAAAGTGTCAGAAATGTTTTAATTACTACTAACAATTTTTTAAGATTGGCAAAAGTATTAATTGAGCAGCAGAAATATGAACAAGCTGCGAACATTATAAATCTTCGTTTTAATAAATTTCCAATGGATAAATTCCCTCCTGAGCCCAACTTGTATCTTTTCGTTGAGTACTACTATAAGGCAGGCAAGCCAGATAAAGCAGTACTACTTTCACGTAATTTGATAAATAGATTCTCGCAAGAATTTGATTATTATATATCTTTTCCAAATGGGATGAATATATATAAAGAACAAATTAGTCAAAATCTGGGTTTTATGAGATTGCTTGGTCAATGGGCAGAAAAATATAATCAGGTTGATTTTGCTAAGGAAATAGAAAGCTTGTACCAACAAAAACTTAACAGTTTGTAAAAATAAGCCCCATTTTTTGGGACTATTTTTTTATCACTGATTTTCGGTTGATGAAGTAAATCGTTAAGATTCCAAGTAAAACAAAAGGAATGCTAAGTAATTGTCCCATGTTGAGGGTCATGGTTTCCTCGAAACCAACTTGAGGTATCTTCAAAAATTCTATTAAAAAGCGCATTCCAAATACCAATATCATAAAGTAGGCAAACAGTTGACCATTTTCGAATTTGCCCAAACGTCGTTTATAATAACTGTACAGAAAAATAAAAATAGCTAAGTAGGATAATGCTTCGTATATCTGAGTGGGGTGACGAGGATCTAGAGCCATCATCGGGTCATAGTACTTTACAAAATAAAAACCCCAGGGTAAATTGGTGATTTCTCCAAATATTTCGGAATTCATTAAATTTCCCAGACGGATAAAAACACCTGCAAATGCAGTAAAGATAGCTATCCGATCAAAATACCACAAAACAGGAATTTTTGTTTTTCTGGCATAAAAGTAAATCCCCAGAACGATTGCAATTCCTGCCCCATGGCTTGCCAAACCACCGTTCCAGATATATAAAATTTCAATAGGGTTTTTAAGATAGATTTCAGGCTCATAAAATAAACAATGCCCAAGCCGGGCACCAATAATGGTTGAAATAATCATGGTAGTTGTCATTCCATCCAAAATTTTAATATTAATTTTTTCTTGTTTAAAAAGTTTTATTAACCAGATATAACTGATTAAAAAGGAGCCTGAAAATAAGGCACCATACCAACGAATTGATAAGCCTCCTAAGTTGAAAATAACGGGATCTACATCCCAGGTAATGTATTGTAAAAACATATTTTTTTATTTGAAACAAATGTAAAGATAAATTGGGTTTGGAATCATGAGGAGGTTGAAAAATTAAATTAAAATTGTTTAACTTTGAGCATAAATCCTTTAAAATGAACCTCCAGTACAAAATCGGAATCAATTTAATTCCCGGAATAAGTGACATAAATGGCAAAAAACTAATTGCTTACTGTGGAGGAGCCGAAGCTGTTTTTAAAGAGAAAAAGTCGAGTTTATTGAAAATTCCCGGAATGGGTGAAGCCACTGCTAATAAAATTCTTAGCGCTGAAGTACTAAAAAGAGCTGAGCTGGAATTAGCATTTATTCAAGAAAATAAAATTAAAACCTATTATTTTCTTGATGATGACTATCCCGAAAGATTAAAACACTGTGTTGATGGCCCCATCATGTTATATTTTAAAGGAAACGCGGATCTGAATATGAGCAAAATTCTTTCTGTAGTAGGTACGAGAAAAGCCTCAAATTATGGTAAGAGAATATGCAAAACACTTATTGAAGGTTTAAAAGATTTAAACGTTTTAATTGTAAGCGGCTTGGCATATGGAATTGACACCTTTGCTCATAAAGAGGCTTTGAACAATGAGCTCAAAACTGTAGGGGTATTGGCCCATGGATTAGATCATCTGTATCCATCCCTAAATAAATCACTTGCCGAAAAAATGTTAAACCAAGGTGGTTTGCTAACAGATTTTATCAGTAAGACCAATCCTGATCGAGAAAACTTCCCTAAGCGAAACCGCATCATTGCAGGGGTGGCGGATGCCGTTCTGGTTATTGAATCAGCAAAAAAAGGGGGTGCTTTAATTACAGCCGATATCGCTAATTCATACAACCGTGATGTTTTTGCAATTCCGGGTAGAGTTAACGATGTTTATTCGCAAGGATGTAATTTTTTAATAAAAACCAACCGTTCATTACTCGTGAATAATTCAGAAGATATCAGGTATTTTATGGGCTGGGATCAGGTTAAAACAAAAAATGTGATACAAAAGAAACTTTTTGTGGATCTTAGCGATACGGATAAAAAAATTGTGAGAATCATTGAGGAAAATCAAAAAGTTGGCATTGATCGTATTTGTTTGCTCGCAGAAATTCCGAGCAGTAAAGTTGCATCAGCATTACTGAACCTTGAGTTTAAGGGGGTGGTTGAATGTTTGCCGGGTAAGATCTTCAAATTAATTTAATATCCTTCTTTGTGCGCAGCGAAAAATGTTTTGTTTGACTTCCGCACGAATTAATCGATTGCATGTTGTAATTTGTTAGTAGATTTACAATTGAATTGAGTAAACAAAAATCTCTCAATATTTTTTTGAAAACTAAAATTTTATTGTTTGGACGGAATAGTTATTAAATCGACCGGAAGTTGGTTTACGGTTAGGGATGATCAGGGCAATGTTTTCGAGTGCAAGATAAGAGGACAGTTCCGAATGAAAGGTTTGAGAACAACCAATCCCATTGCCATTGGTGATAAGGTTCGCTTTCAGCTCCAGGAAAAGGAAGAGGTTGGAGTGATTGAGCATATCTACGACCGTTCAAATTACATCATCCGGAAAGCAACTAATTTATCAAAACTGTCGCACATCATTGCTGCAAATCTGGATCAGGCCATCATCATTATTACACTGGCACAACCCCGAACTTCTACAGGTTTTATTGATCGGTTTTTGGTGACGGCTGAGGCTTACCATATTGAAGCAAAAATCATCCTTAACAAAATTGATTTATACGATCAGAAATTGTGGAAATCTCATCAAAAAATAAAGGATATTTATGAAAACATAGGGTATGAATGCATCGAGATATCTGTTAAGGAAAACACAAATATTGATCAGGTAGAGGAATTGCTGAAAGGAAAAGTAAGCTTGTTTACCGGTCATTCGGGGGTTGGGAAATCTGCACTAATCAACAAAATTGAGTCAAAACTAAACATTAAAACAGGTCATATTTCAAGTGTGCACAATAAAGGAAAACATACCACCACTTTTGCCGAAATGTATACCCTTTCGGGCGGAGGTTATATCGTTGATACTCCGGGAATAAAAGAGTTTGGCTTAATTGATTTTAAACTTGAAGAGGTGGCAGAACGATTTCCAGAGATGAGAAAGTATATGCTGGACTGTAAATTTAATAATTGCACCCATGTTCATGAACCCGACTGTGCTGTCATTAAAGCTGTTAAGGATAAAAAGATCAGCCTATCGAGGTATGAAAACTATATTAATATTTTAGACGATGATTATTTTAAAATAAAACCGTATTAAAAATTGAAATTATGTTAGCCAAGCATTTAATCACAGATTTAATTATCCCATTAAAAACTTCTAATACAGGTTCGGATGCATTAAGCAGAATGGATGATTACAGATTATCTCATTTGCCCATTGTAAATAACGAAGAATTTTTGGGAATGATCTCGGATGAGGATGTTTTTACCATGGACGATTACGA
The DNA here is from genome assembly GCA_942491855.1 of uncultured Bacteroidales bacterium. Lineage (GTDB taxonomy): Bacteria > Bacteroidota > Bacteroidia > Bacteroidales. The sequence goes on from CALOCL010000034.1 coordinate 37,483, forward strand.
TGAGCCTCTGGGTGGACAAAATCTATCATTAGCTTCTGTTCATGTTACAGAGGAGCAGCATATTTTTGATGTAATAAAAAGATTTGCCGAGCTGAAGTTGACCCTGGTTCCGGTTCTTGATCATCGAAATAAATATTTGGGATGCATCACTATGGGTAATTTAATTGAAAATTTCTCTAAAATTGCAGCTATCGAGAATCCGGGTGGAGTAATTGTTCTAGAGGTTAGTCAAAACGATTACATGCTCAGCGAAATAGCTCAAATTATAGAATCAAACGATGCCAAGGTATTGAGTCTATGTGTCATTTCAAACCCCGATTCAACCAAACTCGAAATTACGATCAAGATTAATAAAATCGACATCCAGTCGATACTTCTAACTTTTAACCGCTACAACTATTTGGTTAAAGCATCCTTTACTAAAAGCGACGATATTGAAGATTTAAAAGATCGCTTTGATTCTTTAATGAATTATCTGAATATTTAATTAATCCAGAATACGGTCTTTCTTCAATTAAATCTTATTTCCTTCATATCAAGGTATCTACAAGTATTATTTTATCATCCCTTCAATTATTAATATATGTTAAAATATAAGAAGCTTAAACCATTAATTTCGTATCCTTGTAAATAATTAATTTGATAGATCGCAAAATGAAAATTGCCCTTTTTGGAATGTCGCCCAACCCGAGCTCAATGCCTTATATTCAGCAACTAATCAGAAAGTTGGAAGAGGTAAATTGCGAGATCATGGTGTATGAGCCTTATTTCAAAAGTATTGAATCCGGCATAACTTTTAACGCCCCCAATCAGTTATTCAATACCCATGATGATTTGCTTGGAAAAGTAGATTATTTACTCTCCATTGGAGGAGACGGGACCTTTTTGGATACTGTTAAACTGGTCAGAGATTCAGGGGTGCCTGTTTTAGGAATTAACCTCGGGCGATTAGGGTTTTTATCCAGTATTTCGAAAGATGAAATCTCATCAGCCATTGAAGCTTTGGTTAATAAAGATTTTAAATTGGTTCCGAGGATTTTAGTAAAACTGAATACCAACGAAGGTTTGTTTGGTAAGATTAACTATGGCTTAAATGAGGTTTCAATTAGAAGAAGAGATTCATCTTCTTTAATGGTTCTGAATGTTTATGTTGACGGAGAACTGTTGAATTCATACTGGGCCGATGGTTTAATAATTGCAACCCCAACAGGTTCAACAGCCTACTCGTTAAGTTGTGGTGGCCCCATCATTGCCCCAGGATCTAAAAACTTTGTTATTACGCCCATTGCAACACACAATTTAACGGTTCGGCCTTTCGTTATACCCGACGACAGCAAAATCAGGATAGAACTTGAGGGGCGTGATGAACAGTTTCTTGTAAGTCTGGATTCGAGAACAGAAACGATTGACAAAGCAATTGTTTTGAATATAGAAAAAGAAAGTTTTAACATCAATTTAATACAGATGTCGAGTAAAAACTTTTTCTCTACAATCAGAGATAAGTTGAAATGGGGTCTGGATATTAGAAATTAATACGCGTGGATAGCCTGATTTTCAAAAAAAAATGTAATTTTGCAGGCTCAAATTTTATGAAAAAAACAGCAGTTTTAATAACAGTAATTGTACTGGTTCAAGCAGGAATTTATTCGCAAACTATGGAAGTTGGAATTTTTGGAGGTGGATCGTATTATCTCGGAGACATTAATCCGGGGGTGCATTTTCAGCAAACAAAACCTGCTGCAGGTATAATTGCGCGCTATAATCTCGACACCAGATGGTCGCTAAGGCTGAGTGCCTTAACCGGTAAGGTCGAAGGATCGGATGCGGTGAGTCAAAAAGTGATGAATAGGGGTTTAGCATTTAATTCATCCATAACTGAAATTGCGACAGTGATGGAGTTTAATTTTTATCCTTATGTGAACGGAAGTGCCCGTAACTATTTTACACCCTATATTTTTGGAGGGGCATCATTGTTTATGTTTAATCCCAAATTTGATAACGAAAAATTAGTGGATCATGCAACCGAAGGACAAGCAGAACCTTATTTATTGCATGGATTAGCCATCCCGTTTGGAATTGGGATAAAGTATAGTGTAAGCCAAAGTATTGGCTTGGGTTTTGAGTGGGGTATGCGTAAAACTTTTACTGATTACATCGATGATATCAGCAAGGATTATTATTTAAGTACAAGTGATTTTAATCCTAATAATTTAGATCACAGATTGTCCGATCCTAAATTAGTCGAAGATCCTACTTTTGAGCGTGTTGCCGGCTCACAGCGTGGAAACCCAAAAACAATGGATTGGTTCAATTTTGTAGGGATTTCAATCACAGTTGAATTTGATATTTTTGACCGGTCAACCTGCGTTGATTTTACCAATGGATATCGAAAATAATGAAGAAATAATTATGAGTTTAAAAGATCGAATTGACCTTAATAATTTACCACAGCATATTGCCATCATCATGGATGGGAATGGTCGCTGGGCTAAAAAGCATGGTAAACAAAGGACCTTCGGTCATCAAAATGGGGTACACGCCGTGCGTGAGGCTGCCGAATCAGCTGCTGAACTTGGAGTCAGATATTTAACGCTCTATGCTTTTTCTACTGAAAATTGGAACCGCCCTAAGTATGAGATTGATGCGTTAATGCAGTTATTGGTAAACACCATCGATAAAGAAACACCCACGCTCAACAAGAATAACATCCGATTAAATGCTATTGGTGATATCAAAAGCTTACCCGAAAAAAGCCAAATTCAACTGCTTAAAACCATGAAGGAAACGGCCAGTAATGACAGAATGACCTTAACATTGGCTTTAAGTTACAGTTCCAGATGGGAAATTGTGGAAACAGTTAAATTAATATCCTCTAAAGTTAAAAACGATGAACTAGCTATTGACGACATAAATCAACAACTAATCTCATCTCATTTAAATACATCATCAATGCCTGATCCGGAAATCTTGATTAGGACAAGTGGAGAACTTCGTATTAGCAATTTCCTTTTATGGCAAATTGCATATTCCGAACTAATATTTACTCCAAAGTTATGGCCCGATTTCAATAAAGAAGACTTATACGATGCCATTTTAGACTACCAGAACCGAGAACGAAGATTCGGAAAGACAAGTGAACAAATTTTAAAGCACACTGAAGAATGATAAATAAGGAAGCATTTTATAAGCCCATCATAAAATTCGTCATTATTGTAATGATGTTAAATTTCGCTATTATTACTAGAGCTCAGGTTTCTAGTGATCTTGCAAATTTTAGAATTGATTACAATAGCCCCAAACTTTACGAAATCGATGAGCTTATATTTTCAGGGATTGGATATCTTGAAACGAACGTATTGATAATGCTTTCAGGCCTTAAAGTAGGTGATCAAATACAGATTCCCGGAGAGGATATTGGGGTAGCAATTAAGAAATTGTGGAAGCAAGGATTAGCTGAAGATATTAAAGTTCATATACAAAAAGTGGAGGGTAATAAAGTTTCACTACACTTTGCCCTTACTGAGAAACCGAGACTCTCTGACTATAAATTCGTTGGAATAAAAAGAGGCGAAACGGAAACCATAAATGGAAAGATAAATTTAACCAGAGGAGCTGTTGTTACAGACTATTTGTTATCAAGGGTTAAAAACATAATTATCAAACATTATGTTGAAAAAGGATTCCTAAATACGACAGTTGACTTCAAAAAAACGCAGGATACCACTCTTGAAAATAATATTAGTCTGGATATTTTAGTGAATAAGGATAAAAAAGTCAGAATTTATAAGATTAATATTTTGGGTAACGAACAGTTATCTGATAAAAAGGCAAAGAAAGCCTTAAAAGAAACCAAGGAGAAGGGAAACTTTAAGCCCTTGAGAAATATCGAAGACTTATTACTAGATGTAGTTTCTACAGCAATCAGATTTGATTTTGCCGGGATGATCGATAGTATGAATGTTTATTCTGAGGAAAACCTGAAGCTCCATATTTTTAAAAGTTCCAAATACATTAAAGAGAGTTATTTAGAGGATAAAATTTTATTGATTGATAAATACAATTCATTGGGCTATCGAGATGCAAAAATAGTCAGAGATTCGATCTATAAAAGTGAAGATAACAACATTAACATTGATATTGAAGTTGATGAAGGTCCCCAGTATTATTTCAGAAATATTACCTGGAGTGGTAACACCATTTATAGTTCAGAGTTTCTGAGTGCTGTATTAAGTATTCAAAAAGGAGATATTTACAACAAAGAATTGCTTGACAAAAATCTTTCGTACAACCCAAATGGTCGCGATGTAAGTGCATATTATATGGATTTTGGTTATTTGTTTTTCATGGCAACTCCGATTGAGGTACAAATCGAAAATGATTCTATTGATATCGAAATAAGAATTAGAGAAGGTAAACAAGCACGAATTAAAAATGTAAAAATAACGGGTAATACGCGAACCAATGATCACGTTGCAATGCGTGAAATTAGAACGCGACCCGGACAGTTATTTAATAGAGAATTGCTTATCAGAACTCAAAGAGAACTTGCTCAACTTAGGTATTTCAATCCCGAAACCTTAAATCCTGATGTACAACCCAATCAAAATGATAATACGGTTGATATAAATTATATCGTTGAGGAAACATCATCCGATCAATTTGAATTATCAGGAGGGTGGGGTTATGGTAGAATTATCGGAACCTTTGGTTTGAGTTTCAATAACTTTTCGATTAAAAATTTATTTAAGAAGGGTGCATGGCGACCTGTTCCTTCAGGCGACGGACAAAAACTATCACTGAAATTTCAAACCTATGGAAGTGGTTATTTCAATTATAGTGCTTCTTTTACTGAACCTTGGTTTGGAGGCAAAAGACCTAATTCATTGAGTGTTTCCTATTATCACTCCATGTTTTCAAATGGCAAGAAAAAAGGTGATGAAGAAAGGTCTGCATTTGTTACAGATGGTTTTACTGTTGGCATGGGTAAGCGGCTTACATGGCCTGATGATTTCTTCACACTCATGCAAAAGGTAAGCATGCAGCTTTATAAACTAGAGAATTATGGTCAGATTTTTAAATTTGGAACCGGAACCGGAACCTATAACAATTTTAACTACGGGATAACCCTGGCCAGAAATTCTGTTACAGCGCCGATTTATCCACGAGGGGGATCCGACATGTCACTTAGTTTAGAAATGACACCCCCATATTCTTTACTGAATAATAAAGATTATTCAACACTTAGTGAAGATGAAAGATTTAAGTGGATTGAATACTATAAGTGGAAATTTAATTCGAGCTGGTACATTGAAATTTTTGATAAACTGGTTTTAAGCACAAGAGTTAAATTTGGTTTCCTTGAAACTTACAATAAATCAGAGCTAGAAGTAACTCCATTCGGAAGGTTTTACTTAGGAGGAGATGGTTTATCAAATCAGTACAATCTGGATGGACGAGAAATTATTGCGATGCGAGGTTATACCAATGAATCGGTTACACCTCAGTATTATAAAGATAAAAACATCGGGGGAACTATTTATTCAAAATACACTTTGGAGCTAAGGTATCCTTTATCGCTTAATCCAAGTGCCACCATTTATGGCGTAGCCTTTCTTGAAGCAGGAAATGCATGGGAAAATTTTAAAACCTTCGATCCATTTGATGTTAAGCGCTCTGCCGGATTTGGAATTAGGTTCTTTATGCCTATGTTTGGATTGCTCGGACTCGACTGGGGTTATGGATTTGATCAGATTCCAGGGCTACCTGATGCAAGTGGTTCACAGTTCCATTTCTCAATTAATCAATCAATCGATTAGAATTGGCAGGCTTTTTGCTCTTTCAGTCTAACTAATCATAATTTTGTCACATTAATTAATAGGAGAAAATAAAATGAAGAAGATAATTTTAACAGCCAGCTTTATTTTTCTTATGATCGTTGGTGCGGTTGCACAAAGATACGCTTATGTCGATACAGAATACATCCTTGCCAATATTCCTGAGTATAACGATGCTCAGAATTATTTAGATGATTTATCAGTCACATGGCAATCAGAAATTGAAGCAAAATTTGCAGAAGTATCACGTTTGTACGAGAATTTCCAGAACGAAGCAGTTTTGCTTCCTCAAGAGTTAAAGAAAAAGCGAGAAGATGAAATCGTCTATAAAGAACGTCAGATTAGCGATTTGCAGCGCAAAAAATTTGGACCTGATGGCGAACTCGATCAAAAAAGGAAAGAAATGGTTCAACCCATTCAGGAAAAGATATTCAATGCGATTGAGAAGATAGCTACTGAAAAAAACTATGGTTTTGTTTTTGATAAAGCAGCAGGATTATCCATCCTTTATTCTGACCCAAGTCTCGACATTAGTGATGATGTTTTGGATGAGGTTGGCACAATAATTCAAACGGTTAGGCGTGAAGACCGAAAAAGATAAAGATTAATAGCAGTTTTAAATAATTTAAGATTTATTAATAAATTAAATATTAGTTTTTTCAATTATTTGTATAAATTTGCGACTTAATCTGGTTATGAACTTTAATCTAAAAAAATGAAAAAAATAGTAGTTGTTATTAGTTTGGTGTTTTTGGTAAGTGCTTCTGCTTTGGTTGCACAAACTAATGCAAAATTGGGATATATTGATTCAGGCGAATTAATGCAAATGATGCCAGGTAAAGATACTGTTGAAGCAAGACTTACCGAATACAAAGCTTCATTGGATCAAACATCTCAGGTGATGTATCAAGAATATCAAAGTAAGCTTCAAGATTACCAAAATAATGTGGCCACGATGTCGCAAATTATTAGACAAACAAAGGAAAGAGAACTTAACGATTTGCAAACTAGAATTGAAACTTTTATGCAATCTGCAGAATCTGACTTTCAACGAAAGCAAGGTGAGCTTTTCTTACCTATTACCACACGTGCAAAAGGTGCAATTGACGCTGTAGCTAAAGAAAATGGATATACCTACATCTTTGATCTAAGTGTTCGTGCAGTAATTTATTTTGAAACAGGAGAAAATATCTTACCTCTTGTAAAAACTAAGCTTGGGATCAAGTAAAAAACTAAGAAATATTAAAAAGCCGAATCATTTGATTCGGCTTTTTTTGTTTTGTGCAGTGTGTTAAGTATCGATAGCTATTCTTTATACCAACTGGCATAAAGTGAGTAGCTTTTTGCAATGCGTTCAATTTCACCTTCTACTAATTTCTTGTCAATTTCTTTAAGTTTTTTCGCAGGAACACCTCCATAAACACTGCCTGAGGTCACAATGGTATTTTTCGAAACAATGGCTCCGGCAGCAATAATTGAATTACTTTCAATCACTGCATCATCCATAATGATAGCTCCCATGCCAATTAAAACATTATCCTTTATGGTGCAACCATGAATGATGGCTCCATGAGCAATTGAAACATTATTTCCAATATTTACAGGTGCCTTTTGATATGTACAATGAATGATCGCTCCATCCTGAATATTCACATTGTTTCCGATTCGAATGTAATGAACATCTCCCCGCACCACTGCATTAAACCAAACACTACAATTATCTCCCATTACCACATCTCCAACAATAGTTGCATTGTCAGCCAGAAAACAACCGGTACCTATTTTTGGTAAATGCCCTTTTACTTCTTTAATTAATGCCATGATGGTTTTAACTATTTTCTTTTTTAATTTTCGGATAGTCGATGGAATAATGCAACCCACGACTTTCTTTTCGGTTCATTGCCATTTTAATGATGAGATAAGATACATTAATCAAATTTCTCAACTCGCAAATCTGGGTAGTTAAAATTGATTTATTGTATAAATCTTCGGTTTCTTCGTAAATGATTTCAAGACGTTTAAGCGCCCGGTCGAGCCTTAAATTAGAACGGACAATACCGACATAGTTGGTCATGATCAATTGTAATTCTCTGAAAGTTTGAGTGATTAAAACCATTTCTTCATTCATCACTGTTCCAGAAGAATCCCAATCCGGAATCTCATCACAAAAACTAATGTCTTTAAATTTTTTAATGGCATCTATACTTGCACGATGAGAGAAAACAGCAGCCTCAAGCAAGGAGTTAGAAGCAAGCCTGTTGGCACCATGGAGTCCGGTTGAAGCACATTCACCCGAGGCGTATAAATTGGCAATTGAGCTGCGCGCATATTCATCAACCTTAATTCCTCCGCACGAATAATGAGCAGCCGGAACCACCGGAATCATTTCCTTGGTAAGGTCAATGCCTACACTTAAACATTTGGCATAAATGGTCGGAAATTCTTCAATGAGACTGTTCTTATCAAGATGAGTACAGTCTAAAAAAACATAGTCATCTCCACTTATTTTCATTTCGTTATCGATGGCCCGGGCAACAATATCACGAGGAGCAAGCGAACCCCTTTCGTCATATTTATTCATAAACTTTTCACCCTTTTGGTTTTTCAATAAACCACCAAAACCTCTCAGTGCTTCACTAATTAAGAAGGAAGGTGTTTCGCCCGGATTGTATAAAGAACTTGGATGAAACTGGATGAATTCCATGTTTTCAATAATTCCTTTGGCACGATAAACCATGGCTACACCATCACCTGTTGCCAGTTTCGGGTTGGTTGTTGTACTGTAAGTATTACCTAAACCTCCTGTAGCTACTAATGTAATCCGTGATAAAATGGTGTGAATCTCTTTGGTTTCGGAGTTTAAAACATAGGCACCGTAACATTTTACATTCTTCGATTTTTTATTTAATTCGATGTTTAAATGGTGTTGAGTAATTAAATCGATGGTAAAGTGATTTTCGAGTAAAGTAATGGAGGGGTGATTTTTAATTTGTTGTAGCAATGCTCTTTGAATCTCTTGTCCTGTGCTGTCTTTATGATGAAGAACACGGTATTCGGAATGACCCCCTTCTCTTGCCAAATCATATTTTCCCGAATCTTTTTGGTCAAATTGGGTTCCCCAATTAATTAATTCTTTAATCCGTTCGGTCGATTCAGTGATTGTTAATCTGACAATATCCGGATTACTGAGATCGTCACCTGCCACCATGGTATCTCGAATATGTTTTTCATACGTATCGGGTGAGTACATCACTGCTGCGATACCACCTTGGGCATATTTTGTGGCTGTCTCTTCTGCTTTCTCTTTAGTGATAAGGCATACGGTACCGTGGTCGGCTACTTTTAAGGCAAAACTCATTCCGGCAATTCCAGAACCAATTACCAGAAAATCATACTTTTTTCTCATTGCAAAACGAATCAAAAATTTTCGAACCTAAACTCCTAGTAACTTCCTTACAGGATCTTGTCCCCCAAACAGCATTTTTGATGGGTCTTCAAGCAGTTCTTTTATTTTTACCAGAAAACTCACAGAGTCCTTACCGTCGATGATGCGGTGATCGTAAGAAAGTGCCAGATACATGATGGGTTGAATTTCAACTTTTCCATTAACAGCAACCGGACGTTCAACAATATTGTGCATACCCAAAATAGCACTTTGTGGAGGATTGATGATAGGAGTGGAGAGCATAGAACCAAAAACCCCGCCATTGGTGATGGTAAAGGTTCCTCCGGTCATTTCATCAAGGGTAATTTTGTTGTCTCTTGCTTTGGTGGCAAGTTCTTTAATTTTTAGTTCGATTTCTGCCAAATTCATTCCTTCAGCATTTCTGAGTACAGGCACTACCAATCCTTTAGGAGCACTCACTGCTATTCCAATATCAGCGTATTTAAACTGTACAATTTCCTCCCCATCAATTTGTGCATTTATTTGAGGGAACAGTATTAATGCTTCTGCAACTGCCTTGGTAAAAAAGGACATAAACCCCAAACCTACACCATGGGTTTCTTTAAAGGCGTCTTTGTATTGTTTTCGGATTTCTATAACAGACCCCATGTTTACCTCGTTAAAAGTGGTAAGCATGGCAGTTTCATTTTTAACTGCAACCAGGCGTTTAGCAAGTTTTAAGCGAAGGGTCGACATCTTTTTCTTCTCCACATCACGTGTGCCCGAAGAACTCTTTGATGAATTTAAATCTATATTTTTCTTTTCTAAGTAAAACTCAACGTCCTTTTTAGAGAGGCGCTGGTTTTTGAAAAAATTAATAAGCTCAGTTTCATTAAGCTGATGCTCGTTTAAGAGCTTTTGAGCCAGAGGAGAAACATGGGCAAATCCTGCCTGGGTTTTTTCTTTTTGAGCTTCTTTTTGGGGTTCCGTTTTAGAAATCTCCTTTTTTTCTTCCTGTACGATTTTGTCAATGGCAGATTTTGCGACAGGAGCAGCCGATTTCTTTGGAGCTTTGGCCGAAGTATCGATGGCAGCAATCACAGAGCCAACATCAATGGTTTCGCCGGCTTCAATAAAAATATTTACTGTTCCTGCATCTTCAGCAGCAATACTAAGAGTTGCTTTATCCGAATCAATTTCAGCTATTTCCTGGTCTTTCTCAACGAATTCTCCATTTTCAACCAACCAATTTGCCAATTGTACTTCAGCAATTGATTCACCCGGGCTGGGAACTTTTATTTCAATTTTCATTTGTTCTTTATTTGTAGCTCATTAGCTGTTTGCCACTTGTGTTTTATTTTTCTTCAAGCTTTTTAAGGGCTGAATATGAACTACTATCAATCTTTTTTTGATCAATATTAAGCTCTTTTTCAAAGGTACGCCATTTATTTCCAATACAAACCATTTCACAATCTTTCAATAAATTCGGACAGTCACATGCTTCAAATGTTTTATCAACTATTTTTTGTTGTCTGATGGCATGAAATTTAGATGAACCTGTTGCAGGCGAACCACTTGCCGGACGTGCGATCACTTTTAAGGGTACTTCCTTAAAATTGTGATGTAAGAATGTCCAGGCTCCCATATTTATAGGCTCTTCCTGTACCCAAATCCATTTTTCGCTATGCTTATATTTTTTAATGATTGATTGAAGTTGTTTTACGGGTAGCGGGTAAATTTGTTCCAACCTGACAATGGCTGTGTTGGTATTTTTGAGCTTTTGTTTTTCTTCAATTAGGTCGTAATAGATTTTTCCACTACAAAAAACCACCTTGGTTGTTTGAGCAATTTCAGCTTCTGCATCATCAATTACCTCCTTAAAACCTTCAGATGTAAAGTCTTCGATGGCCGAAACGCATTTGGGATGACGAAGTAAACTTTTAGGGGTGAAAATCACCAATGGCTTACGAAAATCCCGTTTAAACTGTCGGCGTAAAACATGAAAGAAATTAGCTGGTGTGGTGCAGTTTACAATCTGCATATTGTTTTCAGCACAAAGTATTAAAAATCTTTCCAGTCTAGCACTTGAATGCTCAGGCCCTTGTCCTTCGTAACCATGAGGAAGGTACAAAACCAAATCATTCATCACATTCCATTTGTCTTCTGCACTGCTTAAAAACTGATCGATAATGATTTGTGCACCATTGTTAAAGTCACCAAACTGAGCCTCCCAAATGGTTAAGCTGTTTGGTGTGGTTAGCGAGTAACCATACTCAAAGCCCATGACCCCATACTCCGAAAGTAAGGAGTTAAAAATTTCAATGGAAGCTTTTTTGTTTTCAAGATGATTTAAAGGTAAATATTCTTCTTCCAAATCTTCAACCCTTAAAACCGAATGTCGATGACTGAAGGTTCCTCTAGCTACATCTTGCCCACTAAGCCTGATCGGAATCCCTTCCATGAGTAAGCTTCCATAAGCGATAAGTTCACCCATGGCCCAATCAAGTGATTGGCCTTCATCCAGCATTTTCTTGCGATGTTGTTGCAGTTTGATGGTTTTCCTGAAAAGTTTAATATTCTGAGGGATATCTGTAATTTGGTTACCAATATCAAGGAGTGTCTTTTTTGTTATTCCCGTTTTCGGAGAGGAATCAAAATCAGCTTTTGTTGCCTTTCTGATATCCTTCCAAGTCTCTTCCAGGAAAAAAGAAATATGCGACTTTTCAATCTTTTTTGAGTCTTCGAAACTCTGCTCCATCGATTCAGAGAACAGGTTTTCGATTTGTGTACATTTCTCTTCGGTAATCTCTCCGGCAGAAATGAGTTTGTTTTTGTAAATCTCCTGAGGATTAGGATGTTTCTCGATTAATTTATACAATAAGGGCTGGGTAAAACGTGGTTCATCTCCTTCGTTATGGCCATACTTACGATAGCAAAGCAAATCGATAAAAACATCTTTTTGAAATTGAGCACGATATTCCATCGCTAATTTTACTGCATAAACAACCGCTTCTACATCGTCGCCATTCACATGAAAAACAGGCGATTGGGTTGTTTTCGCAATATCAGTACAATAGGTGCTTGTTCGGGCATCAAGGTAATTTGTGGTAAATCCGATTTGGTTGTTAATTACCAAATGAATGGTTCCACCTGTTTTGTATCCCGATAAACCAGCCATTTGAACGACTTCATAAACAATCCCTTGTCCAGCTATGGAAGCATCTCCGTGAATTAAGATGGGAGTTATTTTACTTGCGTCGCCTTGGTAATCATGATCAATTTTTGCCCTAACTATGCCTTCCACAACAGGGTTAACCGCTTCGAGGTGAGAAGGGTTTGGGCTTAAGGTTAACTGAACATGTTTTCCGCCGGCAGTAGTTTGTTTAGAGGTATAACCCAGGTGGTATTTTACATCACCCAGCAGGGTTTCATCGTCATATTCTTTTCCCTCGAATTCACTGAAAATATCTCGAATTGGTTTCTTTAAAATATTGGCCAAAATGTTTAACCTTCCACGATGTGCCAACCCAATTACAAATTCCTTGTTTCCTGATTCTGCACCTTGCTCAATAATTGCGTCCATTGCCGGAATCAGAGATTCGGCACCTTCCAGTGAAAATCTTTTTTGTCCGGGATACCTTTTATGAATAAACTTCTCGAAGTTAACTGCCTGAGTTAATTTACTGAAAATATGCATTTTCTCAGTTGCATCAATCGCATGTTCATTTTTACTCGACTCCATTTTAGTTCGAAGCCAATCGTTTATTTTCGTATCACGAATATAGTGATACTCAACACCAATTGATTGACAATACGTAGTGTTGAGATGATCAATGATTTGCTTTAAAGTTGCACGGCCAATACCGATCTCATTGCCTGCCTGAAAACTTCGGCTGAGATCAGATTTTGACAGTCCAAAATTTTCAATATCAAGCGTAGGACTGTACGTTCTGCGTGCTCGAACCGGATTGGTTAATGTAAAAAGATGTCCCCTTTGACGGTAGGCGGTTATGAGATTAATGACCTTAAATTCGTCGGGGTATACTCGTGTATCAGTTTCATTTTCAACGTAATTTGTTCTCGAAAACTCAAAACCCTCGAAAAACATCCTCCAGCTTTCGTCAACAGATCCGGGATCTTCTTTAAATTTCTGGTACAGATCATCGATGATATCGGGGTCAACATTGTGTAAATAGGAAAATTTATCCATCTGCGTATGCTTGTTTAACTGCAAAAGTAATAATAATTAATCAGCTTGTTTACTTACACTTACAGTTAATTATTTCACAAAACGGCAAAAAAAAAGTTCATCCCGTCGGATGAACTTTAAGCATTTCTTCAAGAAAGCTGATATTTTATTCAGGTGAAATTGCTTCTACCGGGCAAACATCTGCGCATGAACCACAGTCAGTGCAAATATCAGGGTCAATTACATAGATGTCACCTTCAGCAATTGCATCAACGGGACATTCGTCAATACAAGTACCGCACGCGGTACAATCGTCACTTATTTTATAAGCCATGATCTTTAATTTTTTTGTTAATAATTGATAAAAAATATGATGCAAATATAAAGAGTTTCCGTGAATCAAACAGTCATTAATAATTTATATGCATTCTAAATTGCACGAATTAAGGATATTAGAACTTTGTGACACCTTGATTTATAAATACTTCAGGGTTTTTCCTGCCTTATTTATAATCGGTTCAAAATAGAAAATGTTTAAAGTCTATAGGGTGAAGGTGGTATAAGTGTATGTAAATCAGTTAGAAAACAGTGTATAAAATTATTGTTAAAAAAATAACACTAAACTGTAAAAAAGTAGACTTTTAGTTTGATCTAACAGAAATAAATGCTTTAACTTTGCCATGTTTTTTAATCATCAAAGGATGGATAATACGAAAAAGAATCCAATCGTAGAATTGGATAATGTAGTGTTAAGGTTTGCTGGCGATTCCGGTGACGGGATGCAGCTTACAGGTGCACTGTTTTCAGATTCAGCTGCTTTTGCAGGAAATGATTTTGCAACTTTTCCTGATTATCCGGCTGAAATTAGAGCCCCGCAAGGGACTGTGGCTGGTGTTTCTGGATTTCAAATTCATTTTGGGCATACCAATATTCATACATCAGGCGACTTAGCAGATGTGTTGGTTGCGATGAATCCGGCCTCATTAAAAGCAACTTTAAAATGGGCAAAACGAAATGCAACGATTATCGTAGATCAGGACACCTTTGTTGAAAAGGGAATCCTAAAAGCTGGTTTTGAACGCAATCCTCTTGAGGATGATACCCTGAATGGATATAAAGTAATTGAAGCCCCGGTTTCTTTGCTTACTAAAAAAGCGGTTAAAGAGCTAAACCTCGATAACAAAGTTGCATTGAAAAGCAAAAATATGTTTGCTTTGGGTATTGTTCTTTATTTGTTCAACAGAGAGCTGGAAAAGACCAATGAATTTTTTGAACGAAAGTTTAAGAAAAATCCAGTCATTGTTGAAGCAAATAAAAGGGTATTAAGAGCCGGTTATAATTTTGCTGAAAATATTGAAGCGATTAATCAAACCTATAATGTTCAACCTGCTCCTCTTGAAAAAGGAACTTATCGAAATATTACCGGTAATGTTGCTACTGCATGGGGTTTTTTAGCAGCGGCCGAAAAATCAGGTCTACCACTTTTCTTAGGTTCTTATCCTATCACTCCTGCTACTGAAATATTACAGGAACTCACAAAACATAAAGATTTAGGAGCCAAGGCTTTTCAGGCTGAGGACGAAATTGCTGGAGTTTGCTCTACAATTGGGGCAAGTTATACCGGTTCACTGGCACTTACCACAACCTCGGGTCCAGGGCTTTCTTTAAAAAGCGAGGCCATAGGCTTAGCTGTTATGACTGAACTACCAATGGTTATTGTGGATGTACAACGAGGTGGTCCTTCAACCGGTTTGCCAACCAAGTCAGAACAATCCGATTTATATCAGGCATTATTCGGACGAAATGGTGAAGCACCAGTAATAATAATTGCTGCCCTAACCTCTGAAGATTGTTTCTATGCAGCTTTCGAGGCCTCTAAATTGGCAGTAGAACATATGACTCCAGTGATTCTTCTTACTGATGGTGCACTCGCAAATGGATCTGAAGTTTTCAGAATTCCTAAGATGGCTCAAATGCCCAAGATTACGCCACCACTTGCAAAAGCAAATGATCCGGTTTATCAACCTTATAAAAGAAATGAGGATAAACTAAGTCGTCAATGGGCGATTCCGGGTACTGAAGGATTACGTCACCGAATTGGTGGACTGGAAAAAGAAAATGGTTCGGGTAATGTATCGCACGATCCTATGAATCACCAAATCATGACTCAGATCAGAGAGGAAAAAGTACAATGTGTTGCTAACTTCATTCCTGAGCAATCTATCATTGGTAACGACGATGCGGACGTTTTAGTTGTGAGTTGGGGTGGAACATTCGGCGTGATGTTAACTGCCGTTGAGAAAATGCAGCTTGAAGGACATAAAATTAGCTTGGCTCATTTTAAGTACATCAACCCACTGCCTAAAAATACGGAGGATATTCTTAAAAAATTCAAGAAAATTATCGTTTGTGAATTGAATAACGGGCAGTTTGTGAACTACTTGAGAATGAAATTTCCTGGACATCATTTCCAACAATTCAATAAAATTCAAGGATTGCCATTTATGGTATCTGAATTAGAAGAAAAATTTATTTCCATCTTAAATGATCAACAATCATGACGGAAGAAAAAAATATAGACATGCAAAACATCCCTCAATTAACAAAAGAGGATTTTGTTAGTGATCAGATGGTTAAATGGTGCCCGGGTTGTGGCGACCATGCCATCTTGAAATCGATGGAAAAAGTATTTCCACAGATGGGTGTTAGAAAAGAGGATTTTGTAGTGGTTTCGGGTATTGGTTGCTCATCTCGTTTTCCATATTACATGAATACTTATGGAATTCATGGAATTCACGGTCGTGCTGCAGCCATTGCTTCCGGAGTAAAAATTGCAAATCCTGAGCTATCGGTTTGGATGATTACCGGAGATGGCGATAGCATGGCCATTGGTGGTAACCATTTTATTCATGTGGTACGACGGAACATCGACATCAATATTTTGTTGTTCAACAATAAAATTTACGGACTTACTAAAGGCCAATATTCGCCAACGACCCCTAAAGGTAGTGTAACCAAAACATCACCTCAGGGATCTTTCGAAGAACCTTTTAATCCGGGAGAATTGATTATTGGTGCACAGGGTAAATTCTTTGCTCGATCGGTTGATACCGATCCAAAAATGATGACCTCAATTTTAGTTGAATCGGCGAAATATAAAGGAACATCTGTTGTTGAGATTTTACAGAATTGTGTTATTTTCAACAATAAAGTTCATGCTTTAGTCACAGGCAGAGAAACCAAGGAGGACAATCAACTACATCTTGAAGCAGGTAAACCTATGATTTACGGCAAAGAGAGAAATAAAGGAATCATTTTAAAAGGAACAAGACTCGAAACGGTTGTTATTGGCGAAAATGGAATTACCGAAACCGATCTCTTGGTTCACGATCCATCGAATCCGGATCCTGGTATTCATGTGATGTTATCAAAAATGCAAGTGCCGGATTTCCCTGTAGCAATGGGAATCATCAGGGCAGTTCCTGCTGATACTTACGAAAATTTAATGTCTGAGTCTATTGAATATGCTAAGAAAAATTCTCCTATAAAATGTGTTGACGATCTTTTGATGAGCGGTAGCACCTGGGAAATTTAAACAGATATTTAAAATTAAAATGAGCCCTTGTTAATTTTGATGAGGGCTTTTTTATTTTTTACAGCTCGCAATTGCTTAAATTTGCTTCAATGAATTCACAGTTTTTAAATTTTATTGAAGAAAATGAACTAATCCTGAAAGGTGAAACAACACTCTTAGCTGTGAGTGGTGGAGTTGATTCTGTTGTGTTGTGTGAACTGTTTCAGCAAGCCGGATTTGAGTTTGGAATTGCCCATTGCAATTTTAAATTAAGAGGAAATGAGTCAGATGGAGATGCGCGTTTTGTTGAAGAATTAGCATTGAAATACGAAGTCCCTTTTTTCTCGATCGATTTCGAAACCAAGAAAATTGCAAAACAGCTGGGAATCTCTACCCAGATGGCAGCCCGTGATCTGCGCTACGAATGGTTCGAAAAAATTCGATCGGAAAATGGTTATCAAAAAATTGCAACCGGCCATCATCGCGATGATCAAATTGAGACTTTGTTTATCAACTTAATTCGTGGAACTGGCCTTTACGGACTACATGGGATTAAGCCCAGGCAAGGAAATTTAATTCGCCCCTTGTTGTTTGCAACCAGAACTGAGATTAGTGAAATTTTTAATAAAAAGAAACTGGCATTCAGAGAAGACTCATCAAATGCATCGGATAAGTATTTACGGAATAAAATTCGCCATCATCTGGTTCCGGTTTTAAAAGATATTGATCCGCAATACCTGAAAATATTTGAAGCCAACATAAAACGCTTTAGTGAATCTGAAGAAATTTATGCTCAACAAATTTCAACCGTTCGAAAAGAAATCATCACAAAAACAAATAATGAGTTTCTGATCTCGATCGAGAAGCTCAAGAAACTTGATCCTATTTCGACATATTTATTTGAAATTATTCGTGATTTTGGTTTTAGTTTTGCTGTTTGTGAGGATATTATTAAAACGCTGGATCATGAATCCGGAAAGCAGTTCTATACTCCAACACATCGATTGCTAAAAGACAGACAGCATTTGATTATCCGCAAAAAGGTTTTAGGGGAGAAAATTGAGTCTTACGATATTCCTGAGGAGGTTGGCTGGATTGAGAATCCCATCAAATTAAAAATTGAGAAGCTGATTAAACAAGGAAGTTTTACGTATTCAAAGAATAATTTCATTGCAAACTTTGATTATCAAAAATTGCAATTCCCGCTCTATTTAAAAAAATGGAATGAAGGTGATTATTTCTATCCGCTTGGGAGTAATTTCCGTAAAAAACTAAGTGATTTTTTTATTGATAAAAAATTATCGCAGTTTGAAAAGGAAGATTGTTGGTTGCTTTGTTCAGGTAATAGTATCATTTGGATTGTTGGCCATCAATTAGATAATCGATTTAAAATTACTGCAAAAACTGAAAAAGTACTTCAAATTGAGTATGTTAAATAATAGTTAATAGGGCTTGTACACATCTTGTTTGCTGCATATTTTTTAGTAAATTTGCGATCTATTTAACCAAACCATTTTATAAATACCAATGAAAAATTCGATGAAAAAGACATTCATTCTAACACTTCTGATTAGCTTCATTTCGATTAGTTCCATAGCTCAAATACTTCAACCTGTTAATTGGAGCTTTAGTAGTAAAGACCTGGGGAATAATGAATATGAACTGGTTTTTAAGGCCGAAATCGACGAACCATGGCATTTGTATTCACAAAAAATTGAAATGCAACCACCAGCCACTTTGTTTACATTTGAAGAAAATGCGAATTATGAGCGCATCGGAATTGTTGAAGAAACAGAGTCAGTTGAAGTATTTGATCCGAACTTCGATATGATGATTCGTTATTTTTCACATGAAGCTACCTTCACGCAAAAGATAAAAGTTGCAGAAAACACATCGGTTACCATCAAAGGATTTATAGAATTTATGTCATGCGACGATACCAAATGTTTACCACCAACTGAAATTGATTTTGAGTTTAAGAATATTGGTACTGGATCTGCAAAGGAAGAAGCTCAGGTAAAAGTAAATAGTTCACAGCCTGTTGAAGAATCCGATTCTGATGACAGCAATGAATCATTGTGGGTGTTCTTCTTTATTGCTTTTGGTGCCGGACTTTTAGGTTTGCTTACGCCTTGTGTTTACCCAATGATTCCAATGACAGTATCATTCTTTATGAATAGCAGTGGTGGAAATAAAGTGAAAAGCAGAACCAATGCCATTGTGTTTGGATTGTCTATCATCCTGATATACACTTTAATTGGTGTGCTTGTTACGGTGCTTTTCGGAGCAGATTCGATAAAAATGGTAAGTAGTCATTGGATTACAAATACCATCTTCTTCTTATTATTTGCGTTTTTTGCAGCCTCATTCTTTGGAATGTTTGAGTTGGTATTACCTGCTTCACTCACGAACAAATCAGACAAGCAAGTAGACAAAGGCGGAATTATTGGCGCATTCTTTATGGCTTTAACCTTGGTACTTGTTTCATTTTCTTGTACCGCACCCTTCGTTGGTGGTATTCTGGTAGAAGCGGCACAGGGAAGCCTGATACAGCCAATTGTGGGAATGTTCGGATTCTCATTGGCTTTTGCTTTATTGTTTACTTTCCTGGCGTTTTTCCCAAGTCTGTTGGGCAAGTTACCTCAGTCAGGTGGTTGGTTAAATTCTGTAAAAGTTGTTTTAGGATTTATCATTCTTGCTTTAGGAACCAAATTTATATTGGTGCCAAACCAAGCCCTAGGCTGGAATATTAGTCGTGAGTTTTTTATTGCCATTTGGATCGTTTTATTCACTCTAATGGGTCTTTATCTTTTAGGAAAAATCAAATTTTCTCACGACAGTGATGTAAAGCATATCAGTGTACCTCGTTTATTTTTGATTATCGCCACCTTTACCTTTGTAATTTATTTAATTCCCGGGATGATAGGTGCGCCACTAAAAGCAATTTCAGGCTTCTTACCTACCGAGTCTTCTTTTGATTTGGTTGAGTTGATTGGTAAACGACAGCCTGCAATGGTAAGTTCAAACCCAAAATCCGAAATTTGTGAAGAACCTAAGTATAGCGATATTCTTCATCTACCACATGGCCTACAAGGTTATTTTGATTATGAGCAAGGCATGGCTTGTGCCAAGAAATTAAACAAACCGGTGATGCTGGATTTTAAGGGCCATGCTTGTACGAACTGTAAGGTGATGGAAAAAAATGTTTGGTCCGATCCTGAAGTTCTAAAACGATTAAGTGAAGATTACGTGATCATTGCTTTGTATGTTGACGACCGAACTGAAATGCCGGAATCTGATTGGGTAACTTCAAATGTTGATGGAAAAGTTAAAAAGACCATTGGTAAGAAGAATGCCGATTTTCAGATTGAAAAATACCGGGTTAATGCACAACCTTACTACGTCTTGATCGACCACAACGGAAATAATCTGAATGAACCCAGAGCTTTTGATTTAAGTGTTGAGGGTTTTGTTAAATTTCTTGAT
The DNA here is from genome assembly GCA_942491855.1 of uncultured Bacteroidales bacterium. GTDB lineage: Bacteria > Bacteroidota > Bacteroidia > Bacteroidales. The sequence continues at coordinate 57,951 of CALOCL010000034.1, forward strand.
GAGGGTAAAGCTGAATTTGAAAAGAGATAATTTCCTTATTTTGAATAATTAAATAGTATTTACAAAAAAAAGCTTAAACTTTTTGAGACAGTTACATCTTCACAAATTGTCATTTATGTCTTAAATTTATTATCAACTTTCCAAACTTATAGCTGTAAATAACCTAATTTATCAGCAATATAGGTAAGTAATAAGGACAATGAAAATGCAATGATTGGAGCAACTAGCCACATCAAAAAAAACTTTTTAACCTCGGTTCGCTGAAAAATGTTTTTGGAACCCAATTTGGCAACGCCAATTCCAAGGATGGCTGCTACATTTAGTTGAACTAGTGAGGTTGGAACCCCTTTTACCAAAGAAGCCAACAATAATAAACTGGCCGAGATAAAAGCAATAATTACGGCTTCAAATTTACCAAAGAGAATAATTTCCTTGCCGGTATTTTTAACAATTTTATGGCCGAAGAGCGAACTTCCGATTCCAAAACAGGGTGCAACAATTAAAGTTGATATCATCATTATTAATAAAAACTGTGCATCATTTTTAAGACCAAGTTCGTTAATCGTCATGGAGGCAATGGGGCCTGCAGCATTGGCCACATTGTTTGATCCGATTGAAAAAGCAACATAAAGCGACATGATTACCAATAGTGCATTCCAGATAGGTTTCATGTTTTCGTTTTGGGCTCGGGGCATAGTGAGTCCTTTTCGGCGCATGGGTTTATAAATGTACTTACCAAAAAATAAACTGATAAAGAAGGAAATTACGGGAAGGATAAACCAGGTTGGGATAATTTCAAGAAAAAGTACTTGACTGTTTAAATCGTTAAAATACAAAGCAGGAGCTGTAACTGCCAAAACAGTAGCTTGACTGGTTGATTGCGGTACCCCTGCTAAATTTGCAATAAGCAGTGCCACTGCCACCGAAAACAAGATAATAGAAACAATACTGAAGGACATCATTTCAGGATTGAGTAATCCTTTTCCCATGGTTGTGGCAGTACCTTTGCCAGCTACGATGGCTCCCACAAATACCATTATGCCAAATATTCCGGGAATGAGGCTTCGCCTGATTACATTGGCGCCATATGCAGCCGAAAATGCGGGAGCAGTACCACTACCTCCCATGGTAATTGCCAAAATCATGGCAATTACATAAGGGATTAATAATTGATTAAATATTGGAGAAATCATTTTGACTTTTTTACGGGATTTTTAATTAAATAAATTACAAATATATGAAACATCTATATAAGATAGATGTTTCTGAATGGATTATTATATTTGTATTATAAAAGAAGTAGTTAGCGAATGGGCTAACTTTGTAGGGGTGATTTATGCCGTCTTGTTTGTGCCGCGAATATTGAACAATTTAATTATAAATAGTCCAAAATTTGCTAAACGATCGGTAAACAGTCAATCTTTTTTTATTAATGTATTTTTTCTTTTTTAGTAGTAACTATGATAACCCCATTTTCTGAGTTATATTTTTTCATGGATTTTTCATCCTGCAGCACTTTCATTGAGTAAATTTCATTCTCAGGTAACTCTTTTAAGGTTTGTAAATCAGAAATTCTATCGTCTATAACTATTACAGGAATATTAGAAGAATTCTTACCATCTAGTTTAATCTTAAAGTCTGAATTCTTCTTAGTTGTTACAAAGATAACCCCAACCTTAGTATTATATTTGTCCATGGTTTTTTGATCTTTACGGATTCTAATTTGATCAATATCATCTGGGGAAATTTCTTTCAAACTTTGACCTTTAACAACTTTTTCATCAATAACTATGACTGGATCTCCTGCTTTGTGACTGTTATTACCAGTGTTAATTCTGGATATTGTGATTGAACCCTGTTCACTTTTACCAATTTTAAGGTTTTCCTCTTTTTTTGAGGTAATAAAAATAACTGTTGGCGTATTATATTTTTTTAGTACTTCTTCTCCCTTAATAACTGATATCGAATTGATTTTATCAAAGTTCAATAAATCAATCCCTTCCGATGACCCTTTCATGCTATCAATATAAACAGTAATCGGAGAGCCTTCTTTTAGCTGAACAATGATGCTACTTACTTTCTGTGCATCTTTCTCCTTAGGCTTATTAAAAGTTATTGTATCTTGTGCCAGAAGAAGTTCCATTGATAGTATTAAAATACAAAAGGTAATAATTAAGGTTTTCATAGTATCTATTTTTCTGTATAAATAATTATTGTTTCATCTTCATAAATAATTTCTTGTTCAGTCTCTGCTTTTTCGGCAGAGGAGATCATGATCAGTGCTTCTTTTAAAGCAGCTGCTTTTTCTTCATAGCTCATTTCTCTTGACTTTAATGGATTTGGAATCCAGAGTATGCTTAAGATCAGTGTTATTGATGCAGCGACAGCCAATGCACGTAAAACCATTTTCGGCTTCTTACTATCCTTCCTTTGGATGTTCGTCCAAATATGACTTTCTAAATTTGTAGGAGTTTTCCTTTTGTGATTCTTTAAAAACTTAAACCACACATGCTCTTCATCTTTTGAGTTACCAAATGTTTTTATAAGAATGGCTTCTTCTTCAGAAGAAGTCAATCCTTGCTCGTACAATTTAAGCAGTCTCTTATTTTCTTCTTGGTTCATAGCTATATATTTTTTCTAATTCTATTCTAACCTGTATTCTGGCTCGAGATAATAAAACCCTGATGTGTTCTATTTTAAGTTTGGTAATGGCGGCAATTTCTTCAAATTCAAAACCATCCAAATCGCGCAATTGCATCACTTCTTTTTGATTTTCAGGCAAGGTCTCAATTATTTGCAGTACAATTTTTGACAGCTCTTTAAAATCATTGATGCCCTGATCTTCATAAACATCTGCAATTAATTCCTGATAAGCTTTGTTGGCTTCAGCAATATTTCTTTTTCTAAGTTGATCGAGGCAATAATTACGAGCCAATAAAAAAACAAATCCGGGAATATTTGGATGATTACCTAATTCCTTTCGTTTATTCCATAATTTGATCATGATCTCCTGAACAGCATCACGAGCTTCTTCTTCATCAGTAAGCATCCTGGCAGCCATCGGGAAAATCCGTTGTGATAAAGGAAGAATTCGATTTTTGAAAGCTTTACTGTTCATGTCTTAATAACGTTGTAGAGGGATAAATATAACAGGAAAAGTAATTAATTTGTAGTTAGAGCTACCTGAAAGGGTGGATGATCGTCAAGAACTTGCTGTCTTTGAGGTGGTCACGATCAGCTCAATCGAGAGGTGACCTGTTTATATATTGTCAATATTTTTTTTTATTCGGTAAATATAAACATCCAAATTAAAACACCTGATTTGTTCGCCTCTTCGCATTCCAAGTTTTTGGGCCACCTTTTGAGAGGCTTTATTTCGAATATCGATTACAGAAATGAGCGTATCATTCAACTTGTTTTCAAAAGCAAAATCTCGAAATTTAATTGCTGCTTCGGTGGCATAACCTTGGCCCCAATATTCAGGTAAAATATGGTAACCAATTTCTAATTCTTTCTTCCCTTCTATTTCCTGGGTAAGTAAACCACATTGTCCGACAAACTCATTGCTTTCTTTATCGATAAGGGCGTGGTGGCCATAAAGTCCGGTTGCATAACGTTTCAGTTGTCTTTTAATCCAGGCTGTGGATTGATCCTTTTTGTTCAAACTTAAGTCCAAACCAAGGTATGGCAGAGATAGATTGTTCTCGAAAAAAGTTACCCAAACCGGAATGTCGGATAATTCCAAAGCACGGATTTCCATACGTTTTGTTGTAGCGCCATTCAGATACATAAAAATATATTTGTTACTTAGGTAAAGTTAAGGATTTGAATGCCAAAATTTCAAATTAAGATTGTAAATTTGGAATAGAATTAACATTTTTCATTAATCAATATTCAATAATCATTTACAAGATGGAAGCAGTTTATGTAGAAGGAGCACCAGCAGCGATTGGCCCTTATTGCCATGCAATGAAAACAGGAAATTTAGTGTTTTGTTCAGGTCAAACACCTGTAGACCCAAAAACCATGAAAGTTGTAGGAACCACCATTGAAGCGCAAACAGAACAGGTATTTAACAACATCAGCACGGTGTTGGAAGGAATGGGTTTAAGCCTTAAAAATGTGGTGAAATCATTGGTTTTTCTGAAAGACATGAATGATTTTCAGGCCATGAATAAGGTTTACGAAAAACGATTCGATGGACATAAGCCAGCACGTTCAGCCATTGCAGTCAGGCAAAACCCTATGGATGTTTTGGTTGAGATAGAGTGTATTGCTGAAATTCAATCCTAAATAGGACTAATAATTTAAGTAAGGAAGTTATTTTCAAGGAATTTTTGGAATTCCGACTTATATTGTTCAGTCACAGGAATAAATACGTTATCAAATACGATGCGGTTGCGTTCAATGGTTGAAATTTTATCAAGGTTTACGATGTAGGATCGATGGACACGCATGAATTTATTTTCAGGTAGGAATTCCTCCATTTTCTTCATACTCATCAGAGCCATTACTGGAGATTGGTTTTCAATATTAATACGCATATATTCGCGCATACTTTCAATATATTTTATTTCGGAAAAATTAATTCGCAGAATTTTGTATTCCGATTTAATGAATAGAAATTTGTCATCACTTTCTACCGAACTATTTTTTTTCATTTTAATGTCAAACCTCCCTTTGGCCTTCTCGGCGGCCTTTAAAAAGTTAACATAGCCGATAGGTTTTAGCAAATAGTCAATGGCATCAACCTTAAACCCTTCAATGGCATATTCGCTATAAGCAGTTGTAAAAATTACTTTAGGTGGATTTTTTAAGGATTTTACAAAATCCATTCCACTTAAATCTGGCATATTGATGTCTACATACATCAAATCAATTTCGTTTTCCTGTAAAAAAGAAATGGCCTGTATTGCACTATCAAATTGATTGATAAGCTTTAAAAAGGGAGTTTTTTCAATGTATCCGGCAATTTGGGTTAGGGCCAAAGGCTCGTCATCTATTGCAATACAATATATCATACAGGAATACTTAAGTGTATATTAAATTCGTTATTGTTTTCGTCAATTTTTAGGGTATATTTTTCTCCATAAATTAAATCAAGTCGTTTACGAGAATTATCTATTCCAATGCCTTGATTTGCTTCTTTATTTTTCGAATGATGTTTACTGTTATCAACTTTAAAAATCAAATTTTCATCTAAAAAGGAAAATGAAATATTAATAAAAGACTTACTCTGATAACTAATACCATGCTTAAATGCATTTTCTACGAATGAGGTAAATAAGAGTGGTGGAATTGATTTATGTGGCAATGGATTTAAGATGTCCAGCTTAATTTCAACATTCTCTGAAAAACGTAATTTCATTAAATCAACGTAATTTCTGACAAATTCAATCTCCTTTGTGATGGCAATTTTTTCAGTTTCAGAATCGTATAGCAGATGACGCATTAGTTTTGATAAACGGATAATAGATTCCTTGGCTTCTTCAGAGTTTAAATCAATGAGTGAGTGAATATTGTTGAGGGTGTTCATGAAAAAATGAGGGCTTACCTGATTTCGGAGAAAAGCCAATTGGGATGCCATATTTTGTTTTTCAGCATTTATTCTGTCTTGCTCAGAGCGCACCCATTTTAATGATAACTTTAAACCGGTATCAAATCCTATGAGCAAAAATGAAATAAGTGCAAAACTGAAATGTGGGGGAAGCTGTCTTGGTGGTGGTAGTTTTTTTGGCTGATCCTGAAGTCCTGGATGCACATTCTTGTCAGGCGGCGGTCGATAAGCCCCAGGGCCTTGCCTTGCATGAGGTGGCCCCTCTGGTGACTGAGGTCGTGAACTTGACTCATTTCTTAAGTAAATCCCAAAGGCCATTAGGCCTATCAAAACAATGGCACTACTTATAAATAGCCATCTTTTGTTTTTAAAAAATAATAAGGGCAACAATAAATAATGGTTGACAAGAAAAAGTACTAAATAGGGCAAAAATGATTCCCAAATAGTGAAAACCCTTTTCCAATCAATGCTGCTGTTATCTGACCCCAGTAGGATGGGTGTTGCAAATAATAACAACCAAAACGAAATAACTATAGATGGCTCAAAAAAAATGAAAAATCTCCTGTTCTGTTTTCTTTCTTTCATTTGTTCAGATTAAATTAAGTGCCTTTTACTACAAATTTAGTGATATAACAGATATGCTCAGTATTAAATGTCAGACTTCCTGTCCAGGTAGATTTCCAGTTAATTAGCTCAAAAAATTCATGCTTTTTGTTTTGGCAAGGTACCAAAGGGCTGTTTTTCAATTCGGATCACATCAGTAGGACAAGTTATAACGCAAGTCCTACAGCTGATGGCACTGTTCATGCTACTGGTAGTTATCTTATTGGGGGTCGATGCCTTCCTTGTTTTTGAGTAATCTTCTTTTGGAGTTTAATGTATAATCTTTTTTGTTTTTTACTCAGTAACGTTTTTACTTGTTTCTCAAATTTTATTCTTAATGCCTCCATCTCTTTACGCTTGGGTCTTCCGATCTTGATTTTATCCCTAACGGTTGTGAAATGATTTATATATAAATCTGTAATTTGGACTTCAACTTCTGTGGATAGAGAAAGTTTTTCTGATATTTCAGCGACCATATTTAATACTTGTTTTGTATTGGGAACATGAGGTGATCCCTGCTGGAGATCCTGTTGTGCTCTAAGTGCTCCTCCACATAGAAACATAATTAAGACGAGATATATTATTGGTGTATTTAGCTTAATTTTTGTTTTCATGATTCATTTTTTTTTGATTAATGCGATTTACTCAATATAGTTTCTAACAGCATCATTTCTTGATTGTACATGGTATTTAAGGGATTCGACAGCCTGATCAAATTCACTATTTGATCGTATAAAACTATAACCAGCTTCCTCTGCGTACACAAATTCTTTGATCAATTGATAATGGTTTGAATAAACTGAGGAGATTTCGGAAGGGATGAATACTTCATCAATAAATTGCTGCAAATAGTTTTGATATATCAATTTATATTCGGGCTGGTCGATTAAGTAACGAATTAAAGGCCAGGAATTCCCAACCTCGTTCAATGAGAGATTAAGCGCACCACTTTGTTTACCCTCCTGGAATGCTTCATTATTATCCCAAGGAATCCAGTGAAGTAGACCATCGGCTGGGCTATTATAGAGGTAATAATTGTGGGTCATATTTCCATAGGTGTCCCAGTTTTGAATTACCGTATTGGCTGCTAGCCATTTCAAAAACACATTCACATTAAAAATACCATTCAAATCACTTTTCCATGTATCTGTATTTGAGCTTCTTTCTGAGCTGTTAATGATGTCATATAGTGTTTTCACATCGGAATAATCAGACAGATCCTCATTGGTTTTCTTTTCCATCTGACTATCGTTATAGGTGCCTTGGGCAAAGGAAGCCGCATTGCCATCGGGCTTGTATAAGTTCCCCGATCCATTACTGAACTGGTCTTTAATTACTGTATCATCTACTTCTTCTACCAATGTATAAACGCCATAATATTGTGGGCCATCACCATGATCAAGGTATACCGCACAAAATGCGGTGTACGATGAAGCCAGGCCGAACTGGCGGAAGAGATCAGCACCCACTTTTTCACGCATTAAAGAAGCATCGTCATAATTATTTTTTAAGTTGAGCTGTCTGAACCCATAAAATCGTTGGTTTTTTATGGTCGGGTAATCATCGTCAAATTCATTAAAGTCGAGCTTAAATGAGAATTTTTTTAATCCTGACTGATAGGTTGATCGTAAACTGGAATTTCCTTTATATCTGATTCCAACATGATACCATTCCATGTCGTTAAATTTAAATGAGCACGGAATCCACATCGGATCTGAAGTTATACTTGCCATTCCTCCGGGGCGGCCGCCTCCCGAACTTAGAACCGACGACAAATCAGATTGCATATCTGACCAGTCATCGCTGTTGATTTTAATATCGAAGCGGAGAACTTCATTTTGATTAAATACAATGTCATAGTTGGGTGTTGTCGAATTACCATGGGTTGCATCCGTCCAATCTACGTAATTGGTCAAGTCGATAATTTCTTCTCCATTTTCAGACATCAAATCATCTTTTCGACAGGCACTAAAAATGATAATTAAGTGTGCAATTATTATTAAGTTGTGTTTTTTCATAACTGAGTATTTAAATTTTTATTTTGTATCCAAGACTGATAATATGTCTGTTTTTATATTCATTTTTATAATAGTCGAACTTATAGCTGACACTTAAAAAATTATTTTTGAATAATTTGTAATCTGCTCCTAGGGTATACCGCATTTTATAAAGTTTGCCATCGTTTAATTGTTGAAAGGCTTCAACAGCCATCAATGGCGTGAGTTTACATTTTTTGATGTTATAATTTAATTTGATTTTGTACCGTATAAATTCTTTGTCATCAATCTCATCATCGGCATAATTACTGTACCGTAGCCGAAAAGCGGTCTCAAAACGCTTAAATTCTCTTTTTGTAGTCGCATCAAAAGCATAGCGATGGTGGTATTCAGTCGATTTTGTATTTCGTGGATTCACGACAAAGCGATAAGTGGCTCCCAGTTCCAAGTACTTTAGTGCCTTATATTCAACACCGGTTTCTAAAAGATATTTGTCGAGAGAAAAATTCTCATCAAAACGGAATTGAGGCATTAGAGTAAGTTTGAATTTTTTTATGGGTTTGAAAACTAATTCCATTTCTGTTCTTGATTGGAATTCATTGTTCACCTCTTGTCCATAAACAGTTGGTAGTAATAAAAATAGCCCTATTATAAGCCAGCTTATTTCTTTCAGTTTTCTCATATTAGTTTATTTTTTTGTCGTTATTATTTGCATTATAATAAAGGGTGATAATTGCAATATCCTTTAGAAAATCTATTTTTTTAATTTCATAACGGGTAATGTTTATCCCGGTGCGTTCCTTCAGATCAGCCATAAATATTTCTTTTTTATCCTCATGAATATTTTCAATCTTTTCATAAATCATTTTTATGGATAACTCTTGTCTCAGCATCAATCTTTTTTCAAGAATCCATAAACCAAAAACAATCATTGAATTGGTAAATATCAGTTCAGCATAACTCACTTTTTTGTTGGATAGTGCGTTGATAATTGAAATGCCAATTACAATAAACAGATACGTCATTTCCTTGATGGGAATGGCATCGGTTCTGTAACGGATGATGCCAAAAATGGCAAATAGTCCAAGTGCAAAACCAAGCTCCAATTTTACACTGTTTAACAAAAAACTTAGCAGAAACACAACTGTTCCTACAGCTAAAAAACAGAAATAGAAATCTTTGCGATTGCTATTCCGAGCGTACATATACTGTACAACCAAAAACGTAACGAATAAATTAAGAGCAAGTCGGATGAGTAGTTCGTTAAAGTCGGCTACATTGATAATCTTTATCCCTAAAAAACGAAGGTTTTCCTCCCAACCTGCAATTTCAGGTAGTTCGGAGTTCTTTACGGTATTTGTAAGAGTTTCGAAAATATTAGTTGACTCAAGCATATTTTTTAATTAAGAATAAATAAATTGGTTTTTGAATGAATTGCTTTTTCAATGCGTCTTATCTTCCCTTTAAAAGCGTTTCTCTTTAAGGATGGGTTGGTTAAGGTGCGGCCGATACAATATTTGCTAAATCCGGAGGTTTTGATACGATGATCACGTAATGCCCTTGCCAGTGAAGATGCTGTTGAATTGCCATCTGATTTGATCTCAATGATTACCAAATGATCAAGGCTAACTTTTCTGTTGTGATTTTCGAATTGAAGATTTAGATCAATGGTACAACGTTCCTTAAAATTTTTATTCACCAGCGTTAATCGTGAAAAACTGTTTGATAAAGAAGGTTGAAGATCATTACAGTTAAATGGAACTAACTGATTCAAAAATGTATTTTCCTTTTCTGAAAAAAGAATGTTACCAAAATCTGTCGAAATACGTTTCTTGATGGTTCGTCCCTTATTTGTTTTAAACTTCACCTCTAAAAAACTAATTTCGGAGGCCACATACGATCTTCTTCGGATTTTATAACGGTTCAGTTTCCCGTTTTGATGATCTATAAACATCTTATTTTTTGAAGTGTCGTAATAAGTAGTTGCATAGGGTAAAATAGTTTGTCCGTTAATATTTAAAATGAAATATTGATCTCTGATCGATTGCATTAAACCTTCAAGCTGATCATAATGAAACCAATATTTACGATCAGTACGATTCATCAGTTTTACTTGATTCATCTCTTCAAGTTGTATGGGATCAAAATGATAAGTTGTCATACCAGTTTTTTTTGAGGATTTATATTTTGAGTTTCCTAACAATTGTGTATTACTGTTATCTGGAAACAAACCTAAGGCGCAGGGGGATTAATCAAAAATGGAATCAATAGAATGGGTAATCTTATCTATAGAAAGCAGATTTTTGCGTATGGGTTTTTGAAAGGAAAAATATTTTATTCGCAGGAACGAACAAAAGGATGAGATAGTCTGGAAGTAGGAATATGGTCTGATTAATCCTTTTTCTTAATCAGCACAAATATTTCGCGACTATAAATGAATAATGCCAATATAGCATAGGCTGTCAGAGCTATGATTAAAGTGATGTCTTTTTGTGTATTGATTAGCTCACTTATATTTGAGGAAAATAAGATGATCAATGCAGCAGGTAAAAAAGTACTTGCCGAAATGATTAAGCGATAATTGGGATCAAGACCCAATATGGAATGACAATTTTTGCAATGCCAACGGGCATTTGATATTTTAAATAAAAAATGGGTAAAATATTCAATCAAGGAATATTGATATTTGCAATGGGGACAGGTTCTGGGTTTCATTTTTTACGCTCTTTTATCTTTTTAGGTTTGGGTTCGGGCAGTTCTTTAACCGTAATTTTAACAAGCTCACTTAACCAGTCGTGGTCGTCAAGTTTGTCTTCGATCAAAAAGCTGGGCTTGGCACCCGGGTAAGGTGGAGCCTCTACAGGGTTTTTGATAAAATCCCGACCGGCCTCTGTCGGTTTAATAAAAAGTTTGTTATCGCAAATCAATCCGAATATTTTTTTATCGGCATAAACGCCATACTCGCCAAACATTTTCCGGGCTGTAATTTCACCCTGAAAATCCATTTGTTCAAGTACGAAATCAACGAAGTTTTGGTTTGAGGGCATGAGTGTGTTTTATTGTTAATTTTTTCTGGATAAACTTAAGAAGAAAAATCGAAGAATAAAAAAAGCCACCCGAGTTGAGTGACTTGGAATTTCAGGGGCAATTTTTTTATCTTCTTCTTATTTTAACTTGAAAACCGCTATTGCCTTTGTCAAATTTGTTTAATCGGTATTTAAATGTTAGCATGGCATAACGACCCAATACATTGGTTTGGCGTTCCATTAAATAATTCATTTCGCTGATACGTTCCAGTCCTTTGTTTTTATCGAGTAAATCGTAGGCAGCAAGTGTGAGTGTGCCTCTTTTTGATTTAAGGAAATAATGACTTATTTCTGCTCGTAAGATTGGAATATTGATGGCTTCTCCAAAACTTTCTTCCGAATATCGTGTGATATCAGCAGAAAATGAAATATACCATTTATCATTCGGAGTCCAGCTTAAATCGGAATATCCACTCATATTTACGTAGCGATTATTCAATGATTCCTGTATCGAATATTTGGCATCGGTGATTTGAATTTTACCCCCAACCATCAAGTCCCACTTTTCCTTTTTTCGGTTATTCAAGTAAATACTCAAAGTATGACTGAAGTTAGTGTTGATGTTCTCAGTTCCATTCACATAACTTTGTCCGCGGTTCCAGCTTTCGCTAAAACGTAAATTCAAATCAATTCCCAGTTTACGGATAGGGGTAGTAAAATCTAAATTCCCTCCTACTCTGTAATCTTCATTTCCATTAATCAAGTCGATTTGTTGAGATAGGTTATCGTGTATCGTTCTTGCAAAAATTATTTTATCGCGTGTGTAAGTTGCATTCGCACTTGCAAATATTGAGGTGGACGAAAACTGATCGAACATCAACCAACTAAATCGGGCATTATGCCTGTATTCGGGCTTTAAATCATTGTTTCCCATGTATAATTGCAAAGCATTGGTTGTATTTACAATGGGTAAAAGTTGTCGGGCCGATGGTGCATTTAAGCTTGAATTATAATTAAGTGAAAGTCTTTTTCCGGTACTATATGCGTATTGCCACGACATGCCAGGTAAAAAATAGGTAAAACTTTCATTCCGGAGCGAAGTACCATCCAATGAATTTTTTAAGGTTGTGCTGGCAATTCGTGCCGTGAAATCTATTTGTGTTTTCTGTGTATTTCGTTTCAAAGAAAGTCCACCTGTAATATTCATTTCCTTGCGATTGAAATCAGGACTCAATTCGGATACAACATCACCAATGGTGCCAAGTGAATGTGTTCGTAGTAAGGATTCATCTGTTGCCGATGCGGTGATGGATGGAACCAAATACAGCAGACTGTTTAACTTAAAAGTTGCGGATGAAGTTGCGGCGTAATTTAGTGTTGAGCTTTCATCATCCTGAAAACGATTATCAATCACTTGCTCACTGGTAGCTAAAAATTCTTTTATGTTTTCCCACTGAGCTTCAGAAAGACTTTGAGTATAAGAAATATTTGCGTTAAGCTTGAAAAGTTTCATACTACCTTTGCCTGTTTTCAAATAGGTGGCTCTACTATATGCACTGAATCCTTTTGATTCGTCACTACTCACATTATAGAGATTATTCATGAGTACATCATTTGCAAAACTTTCGGTGAAGGAAGTTTTATTGCTTGAACCATTGCTTAGGTTTGCTCCACCAAACATATTCAGGCTTTGGGTCGAATCGATACGGTTACGCCAGGTGTAATTCAAACGGTGAATTCTGTTTTTTGTATCCTGGTCAATTTCTTTGTCCTGATTAAATTCTCCATTTTCAGTATAATTTGTGCTATAACTCGATTCTAGTAATTTTTTATTCGATCCATTTCCCAGGTAACTAATATTAAACCTATTATTTAGTCTAGCTTCGTGAGTAAAGTTTAATCCTGCAGCTCCTGTGTTTACAAGTCCGTTAACACTTTGACCAAAATTAACCGGCAAGCTGTTATCATCATCCAGGCTAATGTGGGCAGAACCGCCGCCACCTGTCATCAGGCTTTGGAGTCCTCCCTGAAAATCTAAATAATCCTGAAAAGAAAATCCAGATTTATTGATATTGTTAATCATTCCGAGGGCAGCGAACTGATTCTTTTTTGTAAATCGAAATAATTTAGCACCTGCTTGATAATGATCATCTGTGCCGTAACCTGCAGTCACATCTCCAAAATAAGCCGACTTCTTGCCTTCTTTCAAAATCATATTGATGGTTTTGGAATAGCTTCCATCTTCGATTCCTGATAATTCGGTTTCATCTGATTTTTTATTGTAAACCTGTACTTTATCGATGGAATTTGCTGGCAGATTTTTAGTTGCTACTGTAGGATCATTGCTAAAAAATTCTTTTCCATCTACCAAAACCCTTTGAACATCTTCACCTTGTGCTTTGATGTTTCCGGCTCGATCAACCTCAACCCCAGGTAGCTTCTTTAATAACTCCTCGGCATTTGCACCCGTTTTAGTTTTAAAGGCACTTGATATATATTCAACGGTGTCATTTTTAATTAAAATAGGGATTCGATTAGCACTTACCTGAAACTCATCAAGTGTTTGCACTTTTGGCAACATCACAATTGGACCTAAATCATTACCGTTTGGCAATGGATAGTCAATTCTCTGGAAATAAGATTCAAAACCCATAAATCCGGTTTGTAAAATATAAGATCCCTTCTTAATATTTTTTAAAATGAAAGTTCCATCTCCATCGCTTATTCCGTAATAAGCCATGGTTGAATCACTTGGGTTAAGTAAAACGGCTGTAGCGTAAATCAATGGATTCCCTTCTTCATCCAGAAGATTTCCGGTAAGTGTTGATTGCTGAGCAAAAACAGTGGTAGTGCTTAACAAAAGTATTAAAGCATATAATTTTCTCATTTTATTAATTTTAAAGCATTATTAATTTTGAATTTTTAATCCAGATAATTCAATCTTAATAAATGAAAATTTTAGCGGCGTATAATAACTGTTCCTCCGCTACCCGATTCAGCTCCCATTTCTTTGGTTTTTTCATCAACAATTTTTCTAAATTCTTCACGACTGACCTTTTTCCCTTTATTGGGTTTTACGATTAAATTTTTATCAATTTCTTTTAGATCGATGTTTTGGGCGATTATTTTTCGCTTTCCATGATTGATGTCCACTTCTAAAACTAATCCCGGTAGATTTACATAGTTACCCGGTCCAGCAGATACAGGAATGCTTGGTGCAAACCAGGCAACAACTGTGTCTTGCTCAGTAATTTGTGTGGCTTCCTGACAAGGATAATCCATGATCATTTTTTGATTTCCGGTTAATTTCCAACCTTCGGGAGTCGGCTCACCAGTAATTAAAAAGATCCGTGTCATGAATTCGCGTTGTTCAATAATCTGATTCTTCTTAAAGTCAATATATACTTTATTATCCGGTGAGCTCATCATGAAGTGCATACCGCCACCTCCATGGCCTCGGGCACCTGGTATCATTCGCTCATCTTGTTCTTTGGAGGCTTGATAGCTTGAAGCAGTTTCATTGAAATACAGTATCTTTTTTGAGTTACGTTCTTTGGGCATTCTTTCAAGCATTTGCTCGGACATGCCTTCAAATTTGAAATTTAATTTCATGGTTTCTTGATAGACTACTTCTCCTTGTTTTGACTGGTTTTGAGCCATTACAAGCAATCCGAAACTAATTGAGAAAATTGTAAAAATAATTTTTTTCATGGTCGATGATTTTTTAAATATGATGTGATTTTAATAAGTTAAAAAATTCAAAATAATTATAGCTCAAAGGTAAGAGGGTGCTGGTTTTATGAGGTTAACAAAACCCTAATTAAGGTTAATTAAGGTTAATTTATGCAGGCTTGTTTTTCAATTAGCTTATTTTTGTCTGTAACAAATTAAGAATGAAAAGATATAGAAAAAGTGTAGTTGTTTTATTAATGACAATTAGCCAGGTATTAATCACTGTCTTTGTGATTTATTGGTTGATGGGTCAGTATAATGATGAGAAACGTTTATTGCAACGAGAACTGAATAGAGGCTTTATGGGATCTGAGCGAATCATGATAGACTCTATGTTAAATATTCATTTAATTGAACCAATTCTCAATGATTCGACCAATAATAAACTGAAAATTAGTATTTCCATAGATTCATCTGATGATATGACCAGACTTGTTCTCAATGATTCGACCAATAATAAACTGAAAATTAGTATTCCCATCGATTCATCTGATGATGATATGTCCAGACTTGTTCATCAAGATGAAATGATGCCCTTTGAGGGCAAAAGAGGATTCAGGAATGTTGACTTTGCGTATGTACGTCTGGATTCATTAACTAAGAACGATACACTTGGCAGACATCTTAGAAATTCAATGGATACAAGTGATTCTTACTTATTTCATGGTGCAAGACTTTTATTTAGCAGAATGCGTGGAATGGATCATAATGAAAGTAGCAGGGCATCATTTATTAGCTCAAATGCGGATACTTTGATTTTGATGAATGCATTTGGAGACTTTTTAACAAATAATGAATATGATTTTTTAGTGCAATGGTTACCTATTAATGAGGATTTTATTCACACTCAAGATGGGATCTTGATAGTTAGTAGGGCGCTAAATGGTACATTTGGTGCTACGATTGATAATTATCAAATTTATCTGATTAAGGACATATTCCCTCAAATTCTCTTTGCCATAATTTTATTATTAATAACTCTTACATCATTTCGTATTTCGCACTTAAATATCAAAAAACAGAAAAGACTACTTCGGATAAAGAATGAGTTTATCAATAACGTAACCCATGAATTGAAGACGCCTGTGGCTACTGTAAAGGTTGCGCTGGAAGCCTTATTGGATTTTGATATGAAAAAAGATCCCGCTGTTGTTCAGGATTATTTAGAGATGTCATTACTTGAAATGAATCGTCTTGATTTGTTGGTTTCGAAAGTTTTAAATAACTCAGTGCTTGAAAATGGAAACAATCTGTTTGATCCGGAGCAAATTAATTTGGTGCAGCTTGTCGAGGAGGTAATTCAATCGCAGAAATACCGTTTTGAAAAGAGCGGGGCAGAGATCCAATTTATTTCGGGGATAAAAGAAGCTAATGTGCTATTTGATAAACTTCATATGCAAGGCGTTTTACTCAATTTAATCGACAATAGTTTGAAGTATTCGGGCAGTCATGTGCAAATTGAATTAAGGTTAAATAAGCATGCATCCGATTTTGTGATTGGAGTGAAAGACAACGGACCCGGTATCCCGAAGGAATACCTTGATAAAGTATTCGATAAGTTTTTTAGGGTGCCTACCAATGACCAACATAATGTTAAAGGTTATGGATTGGGATTGAATTATGCCCAGCTGGTGATGAAACATCATGGAGGTGAAATTTCTGTTAAAAACCTAAATGAAGGTGGATGTGAATTTATGTTAACGATTCCAATCAATCAGGCATGAGCATTAAAATTTTATATGTTGAAGACGAACCTTTCTTAGGAAAGATTGTAAAGGAATCCTTAGAAAGTCAAGGTTATGAAATGAAATGGATTCAAGATGGTGCCCTGGTTTTGAATGCATTTATCAATTTTATACCAGATGTTTGTATACTGGATATCATGTTACCAAACGTAGATGGTTTAAGTTTAGGAAAGCAAATCCGAAACCTTTATCCAGGATTACCCATTATTTTTTTAACCGCTAAAACTACGACCGATGATTTGGTAAAAGGTTTTGAAAGTGGAGGTACCGACTATATTCGCAAGCCATTTAGTGTGAAAGAATTAATGGTACGGATTCAAAATCAGTTACAGTTAAAAAACGCAAAAAATAGCTCCATAATCAAGGGGCAAAATGGAGAAATTCTGCTGGGAGAAATTCGCTTTTTACCCGGAAAATATGAATTGATCTCTAAAGAAAAACAAATCAAGCTTTCATCGCGCGAGTCGCAGGTTTTAAATGTTTTGGCTGCTCATCGCAATCAAATCGTTGAACGCAAACTCCTTTTAAAGAGTGTTTGGGGCGACGACTCTTATTTTAATTCACGTAATTTGGATGTTTATATCCGTAAACTTCGAGAACATCTTTCTTCCGACCCTAATATTGAAATTTTAACCTTGAAAGGATTAGGCTATCAGTTTATTGTACCCTAAAAATAGACGAGAATAATCATTTCAACTCCTCTGTACCATTAGCATGTAAGGCAAATCGTCCTTTGGTTCTGTCGTGAACAAATTCATGTTTGGGCCACGGCCATCCTCCAAATTGAGTTTGCTGATAATCGCGATACGTAGTTCGGATCTCTTCCTCTGAGTTCATTACAAATGGTCCATGTTGAACTACCTTTTCGTTGATGGGTTTTCCTTGAAGAACCAGCAAGTAGCAATCTTCTTTTGCCGTTTCAAAAGTTAGCTCCAAATCTGATGGGACTTTTATGGAATGGTAAGCAGGGATGAGCTCACTATTAATTTCTAATCCCTCACCTCGATAAAAATATAAGGTTCTGTTTATATTTGAGCCGGCTTTAGACAAAACCCACGCTGATTCTGATTCAAGCTTGATGTGACAATAGTTAAGTTATTGTTATTACAATTGACAGTCAGTTCGAGCTTGTCGAGAACTGCAATGCTATAAGTCTCTGATTCGAAATTAATCGTCAGAAAAACATCTCGACAAGCTCGATGTGACAATATTTATTTTATAGTTCTTACTACAATTGGCAGTCAGTTCGAGCCTATCGAGAACTACTTCGTTTTACTTTTAGCGTATTCAACCAATTTATCCCAATCACCGTCAATCAAAGCTTGTTTCTTTTTCTGCGACCAATTTTTTATTCGCTTTTCCCATCTAATTGCAAGTTCAGGATCATTGAATTTTTCATGATAAACTAATGTAACTGGTCTTCTCGAATAAGTGTATGATTCTTTGTGAATTCCGGAGGCATGTTCAATCAGACGTCTGTCCATGCTATTGGTAATGCCTGTGTAGAAAGTGTTATCAGAACATTTTAAAATGTAAACATAAAAAGTTTTCATTTTTTAACCATTACTTTATGAGTGGATGCCCCATCTCGACAAGCTCGATGTGACTTGTTATTTAACCTTAATACATTTTATCAAACAAAGTCACGGGGTCTTTTATTGAAATTGTTTAGTATTTCGGTATTTGTTTGTTTAAGATGTCAGTTCGAGTTGTAAGTCATTGATTTGCAGTAAATCGTCAGACAAACATCTCGACAAGCTCGATGTGATAATATTTGATTTATAGTTCTTACTACACTTGGCAGTCAGTTCGAGCTTGTCGAGAACTGCAATGCTATAAGTCTCTGATTCAAAATTAATCGTAGACAAACATCTCGACAGGCTCGATGTGACAATAGTTAAGTTATTGTTTTTAGTACAATTGACAGTCAGTTCGAGCTTGTCGAGAACTTGACGCAAAAAAACAGGCCACTTCTCGACTGTGCTCGAAGTGACCTGTTGAATTTTGGAAATTCAGAAATCCTGATAAGTCTATTTCATAATTTCAGCATAATGCTTGTAAAACTGCGTGATGGTTTCAATTCCGTTAAAGAATTGCTCCAATGGATAATTTTCGTTTGGTGAGTGAATGGCATCACTTTCCAAACCAAATCCCATCAACACAGATTTTAGCCCCAGCACATCTTCAAATGTAGAGATGATCGGAATACTTCCTCCAGACCGTACCGGAACAGGAGCTCTGTTGTAAACATCGGTATACGCTTTTTCAGCAGCTTTGTAAGCAGGAATATCGATAGGGCAAACATAGGCCTGACCACCATGCAAACATTCAACATCAACTTTTACATATTTAGGCGCTATTTTTTCGAAATGAGCCTTAAACAATTGCATGATTTTTTCGTTGTTTTGGTTCGGTACCAAACGGCTTGAAATTTTTGCAAATGCTTTTGATGGAAGTACTGTTTTAGCACCTTCACCCATGTAACCACCCCAAATTCCGCAAACGTCGAAAGAACATCGAATTCCGGTATGCTCGCTAGGCGTGTATCCTTTTTCACCTTTTAATTCCTCAACGTCGAGGGCTTTTTTATAAGCTTCCACATCGAATGGTGCTTCGGCCATTTTTTTTCTTTCTTCCAGACTAACTTCCAAAACATCGTCGTAAAAACCAGGGATGGTAATCCGGCCATCTTCATCAACCATTTGATTGATCATGTTGGCTAAAACATTTATTGGGTTTGCAACTGCACCACCAAATAAACCTGAATGTAAATCTTTGTTAGGACCGGTTACTTCAACTTGCCAATATGCCAAACCTCTTAATCCGGTGGTGATAGAAGGAATATCGGGAGCAATCATGCTGGTATCGGAAACTAAAATAATATCAGCTTTTAGCATCTCTTTATTTTCAGCACACCATTTCCCTAAACCTGGTGATCCAACTTCTTCGCCACCTTCAATCATAAACTTTACGTTACAAGGGAGGGTGTTTGTTTGAACCATGGTTTCAAAAGCCTTGGCATGCATGAATCCCTGACCTTTGTCATCGTCAGCACCTCTGGCCCAAATTTTACCATCTTTAATGGTTGGCTCAAATGGTGGAATCTTCCAAAGTTCGATGGGGTCAACCGGCATTACGTCGTAATGACCGTAAACTAAAACAGTAGGCGCATTTGGATCAATCATTTTCTCTCCATAAACTACAGGATTAAAGTCCGTAGGAAAAATCTCAGCTTTGTCCGCTCCGGCTTTTAAAATGGTTTCTTTCCAGTATTCAGCAGCCTTCAACATATCATCCTTATGATCTTCAATTGAGCTGATAGAAGGGATTCTAATCAGCCCGAACAACTCATCTAAAAATCGGTCCTTGTTCTCTTCAATGTATTTTTTTGCTTGTTCCATAATGGTATAAATGGGTTTATAAAATCTTAAAGCATAAAGGTAAAGAATTTACTCGAATGCCATGGGTTAGTAAGTTTAAAAAATGTTAATTCGGTTTGGGGGTGCCCTTGTTTTTTATGAGAAAAAACAAGGTCGGGCTATCCGTTCTATCTTTTTGGTTTAAAAACCAAAAAGGATGCTACTCCTATCCCTCACCCAAAGTGAGTTGAGATAACGCATGATCCCATTAAAATCTTCTCGCAAAACAAGGCTGGTTCTGGGTTAAATTTCATAATTTAGCCGTATTATTTAAAGCTTAAATCAATGCAAAAAATCAGGGTAGCCATTAATGGTTTTGGTAGGATAGGACGAATTACTTTACGTCAGTTAATGAAGAATAAAAACATGGAGGTTGTTGCCATTAACGACTTGGCCGATAACAAAACTTTAGCACATTTGTTTAAGTACGATTCGGTTCATCGGCAGTATCAGGGTACGGTTGATTATGATGAAAAAAATATTATCATCGATGGACACCCCATTAAAATAATTAATGAAAAAAGCCCTGCCAAACTACCTTGGAAAAAGTTGGAAATTGATGTGGTAATCGAAGCTACCGGAAAATTTGTTACCAAGGCTAAGGCAATGGCTCACATTAAAGATGCCGGAGCAAAAAAGGTAATCATTTCTGCTCCGGCCAAAGGCCAGAGCAATGGAGTAAAATACATCGTTTTAGGCGTTAACGATCATCTCATCAACAAGAAGGATGTGATCATTTCCAATTCAAGTTGTACCACCAATAATGTGGCACCACTTATTAAAGTTTTAGACGATAAGTGGGGGGTCGAAAAAGGATTTATCACAACGGTTCACTCTTACACCAAAGATCAAAATTTATTGGATGGACCGCATAAAGATTTACGCAGAGGAAGAGCAGCAGCCTATTCCATCGTTCCTACAACCACAGGAGCAGCAAAAGCTGCCACAAAAATCTTCCCTCACTTAAAAAATAATTTAGGAGGTGCCGGAATCCGTGTTCCTGTGCCGGATGCATCCTTAACCGATTTAACCTGTACGCTAAAAAAATCGGCCAGCATCCAGGAAATTAATGCGGCTTTTAAAGCAGCTTCCGAAGGTTGTCTTAAAGGCATCCTTGAGTATACCGAAGATCCCATTGTTTCCATGGATATTATTGGCAATACCCACTCTGCTATTTTTGATGCAGGATTAACAGCGGTATTGGGCGATAAAAACAAATTGGTAAAGGTTGTGGCCTGGTACGACAATGAAATGGGTTACTCTACTCGGCTGGTTGAGTTGATTGAGAAGTTTGTGTAGTTGCACCCAGAGTGTACAGGCTTATCGGGATGCCTGCGCTGCGCTTATCGAGCCGTCCTATACAGTCATTTCGAATTCCGACTAGTCGGAAAAGAAATCTTTATCTAGGTTTATGCGGACTGCCTGCCTGCCACAGACAGGAAACCCTAAATTTTTTGTACCTGTCTTAGCGTTATGAACCTTAGCTTTTGTTATGCGCAGGGCTTTCATTTTTTATATTGATTAATTAAGTCATTTATTTTTTTGTAAGATTTTTCTGAATTCACGATTTTCAGCGCACCCTTAAGGATGGTGACTGCCTGTTCTTTCTTGTCCAATTTGTAAAGTATTTCTGCAAGTAAAATTTTGTCACCTAAATTGCCACTATGATTTTCCGCTTTTTGAATGTATGGTAAAGCTTGTGCTAGATTTGTGTTATATCTATTAGAGAATTCAGCAAAATAATAATATGCCCAATATGAGTCCTCCATAGTCCGATCAGTCGTATACTCATTTATCCAATCTGCAAAAAGTTTTATTCCTTTGTTAATATCATTGTCATAGGCAGAAGAGAATGCCAATAACATTGGTTTGTAGTGATCGTTCAAGTATGGGTAATCAATAGCAATTTTTTTTGCAACCTTAATTTTTCTGTTGCTTTCAAATAAAAATTTTGCATATTTTTTTTGCTCATACCAATTGGTCGAATCTAGTTCGATTAATCTTTCATAATAAAAGCAGATGCTATCAAGGTTGTTTTGTTTTCGGTAGTAATTTAACAATGCATAATAACCAGAACCAATGTATTCAGAATTGATAATTTTATCAGTATTGATTAATTTTCTCATTTCTTGCGGATTTGCATTGTCACGTCTTTTTATCCAAGAATAGGCATAATAGAATTCCCCTTTAATTCTTAAGTCATTATCAGGTAAGCTCATCATCTTAGTTGCAATTTTTTCGATTTCCTCATATTTACCATATTCTGAGTATTTACTAACTAAATCATGCATTAAATTGTAATTCTCAGGTTGTAATTCGTATTTTTTTTCTAGATCATTCAAAGTCCCTATTCCTTCTTTTATTTCTTCAATTTTATCAATAAACAATTGGCTGTTTTCTCCATATTCTATTTTGTATCCTATCATTCTGCCAATTTCTATTCCCTCGTTATCTGCTACAATGAGAGTTGGATAAGCATATATTTCGAACTTTTCTCTAAGATTTAAGCCGTGTCCTTTTTCTGCATCAACACTCAGGAAGATGAAATTATTTAAGAGGTATTTTTGTACAAGAGAATCACTAAATACAAATCTGTCAAAAGACTTGCACCCCCCACACCAAACTGTATAAAAATCAAGAAAAACACCTTTGTTTTCTGATTTTGCTAATTCGACTGCATCATCGAAACTGCCTTTAAAATAAATCGAATCCTGTTCTGGTTTGTTTATGCATGAGTTTAGGAAGAAAAGTAAAACTATAATTACAAGATTATTTTTCATGTCAAATTATTTTTAATTGCACCTAACGGTTGAGCTATGGTTGCGTGGCGCATTTTGCGGCGCGCTTTCCTGTCCGCCGAGGACAGGAAACAACACGGAAACCGTGAACTGTCTTGCCCGATCTGAGCGCCATGAACTATAGCTGTTGTTAGCAAACGTACTTACTTTTCAATTTTGAATTCATCATTAAATCTATATGCAGGTTCTTTTAGTACTGCTTTTAAATATTCTTTCTTTTTAATAATTGATTTCTCAATTTTCAATTTTATTTCCTTTGAAACATTTTTGTTGTCAATATTGCCAAGATCAATTACCATATCGGCAACAAACGGTAAAATTGGATGATTAATAAAACCATCACGATCTAATAATGTTTCAAAACAAGATTCTTCACCAATATATGGATTCATCAATGTAGTTGAAATCATAAGTAATTTATAATTGTTTTCAAATGAACTTTCTTGTTTAAATAATTCGTCAAAGGAATTCGTTAATGTACTTTTTAATGTAACTGATTTGAAATTTTCACTGAACCAGAAATCAACAATTGCACAAATGAAAGTTAACGGGATTTCATAAAAAAAACTGTCTTTATCAGCCGATAGTTTTTTTATTTCTTTGAATGCACTAACAAGGTTATCTAAGGATTTTAATATTAGTTTTTTTCTCTCACGTGGTGTTGTTTGATAAAGTGCCTGAGCAAGATATCCCATACCTCCAGAATTTACGAACCAATCTTTCAAATTATCATTGGGAGATTTAGAAATAACATCATCAATCATCCCATTAAGTTCCTTAGAATGTCCAGCATAGAAAATAGCAGTGTTTTGCCAAGTGACATCATTAAATTGTTCAACAAGTTTGATATAGTGTGTGTTTCTACAATGATGATAAATTTCTAAGGAAGCAAAAAACTCCACAAATGCTTGTTGTTTGAATCCTACGTTATTATTATCATCTTTAAATAATAATCCTGATTTATCAATTAAATCATTGACTTCATTATCAGTTTGTGCTTGATAGCCACGATCTTCAAGAAATTCATTAATAAATGTTTTAAAGTCGTTGTATGGAAATTGAAATTGTTTTTCATCCAACATTTTTAGGGAAATTGCTGTAAAAAGCCTTCTTTTGATATTAAAAACTAAAAGTTCTGTTTTGTTTCTAACCTCAAGTTTTCCGAGAAGTATTGAGGTAAAGTCAGAATATATATCACTTAAAGTGGCTGGTATTTCAAAATTATTTTCATCGTATAAAAGTGATATAAGAGTAATGGTTAAAGGAGTAGTTGGGAGTTTTGATAGTATATCGCTTTCTTTGAGAATTTTAATAAACTTTTTACCTCGTTCTGATTCCTCAAAGAATTTTGTGATAAAGGATTCTATTTGCTTTATATCAAAATTATGTATCCTTATGGTCTTGATATCTTTATCATATTCAAATTCGTTTTTCCGGTAAGTCAGCACATAGTGGGTTTTATTATCAGAACAATACAATTTAAGATTCTCAATTAGTTTTTCTTTTTCGTCTTTTTTTAATAAATCAAGGTTGTCAATAAAAATGATTGGTTTTAGTTTATTCAGAATATTATCCTTATAAAAATGCCCTGAATATTTTTTTATTTCTTGTGCTAAAGTGTGACCAATTTCGTAGTTGTTTTGTTTGAAATCAGGTGCTTTTATGCATACTGGTATAGTTTTGTTTTTGGAAATAAGTTCAACTGAACCTAACTGACAGGCCAAAGTGTTTAAGATTTTTGTTTTTCCTGAGCCTTGCTCTCCTGAGAAAAGAATATTTTCATCAACTGAATTTAACCCCTTTAGATTAAACTTCCTTTGTTTAACATTCTTTTCTTTAGTTTTTTTGTCCTCTTCCAGTTCTGATGTTGTTAACTTGGGTTCTATGAAAATATCCAAGAGTTTCTGAATTTTTTTGTCATCAATTTTTCTTACAGTTAAATCTCTTATTTCGATCTCAGCTTGGAGTTTCTGAATGAAAGATTTTGAATACTCTTTTGCAAATGCATCACCAGGTAACCAAAAATCTGGATAGTTCTTGTCAATCAATTCAATTAAATTTTCATTCCACCAAAAATTAAAGTTATTATATAAATTAAGCTCTGGGCTCTGTGACAATTGGGATTGAGCACCACCAGTGAAATTGTCATTTGTTACTACTTTAACCTTATTTATACTCTGCCTTTTTCCATCGATTCCAACATAGGGATATTCAAATGATTGTTTTATTTGATTTTTTATTGTTTCAATTTCATTTGTTCCTCCGCTAATTCTACCTAGCTTAATTACAAATGCATACCAATCGCCACCTTCCAATGAATGTGGATATTTAGCAATTATGTCTTTGCCTTGTTCGGGACTACCATATCTATGAGTGTGCATAACATTAGTAAAACCACTATTCTTTAAAAAGTCAATAAGAAATTCTCTGAATTCCTTTTCATTTTTGAACTCTCTCAGTTTTTCAATTTTTTCCTGTGTAGTCATATGTCTTTTGTATGTTCGTTAAGATACATTGTTTACACAAGTTAAAGATTAGAGTTTACACTAAATTAGTTTCTAACCTCACTGATTTTTCTTTAGTTCTTAATTCATTTTCATTAAAGTATCCTAAAAATACATTTCTGTAAAATACTCTCCAAATGCCATTACCTATATCCAATGCACCAACATGTTTTCCTTGTAAAGAAGCGGATAAATAGACCCAGTTATATGCACCCCATCTCATCGAACCATTTTTGGTTACTTTCAGTACCTTCATTTCAGAGTCATAATCAAAATTAGGTGTTTTTTCCGGAAAAGGCCTGGTCGAGAAACTATGCACTGAAGCAGGTGTTTCCATCGCCAAAGCTTCATGTGGTCTTACATGATTATATTCCTTTACAAAACGGTTTAATCGTCTTTGCTGTGACTTTAAATCATATGCCGAGGGTTTTGCACATGCTGCCTTTAAATCACGATGCATGCGTTCATGTCTTCCATTTTGTTCCGGGTGTGCCGGATCTGAAAAAACCGGCATAATTCCCAGTTCAATAAACCAATAGGATAGTCTGGTAAAACGCTGTATGGCGGCCACAGATCCAAACGGACTCCCATTGTCTGTGTGTATTTGCTTTGGGATGCCGTATTTCCTGAAAACCCTTGTGAATTCAGCCTTTGCTGATTGTAAGTTTTCTTTGTAATGTCCTTTAGCAGTGAACACAAACCGGCTTTTTGAGTCGGCTATGGTTAATGGATGACAGTACTTTTTATTGCCCATCAAAAACTTCCCTTTATAATCTGCACTCCATACTTCATTACAGGCTTTAGGGTCAAAAATTGGATGAATAGGCTTGACTCTACGAAGACGTTTTTGAGGACTAACTAAACCGTGTTTTTTAAGAATATTATGTACAGTTACCACAGAAGGAATTAAATCAGGTGAAAAATCGTTAAACAACAATTTTCTGATTTTCTTTGCACCCCAAAGACGATGTTTTTCTTTTAATTCAAGGATGCCATTAACTACTTTTTGATCTGTTTCTTTTGGATGGTTTCTTGGCGTTTTGGAATGCTCTAATAAGCCATCATAACCATTTTTTTCAAACCGATGAATGATTTTGTAGGCTGTAGGTCTGCTTATTTCAAAACTTCTACATAATTCCATAATGGTGTATTTTCCAGTTCGCCACTCACAAATAAATTCAATTTTTTGTTCCATTTTCGTTGTCTCTTTCCAAGGCATGGTAATTTGAATTTTGGTTTCAAATTACTACTCAAAAAGTGTAAACGATGTTTCTTTAACTCTGTAAACGATGTTTGTTTAACGTACCTAATAACCGCTAACGGTTTGGCTATGGTGCGTGGCGCATTTTGCGGCACGCTTTCCTGTCCCCCGAGGGACAGGAACCAACACGACAACCGTGATGTTTATTGACCGACTAAGCGACATGCACTATGAGCCGTTGTTACCATTAGTTGTTTTTTTAGGATATCCATGAAGCCAAATATTTCACGATAATCCATTTTCCATTTTTCTTTTCGATTTTGATTAAATCACTCCAGCCACAATCCATTCCGCAATAAACATCATAATAAAAGTATCCAACTGTCATTGATTCATTAAAGCTAATTCTAGAAATAGTTAGTGTTCCAATAACTTTGTCTGATTCATATTTTTCCAAATTGAATTCTGCCTTATTTTCAAATACGAGTTTAATTTTATCAAAATTTTCAATTTTTGTTTGGTCAATTCTACGAGAGCCTAATTTGTTATTTTCAAGTTTTCGTAAGAGTTTATTGGGTTTGTATTCATTTTTAAAAGCTTTGTCTAGATTACAACTTAGTCTAGTTTGAACGTAAATAACAAGCGAGCTGTCAGATTTGTTAAATGAACTTAGTCTTTCAGCATCAATTAATTTGTAGAAAAACTGATTTATCACTTTAATCTCTTCTTTTTCATAATCACTTTCTACTTGTCCAAATGATAAAATTGGAAAGATAAAGATGATAATCCAAAGTAATATTTTATGTTGTTGTGTCATTTTTAACAATTAATGGTAACTAATTTATATGTGCACCTTTATGGACTTTATCCACCCGTACAGGGAAATAAAGTGCAGTTTTTTGTTAACTTTTATATTTCTTCGATTAATTAAAATCAAATTAAAATTCCAATTTATGGGGAGTTTGAAATTCTTATTCAACTTTACAATCTGAGGGCAGGAAGAATTTCAGGAATAAAGATAGAAAAATTAATTTGGAAATTTGAAGATGTGCTAATGGAAAAATGAAATGATTTAAACTAACTCTG
>CALOCL010000035.1:0-15776 GCA_942491855.1 uncultured Bacteroidales bacterium
ATTTCTTCAAAAATCATTGACTGAATTTGATGAAAAGCTGGAATCAGAAGTTGCTTCCCGGACGAAAGACATACAGGAAGAACTCAACAAACGATTGGAAATAGATTTGGAACTAAAAAAAGCACTTAAAAATGCAGAAGACGCCAACTATTTAAAGAATGCATTTCTTTCGAACATGAGTCATGAAATTCGAACTCCCTTAAACGGAATTATCGGATTTTCAAATTTGTTGGTGACAGAACTCTCGATTATGGAAAATCAGGAATTGTTTGAGTTTGCCAGTGGAATTCAACAAAGTGGTGATCGACTACTGCACCTTCTGAATAACATTATCGACATTAGTCGTATTGAGGCCAACGACATGGAGATGAAACTTACCCCATGCAATTCAAACGAAATTATTGAGAGTGTAGCCAGCCTTTATAAATTTAAAGCCAATGAGAAAAAAATTAAGTTTAATACAAAATATAATGAGATTCCGGATATCCTTGCAGATGAACAAAATCTCACAAAAATCATCAGTGACATCATCGATAATGCTGTAAAGTATACCAATAAAGGATTTATTAACGTTATTACAGATTACAGTGCTGAACAAAACCTGGTGATCATTTCGGTAAAGGATACAGGGATTGGCATAGATGAATCTTACTTAAATCATGTATTTGAAGCATTCAGGCAAGAGAGCTTAGGTTATTCAAGAAACTACCAAGGGGCTGGATTGGGATTACCTCTGGCAAAGCGCTTGATTAATTTAATGAAAGGTGACATTATTGTTGAATCGAAAAAAGGGATTGGAACAACGGTTAAAATCCTATTAAAAACCAGTACAACATCTGTTCAGATTAAGGAGGAACTGGTTGAAACTGAACTTAAGGTCAAGAAAGAAACTGTAGTAAAAAATGAACCATTTGACGAAAAAATAAATATCTTCATTGTTGAAGATGACCGAATGAACAGACTGGTGTTAAGCAAAATGCTGGATAAAATCGGGAATAATTCTTTAGCCGTTGACGGTGAGGAAACACTAAGCATCATTGAAAGAGCATACCAAAATGGCACCATCTTTGACGTTATGCTTTTCGACATAAATTTACCGGCTCCTTGGGATGGCATTAAATTAATGCATGAAGTAAAACTAAGGTGGAAAGAATATAAATTCGTACCTTTTATCGCTCAAACAGCTTATGCGATGGCTGGAGATAGAGAAAAGTTGTTGGATTCGGGATTTGACAACTATATCGCAAAACCAGTTAACAAAAATGAATTAATCAACATCATTTTTAAACATATCGGAATTACTGATAAGAAATAAGATAACGCCATTTTATTTATGGATAAAACAAATGAAAGTTTAAAAAAAGAAATTGAAAAGCTGAAGAAACACATCAATCTACTTGAGACTGAACTAAAGGAATATCAGGAAAAGTCAGATGCTTCAAATCAACTGAAGTCGATGTTTTTGGCTAATATCAGTCACGAAATCAGGACCCCTATGAACGGAATCATAGGAATGTACAATGTACTTAAACAAACCAACCTTACCGATGAACAACAAGAATTCCTCGACATCATTAATCTTTCAGGAAACAATTTATTAACCATCATCGATGATATTCTTGATTTATCGAAGATTGAGGCTGGGCAGTTAATACTGGAAGAAAACAAATTTAACTTAACCGACGAAGTTAAAGCCGTTTTGGATTTACTTGAAATAAAAGCTAAAGGTAAAGGCATCAAACTATACACCAGTTTTGAAAATGGGATTCCGAATGCCTATATCGGTGATCAAAGTCGACTTAAACAGATTTTAATAAACCTCACAAACAATGCCATTAAGTACACAAAAGAAGGCAGTGTAACCATTAAAATTGAAACACATAAAATTGAAGCAGATTATTGCGAAATGAAATTTAGTGTGGTTGACACCGGGATAGGAATTTCCAAGCAAGGACAGGAAAAACTGTTTAAAGCGTTTTCTCAAATTGATTCTACCACGACACGAAAATATGGCGGTACCGGATTAGGCTTGGCAATTGCTAAAAACCTAACTTCATTGATGGGTGGCAATATCGGCGTAGATAGTGAAGAAGGTAAAGGGTCAACTTTTTGGTTCACAGCCAAGATAAGACGAAACAAGGAAATTCCTGATTTAATTCAAAAGGATCAACCTGTAAAAGAAAAAGAACTTAAGCCTTTAAATATTCTTTTGGTTGAGGATAATTTATTGAATCAGAAATTTGCCATCGCCACTTTACGTAAAGAAGGACATAAAATTGAGATTGCTGAAAACGGGAAAGTAGCCGTTGATTTATTTAAAAAGAAAAAATTCGATTTGGTTTTAATGGACATTCAGATGCCGGTAATGGATGGTATTGAAGCCACTAAGGAGATTCGAAAAATTGAAATGAGCAAAAAAATAAAAGAACAGACTAAAATAATTGCCATTACAGCTTATGTGATGGAGCGAGATCGAAGCATGTGCTTGGGCGCCGGCATGAATGAGTATTTGGCAAAACCCTTTAAGCCTAACGATCTGATCTATTTAATTAATGGTTTGGAGTTGTAACCATGCTAATTTCATTCAGAAATCTCATCTAACCAATTCTAAAAATGCGCTTCTAATTTCTTTAGCTGCATAATTCAAATATCATCTCATAAATTTCGAGGTTAAAATATCTCTCAGAAATGTTTAATTTTTTACAGCAACAATTCAGGCAACCTAAAGGATTTTTAGGAAAAATTATTTCTGTTGCGATGCGTAAAATGAACAACAAAATTTACGATGATCTTTTGCGTAAAATGAATATTAAAGACGATGATACCATATTCGAGATTGGTTACGGGCATGGGGTCGGCATCAGTAAAATTTTAGCTAAAAACAGATGTAAGGTTTCTGGTATCGATTTCTCAAAAACCATGCACACACTGGCTTTAAAACGAAATAAACTACATATTGAAAATGGAGATGCGAATTTGGTTTATGGAGATTTTTTAGATTTTGAATTAGATCCAAACAGCTATGATAAAATTTTCTGCTTGAATGTCGTTTATTTTTGGAATGAGCTTGAACCACCTTTTGCTAAAATCAGAAATGGACTAAGAGACCATGGGGTTTTTTCTTTTTACATGGATCATCCAAGTCAGTTGATACAACAAGGGCTGAGCAAAGAAGGCATTTTTAACATGTATAAAATTGAGGAGGTGCTTCGTCATTTGCAACTTGCCGGATTTAGTCAAATTGACTACCAGAACGAAAATGGTTATTTTGTAATTTGTAAAAAATAGGATTTGAGTTTTTTGGGAAAAGGGTTTTCATAGGACGCATCATAAATTTAATTATAAAAATAAATAGAAGATTGGATGGAGTCGATCACTGAAAAGAGTGAACTTTACAATATTAATCATAGCCTTTCTTGAATAAGAAATGTTACAAAATGAACAAAATGAAGAATCCCGACAAAGTAAAAGCCATTGAAATTTTCGCTGGACCATTAATGGAAGCAGAGCTAGTAAAAAGCTTACTAAGCAATGCGGAAATTCAAGCCTATTTACAAGATGAATTTGTTGGAACACTCGTTCCTTGGCAAGCCTCGGCTGGCGGTGCTAATCCCGTTAGAATCATAATTTCGAGTGAGGATATGGAAAAGGCAGAACTTGTACTTGAGGCATACAATAACTCCAAATAACTTTTACTACCTATTCATGGCCTATGCCTAAACTTCAACCCATTTGCGGGCTTCGTCAAGTGTATCACAAATAAGAAATTGCCAACCCGATGCCTCCATTCTTTTTTCATAAATTCTGATATCCGCAATCAAATTCGGGTCTGTTGTCACATGAACCACTTTCATATGCTTGTTCCAATCGCTGGCTTGCAGCTCAAGGGTGGCAATAATTTGAATTTCTTTATCACTAAAATTAGCAAATTCAGCCTTTAGAAAATCATTTATTTGGTATCGAATTTCATCAAATCTTTTGTCTCCATAAATGGCTCCATTTGATTTTAAAACTTCTGTTGAGTCAATCACACCGGACCAATCAATCAGCATCCCTTTCTCTTCCCAGTAGGTTTTGTGTGGCATTCTAGTATGTTTAGTATTCTTAGATTTTCGGCAAAATTATCAAAAAAGCTATTCAAAAAGTATGATATTAATCAAAACCATTTATATAGAATAATTCCAATTGATTAAAAAAAAGGCCCTTCAAAAAACTTGAAGAGCCTACTTATTATTAACTTAATTATTACTTAGTCTTGATACTACATCCAATGGCTTTAGTTTCTGCAGTTTCAGGGGAGTTACCTGAAATTAAAGCCTCAATCGCATCCACAAGATAAGTTTCTTTCACAGCATTTGCATCAGCGTAATTATCGTCAATAGCCCCGATATACCTTACAATAAATTCACCGCCCTTGCTCTCTAGTAAATAGATATGTGGTGTTCGGGTCGCACCGTATTGGGGATACACCTTTTGCCCATCATCAAATAAGTAAGGGAAGGTAAACCCTTTTTCATGTGCACGCTCATGCATGGCCTCTGGTGAGTCACCGGGTTGAACTTCAGGATCGTTCGGATTGACAGCTACTACCGGATAACCCAATTCTTTATATTTTTTTTCAATCGCTATCAGTCGATCCTGATAGGCAATTGCGTAGGGACATGTATTACAAGTAAAGGTTAAAACAACCCCTTTGGCATCCTTAAAATCATTCAAAGAAACCATCTTCCCTTCCACATCTTTTAAGGTAAAATTAATGGCCTTATCTCCTATTTTCAAACCTCCTGCATGCAAAGCTGTACTTAGCATCAAGGTAAAAATGAACATCATTATTTTTTTCATAACTATTTTTATTTTTGTGATTCAATTATTGATTTTAACTCTT
The DNA here is from genome assembly GCA_942491855.1 of uncultured Bacteroidales bacterium. Classification (GTDB taxonomy): domain Bacteria; phylum Bacteroidota; class Bacteroidia; order Bacteroidales. Next base: position 4,886 of record CALOCL010000035.1, read on the forward strand.
CATAAGAATAACTACCCTCATGAAACTTTCTAAAACCTTTAGTGTAAACTACGGTTGCAGGAATAGAACCTGACCACCTCTGTGAAACCTTATTAATCCAAACATTAGCATTGGTATCGAAAAGTAGTACAACCTCTGATTTTAAATCATGTTCTTTCATAAAAGGAATAACCTTGGTTTCCAATTGTTGAGGAAAGTCCATACTTACCAGTAAGAATTTAACTTTTTCATTTTTGTATTCCATCGCTAATTTCTCGAAATCGGGTAATTCATTCACACATGGCGTACACCAGGTAGCCCAGAAATTAACAATGTAGATTGTATCATTTTCTAATTGCAAGCGAGGTTCCAATTGATCAAAATCTATAATTTTAATTTTCTTAGGCTCTTCCTCCGATTCCTTCGGAACACACGATTGAAGCATGATTACACTAAACAGTAGAACAATGAAGTATTTCATTACGTAATTATTTTATGAACACAAAAATACAATCTGAAATTCCGTTTTCGACCACAGAATTAAATTTAACGTTTATTTAACAATGAAAAGCTAAACAACCTCAGGAAGGAAATTTTTCATTTAGTTTAATCAAATTATGATAAAAATAATCAGTCAATAAAAAAGGGAAGATTAACTCTTCCCTTTTTTATTCTTTCTAAATTTCAAACAGTAATTTCAATCCTATCCGGAAAAAATCACCATCGCCTAAGGTGTATTTAATTTCAGGGCAAAGGGTCATTGCATCACTTAACGGCATTGCCAATCCAAGTCCTAAATTCAAACCCGTATTTGAACCGGTATATCCCAGCACTTCCACGAAAGTAACATTTAATCCGCCTACTCCATATACGGTTGCAAAATCTAGTTCCGCAAAATGATAATTAACATCTAAATCAAGCATTGACCAGTTTAAATTATCTTTCTCAAAAAAGTATGTAAAGGAAGGGGCAGCACTAAAATTATCGCTGAAGAAATAATTTCCATTTACACTTATACCAACATTTTCGAGCTTACTTGCATAGAACACACCGCCACCTACTTTTGTTTGAGCATTAGCTTCAGTAATCACACATAGTATCATTACAAACAATAAAACTTTTAACAGATTCTTCATAATTGTAAGTTTAAGATTAATAAAAAAATTAGTTGATGTATTAAATGAGTATTCTAATTAATCCTCATTTGATATCTAGGGAATATAAATATATTAAATTTTCATATTGCAAAAACATATTGTTGAAAAATTAAATACTTTCTTTTTAGTATGAAATCATAACAACTCAACTTCAATCATTTTGGGTGAAGTAAATTAGACTCACTACATTGTTTTAAACAATGACAATAATTCAGAATTATTTTCATAAATTTAGTGTACCTATTTGACTAATATGAGAATTACTACCATCCTCATTTTTATTTTATTTTTCACAGGTACCGTTTGGGCTGACATTGATTTATATCCTATCAAGGAAGATTACTTCACAAAATTCGAATCCTTAAGTCTGAAAGATGGACTGGCCGGGAACAATGTTCTTGACATCATTCAGGATACAGTCGGGTTTATGTGGTTTGCCACCGACAATGGTCTATGCCGATATGATGGGTACGGATTTGTTAAGCATCAACATAATTCCGATGACTCTTCCAGTATTTCGAATAATTTTATTACTTGTCTTGAAATTGATGGTTTCGGAAACCTCTGGATTGGAACAGAGAATGGATTGAATTTATTTAATCGAACAACAACATCCTTTCAATCATTTTATAAAGGTGTTGGAAAGCTTTCGTTAAACGACAACCACATAAAGGATTTGTACGCTGACAAACAATACAATTTATGGATAGAAACAGCAGGTGGTGTTATGCACAAACTTGATCTTAATACCTATGAGCTTAAAAAGTATAAACACGAAACTCCTCACCAACCTTACTACAGGTACCATTCAATTTATGAAGACTTAGATCATAATTTTTGGATTGGAGGCCGCGGAATTCCTATCATGAAATTTGACCGGGAGGAAGAAGAATTCACATACACATTCGCAAACTCAAACGATCCCGATAAAAAACGCGAAAATGATGTAGCCTGTTATTTTGAAGATACTGATGGTAATTTTTATGTATCCTCAACCGATGGCGTCTATCTCATGAACAGGGAATCTTTATTTTTCAAAAAGATTTTCAGAAGCTCAACCTATTCAATCATTGAAGATAGTAACGGAATCGTTTGGTTTGGTTCAGCAAGAGGATTGGTAAGAAAAGAAAATAATTCATTCATCAATTATCGCAAAAATCAGGATAATCCGTTTTCAATTATTGATAATCAAATCAATAAATTATACGAAGACAGAACAGGAATTGTTTGGATCGGAACTAAAAATGGGATTTCAAAATATGTTCCGAAAAAATACAAATTCGGAAATTACCGCCACATTAGTAATCAACCTAACTCTCTATCCGGGAACAACATCAGTTCTATCCTACAAGATCGCAATGGGATTGTTTGGATTGGAACTGAGAGTAACGGATTAAATAAACTTGATTTAAAAACAAATGAAATTAATCATTTTAAATCTAGTGGTGATCTAAAAAATGGAATTTCATCGAACAGGGTCTCTTCCTTATATTTAGACAAAAAAGATCAAATTTGGGTTGGCTTGTGGGCTGGTGTTGGCTTTAATAAATTAAACCCTGAAACTCACAAATTCACACATTATGCCTACGATCGCAACACACTCAAAAATGATTGGTATAGTGATTTTATTGAATTAGGAAATGATCAGTTTTTTTGTGGATTCTGGGGAGCTGTTGGGCTTCTTGAATTTAATAGGCAAACAGAAAAATTCACATCCCTCCACTTCTTAAATGGTAGTCGACCTCAAAACCGAAGCATTAAATCTATTCACTTCATAAACAATAAAATTTATTTTGGATCTGAAACTTCACGTTTGTATGCTTACGATATTACCACACAAAATTTCACATCCTATTACCGAACAATTAAAAATTTAGGCAGTTCTCATTTAGTTTTACCCTTTGGAGATCGTAAGTTTTTAATTGACACGTCATTCAAACACATTTATTCAATGGTTTCTTTTCAGGATGAATTTCTTTTCTTTGCTTCGGATAAAGGTTTAATTATTAAGAATTTAAAAAATGAAACTTTCCAAACAATCACGCAAAAGAAAAATCCAATTCTTTTAGATGATCATATCCTTTCACTTTCTAAAATTTCTATCGATACCTTATGCATCATCAATCGCAAAGGAATAAATTTTTACGATTTACAAAAAAGAGAATTATTAAATCATTCACTGGCATTACCCGAAGTACCTGTTGCCGCATTGCGCTCCGAAGAAAACTTGCTGCTGATCTATCGCGATTTCATTCAACAACGTTGTTTAAAAACCTTTGAAATTAAGAACAAATATCATTTGAAGAGTAATTATGAGAACCTGATCATAGGGTGTGCCTTGTTAATTAATGATCAGAAAATCATCTTGGGAACAAATTCCGGAGCATACACTTATGATATTGAAGAGAATAAAATTCTAACTTTTTTCAGCGACAGTTTTAACAAAAAACATCCTTCATATTTTGTAAATACTTTTTTTAGAGATAATAACAATGATGTTTGGTTCGGTTCAGATATCGGTATTGGGAAATTAAATTTGACCAACTCATCCGTCAACTGGGTGAAGGATTCGACAGGTGAAATTGAAAGAATCCTAAATGGAAATGTTCAATGCATTACAGAAGATGAATCGGGTAATTTATGGTTAGGAACAGAAGCCGGTGCACGGATTTTTAATCCAAAAAATAATAAAATTACCCATCTACGAGAAAAAGGAAAATATGGTTTGAGTTCAACTTTAACAAATACCCTCTTTGAGGATATGGCAGGAAATGCCTGGATTGGAACCTCTGACCAGGGTTTGAATATTATGCTTAGAAATGGAACCATCAAAAATTATTTTGGTGATCTCGACGACCCAACTGGTTTCAGAAGTGAGGCTGTAAATGCCATATTTCAGGACAGCAAAGGAAATGTATGGGTTGGTGGAAACAAGGGTTTAAATAAGTTTGTTGGTCTGGATGAAAAAGTCAAAAATTTTTCAGTAAGTGATGGCCTCCCTCACCAAACCATCATGGCAATACTTGAGGATAAAAATGAGCAGCTGTGGATTAGTACTGCCAACGGAATTTCTCAGTTTAACTTAAAAACTGAAAAGGTAGTACGGAATTTTGACAAACTCGACGGATTACAGGATAATACTTTTAATAAGGCCAATTGTAAACTTGAATCAGGACTGCTTATGTTTGGTGGAAATAATGGGATAACCCTTATCGATCCCAGCAACATAAGGACAAACGATTTAATTCCTAAAATTGCCTTCACTTCTTTTTCTAGACAAAACGACCTAATCACCACCGAACTAGCATCCGGCAATACAGTAACAATTCTACCATCCACAAAATTCTTTTCTGTTGAATTCTCATCTTTGGATTTTACAGAGTCACAAAAAAACAACTATCGCTACCGGTTAATCGGCTCTTTCGATGATTGGATTGACCTGGGTTCAGAACACAGGATATCTTTTACAAACATCGTTTCAGGACGTTATGAGTTACAAATTTCTGCCTCAAATAACGAAGGCATTTGGAACGATGATGGAATTTATTTAACACTCATTATTAAACCTCCCTTTTGGAAAACATGGTGGTTTATTACTTTAAATGTTTTAGTGGTGCTTATGGTGGTTTCTACCATTTTAGGATTAAAAATAAGCAGTTTAGAAAAAGAGAAACGAAACTTGCAATTAGAACAAAGATTACTCCGGACTCAAATGAATCCTCATTTTATTTTTAATAGTCTGGCAACATTACAAGGTTTAGTGTATAAAAAAGAAACAAAAACAATCATTAGTTATCTTTCAAAATTTGCCTCATTAATGCGTTCTATCCTTTATCATTCAAGAGAAGAAACCATCATGATGAGCGACGAAATTATGTTTATCAAAAACTATTTAAAATTACAGCAATTACGTTTTTCCGATCGTTTTGAGTATCAAATCAACATCGATGAATCAATCGACACCTCTGTTATATCTGTTCCTCCCATGTTATTGCAACCCTTTATTGAAAATGCTATAGAACATGGATTTAAGGAAAGGTCAGAGGAGAAAGGTCAGATTTTAATTAACTTTAAAAAGGCTAAAAACATTTTGGCAATAAGTGTAGAAGACAATGGAATAGGAATTAAAGAAGCAAAAAAACGCAAACAAAACTACAACAATAACAAACATAAATCATTGGGAATTTCTACCACAATTGAAAGGATTCAAAAACTAAACAAGATTAAAACAGCGAATGATGTTTTTGAGATCATTGATTTGGGAGAAAATAAACCAAACACTTCAGGAACGAAGGTTAATTTTAGAATTCCGTTAATCGAAACTTTTTAGAATTTAGAATTAAAATTTGAATTGAATGAAAGTCTTAATAATTGATGATGAAGAATATGTAAGGATAGCATTAACAGAAATGTTAAAACTCCAGTGCCCTGATGTGGATCAGATTAGATTGGCTGAAAGTATTGCAGATGGATTGAGTGCCATCGAAAACGATATGCCTGACCTGGTATTTCTTGATATTTGTTTATCCGATGGCAAAGGTTTCGATTTATTAAAACAATTAAATGACATACCCTTTAAAGTTATTTTTATCACAGCTTACGAAGAATATGCGGTAAGTGCTTTCAAATTTAGCGCCATCGATTACCTACTAAAGCCAATTGATGCAGATGAACTAACTGAAGCTGTTGAAAGAGCGAAGCATAGTCTGAAAAAGGATAATACAAAAATTTTGACAGATGCCTTTTTGAAGAATCAGGAATCCAGTCAAAAAAAGATTGCCTTAAAAACCTCTGAAGCTATTTACTTAATTGATGTAAAAGATATCATCAGGTGTAACTCGGATGGGAATTACACCACCTTTTACATTGAAAATGATAAAAATCTAGTTGTTTCGCGTACCCTCAAAGAGTTTGCCGAATTACTCGAACCATATGGTTTTATCAGAACACATCAATCACATTTAATCAATGTAGACTATATTGAAAAATATGATAAAAGATCGGGAGGGGTTTTAGTTCTGAAAGATTCAGTGACAATTCCAGTGTCTACGCGCAAAAAGGAAGAGCTTTTAAGAATCTTCAATTCTCTTTAATGACCAATAAAATACATTCGAATCTCTATACATGTAAATAATCCACATATCGACTTCTCTGCATTCTAAAAAAACGAATCAGATACGAATAACGCTTAATCAATAAACCAAAGCGAATATCAAGCGCATTCCTGCGAATACTTATCTATTCATAATTTTAAGAAATCATGATTTAGCTTTATGTATTCTTTGTGCATTGGCACTCGAAATTACGTTATTAACTTATTTAAATCAAGTCGACCTATTATGAAAAAAACGATCTTAATTATTGTAGTACTCCTAATTGCAGGCAGTTCATTTTCTCAAGTACAATTTGGAGTTGGAGCCGTTGCCGGGACAAAATTAAAGTATAACGATGAAGGCAATGCCCAAATGAATTTCGGTGCCCATGCCAGGGGTTTATTCGAAATATCAGATGAAATGTTTCTGACCGGAGGTTTTTCTCTCTTCATGCCATACACAGTTTCCAGTGCATTCAGTAACTATTCTATCGAACAAACATTAACTTACGCATTGATCCAAGCCGACTTAAATTATTATTTTTTAGATGAAGTGGATTTTATGCTTTACGGAATTGGAGGAGTAAATTATGGTTTGGCGATGGTAAAAATGAAAGAAACTGGAGAACCAAACATTTCAGATACTCATACTCATTTTGATTTTGAATTTGGTATTGGAGCCAGAACTGAAACCTTATTCGGTGAATTCAGATATGATAACAGCAACGAAAACCTAATATTAACCATTGGTATCTATTTAAATTAAATAAAAACTCAATAACTAACCATTAAAAAACAATGCTATGAAAGATAAACTTGGATTGATAGGCCTATTACTTGTAATTGGACTATCTTTAAATTTCTATTCCTGCGGAAAAGATAAAGATGATGAACCAGAAGAAGTAGGTGATGCGAATCTCACAGGCCTTATTGTAAACTCACAAACAGGTGAAGGTTTAGCAAATGCTACCCTCTATTTTACACGTAATTTAAGTGCCACAGATTACAATAATGCGGACTATATTGTTACTACTAATAGCAATGGTGAGTTCACGCTTACCAATGCTGTTTCAGGTAACTATATTTGCTTTGTGGTTTCTAATGGATACTTCCAACGAATTATCACGGGAATCTCAATTTTATCTGGAAATAACACACTCGACAAAATCACCTTAGTTGATGCACCTGAGGCTGGAGAATTACGAATCGTATTAACCTGGGGATTGGCTCCTGCCGACTTAGACAGCCATTTAACAGGTCCGGAGGGTAACGGAAACAGATTCCATATGTATTTCTCAAATAAAAACCCAAATCAATATGTCAGCCTTGATACGGATGAACGATACAGCTATGGCCCTGAAACTACAACCATTTCAGGATTTTTTGATGGGGTTTACCGTTTCTCGGTTCACAATTACACTGATAAATACGAAGCTACCGCTGGCAATGGAATTAAATCTTCACCTGCAAAAGTTGAATTATACGATTCAGATGGTTTAGTTCAGACATTTAACCCACCTACTTTTTCTGGAAACGGGGATACTTGGAAAGTATTTGAAATAACTGTTAGTGGAAATAATTATACGGTTAATGTTCTAAATACTTATTTTCTTTCTACTTCATACGAAAGTATTCCATCTTTTAAATAAAAGTGGTGATGTGAAAGTTGATCAATTTAATACTTCTGATTTCTAAATTGATATTTTTTTGATCTGGCAAAAGCCAATTAATTCTTATCCGAACTAACTTTTGATAAGAAATGGTTGGCTTTTCCTATTTATTAAAATTTAGTCAAGATTTAATACCTTCAACTCAGTACGACGATTCTTTGCACGTCCTTCTGGGTTTTCATTTGACTCTACGGGAAAGTCCATGCCATATCCTTTAACCTGCAACCGATTGCTATTAATTCCATTTTTGATAAGAAAATTAATTACTGATTCCGCTCGTCTTTCAGATAATTCCTGATTATAGGCCGAACTACCAACATCATCTGTATGACCTGAAATCTCAATTCTAAGTGATGGATTTTTTTGTAGAAAATCGACGAGTTTTTCCAGTTCGGGGTAAGAGGTCTCCTTTAAACTAAAAGAGTCAGTTTCGAAAAAGATATTATTCAACACCTCGACATTGCCCAATTTTATTTTTTTCAGTGGAATTTTTAACTCAACCGGTTTCGATTTTGTTCCTGTTTCGCGTGTATTGAAATGTTCGGAATAAAACAGATAGCCGGTTTTACTTACATTCAACCCAATCAATTCATCCGAAGGGAGTGCCACTAAAAATGACCCTTCATCCAAATCAGATTCTGTTCGGGTAAACTGCTCTCCCATTTCAAGCAGGTTTAATTCAACTTCTGCATTAAGCTTTTCACCCGTTTCAAGGTCGAAGACAATTCCTTTAACATAGCTGACTGTATTGGGTCTTACATCCTCATTTAACACAAATCTGTAAATATCAAATCCGCCATAACCCATATCCTTATCCGATGAAATGTAGGCAGACGTACCATCAGGTGCTACGATTAAATTAATTTCATCTCCTTCTGTGTTCAAGGGGTAACCCAGGTTTATCGGATACTGCCAATTCCCATTCAATTCTCTTTTAGAAATAAATAAATCAAATCCACCCATACCGATATGGCCGTTGGATGAAAAATACAAGGTTTTGGCATCGTAATGAATGAGTGGTGCCATCTCATCGCCTTTAGTGTTTATCTTGTCCCCGGCATTAAAAGGCTTTTGGAATCTTCCGTTTTCATCCAGTTCTGAAATCCAAATATCAGAACCACCGTATCCTCCGGGACGCTTACTTGCAAAAAACAAACTTTTTCCATCACTCGAAAAACTTGGTTGAGAATCCCAACTACCAGAATTTACTACTGATCCAAGATTTTTAGGACTACTCAATTCACCTTCCCTAATTAATGCGTAATACAAATCACAACTCCCTTGTCCTCCTTTTTGATTGCAGCTTGTAAAGAACAAATAACGGTTATTGGGCGAAACTGAAGCGCCTCCTGAGGCATATCCAAACTCACCATCGATGCTTAACAGATGCGGAGTTGACCATGTTGAATCATCAAAATCAATTTGACAAATATTTTCCGCATAACTGATTCTCCCATGAATATCTGTTCCCAAATTTTTCTTCACAGTAATGTACATTGACTTTTCATCCGTACTCAATGAGTTCACGTATTCATCGTGAACCGAGTTAATCATTTCTCCTAAGTTTTCGGGCAAATATTTTACAGGTTGGGCATAAGCCAATGCCCGGAAATTAATTTTCTGCAACAGTTCTATTGCCAAGACTTTCTTTTTACCTTTTGCCCGATCTAATGACAGGTATTTCTCAACATGCATCCGCGCATTAATAAAATCTTTTTGTTTAAATTCAAGTTCAGATACCACATAAAATAAATCAGGGAATTCATCCGGATCGAGTTCTAGGGCTCGTGCATAAGCATGAATAGCTTCGAAATGCTGTTGCTTTTGTTCGTAAATATTTCCTAACATCACCCAGGGATTAGCAAACAAACTATCCCTCTTAATAGCTTCCAGGGCAAATTCAAAAGCAGTGGTGGTATCGCCCTGCCGGAAATGAATCACTGATAATTCCTGAAAATACAGCGCCTTTTTATGGTCCTGATGCTGACCAAAAAGAAAATTTGATAAAATAGAAAAGATGAGGGTAAACAACAGAAATTGATATTTTATCTTTTCGAAAAGCATAGCCTAATTTATGGAATTTTCATGTACTTATGACTTTGTAACGAAATTTTCCACTTGGGATTGTTCTTGGCGTATTCAATTATGACAGGTAAAATTTTGAGGGAGACACTCCATTCGGGTTGCAGGTACAATTCACACGCCTCTCCTACTTTTCTTGCATTTTCTTCGGCCCATTCAATGTCTTTCTCTTCCTGAACTATCATTTTAAGTTCATGTACTTTGGAAAATATCGCTTTTTTAGGAGGGATTTGACGTTTAGGTGACAAGCAAATCCAATCCCATTCTCCTGTTAATTTGTGTGCTCCGGAAGTTTCGATAAAAGTTAAAATCTGATGTTTGTGTAATTGCTCGGTAAAGTAACCTAACTCATACATGGAAGGCTCGCCACCTGTTACCACAACAGCTTTCCCTGCTGTAGCAATTGCTCTTTCTATAATTTCATCTGCCGCAACCGCAGGATGAATTTCGGCATTCCACGAACGCTTGGTATCGCACCAGCTACAACCCACATCGCAACCACCAATGCGCACAAAATAAGCAGGTTTACCCGTATGGTATCCTTCTCCTTGGATGGTATAAAATTCTTCCATCAATGGAAGCATTCTTCCACTTTTTAGTTGCTCATCGAGTGAATGGCTCATGCAGTAATTTTAGTTTGAACTTTTAGTACTCTTTTTTGTAAGCACTAAGTGTATTTTGAATCAGAGAAACAATGGTCATTGGACCGACACCGCCCGGAACCGGCGTGATGTAGCTGCATTTTTTCGCAACTTCATCGAAGGCAACATCGCCTTTAAGTTTGAAACCTGATTTGGTTTTACTAGATTTAACCCGATGCATTCCAACATCAATCACCACTGCGCCTTCTTTTACCATGTCCCTTTAATAAATTCGCAAGCACCAATTGCGGCAATTAAAATATCAGCCCG
>CALOCL010000036.1:0-14813 GCA_942491855.1 uncultured Bacteroidales bacterium
TGTTTTAAGCTCTGATGAAAGCTGAATGGTTCCACCTTCTCCGGTGTATTTTATGGCATTATTCAATAAATTATAAATCATCATGTGAATTAAGGCTCTGTTTCCAGAAAAGGAAAATTCATCTTCACAAAGTTTCTTTTTTAAAAATATTTTTTTGACTTCAAGTCGTTCTTTTATTTCATCAATTACATTTGAAATGACCTCGTGGATATTTAGTGCTTCATCCTTAAGGTATTCTTTGTTCTCGATACGTGAAAGTAGCAATAAAGATCGAACAAGCGTTGTTAAACGTCCCAGCGTCACTTTTGTCTCGTAAATTTTTATGGTGTCTTCATGACTTAAATTGGTGTTGGCCGAAAAGTTTTCAAGCTTACTTTTAATCACACTAATGGGGGTGAGAATTTCGTGTGAAATATTGCCGATATACTCCCGCTCTTCGTTAAAAACCTCCTCTATCCGTAACATGAGGTGATGAATGCTTTCTTCAAGGTACTTGAAATCCGAGGTGGTGGTTTTGGTTTTAGCGTAGTTAAAATTTGAGGGGTGATTTATCAGTTTAAGTTTTTGGATAATTAAATCGAAGGGTTTTAGTAAAATCTGAGTAACCGATAGATCGAAGATAACAGCCAGGGCAAGCAACAGGATCAAAAATACAAAGGTGTAGTTTCTCAGGTTTTTTTCGAAAAGCGTGATTGCCTCAGTACTTTTTCCAATTTCAAGTAAATAAAAATAACTGTCGTACTCAAAGTTGGCACTGATTACGCGGTAATCGATAATTTCATCGTCGACCATACGCTGAGTTGATTCAATGAACTCATAGAGCAAGGTATCAGTACTGATTTCGATCGAGACATATTCCTCTTTTAACAAGTTATAGCTGCCATATCCCAAGGAGTTATTTTCAATATCAACAAACTCTGAAATCCCTAATTCTTCGATAAGTAAATATACTTGATCCAATTTGTTAATGAGCTGCTTATCCATCTCGTTGATGGAGATTTTAGCTACTGCCATTGGCAGCACAATGGCGGCAATTATGATGATTATAATTTTAGAAAAAGCATTGATTAATGCAAGTTGGGTTTTGAGTTTTGTGTTTGGAAATAACATGTTTATGCATCGAATTTATAACCTAAACCTCTGACTGTTTTAATCCAGTTCTGATCGTCGAATTGTGCTATTTTTTTTCTAATATTTTTGATATGAACATCGATATAATTTGAATCGAAATCATCTTCGTAAAATCCTCCCCAAATGTGTTCTGTCAGTTGCATCCGATCCAAAATCCTGCCTTTGTTCAGGATGAGGTAGCTCAATAAATCGAATTCTTTTTTCGTCAGATCAATATTTTTTTGATCATACGAAAATACTCTTTTGTTGATATCGATCGAGAATTTTCCAAATTGAATTTCAGATTGTGTTTGCCCAAATTTTCTTCGGGTAATGGCTTGAATTCTTGAGTGTAATTCGAGTAAGGAAAACGGTTTGGGTAAATAATCATCTGCCCCGTAATCGAAGCCTTTGAGCTTATCGTTCAATTCTCCTTTAGCAGTAATGACGATGAAATAGGCATCGATGTTATTTAGTTTGGCTTCTTTAATTAAATCCAGTCCATAATAATCAGGTAGCCCAATATCAAGTAAAACAAAATCGTAGGGGTTCTCAGCTAACAATTCAGAAGCCTTTGAACCGTTATAAGCTTTGTCACATTGGTAATGCTCTTTTGTAAGAAACTGTTCAATTTCGTCAGCAAGTGCTTTTTCATCTTCTACAATCAATACTCTCATGATTAAAAAATTGGCGTATAAATAATTGAAATCATGAAACCGCTTTGATCCTCCCAGTTTATTGCCTTTAGTTTTGCGGAGGGAATATTATAAAACCAACTAAATGATAAGGATATATCGCTGTAACTGTAAATGATGGGTACATAAAATGAGGTGCTTTGATATTCAAAGGTATCACTGGTATAGCCATGTTTTGTTAAATAATATTTTCTTCCTCTTTGCTGAAGTGGAGTGAAATCTTCAAAAATCCAATAATCGGTACCTAAGGACGTTGCAACACCCGGATTGAATAGCAGAAAATCGTTTTTGAAAATGAGATCGTCAATATCCAGGTTTAATGAAATTCCAAAATCAGTAAAAAAATTATTTGATATTCCGTACATGGAATTTACATCGGCATTAAAACTCACATATTTCGAATTTAATCCCAATGATCCATTTAAAGAATGATTGTACGAAATTCCTTCGTAATTAGCATCTCCTTTAAAATGGTGATAACCGTAGTTAAAATCCAGGTCCATAAAATCAAAAAATGTTTTTTGGTAACCCAGCTTAAGTTCTGTGTCGTAGGTTGCAGTGGCAGCTTCGTAATAGTTTGTGTAATTTATGGAGGCCCAAATGCCTGAACGGTGATAAAAACTTATATCTGCTAAATATGCAGGAATCTTAATACTGTTATCCAGATTTTTGTACTTGATATTATTGTTTGTATAGCTAAGGCTCAGCATCAGTAAATTGAAATCTATATCTTCCGCAACACTATCGTTAGTTAAATTGTTTCCAGGAATTGAATCATTTATTTGGGCATTCGTAAAGCCAGTAATGCATAGTGTTAAGATGAAGATCGTCAGGTTTTTATTAGCATGTTTTAGCATAGTCGGAATTTCACAATCTTATTTCCTATTGGGTTTACGCTTAATATTATTCCTTCGGATGGCTTTCTTTAATTTTTGAGTTTGAAGCTTAGATTTGTTTTGGTTAATCTTCTTCAATTGCGACTGTTGCAGTTTCGATTTTGGAACCGTCTTAATATCGTTTTTCTTTTGGGTGTTTTGCTGGGCAGTCGTTTTCTTTGACTGTATTTCAGTAGCTTTTTTAGTCGTTTGCTGACTAAATGCTAAACCTCCAATCAGGATAAAAAAGCTAAGAAGAAAAAACTTAACAAATTTCATGACTTTTAAATTTTAAATAAAGATACAACTATTTAATAATAGTTGTATCAAATTGTGGTGTCCGGAGGCTGTTCAATTCCCGAATTTATATTCAACCTAACCAAAGTGAACCATGTTACAATCTATTTTTTTTATTGATTGAACAGACCTCCAAACAAACTACAACCCTATATGTGGAATTTCTTTCTGTGTCCTTGTAATTCAACAATCTCTGTTTCTCCGTTTGTAGTGATCTCTGCTAAATTATCACAGGTACCATCTCCATAATTAATGGTTATTTCGGTTCCGTCACCTTTCACTATTTCAACAACTCCCTGTACGTAGAATCGGCTACACATCTCTCTGTTATCTCTGATTAATGGTGTGGTAATTTGGGAGGTAAATGTGTCACCTGTGGAACAAACGCCTGCTGCAGAACCTGTAACTTTAATTACATCATCTTGCTTGTTAGGTGTATCTGAACCTTCAATAACTTCGCGAGTACGTTGTGCTGTTCTCGTAATGGTGCCGGCTCCATCGGCTAAAATAACAGTGCCATTATCAACCATATCCATTTGGCGATTGCCTTCAGCGTTGATGTAACCATTCACCGTTTTAGTACCTGTTAATTGATTTCCATTTACAAAATAGTTTTCAAAAGTATAAGTCATCGTTGACTCACCTTCAAAATAATTACCGGTTTTAACCATAATTAATTTACCTTGTCTCAAACGACCATCCTGACCGGTACATCCTTCTGTTCCAAAATCGACAGTTGTGGTCGTTGATTCATTGGTCATTACTTTAGTTACAACTGCACATTGGCCCATTCGCATAAAACGATGACCATTCATTTCTGCAGATTTTAATTCAGAACCAAGATTGAAATCCATTATTTCATCACCGATTTCTACTACTTCATCAAAAAGTTCAGTAGCAAAAGATTCATCAAGTGCAACATCTAAGCTTTTCAGATTGAAGTCGTCAAAAGTTTCATTATCTGATTTGTTACATGCCGTAAAAATTGTGAACGATCCAAAAAGTATAATTGAAGTCATTACAATTGTTTTGTTGTTAAATCCTTTTTTCATTGTTTCGAGTTTTAAATTTATATTGCGATTTATGATTTTCTTTGGCAATGATAATTCCCGAAAATGAAGTGAACATGAAGAATGAAAAAAAGACAACCGGAAAGCTGTCTTTTTTGCAAATTGAAAGGTTTAAAAATGTTTTAGCAAATTCTTGGCAATTGCTCACCTGCCAGCATATTGATGATTCGTTTACCTCCTATTGAAGTCGTCACCCATCCTTTACCGTGATGTTGATCAACGATTTCGCCTATAACTGCAGCGTCTTTCCCAAACTCGTTTGTTCGAAGGATGTCAATAACCCGATTTGCATCTTCACTGGCAACAACCATGAGTACTTTCCCTTCGTTGGCAACGTACAATGGATCAAATCCCAGAATTTCACACATCCCTCTAACAGTTTCATTAACTACCATGCTTGCTTCATCAAGTTCAAGCCCGTATTCACTGCCTGCAGTAAGCTCTGTCAGAACCGTAGCAACACCGCCACGGGTTGCATCTCTCATAAATTTTATTTTAGCTCCACTCTTTACCACTTCTTTAATCATGTGATTTAAGCAAGCACAATCCGATTCAATGGCAGCCCGAATATTCAATTCATTACGCGCACTTAAAATAGCCATGCCATGATCGGCAATACTTCCGTTTATAATTATTTTGTCGCCAATTTTAATGTTTTTGCCGGAGCTAATTTCTAATTGTTTTTCTTCAAGCATCCCAATTCCGGCGGTGTTAATAAATACTTTATCGCATTTGCCCTTGTCAACCACCTTTGTGTCTCCAGTAACAATTAACACATTTGCTTTTTTGGCTTCTTCGGCCATGCTTTTAACAATGGTTTCTAAATCTTCAAGCAGAAAACCTTCTTCAATGATGAATCCACAACTGATAAATTTGGGTGTAGCTCCACTAACAGCCAAATCGTTAACTGTTCCGGCAATGGCAATTTTACCGATATTTCCTCCCGGAAAAAAGATGGGATCAACCACATAAGAATCGGTAGTGAAAGCCATGTGTGAACTATTCACTTTTAGTAAAGCTGAATCGGTTTGCTGTCGAAGTATTGGATTGTCGAAATACTTAACAAATAAATTACTGATTAAATTGTGAGATAAGCTTCCGCCACTACCATGGCCCAACAAAATTTGTTTATTTTTCATTTTTAATCTCTGTTAAATCTGTAGTAGGCGTTACAAGCTCCTTCGTTTGAAACCATGCATGCCCCAACAGGATCACTGGGGGTGCATGCCTTAGCAAATAATTTACAATCTTTGGGGTTTTTAAGGCCTTTTAAAATGTCTCCGCACATACAACCTTTGTCTTCTTTGGTTGGTTCAACTTCAACCGGAATCATTTCGGTAGCATCGTATGCTCGATATTTGTCGCGGACCTTCATTCCACTTAACGGCAACACGCCAAGACCTCTCCACCATTCATCCTGTAGTTCGAAGACTTCGTCCAACATTTGTTGAGCTTTAAGATTGCCTTCAGGTTTAACTACCCGACTATATTCAATTTCAACCTTGGGGTCATTGTTCTCAAGTTGTTTAACGAGCATTAAAACAGAGCGTAAAAGATCAACAGGTTCGAAACCTGAAATAACACAACCCAATTTGTAAATGTCTGCAATGTCTTTGTAAATGCCAGAACCCGTAATGGTACTAACATGTCCTGGAGCGATGTATCCGTCAATTTTAACACCCTCGTCAATCAAAGCAGCCATGGCAGGCGGCATGATTTTGTGAGAGCTGAATAAAAAGAAATTCTTCAGTCCGGCTTTATACGCATTTAAAACGCCAACGGCACTGCTGGGAGCCGTAGTTTCAAAACCGATTCCTAAAAAGACCACTTTTTTGTCAGGGTTTGATTCCGCAATTTTTAATGCATCGAGCACCGAATAAACGATTCTTACATCTGCACCTTTTGCTTTTTCTTCATCCAATGAAGTGGTAGATCCAGGGATACGAATTAAATCACCGTAAGTGGTTACGATAACATCATCAAGTCTGGCGTAAGCAACCGACTGGTCAATATATTTTCTGCTTGAAACACAAACAGGGCAACCAGGACCTGAAACCAATTTGATATTTTCAGGAAGTAAACTTGGGATTCCAAATTTTTGGATGGACATGGTATGGCCACCGCAAACTTCCATCAGGGTGATGTTTTTTGTTGAAACTTTCTTGATTTGATCAATCAATTCTAAAACAAGCTCCTTATCTCGATATTCGTCGATATATTTCATGGTAATAAGTTTAGTAGATTTAGCTGTGACTTTTAGGTAATTCGTTGGCCCGATTCTCTTTCTTCTTCATCAAGTTTTTGGTTTAAATCTTCAAATTCTTCGAAAACTTTAAGGGTGTCCTGAGCTTCTTCTTCACTTATTTTTTGGATGGCGAATCCGGTATGCAATAAAACGTAGTCGCCGATATGAACGTCGTCAAGCATTTGCAAACTGGCATCATATTTTGTTCCACCTACCGAAACTACTGCCATTTCGCCTTCTATGCTTTCAACTTTTGCGGGTATACTTAAACACATATTTTTCAAATTTAAAATGATTAATGACTATTTATTAATGCAGGTAATTGTTCTAATTTCAATAATCATTATTCATTAAACATTAATCATTTAATTCTCTTCTTTTAGCAGCGATGGCCAATTGTCCCAGTGCAATTCCTCCATCATTCGCCGGTGTATTTTCGTGAGCATAAACTTCAAAACCTTTGCCGGTTAATAATTGTTCTACTCTTTCCAAAATAATTCGGTTTTGAAAACTTCCACCAGATAAAACCACCTTATTAATTCCGTGCGATTGTTTTATCAACTTTGCATTTGCAAAAATAAGATTAATTATAGTATGGTGGAATTTTGTGGCGATTTCAGCCTTATTTAGATTGAGACTTAGATCCGTCACGATTCCTTTGATGATTTTATCCAGTTTGATATCCGTACCAATTTCAAAATCATAAGAATCAGTATTTGTTGAATTGCAGGTCGCTTCAAGTCTCATGGGAGCTTCTGCATGAAAAGTTGATTTTGTACAAATGTTTGTAAGGGCAGCTACTGCGTCAAACAGTCGGCCTGTACTTGAGGTGAGCGGGCAATTAATGTTCTTCTCCAACATACTAATTACCAACTCAATTTCGTGAGATGGGATGTCTTTCAGGAATTCCAGATTCAATTTGAGGAAGCTGTGACCAAAGAATTTGTACAAATACGAAACGGCCATTCGCCACGGGTTTTTGGTTGCCTTGTCTCCACCTGGCATTTGAACATATTCAAGATGAGAAAACCTTTCGTAGTCGGCTAAATCGCAAACCATAAACTCACCTCCCCAAATATTTCCATCATCACCTAATCCAACTCCATCCAACGCTACGCCAATCACTTTCTCATTGAGTTGATGTTCGGCCATGCAAGATGCGATGTGAGCATGATGATGCTGAACTCCGATTTTTTTTACATTCAATTCTTTCGCATACTTCGTAGATAAATAATCAGGGTGGAGGTCGTGAACCACAATCGTAGGTTCCATTCTAAATAATCTTTGAAATCGCCCGATCGACTCGGTATAAAATTCCAGTGTTTCTAAATTTTTTAAATCTCCGATATGCTGACTTAAAATGGCCTGATCTGCTTTGCCTATGCAAAAACAATTAACCAATTCGGCACCTGCGGCAAAAATTCCTTCAGCATTAAAATTTAGCCTGACAGGACTGGGAGCAAAACTCCGAGATCGTCTAATGAGTCTGGATTTGTCATTAGTCACAAATGCAACAGAATCATCCGTTCGATTATGAATATCCCGATTGTAAGTTAAGACAGCAGAGGAGATAAGCCCAAGTTTTTTGATAGCAGTTTTATTATCGATAATGATGGGCTCATCCGAAATATTTCCACTGGTTAAAACAATGGCTGGTAAATTCAGTTTTTCGAAAAGTAAATAATGGAATGGCATGTAAGGAAGCATGGAGCCGGTAGTCTCAAACCCAACACTAACACTTGGGGCCAGCTTCTTTTTATCCTTTAACAGTAAAATAGGATTTCGCCAGGATGATAAAAGGGCTTGCTCCGTTTCATCACATTCGGTAAATCTTTTAAGTTCAGTAATGTTTTTAAACATGACTGCAAAGGGTTTGCCGTCTCTGTTTTTGGCTTTTCTTAGTTCTTTAACTGCATTTTCATTTTGCGCATCACAAGCCAAATGATAGCCTCCCAAGCCTTTCATGGCAATAATTTTTCCAGCCTCCAGTAATTCGGAAACTTTAGTAAGGATTTCATCAAATTTGTCAATTGTTTTATCATCAAAATTTAAAGCGTATTCAGGTCCACAGTGCATACAAGCCACTGGTTGTGCATGAAATCTTCTATCTAAAACATCCACGTACTCCGATCGGCATTGATCGCACATCACAAAAGGTAACATGCTGGTCTTTTCGCGGTCGTAAGGTAAATCTTTGATGATGGTAAAACGCGGACCACAATTGGTGCAATTAATAAAGGGATAATCGATGCGATGAGCCTGTGTTTTTAAATCAGCCAGACATTCATCACAAACTCCAATGTCAGGGCTCACTTCAGTAATTTCATCCGATTTGTTTTCACTCTTAATGATTTCAAAAGAATTGAAGGATTCGGGAGAAATAATTTCATGATTGATGCTGTAAATGGCTGAAGCAGCAGGTGCCTCAACTTTAATGGCTTCAATAAAATTATCAAAAATGTCAGTTGTCGAATTAATTTTAATGAACACCCCATCGTTGCGGTTTTCGACCCAGCCATAAAGCTGAAATCGATGTGCGATTCGATAAATATATGGGCGGAATCCAACGCCTTGAACTAAGCCCTGGATATGTATTTTATAGGTATTTGTCAGGACTTTTTCCTGCATGATTTTAGTAGTGTTAGAATGAGAATCGGTCAAAATTAATCTTTTTATTTAACATGAAATTCTTTGAAAACCAAAACTTACTCCTAAATTTGTAGTGATTTTAATTGGCAACTCGCCAGTAGAATAACAAATTGCTAATTGATGAAATTACCTAAAAAAACCGTTCAACGTTTAAGTAGATATCGCCGACTGCTTGTGAAATACAAGTACATAGCCGAACCTTACATTTATTCGCATGATCTGGCGCGATTGCTTAATTTAAATCCGGTTCAGGTAAGAAGAGATTTAATGTTAATTGGTTCATCGGGTAACCATCGTAAAGGTTATAACGTTAATGAACTTAACGACCTGATAGGTGAAACCATCGATAGCAAAGAACCGGAAAATATTGCAATAATTGGCGCCGGAAGATTGGGGAAGGCCATCCTAAATTATGTTTCAGGAGAAGATGTCAATTTAAAGGTTGAGGCGATTTTTGATATTGACCCTCAAAAAACCGGAAAAAAATTCAATGATGTGACTTGTTACGACATTACCCGTTTAAGCAGCATCATTAAAGAAAAAAATATTACTGTAGGAGTTATCGCAATACCATCTGAATTTGCAACATCCATTGCTTCAATTCTCATTAATTCAGGAATTAAAAGTATTTTAAATTTCACCTCAGTTCACCTCGATTTGCCTAAGTCAGTGTATTTAAAAGAGTTCGATATTATTACAACCCTCGAGGAGATGGCATATTTTGTTAAAAGCGAGTAGCTGCTTTTGATAATTTATTCACAATCTAAGTTTCAGTTATTCAGCGATTAATATATGTTATTAACCTTTATAGGTGATTCAGCTAAATATGTATTCATATGCGCTAATCTTTTCATCTTTAAAGAGGTACATCTTTATATCTAAGTATTTGGATATGAGTGTAAATTATTTAAAATTCTTCTAAATTCTCTTTATGCTTTTTTAGTAGTTAAAAATCAATTACTTTTGCGTTGTTAATAAATTAACAGATAGTAAAGCGAACAATTTATAAGGTATATTAAACAATTTTTATTTATGAGAACTACTGTAAAAAACATTATTGCCCAATACAATAATGATAAAGCCAGGCTTATGGATATCTTAATTGATATTCAAAGCGAATTTGGTTTTATACCTGAAGAAGCTGTTGAGGTTGTGGCAGAAGAGACTGTTTTGTCGAAAGTTGATGTTGAGCAAACATTAAGCTTTTACCACTTCTTTACTCAGAAACCTGTTGGCGAGTATGCTGTTTACTTAAATGATAGTGTAGTCGCAAACATGAAAGGACGAGCTGAAGTTGCTAAAGCCTTCGAAGAAGAGGCTGAATGTTCTTTTGGCGAAGTTTCTGCAGATGGTAAAATCGGATTGTATAGTACAGCTTGTATTGGTATGAGTGATCAAGAGCCGGCTGCTATTATTAATGATGTGATTTTTACCAGCTTAACTCCAGAGATGGTTAAAGAAATCGTTCAGAAAATGAAAGATGGCGTTAAGGCTTGTGAAATGATTGATTTGAAAGGTGACGGACAAAATGCTTCGGAACTAATTAATTCAATGGTTTTTAACAATATCAGAAAAACTGGTCCTGTTATCTTCTCGGATTATGAAGAAGGAGCTTCATTAAAAAAGATTAGCGGTTTATCTACTAAAGAAGTTATTGAAGAGGTTAAAGCTTCAAACTTGCGTGGTAGGGGTGGAGCTGGTTTCCCAACTGGTTTGAAGTGGGATTTCTGTACAAAATCAGAAGGTCCTCGTTACATTTTATGTAATGCTGATGAAGGTGAGCCAGGAACATTTAAAGAAAGAGTGATCTTAACTGAGGCTCCAAAATTGTTATTCGAAGGTATGGCCGTTGCTGCTTATGCTATCGAAGCAAAAGAAGGAATTTTGTACCTCAGAGCTGAATACAGATACTTACAAAAATATTTAGAGAATGCATTGGCAGAAATGCGAGCAGCTAATCTATTAGGAAAAGACATTGCCGGCAAAGCAGGATTCGATTTTGATGTTCGAATTCAATTTGGAGCCGGAGCTTATGTTTGTGGTGAAGAGTCAGCATTGATCGAATCGGCTGAAGGTAAAAGAGGCGAGCCTCGTAACCGTCCACCATTCCCGGTACAAAAAGGTTATTTACAGCAGCCAACTGTTGTTAACAATGTTGAAACACTTTGTTCTGTTGTTAAAATTATTAACGAAGGTGCTGAGTGGTTCTCATCAATGGGATCGCGTGAAAGTAACGGAACCAAATTGGTTAGCGTATCCGGCGATTGTGAGTTTGCAGGTGTTTATGCCATTGAATGGGGAATGCGTGTAAGAGATTTGCTTGAAATGGCCGGAGCTGAAAATGTACAGGCTGTTCAAATCGGTGGACCTTCAGGTGTGTGCATTGGACCCAAAGACTTCAAACGTACCATTTCTTTTGAAGATATTCCAACAGGTGGTGCTATCATGATCATCGGGAAAGAACGTAACTTACTTAAGGATGTGGTATTAAATTATACCGATTTCTTTATCGATGAGTCTTGCGGTTCTTGTGTTCCTTGCAGATCATTCACCGTTTTAATGAGAAATACATTACAAAAAATTATTGACGGAAAAGGTGTTAAGAAAGATTTAGAAAATCTTGTTGAATGGGGCGAAAAGAGTAAAGTTGCTAACCGTTGTGGTTTAGGACAAACTGCCGCCAATCCAATTTTAACAACCATCGAGAATTTCAGAGAACTTTATGAAAATCTCCTGATTGAAGACACACCTTATGAGGCCAGTTTTGATATGGAAAAAGCTGTAGCCGAGTCTTGTGAATTCGTAGATAGGGTTCCAAATTTATAAGGTCGTTAATAATTTTTAAAGTAGAAAAGATAAAATATAAAACAATGAGCGAAAAAATAAAATTCACCATCGATGGTCAGGAGTGCTTAGCAGAGCCGGGACAAAATGTTTTGGATGCAGCTCGTGACAATGGGGTTTATATCCCATTTCTATGCCATGTGAAAGGAATTAAACAAGCGGGTTCATGTAGGGTTTGTAATGTGAAAATTGCAGGTCGAACCATGACAGCTTGTACTACTCCGGTTGCAGCAGGTATGGAAGTTGAAAATGATACCGCAGAATTACGTGACTTAAGAATTTCTATCATCGAAGCATTATTCGTTGAAGGAAATCATTTCTGTCCTTCTTGCGAAAAAAGTGGAAATTGCGAACTTCAAGCGATTGCTTACCGTTACCAAATGATGGTTCCTCGATTCCCTTATCAGTTTCCTCAAAAAGAAATTGATGCAACAAATTCAAAAATATTAATTGACCGCAACCGTTGCATTTTATGTAAACGTTGCATCCGATCATTCCAGGATGATAAAGGCAGAAATTTATTTGCTTTCAAATCCAGAGGTCATAAATTACAAATTAGTATTGATAAAGAATGTGCTGCAAATCTTACTGATGAACAAGCCCAGGAAATTATGGACATTTGTCCGGTTGGCGCTTTAATCAGAAAAGAAAAAGGTTTTGATGAAGCCATAGGTACTCGTAAGTACGATAAGCAACCTATAGGCAGTGATATTACTAGTGTTATTTAGAATTTTAAAAATTAAATATAATGAGTAAACCAATAATAGCAACAACTTCTTTAGCAGGATGTTTTGGTTGCCACATGTCATTACTTGACATCGACGAAAGAATTCTTCCACTTATCGATTTGGTTGAATTTAATAAATCTCCTGTTGATGACATTAAAACTTTTACTAAGCAATGTGATATTGGATTGATCGAGGGTGGATGCTGTAACAGTGAAAATGTTCATGTACTTAAGGATTTCAGAAAAAATTGTAAGATTTTAGTTTCGGTTGGAGAATGTGCCATCATGGGCGGATTACCAGCCTTACGTAATGGTATTCCTGTAAAAGAATGCTTAGCAGAAGCATATCTTAACGGACCAACCGTTGGTAACAATACCGAAGGCATACTTCCAAATGATGAAGAATTACCAATGATTTTAGACAGGGTTTATCCTTGCCACGAGATCGTGAAGATTGACTATCATTTGCCAGGTTGCCCACCACGAGCTGACTTAATTTGGGAAGCTTTGGTTGCGCTTGTTACCGGCGATCCATTAAAATTACCTTACGAAGTTGTTAAATTTGATTAAAAGCGAAAAATCATGACAAAAAAAATAACTATAGAACCTGTAACCAGAGTCGAAGGCCATGGTAAAGTTACCATCCATCTTGATGATGCAGGTAACGTATCCCAGAGTCGTTTACATATTGTCGAATTTAGAGGCTTCGAACGTTTTGTTCAGGGTCGACCTTACTGGGAAGCCCCGGTTTTGGTACAGCGCCTTTGCGGTATTTGCCCGGTTAGTCACCATTTGGCTGCAGCCAAAGCACTCGATGTAATCGTTGGTGCCGGTACCGGTGATGGATTAACTCCAACCGGTGATAAAATGCGACGTTTGATGCATTACGGACAAATGTTCCAATCGCATGCATTACATTTCTTTCACCTTGTTTCTCCCGATTTACTTTTCGGAATTGATGCAGATCCAGCGATTAGAAATATCATCGGTGTAGCTCAGAAATTCCCAGAACTAGCTGTTCAGGGAGTAATGATGCGTAAATTCGGTCAGGAAGTAATTAGAGCAACAGCCGGTAAAAAAATTCACGGTACTGGTGCAATTCCTGGTGGTATTAACAAACATTTATCGATTGCTGAGCGCGATGAGTTCTTATTGGGAGCTGATCCGTTAAATATCGATAAAATGATCGAATGGTCGATAGCGGCACTCGATTTATTCAAAGGATATCATAAAGAGCATGCAGGATTAATTGATACATTCGCTGCTTTCCCATCAAACCACTTAAGCTTGGTTCGTAAAGATGGCGCATTAGATCTTTATCACGGTGTGTTACGTGCTGTTGACAAAGACGGTAAGAAAATCCTTCATGATGTAGATTATCAAGATTACCTAAAGTATATCGGAGAAGAAGTGAAAGACTGGAGTTATATGAAATTCCCTTACCTTCTTGAGTACGGTAAAGAAGAAGGCTGGTACAGAGTAGGGCCATTGGCACGTATGAATACCATCGACTTCATTCCAACTCCTTTGGCTCAAAAAGAATTTGAATTATTCAGAGCCTATACCCATGGTAAACCTAATAACATGTCGATGCATATGCACTGGGCACGTTTAATTGAACTACTTCACTCTGCCGAGATGATGAAAGATTTATTGAACGATCCTGACTTGTTAAAAGGCGACTTGGTAACTAAAGGAACCAAACAAAAAGAAGGTGTTGGACTTATAGAAGCTCCTCGCGGAACTTTATTCCATCACTATAAAATTAACGATAACGATCAAATCGAAATGGCTAACCTTATTGTTTCAACCACAAACAATAACAAGCCTATGAACCTTGCAGTTCTGAAAGTAGCCGAAGCACAAATGAATGGTCAGAAAGAAATTACTGAACCCATGATGAATGCTTGTGAGGTTGCGATCAGGGCATACGACCCTTGTTTAAGTTGTGCTACGCACGCCATGGGCCAAATGCCACTCGAGGTTAATTTATACGATTCGAAAAATAATTTGAT
The DNA here is from genome assembly GCA_942491855.1 of uncultured Bacteroidales bacterium. Taxonomy (GTDB): domain Bacteria; phylum Bacteroidota; class Bacteroidia; order Bacteroidales. Next base: position 14,528 of record CALOCL010000036.1, read on the forward strand.
CGACAAAAAGAGAACCTAGTAATTCCCCACTTCAGTGGAAGGTTGACATGATAAGCAGGTTGCAAATTTTGCGGCCTGTTTTTTTATTGAAGTGTCTAAAGTACTTAAAGTGCCTTGAGTACTTAGAGTAGTTTAGATGAAGTACGCTAAACCTTAATGAATTTAGGCACTTTAGTCACTTAAAACTTTAGTGCACTTTAAATACTTTTATTTTTAAATTTGCCTCATGAAAATTTTAATTTACGGATACGGAAACCCGGGAAGACAAGATGACGGACTGGGCAAT
>CALOCL010000037.1:0-28560 GCA_942491855.1 uncultured Bacteroidales bacterium
AAAAGACAAACAAAGAGATTAATAATTTACTTTTGACTCTAAGCTGAGATATGGTTACGAAATAACCCTATACTATATGACTCCGTTATTCTAATAGTCAGATTAAGAATACATTTATTTTAGAAAGTAAGATCAATAGATTAAAAAAGTGGGATCTCAAAATTTGAGATCCCACTTTTTTAAAGTTAAATAGAATACTATTTATTAGTGATATTTACTATTTTATAATGAAACAATAAGTTTAAAAACTCCTGTACCATCAAGATAACTAGGATATGTTTTAGCAAGACCATCCGCATCGCCTTCATAATAAATATCATAAGTAAGTTCCATGGTAGGTTTTTCACCACAATTGGTCCATTTACCAGTACCTTCGACTTCATATCTAAATTCTGATGCATTATAAGTAGTAGTGTAAATATATTGTCTTGGTATTTCAAATTTACCATTTCCTATCACTTTCATTGTAAAGGTTCCGCCAGCAACAATGGGCTCTCCCCACCATCCTTCTATCATACCAAAGGATAAACCTGAAACGCTAAGATCACTACCACTAAGAGTTGTTGTAACTTTACTATCCCAATATGTACCATCAGTTCCAGTCCATGCTCCTACTAAGTCAGCAGCTCCATTAACTAGTGGACAAAACTCGATTCGCTTAATTTTATAGGTCACTTTTAGCGCATCAGGATTTGGATTATTGTGTTCACCAGCATCCATGTTTAAGATAAACATTAACTCCTCTCCAACAGGCATATTTGCAGCAACAGTTGAAAAATCAACAGAACCAGAGGTTTGCCCTGCAGGAATCGTAATGCTTGTACTTGAAAGCGTGTACATATCTGATTCGAATGTACTTGAGGGATCCAGAGTTAGATTGACAGTTAGGTCCTGACTCTGGGGCATGCCCATTAAAACAACAGCAATAGAGCTCTGTACTTCAACCAAGCCACCTGCTTCAGTAACGCCTGTTTCAAATTTTTTAGCAGCGTTGACAAATTGTAGATAGTATCCAGTAGAGTTTGGGTCAGCTGGTTGACTATGATCCTCGAAATATGGTATTTTCTCACAGGATACAAAGATGGTTCCAGCTGCAATAAAAATAATTAATAATTTAAATATATTTTTCATAATTTTCTTATTTTAATGATTAAACGTTTATTGATCCCACCAAAGTTTATCACTAATTTGTACAGATGGTACATTTTCACCATTGTAAGTGATTTCATCTTGCGCATAAGGAAAACGTGTAGGTATAGCCGGAAGAAGACCATCAGGATGTATTGCGATAGCAGGTAATCCAGTTCTTCTATAATCCGAATAAGCTTGGTTGGTTCCGAATGTGGCAATATACTTTTGAGTCATAATCAGTTCCAAGGTAACCGGAACTCCGTTAATATTGGCATCTAACCAATCATTATTAGCAGAACCAGTAACTTTAAGTACGGATGCAGCAACAGCTTCTTCATAAGCAGCTTGAGCGTTGGCACCAGTCATAAATAAAGCTTCGGCCTCAATAAACTTAAGTTCAGCATAAGACATGATTACAGTTGGCGCGTCCTCGGCAGCAATAAAATCGCCAGGCCATGAAGCATCTGTATCTTCAGAACCAATAACACTTCCTGAATAATCGCCATCTGAATTTTTAGCTGCGTAGAAAGGTAAACGAGGATCATTGTCAGCTAACATCATATCAACCAATGTAGCACCCATCCTGATATCAGTACGCTCATCCATAAATTGATAAATTGGATTCTGGTTGGCGGCTTCCCAAGGAACCTGAAAATCATCGTCATTTGAAGTAAATCCACTAGCCAAAGCGGAAAGAGCATCACTATAAGCAGAAGCACCATTTTTTGCACTTAATTGAAGCGCATGACGAGCCTTAATTGAATAGGCTGCTTTTTTCCACTTATCTACATCTCCTCCATATACAATATCACCACCAATGCTAACTAAATTTGCAGTAGAATTTAAATTTGTAAGAGCTGCATCGAGTGTTGAGAAAATGGTACCATAAATCGTCTCTTGGGTGTCGAAAGTAGGCTTTAAGACATTTTCTATACCCTTAAACGCATTGCTATATGGCATGTCGCCAAAAACATCGGTCGCAATACCTAAGGTGGTTGCTATAAGTATTTGAGCAACACCAGCATTGTGTGGAGATTCTTTTCCTTCAGTGTTAGCTTTCTCAATAAGTACAGTAGAATTCATAAGCATTTCTGTATATATTGAATTCCATAGATTATTAACATCTGTTGGTAAAAGTTGATATTGAGCCTGTGTAAGAGATTGACGAGCTGTGCCATCAAATTGCTGCATCCACATATTTGTAATTCGAACGATGTCATTACCGGTCATATTGTATCCCAAAGATTGCTGAATTGCTGGAAGCATCAGATTCATTGCAACATCATCCGGTGAATCAGGATCGATATTTAGATCAGTGTCGATCCATTTATCGCAAGAAGAAAGAACTAGGACAAAGACAAATGCCAATCCTAACGCTTTAAAAATATTATAAATATATCTTTTCATAATGTTTTAATTTTTAAGATTTATTAAAAGGTTACTTTTAAACCAAATGTATAGGTCTTTGCACCTGGGTTATTAAAGTAATCCATCCCTTGACCATTCCTAGCACCCTGAAGGTTGGTTTCAGGATCGATTCCGGTATAAGGTGTAAAGAGTAATAAATTCTTCCCAGAGAAGTATACCTGAGCGTCTTTTATAAACTTCTTTTTAATAGGTAAAATATAACTCACAGTTATATCTCTAAGTCTTAACCAGCTACCATCTTCCATGGCTGCAATAGTAGGACCACCTCCAAAGTTACTGCCGTGACCTTTAAACCAATCTTGATCTAAAACTACGGGAGTTACGTTTTTCACACCTGTTCCTACGGGATTTCCGTTAGCATCAGCATGTCCGTAAACACCATCAATCACAACAATATTTTCGGCAGGAGTCAGAGCAAAATCAATTGTTCCTTCTGGGGTATAATAAACTTCCCGGTTTTCTGTTGCTTTTGAAACACCATAGCTATTCATAGCAAATCGAGTTCCATTGTACATTGCTCCACCACTTTTAATATCCCACATAAATGATAGGCTGACACCTTTATAAGAAACATTGTTAGTAATATTTGCAGTCCAGTCAGGAAGTGTATTTCCAACGTTTACCATTGAGCGTGTATCAGTCCAAGGATAACCATCACGGAAATTATCGGTTGGGTCGTCATTAATTAATACATTACCATCTGCATCTCTCATCCAATCGTTACCAAAAATACTTCCGTATTGCTCACCAGCCTGGATTCTTACATCAGGAACAGTAAATCCACCAATTACGATATTATCGACATTATCGGCTAATTCCAAAACTGTATTAGTCATTTTTGTAAAGTTCGCGAATACGTCCCATTTGAAATCTTTAGAGCTAACTACGGTTGCATCTAAACTAAGCTCTATACCTTTTGATTCCATGGATGCAGCATTCAGATATGTTGATGTAAATCCTGTAGAAGGTGCAATTGGAACAGCCAATAAAAGATCCGAGTTCATATTGTGAAAATAAGAAGCGTCTATACCAATTTTATTTTGGAATAAACGAAGATCAAGGCCAATTTCCCAAGAATCCATGGTTTCGTGTTTCAGGTCAGAATTGCCTAATCCAGGACTAAGCGCAAAACCTGCGTTATTTAAATAAGGAAAATCAACACCATCTGTCCAGCCATCTGCAGTACCAGCCGCATCGAAATAATTTGAGGTATTGTATGGTTGAGCAATATTGGCAGTACGAGCTATAGACGCTCTAAGTTTACCGAAGGAGATCACTGCATTATCTTTCAGAGCATCAAGTTCTGTAAAAACAAAACCTAAACTTGCTGAAGGATAGAAGGCTGATTTATTTTCCTCTGGCATTGTTGTAGACCAGTCCATTCGTCCTGTTACACCTACGTATAGCATATTCATATAAGAGACATGTAAGTCGCCAAAAACAGCCATGGTACGGTAATTATTAATACCAGTTGAAACCGTATTAGCTGCAGAGTTTGATAATTGAAAAAATCCTGGGATTTCTAATCCATCAGCATCTCCATATAAATATTTGCTAAACGTAGAATACATATTGTTTCCAATGGTAAATTTAACATTCAGCTTTTCTCCAATATCTTTTTGGAAGTTTAATAAAAGATCAGAATTAAAAATACCAGAATAGTTCATATACTCATCCATGTAACCAGCCATATTTGCTCTTGAATTAAGAGAGAATCTATTGCTGTATCTTCTTGTGTACCAGTCAACACCTGCATTGTATGACAGGCTAAGGAAGTCGTTAAAACGTATGTTCAGATTTCCACTACCTGTAAAGCGATTAACTGCTTCATTGTAGGTAATATTATTTGAAATCCAGTATGGGTTGTCAAAACCACCTCCAAAAAGGAAGTTACGTTGTGTTCCGTCCACAAATTCATATCCTGCACTATTATCAAAAGATGGAGGAGTTCTTAACAAACCTAACATGATTCCAGAAGTATTAGATCCTTTTTGAACCTGATCAGCGACGGAGTTAGTATAAGCGAAATCTGTTCCCAAAGTTATTTTGTCACTTATTTTAGTCGTGGCATTTAAACGTAAAGTAGTTCTTCCTAAATGGTTGCCTGGAATAATTCCATCTTGCTCTAAATTAGATATCGAGAAGTAATAAGTTCCTAGGTCATTTCCATTGCTTACACTTAAACGATTGTTTGTAGAGATACCGGCTTGGAAAAACTCATATGGATCGTATGCCTGTGCAGGTTTACCACTACCTGTTCCTTTTGGAACAAGACTTCCGAAGGGATCCCATTTATAATCAGGGTCTCCATCATATTCCATATCAGCAATTGCAGGACCCCATGATCTGATATTTCCATCATAGATGCCATTATTACCTTGAGCATATAAGTTTTGGCGAGCAGGTAATTGAGAAACCTGATCAATACCAATAGAAGTATGGAATTCAATCTTTCGAGTTTCCGATTTCTTACCTGATTTGGTAGTAATAACCAAGGCACCGTTAGCAGCACGAACACCATAAAGTGCTGTTGCAGCACCTCCTTTAAGAACGGTTATGGATTCAATATCTTCAGGGTTTAAGTCAATCGAACGACTTGAAGTTGAAACTCCACCAACTCCACCTGAGCCACCACCTGAAATAATGGGCATTCCGTTAACAACAAACAAAGGTTGGTTGTTACCAGTAATAGATGCGGCACCTCGAATAGTAATAAACGTAGAAGCTCCCGCATCACCAGCTGAACTAATAATTGAAACTCCAGAAGTTCTACCTGCCAAACTGTTTACAACATCGGCGTTTGGTTTACCCGAAAGAACGTCAGCATCAACTGACTGTACATTATAACCCAATTCTTTCTTTTCTCTTGAAATTCCAATAGCTGTTACAACCACTTCATCCATGAGGACAATGTCAGGATCTAATACCACATCTATTTGAGTGTTCGATCCAATCATTACATCTTTTGTAATCATACCTACGTATTGATAACGGAGAGTAGTGTGGGTATCTCTAATAGATAAGGTATACTTACCATCGAGATCAGTTGTTGTACCAACTGTTGTTCCAGGTACCATTACAGTTACTCCTGGAATTGGCAAACCATCATCAGAACTGGTAACAGTGCCAGTTACTACTTTTGTTTGCGCATTAGCTATTCCTATGCTTATTAAGAAAAATAAGCACGTTAGCCAAATTGTAAATTTTCTCATAATTAAAAAATTTGGTTAATAAAAAATTTGGTTCATATTTAATTTACTCCATGTTAAGTTCTTACATCCAATAGTTTTCTTAACACTTAGTATTTTTCATGTTGCAAAATAGGAAAATACCTAGTAAATAACAAAAAATTAACAAAAAAAATAAGCATTAGTAACTATGTCAAATTAGTATATATAGTTAAATGAAGTGAGATTATGCTGTAAACGCCTGATTAAAAGTGATAAGCGTGGGTGGGTAATGATTTGATTATTTAAGAATAAGATTAATAATTAATTAAAAGTTATTTAATTGTTTTGGTTAATTATTGTTCAGGAATATGGTGTGATAGATGGTTGAAAATACTGGTTTAAATACCAGACTTTAGTTGAACCGCTTAAAGTTTAGAGCAAATATGGTGATAAATAGGGAATTAACGACCAAGTTAACAAGACTAATCTCCCAAAGAATAAATTTCAATGTGAAAAATATGATAATTGAGGAAAAATATAATAAAAGTCCTATTCGTCTTAATTTTCGGATGTAAAGCAGTCCAACGATTGAAATTATGTACATGAATGCACCAAAACTACTGAAGAATAAAACCTCATGATGACCTATTTCACCTGGAAAATAGTTTTCTAAAGCAGTTGTAAAAAATCGATTAAAAATGATTCCGGATAGAAAAATCAATAGAAATACGAAGTGATAAGTGAATGCAATAAGGCTCACTATTTTTAGGAGTTTTGGTTTCCTGATCTCTATTATTTCTTCCATCATTTAAAATTTTAATTAGTGCATAAATTTGAGATGGCGATAATAAAACAGAATAAATGCGGCTGTGATTAAAACCGCTGGTAATGGAAATTGACTTGTCTTTACATATAGGGATGGTAGTATTAAAAGGAGTATTTGAGCAATTGAGTAAATATGAAATCCTAATTTCCTCAGTTTCCACATCCTAATTGCACCAGAGAACGAAAGCGTGTAAAGCAAAAAGCTAAAAATGAAAAAACTTCTGGTGAACAAAAAAATCAATTCGGCTCCTGGTAAATTTAAGCCCCCGCTCTCATAGATTTCGAAAAGCATATCAAAACTTAAATAAATAACCAGGTTTGAAAAGGCAGCCAAACCACTTCCAATGAAAGTTAAAACACATAATATGCTTAGTAATTCAGGTCTTTTCACTTCTTCATTATTTGATTTAATTCACACAAGGATCAAAATTACATTTTTAAACTTTACAAACAAAAAAAGTCCGGTGAGGAAAAACCGGACTTTAAATTCTTTTGTCAGAACTTAATCAAGTTTACCCAACACTTTTTCAACTTCTTCCAATATCTCTCCTGATTTTACCAATGCCTTCATGGCATTGTGATCATCGAATAAGGGCCGGTCGATATCCAAAAATTCAACATACTTTCGAATAACCTCTTTTGCTTTTGTTACTCCATGACCAAAACTGTACTCTCTGAAATCAAGGGCCTGAGCTGCTGCCATGAATTCAATACCAAGAATCCCATAAGCATTGTCCAGAATCTGATTGTTTTTGAGTGCAGTGTTCATTCCCATGGAAACAAAATCTTCCTGATCGGCTGCAGCTGGAATGGATTGTACAAATGCCGGTGCAGATAAAATTCGCTGTTCCACAATTTGCATGTCTGCTGTGTACTGGCTTAGCATTAGCCCTGAGAACATTCCAGCACCCTTGGTTAAAAATGCAGGTAATCCAACACTTAAAGCGGGATTGTTTAAGCGGTTCATTCTTCTTTCCGACATCACCGAAACCATGGTAATACATGCCCCGGCCATATCAACCGGAACTGAAACAGGAGTTCCCTGGAAGTTAGCTCCGGAAATTTGAAGATCCTCATCCGGGAAGAAAATTGGATTATCACCAACGCCGTTTAATTCAATTTCAATTTGTGATCGGGCATAGGCCAGTGCATCATGCGCCGCACCAACTACCTGTGGAGTTGATCGCATGGAATAAGCATCCTGCACTTTACACCTTACTTTTCCTTCTTTTAAATCTCCACCTTCTACCAGTTTATTAATTGCTCTTGCACTTCTAATCGCTCCTTTAAACCCTCGTACTTCATGCAATTGAGGAGAATATGGTTTCATGTTTGCCTTTAAGGCTTCAAGTGACATAGCTGCGGCAATTTCTGCCTGTTTCAACCAGCGCTCTGCATCGTAAAGAAAGAGGGCACTCATGGCGGTTAAAACATTTGAACCATTAATGGTTGCCAATCCGTCACGAGCCTGTAGCCCGGGAATTTCAATCCCGGCTTTTTCAAGTGCTACTTTCCCGGCAAGTAGTTCTCCTTTGTAAAATGCTTTTCCTTCGCCCATCATTAGTAATGCAATTTGCGACATGGGTGCCAAATCACCAGAAGCTCCTACCGATCCTTTTTCACAAACAAATGGAGTTACTCCTTTATTTAACATGTCAACCAGGGTTTGGGTGATTTCAATTCTTACCCCTGAATTTCCGTGTGCATGAACATTAATTCGTCCAAGCATGGCACCTCTAACGTGCTCTATCGGCATGGCTTCGCCAATTCCGGCTGCATGGTTATAAATCAAATATTTTTGAAATTCTTTCACTTGGTCGTCATTTAAAACAACTTCCGAAAATTCACCTATTCCAGTATTTACTCCATACATGATTTCACCGGTTACGATTTTATTTTCAAGCATGGTGCGGCATTTATTAATTCGCTCGATGGCCTCCGGATGTAATTCTACTTTTTCAGAATGACGAGCTACGGCAACTACGTCTTCGATGGTTAATCCTGATCCTTTAATGATGTAAGTCATATTTTTATGTTTCTAAATGTTTATGTCTTCTCTTAAATTTTATCTTCCAAATATTTTTTTTATTCTATGTGAAAATTATAGCACTTACTTACCTGTTGCAAGAAGGTTGTCAAATTACTAAACATCCTCCCTTAAGGCATCCGGAATAGTTAAAGGAATTTCCTGTAGAAATTTAACAGATGCATTCATCGCCACATTCATGATTTGATCCGTTTCTATAAAACTCACTTGTTTTCTGTAATTAGTTATAAATTCCTCGATAAATGGAGATGATTTTTTGGGCTTTCGAAATTCCAACGCCTGAGCCGCGTTAAAGAGTTCAATGGCTAAAATTCGTTCCAGATTTTGAACCACTTTGTAAGCCTTTGTTGCAGCATTGGCTCCCATGCTTACATGATCTTCCTGGCCTTGAGATGATTCGATCGTATCAACAGAAGCTGGGGTGCACAATTGTTTGTTTTGACTAACAATAGAGGCAGCTGTGTATTGTGGAATCATGAATCCTGAATTCAATCCGGGCTTCGCAACCAAAAAGGCCGGTAAATCTCTTTTGCCGGATAGCAGTTGATAAGTTCTGCGTTCAGAAATACTTCCCCATTCCGAAACTGCAATGGCTAAATTATCGAGTGCAAGTGCCAGAGGTTGCCCATGAAAATTTCCTCCCGAAATAATTAAATCTTCATCAGGGAAAATGGTTGGGTTATCTGTAACTGCATTTATTTCACAAGAAAATACATAGGCTACGTAATTCAGCGAATCTTTGGAAGCCCCGTGTACCTGCGGTATGCAACGAAATGAGTAAGGATCCTGCACATGCTTTTTAGCTTGATTGATAATCTCGCTTCCTTCAAGCAACATTCGAATTCGTTCGGCTGTTTTAATCTGACCTTTGTGATGTCGGATTTGATGAACCAAATCGTTAAAAGGTTCAATCCTGCCATCAAAAGCTTCAAGTGAAACGGCACTGATAATATCCGCTAATTGCGAAAGCCGAATGGATTTTAATAAGCTGGTCACCCCGTAAGCACTCATAAACTGGGTTCCATTTAATAAGGCCAATCCTTCTTTAGATCTTAAAGAAATCGGTTCTAAACCTAATTCTTTGTAAACAGATTCTGTACTTCTTTTCTCCCCTTTGTAATAAACTTCTCCTAAACAAAGTAATGGTAATGATAGGTGTGCCAAAGGTGAAAGATCGCCAGATGCCCCTAAAGAACCCAGTTGATAAACTACAGGAATAATTTCATGATTAAAAAATTCGATCAACCTTTCTACGGTACACAACTGAATTCCGGAGTGCCCGTACGATAAAGATTGAACTTTTAGTAAAATCATTAGTTTCACAATTTCCTGTGGCACTTCATCCCCAATTCCACAGGCATGAGATTTTACCAAATTACTTTGTAGTGTTCCCAATTCTTCTTTCGAAATTCGATGATCGCAAAGCGAGCCAAAGCCAGTGTTGATCCCATAAATGGGATCATCCTGAGCAGCCATTTTATCATCGAGGTATTTTCTGCATTTTAGGATCCGTCTTTTTGCTTCATCAGAAAGAGCAATTTGATACTTCTCTTTAAGAATATCGTAAATAATTTTAAACGTCAGTTTTTCGGGACTTATAAGATGTGTTTTCATCGTAATTCTATTAAAAAATCAGTATAAAATAGGCTACTAGTTAGAAACCGGAAATTTAATTTTTTAGGAAAATTGTTTAGGTAAACGGATTATCGATTAAAGTTGGATGATCCTAAATTTCCGATGGATGCGAATAATTAAACGCACCGATGGTCGGACTTAGCAGAGCGCCGTACGATTCACTTTTATTTTGAACTTTAAGGTCCAGTTCATAATGCTTTGATTATGGGATAAAAGTATAAATTATTTATATTCAATGCTAAAGAAAATTTATTTTATTTTGCATAAAAATTACAAGCATGGAAAATCAAGTGAAAAATAATCTGTTAAAGGATCTTGAAAAACAGGAGGCAACCCTGATTTACTTTTACTCTAATCATTGTGCTCCCTGTTTGAGTTTAAGGCCTAAGGTTGAGGAAATGATTACTTCAGATTTTCAAAAAATGGGTTTAATTTTTGTGGATTCGGAAGCACATCCTGAAACTGCAGCGAAGTATCAGGTGTTTGCAAGTCCAACCATACTGCTCTATTTTGATGGCAAAGAAACAAAACGATTTAGTAAGTATATTTCTGTTTCAGAATTAGGACAAAGTATTCAACGGTACTACGACATGATTTTTCAGGATTAATGAAAACGGAAAATGCGAAGCTAATCAGCCAATGTTTTTCGGAACTCTACCAGCTTGGTTTAACCACTTCTTCCGGAGGAAATATTTCTTGCAAAGATGAAAATGGGGTGATCTGTATCTCGCCTTCACAAATCGATAAAGGTTATTTGAAAACAGAAGATTTCGCCTTTTTAAATGCAAATGGAAAGCCGATTGGAAATCAAAAACCATCGATGGAATATCCATTTCATTTATCCTTGTACAAAAGTAAGCCTAAGGTAAAATGCATCATTCACATTCATGCTCCCGGCTTGGTTGCCTTAAGCCTGCTCTCAGAAAATAATCCTGATTTCAAAATACCTCAAAAAAAATTTAAAATAGCAATCGCCCCTTATGCCATCCCGGGTAGTGATTTACTAGGAAAGCATATTTGCGAAGCTTTTAATGAAGGCATTGATTTTGTGCTAATGCAAAATCACGGTGTAATTGCTTTGGGTAAAGACCTCTTTGGGGTGAAGGAAAGACTAATTAATTTGAATCAAGGAATTCTTGAGTATTTTAAGCTGGAAGCCTTTGTTCAGCAGAAAAGATTCAATCTTCCACATGAAGATTCAATCGCATTTTATGAGCAAAGAGCGAAACATTTTTTAAGTTCGAAACAGGTTGTTAAATTTTCTCACAACAAGGAAAATGATTTTTATTTCACCTCAGTTCAATTTGAAACACTGAAAGAACTTAATCCGGATAAATTCTCAACCCACATTATTCCTGAGAGTTTTTTAATTCTGAGGGATCCCCATTTTTTAAATGAAGCATTTAATCCGAAACAAGAAGCAAAATATCTCAGTACCATGAAAACGGAGACTGATGTTTTGTTATTTAAATCGGGCCGGGCATTGCTTTGTGCCAAAACGCCCTATCAATTGTACGACAAATTGGAAGTACTTGAATTTACAGGTAAAGTTTGTTTAATCGCGCAAAAGATGGGTGATTTCAATTTGCTTACAACTGATCAGATTCAGGAATTAAGAGAGCAGTTTTTCTAAATAGTGTAGCATCCTGAATTGAGGAAATTTGATCATTTGAAAATGAAAAAATGGATGGTCTCCTGATCTCGCCTCTGTTCGACTGCGCTCAACGGATGGCTTGGTAAATTCGGAAAGTCATCCCTGAAGTCTTCTGAATCTCTGAACTTTTGATCCTTTGAGCCTCTTAACTTTTGAGCTTTAGTCCGTAAATTCCTTTATCAATTCTTCAATACTCATTTTTTTCTGATCTCCGGTATCCATATTTTTTAGAGTAATCAGATTTTCTTGCATTTCAGTTTCACCAACCAAAGCAACAAATTTGATGTTCTTATTGTTGGCGTAGCTCATCTGTTTTTTCATTCGACCCGAATCGGGGAATAGCTCGGCATTAATTCCAGCCTTACGTAATTTTGTTACAGCTTGTAAACAGTAGGCCGCTTCCTTAATTCCGAAGTTTACAAACATTACTTGTGTGCCAACTTGAGCACTTTCAGGGAAAAGATTTAATTCATTCATGACATCGTAAATCCGATCTGCTCCGAAAGAAATTCCAACTCCCGATACATTGGGTAATCCAAAAATTCCAGTCAGGTCATCGTATCTTCCACCACCACAAATACTACCCATTTTCGCGTCCTTAGCTTTGACTTCAAAAATGGCTCCGGTGTAGTAGTTTAATCCACGTGCCAGGGTGAGGTCAAGAGTCCAATGGGTTTTTAGTTCCAACTCTTTAAGGTGTTTCATGATGGTCATGGTTTCTTCAATCCCACGCATTCCGATTTCGGAATCTTTAAGCAAATCCATGAGCACCGGGAATTTTTCCTTTAAAAGTCCTTCGAGTAAAATTACAGGTTGAAGTTTTGTAATCGCATCAGCAGAAATTCCTTTCTCGGCAAGTTCAGCATTGACTTTTTCCAGGCCGATTTTATCCAGCTTATCAATGGCGATGGTGATGTCAATGATTTTTTCTGGTTCGCCAATAAATTCAGCAATTCCGGCCAATATTTTTCGGTTGTTGATTTTTACTTCAGTTTCAATGCCCAGGCGCTTAAAAACTTCGTCGATAATTAAAACCAATTCCACTTCATTCAGCAATGAATTACTACCAATCACATCCACATCACACTGAAAGAATTCACGGTATCTGCCTTTTTGCGGTCGATCTGCACGCCAAACAGGTTGGATTTGATACCTTTTAAAAGGAAAGGTAATTTCATTCTGATGCTGTACAACGTAGCGTGCGAATGGAACCGTTAAATCATATTTTAGTCCTTTTTCAGAAATCAAAGTAGCATACTTACTCGAGTTGCTTATTGCTTTTTGTTTCTCCGAAAGCTTACTTACAAAATCACCCGAATTTAAAACTTTAAAAAGCAATCGATCCCCTTCTTCGCCATATTTTCCCATGAGGGTCGATAAGTTTTCCATGGCCGGCGTTTCGATTGGTTGGTATCCGTAAAGTTTAAATACTTCACGGATGGTATCGAAAATATAATTTCTCTTAATCATCACCTCTGGTGAAAAATCGCGGGTTCCTTTAGGGATAGAAGGTTTTTGAGCCATGGTTTTATTTTATTCTTTAGTGCAAAAGTAGGGCATTTTCTTTGTTTACAAAAGATTCAGTTTTGAAAGTAGGGATTTATTGTATTCCAGGCAGTTTGAATCACCCTCAGTGGGCGCCCATTCGGCAAAATTTTTATCATCGGATGCATTCCAGGGGCCATCTTTTAATTCGTAAACCAAACTGTTTTTCTCTAAGGTAATGAGGGTATGCCAAATTTTGGCTGGGATTTCAGCACCGTAGTTTCCTCTTTCTGAATCTAAAATGATGTGATCAGTGATCTCACCCGTTTCAGAAAACTCAATCACTAAAACCCGCCCTTTTAAAAGGATGAAAGTTTCCATTTTATCAGGATTTTCGTGTTTATGGGGCTGAACGTAGGTTTCAGGATTGGTCGCATGTACCATGCGATGGATGCGCTCCCCGGCATGCTGATGGAAATTATAATTTTTCCTTTTTCGGGTTGATTGTTCCGCTTCCAACAGCAGTGGATCAGTAATTTTCTTACTTATCTGAATCATAAAGGGATTTTTATTTTTTTATCAAAAATACGAATAATGTCGTTTTGTATCACCTGTACTTATTCTAACATTGGCATTAAAAATAAGGCCAGTTTTCCAAATTATTTAGATTTATAGCGTAATTTCGAAGCTCCTACTTACATCTTAAAATGACTAAAATGATAACAGGTAAAAATTTTATTGGAAACGCTTTGAGTAATAAAGGCAAGAATAAATTCCTTGCCATTAAAGCAAAAACAGGTGAAGAAATACCTGGCTATTTTTATTCAGCAAGTCCGGAGGAGGTTGAAGAGGCAGTGAGCCTGGCGAAAAAAACCTATCCTGTTTACAGTAAAATTTCACAGAAGAAAAGAGCTGCTTTTTTGAGTGCAATTGCGGATGAAATCATGACTTTGGGAGATGTTTTGCTTAAGCGTGCCTCACTCGAGTCAGCCCTGCCAAAAGAGAGATTTGAGGTTGAAAGAGCCCGAACAGTAAATCAATTACGCATGTTTGCTGATTTGCTTGAAGATGGGAGCTGGGTGAATGCTTCGATTGAAACTGCGTTGCCAAATCGTGAGCCAATTCCCAAACCTGATTTGAGAAAAATGTTAACAGCCTTAGGCCCGGTGGTTGTTTTTGGGGCAAGCAATTTCCCATTGGCCTACTCAACTGCCGGAGGGGACACCGCTTCCGCTTTGGCAGCTGGATGTCCGGTTATCATTAAATCCCACCCTGCTCATCCCGGTACAGGCGAATTAGTAGCTGGAGCCATCCTGAGAGCTGTACAAAAAACAGGGATGCCCGATGGTGTTTTTTCAAATTTGAACGATTCAGGTTACACAGTAGGAACTGCATTAGTTAAGCATCCTTCAATAAAAGCAGTTGGATTTACAGGGTCTGTAGGAGGAGGAAAATCATTAATGGATATAGCAGCTCAGCGTGAGGAACCCATTCCGGTTTATGCCGAGATGGGAAGCATTAATCCGGTTTTGCTTTTGGATGAAGCATTAAAAACCCGATCAAAAGAGATTAGTCAAATGTATGCCGCCTCCATCAGTGCCGGAGTAGGACAGTTTTGTACCAACCCTGGCTTAATGATTGGAATTGATGGTGACCCATTGAATTCATTCATCAAAAATCTTTCAGCCGAGATTAAAAATCTTTTGCCTGACGAAATGCTCACCTCAGGTATTGCTAATGCCTACACAAATGGAATTTCAGAAATGCTAGCCCAAAAAGGCGTGAAATTGGAAGGAGTTAGCAACACTGAAAACAATGAATTACAGAGCAGACCCTTAATTGCCTCTGCAAGCGGAAAGGTTTTCATCAACAATCCGAATTTACATGAAGAAGTATTTGGCCCGTTCTCACTGGTAATTAAATGTAAAGACAAAGCCGAATTAACTCGTGTAGTTGAAAAAATAAGAGGACAGCTAACGGCAACTGTTATTGCAGAAGAAATTGAACTTAAGGAGTTTTCAGAAATAATTGATCAACTTAGTTCGAAGGTAGGTAGAATCATTTACAACGGGGTACCAACCGGAGTGGAGGTTTGTCCTTCCATGCATCATGGAGGGCCATATCCCGCAAGTTCTGATTCTAAATTCACAGCGGTTGGAATTGATTCAATCCTGCGCTTTGCAAGGCCTATTGCCTTTCAGAACTGGCCCGAAATTTTATTGCCAGATGAATTGAAAAGATCAAATCCATTGGGTATTCAACGACGTGTGAATGGCCTAAGAATAACAGATGCGATTTGATAAAAAGAGGCAATTACTAATTCTTAATCCGAATAGGTATCCGTAAAAGTAGTACTGAATTAGTCTTTCAGCTTTCTGTAATGAATACGCTTTGGCTCCACATTTCCCAGTCTTTTCTTTTTATTTTCTTCGTAATCGGAGTAGCCGCCTTCGAAAAAGTAGACCTGTGAATCACCTTCGAAAGCTAAAATATGGGTGGCTACCCGATCTAGAAACCAACGGTCGTGAGAAATCACTACCGCACAACCGGCAAAGTTATCCAGGCCTTCCTCAAGTGCTCTGAGGGTATTCACATCGATGTCATTCGATGGCTCATCAAGTAGTAAAACATTGGCCTCTTGTTTTAATGTTAATGCAAGATGAAGACGATTTCTTTCACCACCCGAAAGTACACCTGCTTTCTTCCCTTGATCGGCACCACTAAAATTAAATCGTGCCACATAGGCTCTTGAATTCATGGATCGATCGCCGAGTTTGATGATCTCATTTTCTTCAGAAATCACCTGCCAAACCGTTTTTTCAGGATCAATTTCGGCATGGGCCTGATCTACGTATCCTAATTTAACAGTTTCTCCTACCTTAAACGTACCCGAATCAGGTGTTTCTTGCCCCATGATCATTCGGAACAAAGTAGTTTTTCCGGCTCCGTTTGGGCCGATGATTCCAACTATTCCGGCCGGAGGGAGACTGAAATTTAAATTTTCAAAAAGTAACTTATCTCCAAAGGCTTTGGTAATCCCCTGAACCTCTATTACAGAATTTCCAAGTCGGGGTCCATTCGGGATGTACAATTCCAGCTTTTCTTCTTTTTGTCCTGTATCCTGGCTCAACATTTTTTCGTAGGAGGCCAATCGTGCTTTTGATTTTGCATGACGAGCCTTGGGAGCCATTCTTACCCATTCCAATTCCCGTTCCAGGGTTTTGCGTCGCTTGCTTTCAGTTTTCTCCTCCAGGGTCAACCGCTTGCTTTTTTGCTCGAGCCAGGAAGAATAATTCCCTTTCCAAGGAATTCCTTCTCCTCGATCAAGTTCCAAAATCCAACCTGCAACATTGTCTAAAAAGTAACGATCGTGAGTAACTGCAATCACTGTTCCTGCATAATTTTTTAAATGATTTTCTAACCATTCAACCGACTCGGCATCGAGGTGGTTTGTAGGCTCATCGAGCAATAAAATTTCGGGCTCCGATAAGAGCAAACGACAAAGAGCAACCCTGCGTCGTTCACCTCCTGAGAGGTTTTTAACTGGCGTATCGCCAGTAGGGCAGCGCAAAGCATCCATGGCACGCTCGAGTTTTGAGTCTAATTCCCAGGCATCTTTTTGCTCAATTAATTCAGTTACTCGTCCTTGTTCGTCAATGAGCTTGTTCATTTCGTCATCGCTCATTGGTTCTGCAAAACGAGCGTTTATCTCTTCATATTTTTGAAGAAGATCAACGATATCCTGAGTTCCTTCCTGAACGATTTCCTTTACGGTTTTAGTGTTATCAAGTTGAGGTTCCTGTTCCAAATAGCCAACATTGTATCCCGGCGAGAACACTACTTCTCCTTGTATCGATTTGTCAACACCCGCAATTATTTTTAGCAGACTCGATTTACCTGAACCATTTAAACCAATAATTCCAATCTTAGCTCCATAAAAAAATGAGAGGTAAATATTTTTTAGTACAGTTTTTGAAGGCGGATAAGTTTTACTCACACCCACCATCGAGAAAATTATTTTTTTATCGTCGCTCATTTGTTTTTTCTTGTGTTATGATTTTGTGTAGAAAGATAGTAATTCTTCCATGATTATTTTATCGTTATAGCTTGTAAGGATGATCTGCCTTGCATTTTCCCCAATCTTTTTAATCAGGTCAGGATCGGTTAAGCATTTTTTAATTTGTTCGATAAATTCATTTTTATCATTTGCAATCAGTAGGTTTTCTCCATCTTTGATGTCAATGCCTTCGGCTCCTATTGAGGTAGTGATTACTGCCTTACCCAAAGCCATTCCTTCAATTATTTTTATTCGAATTCCACTTCCCGAGAGCAAAGGTACGATCATAATTGATTTTGATGCGATAAAAGCCTTGGCATCTTTTACTTCTCCAATCCATTGAACCTGTTCATTTAAATGTTCTTGCAGCCACTTAGGTTCGTCTTTACTCGCAATGGTGAAATTTAAGTCTGGGAATGTTTCGTGTACTTCTGGCCAGATTTTTTCCAGAAACCACTTTAATCCTTCAGCATTTGGCATCCAGTTTAAAGCCCCGATAAAAGATACAGAAGGTTTATCTTCGGGCAAAGAATTTACCTGATACACATCCGGATTTACGCCAAAGCTTGCAGTTGTAATTTGTTTGCGTGTAAAATTTGAATAATATTCTTTATCGACGTTTGAGATACAGATGATTCCGTCGTACTTGTCGAGGTGATCAATTTCATAATTTTTAAGATGAACCGATAAGTGGTCGAGGTAAAGTTTTTTAAACGGATTTTTGGTATTCTCTGCCAGTCGTTTCCATATCAAATGTTCAATATTATGCGCCCGAAGAAACACTTTGGCTTCTGAATATTTTTTAATTGTTTTTAAGTAAGGCGTCAGAAAAACGGTTTCTATCTGAATAATTTCAAATTTCTCATGCTTTAAAATTTGAACTAATTTTTGATCAAACTGTTTAGAAATAAACCGATGGATGTGATACGACTTTCTCAGGAAAAAGCAATAGAGTGCAGGAATAATTTTTGGCTTAATATCAATGTGAATAGTTTCTAATCCGGTTCGCTTCTTGTAGTCTTCAGGAACCTCAGAGGGAACATAGGGATTTTTATAAGAACTCACTGCAAGTACCTTTGCAGTGTGACCTGCTCTAATCACACCCTCTATCATCATGTTCATTGCCATTGAACCTCCTTCATTCGGAGGGAAGGGTAATTTATTACATAAAAACAGGAATCTCATAAATGAAGCTGATTTTTAGTCTGCTTTGTGAATTAGATTAGTGATGCTTCTGAATAATTTGCGATAATTATCGGCATCCAGAACAGGGGCATCATTCGTTGCTTTATAGGTTAAGAAAATACCAATTGGCAATAAAAGAGCTGAGGCTAACCACATGCCAATCTCCGGTATCAAAACGCCAGCAATGACATATTTTTTTCCTGTGATGGAGGCTATGTGAAAGATGATAAAAAAGATGACCGAAATTACTACCGGAAAACCAAGTCCTCCTTTACGAATGATTGCACCCATTGGCGCCCCGATAAAAAACAGGATTAAGCAGGCAAATGATAAGGTAAACTTTTCATGTATCGTGATGATGAATTTTCTGATATTTTCCTCGGGTATCTCTTTCTCATCCATTGCAAATTTAATGGTATTTGAAATGCTTTGCGCACTGGTGGAAGCATTTCTGAGTAAATTTTCTTTGCTGAAATCGTTCAATTCTGTAAGCAAATCTTTAACTATAGTTGTGTCTTTTTGGGTAAATGCGATAGAATCTATTTTATAATAAACCGAAAAATTAGATTTGAAAGAATTTGCGAAATTGTAATCCTTCTCCTCCTGAACCAGATTCATTGAATCAACAGAGATGTTCAGCTGCTTAATATTTAACATCAAGTAGTGTTTTTTAAGCAAATTTTCATCTACGTGACTCATTTCGAAATCTCCCAAGTCAAATTTGATGTACTTTTCCGTAAAGGTTGAACGTTCGAAAGGTCGGTTTTTTCGATGACCTGATTCATCAACTCTTTCTTTGTAATCATGCCCATTGAATAGGGTGAAAATCATAAACCTGCCATCGGGTGTAGATTCCATTCTTCCTGTTTTAGCAATGGTAACATTAATGTTTCCAAGCCCATCCTTATGATCATAAATGGTTACATCTTTAATGTTAATATCATCACTTTCTTTTTCCCCAATTCGGATAACATACCCATCCAATTCGCTGTAAAAAATTCCTTCTTTAATGTTAAAGGCTAATTTTTTTTGCCGGATATCGTAATAAAGTGACTGAAACTTCAAATTTGCAATGGGCAAAATATTATTAGAAAAATAGAACGCGATCATGCTAATTAAGATCGATACAATTATCAAAGGGCGCATCGCTCTTTGCAAGGAAACGCCTGCTGCTTTCATCGATACCAATTCATAATGCTCTCCTAAGTTCCCGAAAGTCATTAAAGAGGAAAGCAGAATGGCCAGCGGCAATGCAAGTGGAACAAATGTAGCCGAGGCATAAAACAGTAGTTTGGCAATTAAATACCATTCCAATCCTTTTCCCACTAAATCGTCGATATATTTCCACAAAAATTGCATTACTAAAACAAATAATGCGATAAAAAAGGTCATGACCAATGGACCCAGGTAAGATTTTAGTATGAGGAGATATAGTTTTTTCACAGTGGTCGGCTTATTTCATGCAAATATAATTAGAATAAACATGAGAATAACGGAATAGACTTGTAGTATTTAGCATATCCAAAATTATTTAATAATTTTACATTTGCATTAGCATCTGCAAAAAGATTGTTGATTTAGTGCATTTTTTAAGAATTTTTATGATTATTCGGAACTGAGACAGTTCGCCCCAAAATTATTGATGTTAATAATATAAAATATATGAAGCTGATTGAGGTTACTACTAAAAAACATGCGAAACAGTTTATAAAAGTTGCGCACATCATTTACAAAGATGATCCTTATTGGGTGTGCCCATTGGATAATATGATCAATGGAGTATTTGATCCGAAGAAGAATGTTTTTTATACGCATGGTGATGCTATACGATGGATATTAGTAGATGACAACGATCAGTTAATCGGAAGAGTTGCGGCATTTGTAAATAAAAAGAAGGCTTACAAATTTGATCAGCCAACGGGAGGAATGGGCTTTTTTGAATGTATTGATGATGAAAAGGCGGCTTTCATGATGTTTGATAAATGTGTTGAATGGCTTAAAGCCAAAGGAATGGAGGCCATGGATGGCCCAATCAATTTTGGTGAGAATGATAATTTTTGGGGTTTGCTGGTTGAAGGGGCAATGCCCCCTAGTTTTGGAATGAATTACCATTTACCTTATTATCGAAAATTTTTCGAAGCCTATGGCTTTGAATCCTACTTTGAACAGGTTACCAACCATTTAGATAAAACAGCACCATTCCCTGAAAGATTTTGGAAAATTGCTGACTGGGTAAGGCAAAAGCCTGCTTATGAATTCAAGCATTTTGAAATGAAGAAGGTTGATAAATATCTGAGTGATTTAAAAGAAATTTATGACAATGCCTGGCAATACCATGAAAATTTTACTCCCATCAACAAGGATGATTTATGGAAGTCATTTAAGGATGCAAAAGCACTCATTGATGAGGAATTTATTTGGTTTGTTTATAACAATAAAAAACCCATTGCCTTTCTGGTAATGCTTCCGGACGCCAACCAAATACTTAAACGATTCAAAGGCAAAATGCATTTGATTAACAAATTACGTTTTTTATGGCTCATTAAAAAAAACACGATTACCAGAACCCGAATTACCATCATGGGGGTTGTCCCGGAATTCCAAAAGTCGGGAGTAGAATCGGGTATTTTTTGGCATATGGACGACGTGATGAAACATAAACCACATTATACCGAAGTCGAGCTTTCGTGGGTTGGCGATTTTAATCCCAAAATGGAAGCCCTGCATAAGTCGGTTGGTGGCAAATTTGCCAAAAGACATATTACTTATCGCAAATTATTTAGTAACGAGAAACTAAAAAAACGAGCTGCAGGAATACCAATGGGAGATCGTAAGAAATAAAATTAAGAGGACTGACCGGGTCTAACCTTTTATTAAATTTAGTGCCAATTCCGGGATAGATTGAATGGCATTTTTTAATTACTTTTTATTTGACTAAAACATGAGAATATGAAAAAATATATAGCATTACTTTCGTCGCTTGTTCTTGCTTTTCAACTTAGCAGTTACGCACAAAATAACTCAGAAGACGAAATCACGATTACTGAATTAAACAAGCATATCACCTATCTTGCGTCTGATGAATTAGAAGGCCGTTTGTCCGGTACACCGGGCGGATTGCTTGCTGCCAAATATATTCGAGATCAATTTAAAACCTTTTCAAGCTTAATGGGGGATAAGGGTTTTCAATACTTTGATGTTGTTATCGACGTTAAATTAGGCCCTAATAACAGCCTCTCATTCGACGGTTTTGAAGCAAAACTAGACATCGATTTTGCCCCTTATTCTTTTAGTAAAAACACCACTGAATCAGCTCAGGTGGTTTTTGCCGGATATGGTTTAGAGATTGATACTGATAGTTTAAAGTGGAATGACTATGATGGAATAAATGTGGAAGGTAAATGGGTGATGTTATTCCGCGGTGATCCTGAAAACGAAAATGAAAATAGCAAATTCCTGCTTTTTGCCGACGATCGCGACAAGGTGTTGACGGCAAGAGATAAGGGAGCAATTGGGGTTTTGTTTGTCTCCGGAAAGAAGTTTGATGCAGAAGATAAGCTGGTTACACTCTATTTCGATAAAACTTCTTCTGATGCTGGATTACCTGTTTTAAATATAAAGCGTGAAGTTGCCGATAAACTCCTTTTATCAAAAACTACAACCGTTGAGGCTTTGGAAACTAAAATGGATAGTGAGCTCAAACCAAATAGCTTTGATGCAGAAATAACTGTACTAGCGACTACCGAAATTGTTCAACAAAAAGTGAAAACACAAAATGTGGTTTCCCTAGTTGAGGGTAGCGATCCGGTCTTGAAGAATGAGTATGTTGTCATAGGTGCGCATTACGATCATTTGGGTCTTGGTGGACAGGGCTCCGGTTCAAGAGAACCGGATGTTAGCGCCCCACACAACGGTGCGGATGACAATGCTTCAGGTGTTGCCGGGATTATTGAAATCGGAGAAAAACTGGCTTCAATTAAAAGTCAGTTAAAGAGAAGTGCCATTTTAATTGCTTTTGATGCTGAAGAAATGGGATTGCTTGGCTCTACCTATTTTACAAAAAACAGCTTAGTCTATTTGAATTCAATCAAGGCCATGTTCAATTTTGATATGATTGGCAGGCTTGATGCAGAATCGTTAAAAATGATCGTGAATGGAACAGGCACCTCTGCTGAGGCCGTTTCAATTTTGGATAAACACAAAGGAACTTTCAATATTAAACCTGCATACTCACCCGAAGGGTACGGCCCATCAGATCATGCTGCTTTTTATGGTGAAAACATTCCCGTATTCTTTTTTACAACAGGGGCACATGGTGATTATCACACACCGCAAGACGATACTGAGTTGATCAATTTGGAAGGCGCAAAATTAGTTTCTGATTATGCCTATGAAGTAATTAATGAGGTTTTAAACAGTAACGATGCTTTAACATTCCAAATTGCCGGCCCTAAAAAGCAAGCACGTTACGGTCGGGCACTTAAAGTAACTTTAGGCATCATGCCTGATTTTACTTCAACCGAAGAAAATGGATTAGGGGTTGGCGCTGTCACACCCGATCGACCTGCAGCTAAAGCTGGCATGTTAAAAAACGATCGAATTGTAGCGATTGACGGGAAAGAGGTTAAGAACATTTACGATTACATGAACAGGTTAAAGAAATTGGAGGCAGGCCAAATCATTTCGGTTGACGTTGTTCGAGATGGTAAGCAAATCGTTTTATTGGTACAGTTGTAGCCATTGATTATGTCAGATATTTTTTCAAGAGCCTTTTTTATAAAGTTTTTAAAATTCGGAATTGTTGGATTTTCAGGATTAATCGTAGATTTTGGATTTACCTATTTGTTCAAGGAGATTTTTAAGGTTCAAAAATATCTGGCAAATGCCATTGGCTTTATGATTGCCGCATCAACCAATTATCTTTTAAACCGTATTTGGACATTTCAGAGTAGCAATCCTGAGATTGCCATTGAATACACTGAATTTATTTTAATCTCCCTAATCGGTTTAGGGATAAATACTTTTATCCTATGGTTTATTCTGAAAAAATTTAAAATCAACTTTTATATTGCAAAAGCATTCGCCATTGCGGTCGTTACCATTTGGAATTTCCTGGCGAATGCATTTATTACTTTTGCTTGATCCTTAATAAGTCTTGGTCATCGTTGCAGGTGTAAGCAAAATAAAATTAGCCAGGTTTTTATTTTCTTCGGAGAGTGACTTCATCAACTTTTGCTCTGCGACGGCAATACTCATTATTTTTAATTCAGGATTGGCTTGTTTCAAATACCAAATGATTCCTTCGTAATTATTGGAGTGGTAAGAGCCGTTGTAGTGTAGTAAAGTTTGACCTTTTTTCCAGTTTTTAAGAATGAAATGTGCCATGGTTGCATCTTTAATGGCTTGCGCTTTCGCAATGTTTGCAGTAACATGGGGCATGTCTTTCATCATCTCAATCATACTTTTATAGCCGGGTAATTCTGGATCGTACTTGATTGGGAGCGGCGCAATAAATGCTTTTTCATTTAACTTGAGTGTATCCAAGGCTTCAAATCCTTTTTTATTAACCAATGAGGCATATTTACGAGGAATGTTTGAAGCCACAAAAACTAATTTATTTGCTTTGGCAAATTCAACCAGTGGCTTGTAATCAGTTTTGTAATTTTTCCATAAACCTGCTGTGTCCTCAAAAGTTTTACGATCCATTTCATCATTGAAATATTGATCCACAAAAGCCTGATCATTCGCTTCTATCATTTCTGCACCAAGTACTAAATTTGATTTCTTTGTTTTATGCAAATCTTGGGTTAGTTCAAGCTGAAGCCAATGAGAAATGGGATTGTTGTGGTATTCTCCAAAAAATACGATGTCAGCCTCCAAAGCAGCATGAAGCAGTTTTTTGTACTTAACTTCCTTGCCATTGGCATTGAAAAGTTTATAGGCCGGTTTGTCCGGTTTCATCGAAAAGAGTAGTAAAACGAGGGGGAGGAGGAATAGGGTTTTTTTGTTCATCTTAGTTGTTTTTTAGTTTTTTAAGTCTTTCACAAATTTCAGGGTTGATTGGAGATGCTTTCCCATTTTTATCAATTTTAACAAAGAGCATTTTAGTTGAACAAACCACTGATTCCTCATGTTCTTCAAAATCAAATCTTCGGGCTTCCATGGTAAGTGAGATTGAAGTCCTTCCAATTTTATTCACTTTACCATAAATGCGAATGTGTTGATTTACTTTAACCGGCTTTTTAAAAACAACTTCATCCATTTTTAAAGTGATCATGTTTGGAGAACAACAGGTTGAGGCGGCCATAGCTCCGGCTGCTTCATCAATCCATTGCAACATCATACCTCCAAATAAATTATCGTTGATGCCTATGTCGCTGGTTTTACAAATCTTGGTTGAAATTAATTGCATGGTTTATTTCTTTAACTCTTCGGCATGAAACATAAAAGGAAGAATATCATCAACACTGGAAACAACCCGAATTTTACCCGTTTCACCTTTCATAATTATTTTAATGGGTGATTTTTGCTTGGTTTGATATTCGGAAATGACTTGTCTGCAGGTACCGCATGGAGCTACTGGTGTGTCAACTTCAAAATCACCGGCTTTAGCCGTTACTGCCACGCTTAAAATTTTTTGATCTGGAAATTGTGAGGAGGCATAAAATATCGCAACTCTCTCGGCACATAATCCTGATGGGTAGGCTACATTCTCCTGATTACTTCCTTTAATGATTTGGCCGTTTTCTAATCGAACTGCTGAACCTACATAATATTTTGAGTAAGGAGCATAGGCATTGGAAATTACTTCCTCGGCAGCTTTTAATAATTCTTGGTCCAGCGGATCTAATTCTTCAATTTGATCGTATTCAGTATAATTAATGCTAAGATTAATTTTTTGCATAATATTTAAAATTTCAGAAGCTAAGATACGAAATTAGGTAAAAATAGCGTGAATAGCTTTAGTCGGACGATCGAAGAAGAAACAAAGAGTTGAAGAAGGCAAAAAAGGTAACTCCACTTTGGGTTTCCATTGTATCTTCTGTTAGCATGGAGATGAGGATAATTACTAAAAAGGCGAGGTAGTTAAATTGAAAAATCTTTTTTGATTTTATGCCCGGATAAAGGAGTGCAAATAAAAACCAAAGAAAACCGAATACCCCCAAATTAAGTAAGACATGCAAGTATTGATTATGCGACTCCATCCTTTTATCAGGTGCTAATTTCGAAGCCATAGCATCGTACTGCTGATCGAAAGCTTGCGGAATGTTGCCTGTACCAACGCCTAGCCAAAAGTTATCTTTAATGATGCCCACAGAAGCCTTCCAATGCTCGAATCGCTTGGTGAGGGAATTTGTGCCTGGATCGTTTGTTTTAAGGTAAACCTGGTAACCAAATAAAATTTTCGAGATCCTTGAACGCAGTCCTGTGCGATTAACGTAATTTGAGTTGGCAATTCCGTTTTCAATAAATTTAATTTCATCATCAGTCAATTTTAGCAAGCCTTCTTTATCTTTGCGCAGGTTTTTAGAAGTAAGAAAACGAATAAGTGTTGATCGCAATGCTTGTCCCTTTTTATCAACGCCGTCATAACCGATTGAACTGCGTTTATTCCATGAGTCTTTTAATTCCTTTTCGCATAAGTGTAAGCCGATAAATTTGCCATCTTCAATCAGGTAATTAATTGTGTCATGAACATACTCATTTCCTGAGTTTGTTTTTTTGTCCAGCTGATTCGGATTGATTTTCGGAGTCGCGTAAAATCCTTTTATTTCGGATTGCAGAAAATTCCAGCTAAAGAAAACACCTGAAATAAGTAGGATAGCAACGCCCATTTTTAATGCCAAGGATTTAGCATCGATAAATTGTTTTAGGATAAAAATTAAACCGAGTGCTCCAAGTATCAAAACACTGATACCAGACTCTAGTTTAAACAAAATAAAAAGAAGCCATAAAATCAGTAAGGTAAATGCGATTTTTATTGATTTCGGTGGGAATATATTTTGAACCACAAATCCAAAAAGAATGACGATGGCAAGGCAGATATTTAGCCCGAAGCGAACCGGTGAAATAAAAACAGAAATCTCACGAATGTCGCTAAAACGCTGGCTGTATAATTCATAAGCACTAAATCCTGTTCCGATTAGTACCGCTCCAACATAAAAAAGCAGAAGGATTTTATGCTGATCTTTTCTCAATCTTGGCAAACCAGCGATAACTAAAGGCAAAATTAAAAGTGGAAGTTTTACACGCAGATCGCTTAAAACATAGCTAAAGTCTCCGGCTCGAAAGAGCCCTGTTAAGTAAATCAAAAATAGTGATGAAATTAAAAGGGCTGGTTTATTCTTCCAAAATAAATCTAATTTTTGAATGAGGTTGTTTCTGAATGATGTCCAAACATCAAAAATAAAAGATTTTGCAGAGGTAGATTCTGCTTTTTTTACTCCCCAGAGCGACCAAATAAAAATCAATAAAAATTGAAAAAGACCCGTCGTGTATTTCGACAAGGGAAGACTCATCGTTAGTAAAATCAAGCAAGTAAAGTAAAAATTACCAATTGTGATTTTCGTATTAGCGAGCATTCAAGATTTTGATTATTTTTTTACGAGTAATTTTTCTGGTTTTGGCAAAAGCAAGGCCTGATATTGAGATTGATCGTTAAGAACTTCAGTAGCTTTATCTAACTCACTATCCTTATCTAAAGAGGAAGCAATTTTTCCGGCCGTAAAATAATAACGCGATACAATTTCCATTTTCAAAATCCGCTTTATTTCTTCCTGATGTTTGATAAAATCTGTTTCTTTATCTTTAGTTATGGCAGCTTCGAGTGCTTTAAATTCACTTTTGATGGCTTCAAATGAATCATTTTTTTCAGCTTGCTTTTTTAATAGATCCAAAGCCCGCTCATGTTGGGTTTTATACGTGTAATTTTCTTGTTTTAGATAGGCCAAAAAATCATCGTAAATCTCTTCCGAAATTTGAAATTTTTCAGGAGAATCGATGCTTTTATTTTCACTTCTGAATTTTGTGGCGTAATCAAAAAATAAAAGTCGACCGTATAAATTTGAAGTAATTTGGCTAAACACATTAGGTTCTAACTTAATATCAGGTTCAATTCCACCACCATCAAAAACAGTTCGTCCTGATTTCGTTTTGTAAGCAGTTATTAAAGAATCGGGGATGGTTGTGAAATGTCCATTCTCATCTTTTAATGAATAGTCAATCGCCTGTATACATCTTCCGCTTGGGATGTAGTATTTAGCGATGGTAATTTTTGTGCGTGTGTTATAACTCAAGGGCAATACATTTTGTACCAGCCCTTTCCCAAATGATCGTTGCCCGATAATGATGGCACGATCTAAATCTTGTAATGCTCCAGCTACAAATTTCGGAAGAAGAAGCAGAGCTGGAATTTACCAAAACGGCCAACGGAATATCTTTGTCAATAGGGTTAAATCGTGTTTTGTGTACCGAATTGAGTTCCTCAATTTTACCTTTTGTGCTGACAACTTCCTGGTTTTTGTCCACAAACAGATTGACGATATCAATGGCTTCACTCATCAATCCACCTCCATTATTGCGTAAATCAAGAATTAAACCCTTTAAGTCAGTTTGGGTTTTTAATTCGGCTATGGCATTTTTTACTTCTTTTGAAGCATTTTGAGAAAAACCAACCAAATTAATGTAGCCGATGTTTTTATTGATTAAACTAAAATAAGGGACGTTCTTGATTTTAATGATTTCTCTTTTAATCACGATGTCAAGAGCTTGTTCTTCACCGTATCTTTTAACAGTTAGCTTTACAGATGAATTTGCAGGCCCTTTAATCATATCGCTAACTCCAGAAGATTCTTTGCCTTCAATAATTTGGTCATTTATTTTTAGTATCTGATCGCCTGCCCTTAAACCTGCAATCTGTGCAGGAAATCCTTCATACATTTCT
>CALOCL010000038.1:0-37058 GCA_942491855.1 uncultured Bacteroidales bacterium
AGCAGGATCAACAACCGAGACGTTGGAGGTGTCCCCATGAGTAAGCGTAGATACAAAAGCGTTGAGTTCAAACAAGTGGACTGGAACCTGTTGCATGATCGGATCGAAGGCGAGCGTGTCGTGCTGGCGGTGGACGTGGCCAAGGAGGACTTCGTTGCCACGCTCATGGAAACTGAGCAAGCGGCGTTGGTGACGTTCAAGTGGCGCCATCCGGAGCACACTGCGGAGATCGTCGAACGCATGGTCTGGCTCGGGCAAGACAAGCGTCTGGAAGCGGTGATGGAGCCCAGCGGCACCTATGGGGATGCACTGGCCTGGCAGCTGCATCAGGTCGGCATTGCGGTGTACCGCGTCAGTCCCAAGCGGGTGCACGATGCGGCGGAGGTGTATGACGGTGTGCCGAGCCTGCACGATGCCAAGGCGGCTTACCTCATCGGTCGGTTGCATCTGCAAGGGGTTAGCCAGCGGTGGCAGGAGCCCAGTGCAGAGCGTCGCGAGATGACAGCGGTACTGACCCAGCTGAACCTGTACAAGGACCGTCAGCAGGCCGCGCGCAATCGTCTCGAGGCGCATTTGAGTCGCCACTGGCCGGAGAGTCTGTGCCTCTTGGATCTCGGCTCGGCGACGCTGTCTGCGCTGATTGGAGTCTACGGCGACACAGAGGCAATCAAGAACGATGCGCAAGGGGCCGAAGCACTGATGCGTCGCGTCGGTGGAGCGCAACTGAGCGAGGAGAAGATCCAGGCGCTGCTGGCCAGTGCACACCGCAGCGTCGGTGTGCCTTGCCTGGCGGCGGAACGCGAACTGCTGCAGTGGCTTGCCGCCGAGATGTCCGAGACACGCAAACAAGTGCACAGGATCGAGCGCGAGATTGAGCGCCTTGTCGATCGCGGGCCCACGCTGATGAGCATGGGCGCGGTCATTGGCAAGGTCTCTGCCGCCGTCCTGGTGGCGGCGCTGGGATCCCCACAGGACTACCCTGATGCCGCCAGCTACATCAAGGCAATCGGGCTCAACCTCAAGGAACGCAGCAGCGGCAAGCACAAGGGGCAACTGAAGATCACCAAGCGCGGTCCCTCGGTGGCCAGGTTCTACCTCTACTTTGCCGCCTTGCGTCTGATCGCCCATGACCCGGTAGTCAAGCGCTGGTTTGTGCACAAGACCAACCGCCCGGGAGCGCTGAAGAACAAGACCGTCGTCGAGCTCATGCGCAAGCTGGCCAAGGCCCTATGGCACATCGCCCGAGGCGCGGTGTTCGACGTCAACAAGCTGTTCAATATCCAAGCCGTGGTGAGCGTCTGAGCGAGACAGACCCACGCCGATGCGGAGGATCACGATCATGGAGAGCTAAGCAGACATCGTTGCGGGAGTGATCACGGTTTCTCCGGCGCTGACCTCCGATTCACCCTCAGGTCGCGGTGCAGACCCTGGCAAAGTCTTGAGGCAGTGCCCGGGATGGCCCATGGGCCGCTTGCCCAATGAAACTGATCCGATGCCGCGTTGCGGACATCCCATGCGAGAGGTTCGGCTGACCCCATGGGTGCCCATCCGGAAGCCCATCTACAGACCCGCAAGAGAGTTCAGTGCGCGACTGCAGCCTGTCCTTTTTGATAAAGGGAACTTATCGGACTCGACTGACTTTTTCGCGCGGGTTGGAGGGGCGTTAACCATTAAAATTATTGATTTGCAAGAGCTATGAGAGGGTGGATGAGTGTGGGCAAGCCGGGGACAACTCGGCCTCAAGCGAGTTGTCCCCGGCTTGTCCACACGGTCGCTTGCGACATCCACGCTTTGTCCACACGGAGTCCGCCAGCACCAGAGCATCGAGCCGCTAAGCAGCAGCCTGCCGGCCGAGACTCGCCTTCCGCACTCAAGGGACAAGCCGGTCCCGTATCCGGACAAAACGTAAGGTCGGCCAATGCCGCAACACTGCGCCGCATGCGAAACAGCTTCAGCACGAGTCGCCAATCCGTGCGAAACAAGCCGTTCCGATCCAGGTGTTGGCGCGCGCCAACAGTCAGCCGGCCGTCCAATCTAATGACGGTAATTTTTCGCATATCGGGTGTGTCTTGTCAATTGGGTCCGTTTAGCCGAGCACACCAACCGGTGGGTCAGTTTCTATGAGCAAAGCCGGGTCCATTCGTCTGAGCGTTAGGGTTTTCTTGCAATAAGGCCGGATTTCTTATGCCGCTTGAGAGGAGGGCTTAGTAGCGGGGAATATTCATCGGATCGTCAAAAGCGCTTTTGAATTCTTCTTCCCCAAAAAAACGACGGCATTCTTCGCACTCCTGCCATCTTCCCTGATGTTTTTCATTGTAGTGGAAGTGGCAGATGCTCGAGTTTTCATGCTCAAATTGGCAATAGCCTCCCCCTCGATACGAAAGATACGACGTATCGCAGCATATCCATTGCTCGCAGCAACGGGTTTTCACCAAAGGTGAGGCATCATCCCCGCAAAAACGGCAATGCTCCCCCGCAATGGGCTTTGCCTCCATCCGATTATATGTCATAGCCACCTCTTTTTTGCTTGGTGTTTGTCCGAGCGGTCTGCTTGTCACCCATTCATCTTGAACACGGAGCGATTATCGTTGCTATCGCTAGACAAGTCACTGTTTTTCTTAGACAATACTCTGGGAAAGTCATTTCCACAGCGTAGTCATGAAGAACCCCGTGGTCAAGGACCAGCGATGAGTACCTATGCAAAGATGAGGACCCGGCGTGATAACTGGCGAAGGAAAACAGCACAAACCAAAGCCGATCTGCGTTACCAAACAAAAGAAAACAAGCGGATGAAAAGGGAGCGCGACCACTATCGGGAGGCATGGCGCAAAGCCAACAAAGACCTCGACGAACTGAAACGACACCAAGCCACCTTACCGGTTCGTGACAAAACCAGCCTTGTTTTCCTGGCGTTACAATTGTTCGTTGTCGCGCGTATCGGCTTTCGGGCGGTATCCAGAGTCTTGGCCGTTTTTGCACCCCGGCTTGGATTGGCGAAAATACCTTGCGCTCAAACCATCATTAACTGGGTAACCCGACTGTCTATCGCTAGGATGACGGGCGATCGGTCACTCGGCCACACCGCCGCCCCCCTGCTTGCCGGCGGTTTTATTCTGTTGCTCGATGCCAGCATCGGCTTAGGCAAAGGCAAGATTCTGACGGTACTCGCACTGGATGCCAGGCATCATTTGCTCAATCCGGGCGCACCCTCGCTTCAACAGGTCATCTGCGTCGCCGTCGCTGTCAACGACACCTGGACGGGAGAGAGCATTGCCGATCTTTTGCGCGAAGTCATCGCCCGCATCGGCCAGCCAGTCGCCTATCTGAAAGACGGGGGAACCGACCTGGGCAAGGCGGTGAGGCTATTGAGCGAGCAGGGCGCTACCAGTGTCTCGATTGATGATATTTCCCACGTTGTCGCCAACCTGTTGAAACACGAATTCCAGAACCATGCCCTGTTCGATGTCTTTCTCCAGGCTTGTGGCGCGGTATCAAGACGGTTCAAGCAGACGATTCTGGCTTGTCTTGCACCACCGAAAGTCTCAACAAAGGCACGCTTTATGAACCTGCACCGGTTGGTCAAGTGGGCCGCTCGGTTACTCAAGCACTCCCCGAGAGGCCGGGCCGCGAAAGGCTCATTACTGCAAAACAAAACTCGGGATTTGGTTCAACTTAGGGGGTAATGACTTCTGGGGCTGGGCCTGGGGGGGGCGGTGGCCCTGGGCCTCTTATGGAGTTGGTGGCTCTCTGGGTCAATGGGATTGAGGCGGTTTATCAATGATGCGCGGAAACCTGGGGGTCGGGTCCGGTAACCTCAACTAGAACAATTTTATGGAGGCGAAAGGGGGTGAATGAGGTTGAAAGGGCGGGGGGGGGGTTGTGGGGATCCGGCAAGATCCGAAACGAGTCCATATTGTCGGAATCGGCAAAGTACGAAGGACAACCGACAATGTGGAATTGCTTCCTTGCCTTCACTCCTGGGAGTGGCGGATACGGGCGGGGCGAAAAAGGAGCGAGCGGTAAGGAGAGAACAACAAGGGTGAGCGGGAGGGGGGAAGAGAGGAAAATAAGTGGTTTGGGGGGAAAGAATAATATTAGGTGTGAGATGCGGGGGGGTATTCGGGGGATTTTGGCATATATGTAATGATAAGATTTTTGGGAGGAGCGTTGTCTTAGTCTTGATAACATAAGGCCCATGGGGCCAGTGGCTTTTACGGGGTTGGGGGACCATAATATGCCATATACGGTTGTGTTACGCAAATCGCTGACTGAACCATACCCTTGACTAGATCCGGTTTTGGGTCCAAATTCTCCCTGGGGGGCCTTTCTTGGCTTCTAACTTCAATGCCCTTGCCGTCTGCTTTTTTAGGGGGACGCGCTTTGTTCATCAAAATCTCTTGGTGGCGGTGCTTGTGGTTTAGCCTATGTACATAACTAAAGTGAAAAATTGGTTGGATTTCGAAGCAAACCAACTATTTTTTCTTGCGGGTAAATTTCTTTTTAGGTGCGTTTTTAGGATCCTCCGAAATTTTAATACATTCTTCCAAAGTTAATTCTTCCGGAGCTTGTCCTTTCGGGATTTTAAAGTTTTGCTTTTTGATAGAAATATAGGGGCCGTACCTTCCTTTCAAAACCCTTACATCTGTATTTTCTTTAAATTCTTTAATGATACTTTCTCTAACCTTTTGTCTTTTAGCTTCAATAATTTCAATGGCCCGCTCAAGGTTAATACTAACCGGGTCGTCTGTTTTATCAAGCGAATAAAATAACTTTTCATGTAATGCGTAAGGGCCAAATCGACCAATGGCAACCTTTACTTCTCCGCCTTCGTATTCACCCAATAACTTCGGAAATTTAAATAATTCCAAAACCTCTTCGAGTGTGATATCCTCAATACTTTGGTCTTTATTTAATCCCGCAAATTTGGGCTTGTCTTCACTTTCGGTTTCGCCAATTTGTGCCATGGCGCCATAACGACCAATCTTAACATAAATATTTTGTCCGGTTTTAGGATCAACTCCCAGCAGTTTTTCGCCACTAAATTTTTTAGAATTCTCCTGAGTATCTTCAACTTTTTTATGGAAAGGTTCATAAAAATCGCTGATCATGCTATTCCAAACTTTTTTGCCATCTGCAATTTCATCAAATTCTAATTCAACGCTTGCCGTAAAATTAAAATCCATGATGTCCTCAAAATATTGCATGAGAAATTTGGTAACCAAGACACCGATATCCGTTGGAAATAATTTTGATTTCTCAAAGCCGGTATTTTCTTTTTTCACAACCTCTTTAATTTCACCATTCTTAAGCTGAACGCAATTGTACTTTCTTTCTATTCCATCCCGGTCTTCCCTTACTACATACTCACGTTTTTGAATGGTTGAAATGGTTGGCGCATACGTTGACGGACGTCCAATTCCAAGCTCTTCCATTTTTCTTACAAGAGAAGCTTCGGTGTAGCGTGGAGGATGTTTTGAAAATCGTTCCTCACCTTTAATTTCTTTATAATTTAATGCATCACCGGTTTTTAATGGAGGTAGTAGTCCACTTTCTTCCTGGCCGTTTTCATCATCCGTTGATTCGATATAAAGTTTCAGAAAACCATCAAATTTGATCACCTCACCTTTAGAAACAAATTTTTCGCTGCTGTTCGAAAGCTGAATGTTTACATTGGTTTTTTCGAGTTGTGCGTCACTCATTTGAGAGGCAACAGTTCGTTTCCAAATTAAATCGTACAAGCGCTTTTGAGAAGCGTCACCATCAACTGTTGATTGGTTGATATAGGTAGGACGAATGGCCTCGTGAGCTTCTTGTGCCCCTTTAGCTTTGGTTTTGTACTGACGAACTTTGATATACTCTTCACCAAAATGCTTGGCAATTTCTTCTTTGGCCATGTTAATGGCTGTACCTGATAAATTTACTGAGTCGGTCCTCATGTAGGTAATCTTACCCAACTCATAAAGTTGTTGTGCAACTCGCATGGTATTGGCTACCGAAAAACCAAGTTTACGACTTGCTTCCTGTTGCAAGGTTGACGTAGTGAATGGAGCAGCCGGAGATTTTTTCCCGGGTTTTTTATCTACACTTTTTACCGAAAAGTCGGCACCTTTACAGGCTTCTAAAAATTTTGAAACCTCATCTTTACTGGTAAACCGTTTCGGAATTTCGGCATTAAATTTTACCTTTTTTCCACTCACCTCAACTTCAAAAATTCCGGTGATCCGGTAATTAGAAGTGACCTTGAAATTCTTTATTTCTTCTTCACGCTCCACAATCAATCGTACGGCAACCGATTGCACACGACCGGCCGAAAGCGAAGGTTTAACTTTTTTCCAAAGCAGGGGTGACAACTCAAAACCAACCAGACGATCCAGTACTCTCCTGGCCTGCTGGGCATCCACTAAATTTTTATCAATTTTACGGGGATTTTCGATGGCACCGGTTATGGCTGATTTGGTAATTTCGTGAAAAACAATGCGCTGGGTTTTATCTTCCTGTAATTTTAAAGCGTTGAATAAGTGCCATGAAATGGCTTCCCCCTCACGGTCTTCATCCGAAGCTAACCAAACCGTTTCAGCTTCCTTAGCTAATTTTTTTAATTCAGTAACAACCTTTTTCTTGTCAGATGAAATTTCATAATTTGGCTCAAAACCATTTTCAATATCTACGCCCAGATTTTTTTTGGCCAAATCCATAACATGTCCAAAACTGGATTTAACCAGATAATCTTTCCCTAAAAATCCCTCTATGGTTTTGGCCTTAGCGGGTGACTCCACAATTACTAAATTTTTCGCCATCTTCATTCCTCTCTGATAATAATTTAAATAAATTTAGCTGCAAAAGTAAGACAAATAAAATATTCAATCCCTAAAAATAGCTAGTTAAAATACTTTAGGGGTACAAATCCCCATTGATTTTTTAATTATTTTTGCAAACTTTGATAAATACTAAACTCCTGATATCTAATAAAATCAATTAAGTGGGGAAAATTAAATGAGCGACAATATTACTAAAAATATTTATATCGAAACTTACGGTTGTCAGATGAATTTTTCGGATAGTGAGATTGTAGGTTCCATCATGACCGACCATCAGTATGCCACCACCGACAAAATTGATTCGGCCGATATCATTTTCATTAATACCTGCTCTATCCGCGACAATGCCGAGCAACGAGTAAGAAAAAGAATTACCGAACTTGGGCGATTAAAGAAAAAACAACCCGATTTAAAAATTGGAATTTTAGGTTGCATGGCGGAGCGATTGAAAGAAAAACTGTTGGAAGAAGAACAGGATGTTGACATCATCGCCGGACCTGATGCTTATCGTGACTTACCTCAATTGATGAGTTCGGTAGAAGAAGGCCGCAAAGCCATTAATGTTTTGTTATCGGCCGAGGAAACCTATGGCGATATTCGTCCGGTTCGCCTGGATCCCAACAAAATTTCTGCTTTTATTTCCATCATGCGGGGTTGTCAAAATTACTGTTCCTATTGCGTAGTTCCTTATACTCGTGGTAAAGAGCGAAGCCGAAACCCGGAAACCATCATCAAAGAAGCGCAGGAACTATTTGAACAAGGATACCGTGAAGTAACCCTGTTGGGGCAAAATGTAAATTCATACCATTGGGATGAAAATGGAAAAATGAATTTTCCTGAGCTGTTAGGAAAAGTTGCAGAAGTCAATCCATTGCTCAGGGTTCGGTTTGCTACTTCACACCCCAAAGACATTTCTGATCAACTGATAACAACCATTGCCAAACATCCAAACATTTGTAATTCGATTCATCTTCCGGTTCAGTCGGGCAGTAGCAAGATTTTAAAACTCATGAACCGGAAATACGATCGTGAATGGTATTTGGAGCGCATGGCCAGCATCAAAAAACACATTCCAGATTGCGGTTTATCAACCGATATCATTTCCGGTTTTTGCACAGAAACTGAAGATGATCACCAGGAAACCTTATCCTTAATGAAGCAAGTTGGTTACGATTATGCCTTTATGTTTAAGTACTCTGAGCGCCCTGATACACTTGCTGCTAAAAAATATGAGGATGATGTACCTGAGAAAACCAAAAGCAGAAGATTAACAGAAATTATTGACCTTCAACAAAAGCTTTCTCTCAAAAACAACCAGGAAAGCATAGGTAATGTTTATGAGGTATTGGTAGAGGGCCCATCTAAAAAATCAGAGCAGGAATTATCCGGCCGGAACAGCCAAAATAAAATGGTTGTCTTCCCTAAAAAGGATTATAAAATTGGTGATTACGTTAAGGTAAAAATCACAAGTTGCACCGCTGCAACTTTGATTGGTGTAAGTATCTAAACATCCGACAAAGCAGAACTCAAACTATCAAATTTATGGTGGTAATCTTCCATCGATCTTCTGATAATTTCATGGGCTTCTTCAATGCCGAAAGTATGAGTAATCTCAACATCCCTCGGGTTACCGGGTAAATCTTTATAAGTTAAAAAGTAATGTTTAAGTCGATCGATTATCAAAGAAGGGCAGTCGGTAATATCTTTATAATTTCCATACACCGCATCATTGTTTAAAACCGCAATGATTTTATCGTCCGATTCATTCCCATCAATCATTCGAAAACCACCAATGGGGCGTGCTCTTACAATGATATCGCCATGAACGATTTGTTTTTCAGTCAACACACAAATATCAATGGGGTCCATATCACCTCTAATATCATCCCGATTTGTTTTTTCCTGACAAAATTTAGCAACCCGGTCGGCACTAAACGTTTGTGGAATAAAGCCATACAATGCCGGAACGGTATTTGAATATTTTTGCGGCCGGTCAATGCGTAAGTATCCGGTTTCTTTATCAACCTCATACTTTACGGTATCAGTTGTTACCATTTCAATAAAACAAGTCAATACCTCAGGGGCATTTTTCCCAATATCAATACCATGCCAGGGATGAGATTTATATCTTAGTCCCATTAGTCGCCCTATCGGATCCATTAGTTTATTCGACATCTTTCTTCTAAATTTATTTTGGTACAAAATTACGTATTTATATACACCAATGCACAATTTTATCAAAATCAATCAAACAAATCCAAGGTTTGGTTGATTATTTCTTATGAAATGCAAAGCATTAATTTTAAACATTTTGGGAAAGATTAATCTAACATTGGCAATCAAACTAAAATTGAATAGATTTGTTAATCAGAGTTTGGATATTAAAACATCCAGTTAAAATTTAAATTAGAGCGTTTTTGAAAGCTAAAGAAGAAGATACAAACGTCATTCAAGGGTCGAAAAATTTTGCATTGATCGGGGCATCCGGCTACATCGCACCCAGGCATATGAATGCTATTAAAGAAACCAATAATATTTTATTGGCTGCTCTTGATCCCTTCGACAGCGTGGGAATCATGGATTCCTATTTTCCGAAAGCAAACTTTTTTACAGAAACCGAACGCTTTGACAGGTACCTCGACAAAAAACGCAGAAATGAAGAGGAAAAAATTGATTACGTGAGCATCTGCTCACCCAATTATCTTCATGATGCTCACATTCGGCTGGCTTTAAGAAATGATGCACATGCCATTTGTGAGAAACCCATGGTTTTAAATCCCTGGAATTTGGATGCACTTAAACAAATTGAGAAAGAAAGCGGAAAACGAATTTTCAATATCCTTCAACTTCGGTTACACCCCGATATTTTAAAACTAAAAGAAAGAATAAATGCTGACCCGGCTGATAAAATTTATGACGTTGATCTTACCTACATTACATCACGTGGTAACTGGTATATGCAATCCTGGAAAGGAAATTTGGAAAAATCAGGAGGCATTGCAACCAATATCGGTGTTCATTTTTTTGATATGCTTTTTTATCTTTTTGGGAAATGCACGCACAGCAAAGTCCACCTGCGGGAAGACCATACCAATGCCGGGTACCTTGAACTGGAAAGGGCTCGGATTCGCTGGTTTTTAAGCATTAACGAAAATTACCTACCGAAACAAGCTTTGGCAAAAAACGAAAGAACCTTCAGGTCAATTGCTGTAAATCAGCAAGAAATTGATTTTTCAAACGGGTTTACCGACTTGCATACTTTAATTTATCAAAATTTAATGAAAGATGAAGCCTTTGGCCTGGAAGATTGCAGAGAAAGCATTGAAATGGTTTATCAAATCCGCAATGCTGAGGTTAAAGCAACAAGTGGAGATTTTCATCCTTTTTTAATACATACGTGATAAAAGTGAACCGTGATTAGTGATTAGTGAAAAAACCTCTGTCATCAAGCATGCCGCGCTAGAACCTGAATTAAAAAAACACTTTACTCACCAATCTATTCACAGTGGGCAACATTACGATGAAGAGATGAGCCAATTATTTTTTGAAGAACTTGGTATTGATTCTCCCAATTATCAATTGCACAAATCTTCAGATCAAGCCACCCAAAATACCGAGGAGATTGAAAATATTCTGTCGGAAGAAAAACCTGATTTAGTTATCGTTTACGGAGATACTGATACAACACTGGCAGGAGCCAAAGCTGCTTCAAAATTAAAAATCCCAATCGCACATATCGAGGCAGGAATGCGAAGTTTTAATGATGAAATGCCTGAAGAGCATAACCGAATCATTACCGATCAGCTATCAAGTCTTTTGTTTACCTCAACGCCTCAAGCTGTAAAACATTTAAAAAATGAAGGGATAACAAAAGGAATTATTCATTGTGGCGACCTTATGAAGGATTTGGTTTTACTGGTAAAGGATAAATTAATTGTTAACAAACAAGACAAAATTTATTGTACCATACATCGTCCTTACAATACAGATAGCTCAAAAAGGTTAGGGTGTATTCTAGAGAATTTAAATTGTCTTGATAAAAAAGTTGTTTTTCCGGTTCATCCTCGAACAAAAAAAATGATGAGTGCATTTAACTTGCTCCCGGAAAATTATTCAAATATTGAATTCATTAAACCACAATCTTACCTTAACAACTTAAATAATCTTTATAATTTCGCAGCATTAATTACCGATTCGGGAGGTATGCAAAAGGAAGCCTACTTTTTACAAAAAAGATGTATAACCATCCGTTCGGAAACAGAGTGGCCCGAGACTTTAATAAATAACTGGAACACTTTGGCTTTTAAAAATTTGAATGAAATTGATTTGGTTTTAAGCAACCCTCTTGGTGATTGGGACGAAAATTTATACGGTGACGGTAACGCCAGGCTTAAAATAATCAAAGAAATTTTAAACTATTTAAATTGATGAAAAAAATTGCTGTGATAGGTTTGGGATATGTCGGGTTGCCGTTGGCGGTAGCTTTTGCCAAAAAATTTTCGGTTGTAGGGTTTGATTTAAAGAAAGACCGTATTGCAGACTTGCTCAATGGTCATGACAAAAACCTGGAAGTGGATGATGAAAATTTGAAATCCATTTTAACCAACAATGCGTTTAACGAAAAGGGGCTTTTTCTTTCGTCAAAAATCGAAGACATTCGGGAGGCGAATATTTTTATCATTGCAGTACCTACACTCATTGATAAAAAAAAGCGGCCTGATTTTAATCTGCTGTTTAAGGCTTCTGAAATTGTTAGTTCGGTATTAAAAAAAGGGGATCTGGTCATTTACGAATCAACGGTTTATCCCGGCGCAACCGAAGAAGAATGTGTTCCCATCCTGGAAAAAACAAGCGGTTTAAATTTTAACCAAGACTTTTATTGCGGTTATTCGCCCGAAAGGATTAATCCAGGTGACAAAAAAAATACTTTAATAACCATAAAAAAAGTTACCTCAGGTTCTACACCTGAAATGGCTGAAATAGTTGACAAACTGTACAATGAGGTTCTCCTTAACGGCACTTACAAAGCATCTTCAATCAAAGTAGCTGAAGCGTCGAAAGTGGTTGAAAACGCCCAACGCGATCTAAATATTTCCTTTGTAAATGAGTTGGCACTTATTTTCGACCGCATGCAAATTGATACCACCGAAGTACTGGAAGCTGCAGGTTCAAAATGGAATTTTTTAAAATTCAAACCCGGATTGGTGGGTGGTCATTGTATTGGTATTGACCCTTACTACCTAACTTACAAAGCAGAATCCTTAGGTTATGATCCGGAAGTTATCCTTTCAGGAAGAAGGGTAAACAATAACATGGGGCATTTTGTAGCAAAGAAAATTATCAAGTTAATGGTCAA
Organism: uncultured Bacteroidales bacterium; assembly: GCA_942491855.1. GTDB lineage: Bacteria > Bacteroidota > Bacteroidia > Bacteroidales. The sequence continues at coordinate 12,175 of CALOCL010000038.1, forward strand.
CAAAGGGCAGAAAATTCTTGACAGCAAAGTCTTGGTTTTGGGTATTACTTTTAAAGAAAACTGCCCGGATACACGTAATACAAAAGTGGTTGATGTTATTTCAGAATTGAAAGAGTTTGGCTGTAAAGTGGATGTTTACGATCCATGGGCTAGCTCCATTGAAGTTCAAAACGAATATGGGCTTTCCCTCATCGCTCATCATTCATCACTCACAACACATCATTACGACGCCATCATTTTGGCAGTTTCCCACCTGGAATTTCTAAGTCTTGACCTCAAACAGTTACTAAAAAATGAGCATGCTGTGATTTACGATATTAAATCTGTACTTCCAAAACAGATTGTTGATGGACGTTTATAAAAACCAATCTTAAATCTTCTTTTTGATACTCATACATTAGATTCTTTATGCATAGAGGTTCAGAAGTTCAAAGGTTTAAAAAAGTTGAACTTCTGAACGCTTGAGCTTTTAAACTTCTAAACCTTTAAAAGCAACTTTTTCACTACATTTGTGCTTCAAAAACTTGAAGAAAAAGAATGAATAATTATAACTTATCCAACTTACGTCAACTTGAGGCAGAATCCATCCACATCATTCGTGAAGTTGCAGCCGAATTTGAAAACCCAGTAATGCTTTATTCAATTGGTAAAGACTCTTCGGTGATGGTTCGGCTTGCTGAAAAAGCTTTTGCTCCGGGTAAAGTTCCTTTTCCGTTAATGCACATCGATTCAAAATGGAAGTTTAAGGAAATGGTTGAATTCAGGGATAAATATGCTAAAGAAAAAGGATGGACCTGATCGTTCATTACAACAAGAAAGCTTTTGAGTCTGGTGTTGGACCTTTTACGCATGGAAGTAAAGTGCATACCGATATTATGAAAACAGAGGCTTTACTGGCAGGTTTGGATAAATATGGTTTTGATGCTGCATTCGGAGGTGCCCGAAGAGATGAAGAAAAATCCAGGGCCAAAGAAAGAATTTATTCGTTCCGTGATAAATTTCACCAGTGGGATCCTAAAAACCAACGTCCTGAATTATGGAATGTTTACAATGCCAAAGTACACAAAGGAGAATCAATCAGGGTTTTCCCTATTTCGAACTGGACTGAATTGGACATTTGGCAATATATCCGACTCGAAAATATCCCGATCGTGCCTTTATATTTTGCAAAAGAACGGCCAATTGTAGAATACAACGGAGCCATGGTTTTAGTTGATGATGAAAGGATGCCTAAAGATTTGGCTGAAAAAGCTAAAATGCGCATGGTACGTTTCAGAACGCTTGGTTGCTATCCTTTAACCGGCGCCGTTGAATCAGAAGCCGATACCATCGAAAAAATAGTGGAAGAAATGATGACCGTAACAGTTTCTGAACGAACTACACGGGTTATTGATTTTGATCAGGAAGGAAGCATGGAACAGAAGAAAAGGGAAGGGTACTTTTAGAGAGGATCAAAAGTTCAGATGCTCAAAACTCATTTGAACCTTTAAACCTCTGAATTTAAAACTATGGGAACACACAAAAACCTTGACGTATGGAAAATTTCTGTTGACTTTGTTATTACTATTTATAAACTAACAGAAAGTTTTCCTGCTGATGAGAAATTTGGATTAACAAGCCAGATGAGAAGAGCAGTAATTTCAATTCCATCAAATATTGCTGAAGGAACTGCCAGGAACAGCGATAAAGAAAATCTACATTTCTTACACATTGCACTTGGGTCTTTAGCTGAATTAGAGACACAATTAATTGTGGCTAATAAATTAGAATACTGTAAAACAACAGCAGAAATTGAATTGCTTAATACCATAAAAGCTAAGCTCATCAATTATATAAAATATTTAAAAACACTAAATTAATGACCATAAGCTCAATAGAAAATATTCTTTTGAGCATTTGAGCCTCATAACTTCTGAACCTTAACAAGCATGACAGATAATCAAACACTCGACATTAAAGCATTTCTCGATCAGGATGAGAAAAAAGATTTATTACGATTACTAACCGCAGGTAGTGTTGACGATGGTAAATCAACCCTCATTGGCCGTTTATTGTTTGACAGCAAAAAATTGTACGATGATCAGCTTTCAGCTTTGGAGCGCGATAGCAAACGAATGGGACATGCCGGCGAAGATATTGATTATGCACTTTTGCTAGATGGTTTAAAAGCAGAACGAGAACAGGGAATCACGATTGATGTCGCTTATCGTTACTTCTCCACAAACAGACGAAAGTTCATCATCGCCGATACCCCAGGCCATGAGCAATACACCCGAAATATGGTGACCGGAGCTTCAACAGCTAACCTTGCCATATTACTTGTAGATGCCCGAACCGGAGTAATCACTCAAACCAAACGCCATACTTATATCGTTTCTTTACTTGGGATTAAACACGTGGTGGTCGCCATAAATAAAATGGATTTGGTTGATTTTAGTAAAGAACGTTACGATGAAATTTGCGCTGATTATAAAAATTTTATTACCGGATTAAATATTCCTGATATCAACTTTATTCCTATCTCTGCACTTAAAGGAGATAACGTGGTTGATAAATCCGAAAGAATGGACTGGTACCATGGCAAATGCATGCTTGAGTTTCTGGAAACGGTTCATGTGAGTAGTGATAGAAATTTTGAAGATTTACGATTTCCGGTTCAATTTGTCAACCGCCCTGATATTAACTTCAGAGGATTTTCAACAACAATGGCTTCCGGGGTTATAAAAAAAGGTGACACGATTAAAGCCTTACCATCAGGTCAAACCTCAAGAGTAACAAGCATTTTAGGCTCTGCAGGCGAACAGGAACAAGCATTTCCTCCTCAGGCTGTAACCATTACCCTGGCTGATGAAATTGATATTTCTCGCGGAGAAATGATTGTTCATCCTGATAATATGCCACGAAGTGAACGTCATTTCGAAGCCATGATGGTTTGGATGGACGAAAAGCCCATGAATCCAAATACCCAGTTTTATATCAAACATACCACCAACACAACCAAGGCAAGGTTTGATCAAATCAAATACAAGGTGGATGTTAACACCATGGAAAAATCTGAAGTCGGTCATTTGGAATTAAACGAAATTGGCAGAGTGGTACTTACTACTGTTAAACCTTTGTTTTTTGATCCCTATGTTAAAAACAGGGAAACGGGCTCGTTTATTCTCATCGACCCGGTTAGCCATAATACCTGTGCCGTTGGAATGATTATCGATAAGCTTCAGGATAAAGATTTACATTCAAAGATCACCACCGAAGAACGCAAAAAAATAATCCGTGGAGAAGCTTTAATCAATACTAAGGAACGCGAAAAAAGATACAACCAAAAAGGAGCCACGATATGGATAACCGGCCTGCACGGATCAGGTAAAAACAACCTTGCCTATATGCTCGAGCGAAAATTATTTGAGAATGGAGCCACAGCTGTTCTAATGGACGGAAGCACCGTTAGGACCGGACTGTCAAAAGAACTGGACTATTCACCTGCCGATCGCGCTGAACACCTGCGGCGTGTAGCTGAGGTTTGTAAAATTTTAAACGATCAGGGAATTATCACCATTTGTTCATTCATTTCGCCTAAAGAAAATATTCGCACACAAATTGCAGAAATTATTGGAAAAGATAAATTCCACCTGGTTTACATGGATGCAACCATCGAATTTTGCAAAAACCATAAACCCGAATTTTATCAGAAAGTAGATGAAGGTAAGCTTTTACATATCCCCGGAATTCATGAACCTTTTGAAAAACCGGCCAATGCTAACATTTCCCTTTTTCCTGAAAAAGAAGATACCAATATCAACGAAATTTTAAATTACCTGGCTGGTACTAAAATTTTTCCTTTAACTTAAACCATATTTTTTATTCTTTGGTCTCGGCCATAAACGTATAAATTACCTCAGCTATTACATATTAATGACAGTCAAAAATTTTGTTGGCTTTTTACTATATTTGCTACACCCAAAACCGTTATAAATTTTAACTTAAAAGAAATACGCATGAGAAAAATTTTAATGATTTTTAGTTTGATTTTAGCCCTGACTATTCAGGTTTCAACTAATGCATGTACCAACTATTTGATTACCAAAGGCGCATCGGTTGATGGCTCAACTATGATTTCTTACGCTGCCGATTCGCATGTGCTTTACGGAGAACTTTACCACTGGAAAGCAGCCACCTGGCCCGAAGGAAGTATGTTGGATATTTACGAATGGGATACCGGTAAATTTTTAGGGCAAATAAAACAGGCTAAACAAACCTACAACGTGGTAGGAAACATGAATGAGTTTCAGGTAGCCATTGGTGAAACAACCTATGGTGGAAGAAAAGAATTAGGCAAACAAGACGGTGCGATTATGGATTACGGTAGTCTGATCTATACCACCCTTCAAAGAGCTAAGAATGCACGTGAAGCGATCAAAACGATAGATTATTTAATGCAAACCTATGGTTATTACAGCTCAGGAGAATCTTTCTCTATTGCTGATAAAAACGAAGTTTGGATTATGGAATTGATCGGTAAAGGAAATTATGAAAAAGGAGCAGTATGGGTAGCAATGCGAGTACCTGATGGATATGTTTCTGGTCATGCTAACCAGGCACGAATTCAAACTTTCGATTATCAAAAAGAGAATAAATGGGATGATCCTGAAACAATGGTATTGAATGCAACTGATGTAATTTCTTTTGCAAAAAATAATGGTTTCTACGAAGGAAAAGATAAAGACTTTAGTTTCTCTGATGTTTATGCACCTGTTGATTTCAGTGGCGCCCGTTTCTGCGATATTCGTGTATGGTCGATGTTCAATAAAGTAACTGACGGCATGAATAAATACTGGGATTATGTAAAAGGTGATATTGATCGTAATGAAGAAATCGCCGAAGATCAATTATTGCTGACTAAAGAAAATTTCCCAAAAAACAGAATGCCACTTTGGGTAAAGCCAAAAGAAAAAGTGTCTGTTAAAGATATGATGAATTTCATGCGTGACCATCTTGAAGGGACTGAATTAGATATGAGTCAAGATTTTGGTGCCGGGCCATTTGGAGTACCTTATCGCTGGAGACCGCTAACATGGGAAGTGGATGGCGTTCAGTACTGCAATGAAAGAGCAACTGCTACACAGCAAACTGCATTCTCCTTTGTTTCTCAATCAAGAAGTTGGTTACCTGACGAAATAGGTGGTATAATTTGGTGGGGATTAGATGATGCATCCAGTACCGTTTACACACCACTTTATTCAAGCATGACTAAAGCTCCTGCTACTTATGCACAAGGAAATGGTGCCTTAATGGAATGGTCTGATAACGCTGCATTCTGGGTTTTTAGCCAGGTTGCGAATTATGCATATACGCGATATAGCATAATCCACCCTGAGGTTCAGGAATTACAATCAGAATTCGAATCTAAGTTTATTAAAACAGTGCATTCAGTTGATGCCACAGCATTAAACTTGCTGAAAGCAGACAAGGACCTGGCCTTAGAATTCTTAACTAACTATTCTGCTAACGCCGCAGATAATCTTACAGCTGAGTGGAAAAAATTCTATCAATACTTATTCATGAGATATCATGATGGTAATATGAGAACGAAAAAAGAATTAGTAAAAGGATATAAATACATCAATCCGGATATTAAATATCCTGGTTACAGTCCAGAGTTTTATCAAAAACTTGTAAAAGAAACTGGAGATAAGCTCAAAGTTAAAGATGGTGGTCACTAAAAAACTAAAAAATTAACAAGAAAGGGGCTTATTATTTAGCCCCTTTTTTATGAATTCTTAAGTCATAAATATTTTTAAAAATGTAAAAATTTATTTATAAAGATTGTAAATGAGTATTTTATCCCTGAAATTTTAAAAAAAGCCTGTTTTTATTACTATATTTGCATTCCTGGCAAAAAAGCAGGACTCGATAAAAACGCAAGTGAAATCTTTTTAAATCCAAATTAAACTAATTATATAATTGTAAATCAATAATTATGAGCGCACAAAATGAAAGTCAAAAAGGCGGAATGTTGTTTAAAATACTAACCATCGTTTTTGCCATTGCCATGGCCGGATTAATTTACTGGTCGATGAGTACCAAAAAAGAATTAAACGGTCTTTTGGTTGAAAAAGAAAACCTAAGAATTGAGCTAAAAGCAGAACTTGACCAGTTAATGGTTCAACACAATGAGCTCAAACAAAACAATGAAACACTTTCTGCCTATTTAACAGAGAAAGACAGTGTTATTCAGGAAAATGCCAAGCAAATTGAAGAAGGCTTACGTTACAAATGGAGTTATTTTAAGATCAAAAAACAACTGACCGAACTTCAGGAAGTAGCCAAAGTTTATGAAGCTAAAATTGAAGACCTGAAATTAGAAAATCAAAATTTGATGAACGAAAACACGGAAATCAAAGGTCAATTTGCTGCTGAGCAAAAGAAAACTTCAGAATTAACTGCAGTTAAAAATCAGCTGACCGAAAAAGTTGAAATAGCTTCCGAGTTAAAAACTTATACAGTTAGCGCAACAGGTATCAGAGCTAAATCAAGCGGTAAAGAAGTTGATACTGACAAAACCAAACGAACTGATAAAATTAAAGTTTGTTTCATGCTAGCAGAGAATGCACTTCGACCAGTTGGAGACATTGATGTTTATGTTCGTATTGCCGGACCAGACGATATAATCCTTTCAAATGGCACGGAAGATGATTTCTCTTTTAACTATAATGGAGAAAAACTTCAGTACTCAATTGCACAAACTGTTTCTTACGAAAAACAAGCCGTGAATGTTTGTTGTTACTGGAACAAAAATGAAGACCAGGATTTAGTTGCCGGAACTTACAAAGTAGAAATTTATGAAGGCGACACTGTAATCGGACATGCTTCATTCATTTTGAAATAATACTCGTACAAAACATTTTAAAAGCTTCTCGAAAATTCGGGAAGCTTTTTTTATACTTTAAAATCTGATGAATTAGATTTGGAGCCAGGAACCTATTTCCTTCCAAAATCTGCAGGAATTTCACCCCATGATGTGGTTTCCCATTTTAATATTGGATTTTTGTATTCGTTATTGATTAACCACAAAAGAGCCCTGTCAACATATTCGAAAAGCTCTTCTGTTCTTTTATTTCGCTCCAGCGTTGTTTTTATTTTTTTATCCCTTACCCATTTCATGGCAGTAACTGAATCGGAATAAATAGGAATATCCAAATTTCTTTTTTTTAAAAAAGCCAATCCATGCACAAGGGCCAAAAATTCACCTAAATTAACAGTACCTTCAGGAAATGGTCCTAAATGAAAAAGAAGTTTTTTACTGGCTGTGTCTACTCCTTGATATTCCAAAACACCTGGGTTACCACTACATGCTGCATCAACCGATATGGTGTTCATTAAAGGCTTTTTATTCGATTTTTTAGGCTTCGCGCCAGCCTGACCATTACCGATATAGGTACTGGGTTTACCCTTAAAGGCACGAATGGCATTTGTTTCACTTTCGAATGACTTATAAAGTGCTCCGGTAAAATTTCCTATCTGCTCCTTACACTCATCCCAAGTGCCGTAAATACCGGGCTTTCTTCCTTTCCAAACCACATAGTATTTTTTTTTTGGCATTTAATTTATTTTAAAATATCAAGTACAGTAACCTTATCCAAATGAAGTTGATTTCTTAACCCATCCAAATTATCAAATTTTATTTCATCCCTAATCCGGTCAACGAAAAAGATGGTGATGCTTTCGTCATAAATCTCTTTATCAAAGTCAAAAATATTTACCTCTATGGTCAGGCTACTGTGATTCACAGTTGGGCGTAAACCAATATTGCCCATTCCGAGGTAAATCTTTCCTTCGTACTCAACCCTGCAGGCATAAACGCCATTGGCTGTAACCAATTTGTATTCGTCCTCCAAATCGATATTGGCAGTTGGATAGCCAATGATTCTTCCAATTTTTTGCCCCCCAACAACAATGCCGGAAATCGAATATTCGTAACCAAGTAAAGCATTGGCAATCTTTATCTTCCCTTCGTTTAATGCTTTTCTAATTTTTGTTGAACTGATGGCAATATTTTCAACATTTTGTGCAGGTAATTTTTCAACCTCAAATCCATACTTATATCCCAGGTCGTAAAGCGTTGAAAAATCTCCCAATCTGTTTTTTCCAAAATGATGATCGTAACCAATGATCAATTTTTTGGTTTTTATTTTGTCAACCAAATAATCTTTAATAAAAGTTGCTGAATTTAATCGGGAAAATTCGCGTGTAAAATTAATGATGATCAGGTGGTCGACTCCGGCTTTTTCGAGTAACTGGACTTTTCTTTTTTGGGTATTGATGAATTTCAGGTTTTTGCTATCGGCATGAAGAACAATCCGAGGATGTGGATAAAAGGTGATAATAACGGTTTCGCCATCATATTTTTCAGCATCCCGTTTCATTAACTCAATAATTTTCTGATGACCCAGATGCACGCCATCAAAAGTACCAATGGTTACAATTGGGTTTTTTGCGCCTTTAAATTCGTCTATGTCGTTATATATCTTCACGCTTGCTAATTCCTTTAAACCAAACTGTTTTGCGTATCAAGTGCAACTATAATTAATTGACAATTTTTGGCAAAATTACTATATTTAACTTCTTGATAAAGAAATTTATGTAAAATTTATTATGGCAAATACAATAAGGTCAAGCCTTAAAAAGCTTTTCCTGTTAAGCTCAGTGATTTGCTCCCCGTTTTTTATCCAGGCTCAGGTCTTCGAAAATTTCTCAGATGGAGATTTTAGAGCTAATCCCCAGTGGTTTGGTGATACCAATCAATTTATCGTCAACGAAAACAACCAATTACAACTCCATGCCAATGATGCCGGAACCTCCATGCTTTTAACCCAAAACGCTTGTTTGAATAACTGTGAATGGAAATTTTACATTCGCCTATCATTTAGTCCTTCGGCAAACAACAATGCAAGAGTGTACCTTTGTTCTGATCAAGCCGATTTAAGTACCGATCTTAATGGGTATTTTCTGCAGTTTGGAGAATCCGGTTCAGGTGATGCAATTGAACTCTTTCGACAAAACGGACAAAATACCACTTCAATTTGCAGGGGAACAGAATCAGGTATTTCTACATCTTTTAAATTAAACATAAAGGTTACTCACAAATCAGACGGCTCATGGCAAATTTTTATAGATAACTTAGATGGGAGTGGTTTTAGGCTGGAAGCAACCGGCATTGACTATGAATTTACGATCGCTAATTATTTCGGCTTTTTCTGTACATACACAAGCAGCAATGCCCAAAAATTTTATTTTGATGATATTTTGATAAGTCAGACTGAAGAACCAGCGCCAGAAGACAGCATACCACCAGAGGTTTTAAGTTTTAATTGCTTGTCGGAAAATGAACTTGAACTTTTATTTTCAGAAAACTTAACACATGAAAGTGCCAAACACAAAATAAACTATTGGGTTTCAGATGGAATTGGTAACCCTGATTCTATCATTTTCACTGACAACCAAAAAGTAAAATTACATTTTACCAAAGCTTTCGAAAACCGAAAAACCCATACCCTTTTTATCAAAAATATTACGGACTTGGCTGAAAATCCAATGAGAGATACCGCTTTAATATTTTCCTATTTTGAAGCTTTGCCATTGGATATTGTTTTTAATGAAATCATGGATGACCCATCACCTTCTGTTGGTTTGCCCGAATTTGAATATTTTGAGCTGAAAAATACCTCAACATTCGATTTTAATCTAAAGGAATGGAAAATTGAGATCAATGAAAAAACGAAATCATTTGAAGAAATTATTATTCCTGCCAATGGCTATCTGATTGTATGCGGAAGTGATGGTGCAGAAGAATTATCTGCCTACGGACTAGTATATTCAATGCCTGGATTAACCTTACCCAATTCCGGTTCAACGCTTATCCTCAAAAATGAGAATGGAAATCTAATCCATTCATTTACCTATCAAAAATCACTATTTTCTAATACCGAAAAGAAAGATGGCGGCTGGTCAATCGAGCAAATTAATTACACAAACTCCTGTCTTGGTTTTGATAATTGGAACTATTCTACAGCATTGGTTGGAGGAAGTCCCGGCCAGGAGAATGCTGTTTTTTCAACAAGTAAACCCATCCCACAGATTGAATCTTTTGAACGCTTAAATGAGCATGGTCTCTTCTTAAAATTCACCACTTCAATGGATACTTCATCTTTAAAAGAGTACTCCAATTACGAGCTGGTTGAAACCGGTGAAAAACCAATTCAAATAATTTTAGCGGAAAACGAACAGAAATCTGTCGAACTAATTTTTCAAAATGTATTTCAGGTCAATCAAATACTTACCCTTAAAGTTTTCTCCGAATTAAGAAATTGTCTGGGGATGCATCTTGCTGAAGATTATTTCTTTTCGTTCGTAATTCCGAATAAAGCAGAATTGAACGACATCGTGATCAATGAAATTTTATACCAACCCTTAAATCAAGGAGAAGAATATATCGAACTTTACAATCGATCTGAAAAAATATTGGATTTTTCTGATCTTGAAATTTGTCTTATAAAAAATGATTTTCCTCAGCCATCTGATACCATTTGCGCATTGGTTTCGAATGAATCAAAAATGTTTTACCCCGGTTCCTATTTCGTTTTAAGCCGGTCACCCGAAAAAATACTGGCACAGTACCACAGCGAAAACCCCGATAATTTTTTAGTTGTTGATGAGCTACCAAGATTGGTTGATAATGGGGCCCTGCTAATTTTAAAAAACCATGAGGGCATGTTTATCGACAAAGTTGAATACGATGATAAAATGCATTATCCCTTATTAAATTTTACAGAGGGAGTGGCTTTGGAAAAGATCCATTTCAATCTGCCCGGCTATGTTAAATCGAATTGGATGTCTGCATCTTTTGCTTCAGGATTTGGCACCCCAGCCTATGAAAATTCTCAATTTTCCGAATTTTCAAATCAAACTTCACAAATCACAATCTCTCCTCATGTTTTTACACCTGATAACGATGGCCGGGATGATTTTCTAAAAATTGAATATCAATTAGAAAAATCCGGATACACTGCCAATGTGATTATTTTTAATTCAGAAGGAATCAGGATCAAACAAATTGTTAAGAACGAATTACTGGGTACCAAAGGTTCTTTTTACTGGAAAGGATTGGACGAAAATTCTGAAAAAATGCCACGCGGAATTTATATCGTTTTTGTTGAGCTTTTCGATTTAAACGGGAATGTCAAACATTTCAAAGAAACTGCTGTTTTAGCTGAGGCTTTTTAAAGATCGGTGAAGGCCAATGCGGCAACACTTACCTTCGCCTTGGCCGCATCAACTAAGTGCCTTGCAGCAGCCTCTATTGTTGCCCCTGTTGTAATCACATCATCAACCAGCAAAATGTGTGATTCTTTTAAATATTCTGTATTTTCAATCTCAAAAATATCCTTCACATTTTCCCATCTTTTGTATTTGCTTTTTCGGGTTTGGGTTTCCGAAAACTTAGTTCGCTTTAATAAATCTGTTCTCAAAGGCAGATCCAAAACTTTTGAAATTCCTGCAGCAAATTCTTCACTCTGATTAAATCCACGTTTTTTTAGTTTTTTGTGGTGTAATGGTATTGGAATAATGCAATCAATGGACTTAATCCAGTCTGTTTTTAGAAGCTCGTAACCATAATTTTCACCCAAAAAATTGCCTATTTCTACTTTACTTTTATACTTAAATTCATGAATAAGCTGCTGTACCCCACCCCCCTTTTTGAAGTACAGGTAAGCTGCCACATCCTGTAAGTTAATTCTCCCCAAAAAAAGATCATGAATTGGATTTTTATCATCCAGGTGAAAATCTGTTTTAGGCAATTTGTAAAAACATGATGTACAAAGAATCTTTTCACCGCTAATTAATGCTTCTCCACAAATCGGACAAAGTTCTGGGTACAACAAAGAAAAGAAATCGCCAAAAATACTCATACAATCTTTTTTATTAATACCACTTGCTATTAAAATGTACAGGATTAAAACTTATTTTTGATTCAGAAAAAATTTTTATGTTAAACCAATCTTTGTTAAGTGTTCAGAAATTAGTAGTTTCATTTCAAATGAAAGGTGGAGATATTCAGGCTGTTTCTGACATTTCCTTTCATTTGAATAAGGGAGAAACCCTTGGTATCGTTGGTGAATCAGGATCAGGAAAATCCGTGACGGCTCTATCCATCATGAATTTGATTGCCTCCCCTCCGGGCAAAATCTCTTCAGGTAAAATATTTTTTAAAGAGAATGAAAAGGAAATCGACTTACTTTCGCTCACCGAAAAAGAGCTTCAGAAATACCGAGGAAACCGCATTGCCATGATTTTTCAGGAGCCCATGACGTCACTTAATCCGGTTTACAGTTGTGGCAAACAAATCAGCGAAACCTTGATGATTCACCAAAGGATGAATGCCGCTGAGGCTAAAAAAAAAACCATTGAACTTTTTAAGGAAGTAAAATTGCCCAGGCCCGAAAGTATTTTCGATGCCTATCCTCATCAGATTTCTGGTGGTCAAAAACAACGGGTCATGATCGCCATGGCCATTTCCTGTAATCCTAACATTTTGATTGCCGACGAACCCACTACTGCACTCGATGTTACGGTTCAAAAATCGATTTTGGAGTTACTGAAATCGCTCCAGCAAAAACATAGGATGAGTATCATTTTTATCACCCATGATTTGGGTGTAGTTGCCGAAATTGCTGATCGGGTTTTGGTGATGTACAAGGGTAAGATTGTTGAAGAAGGGGGAGTTAAAAACTTATTTTCAAACCCTCAACATCCTTACACCAAGGGTTTAATTGCCTGCCGACCACGAACCGATATAAAATTAAAACGATTACCAACCATCGCTGATTTTATAGATTCCGAATCTAAAAAATCAATTAATCAGTTTATTGAAGAGCTAGCCGAAAAACCAAATGAAAACAAATTCAGCTTAGAAAATCCCATTTTAGATGTTCAAAATTTAAAAACTCATTTCCCCATTAACACTAATTTTTTTGGCAAAGCTAAATCCTGGGTAAAGGCCGTGGATGAGGTAAGCCTAAAAGTTTATCCCGGAGAAACCCTTGGTTTGGTCGGAGAATCGGGTTGTGGAAAAACAACCCTCGGCAGAAGCATTCTTTACCTAACAACTCCAACTTCAGGAGATGTTTTTTTTAAGAATGAAAAACTAGGTGGGATGAATACTTCTCAGCTGCGATCGATCAGAAAAAAAATGCAAATTATTTTTCAAGACCCTTACTCCTCCTTAAACCCCAGAAAAATGGTTGGAGAAGCCATCATGGAGCCGATGAAGGTTCATAATTTGTTTGGTAATGAAAAAGAACGCAAGGAAAAAACTATCGATTTACTTCAAAAAACCGGTCTCGAGAGTGATTATTTTTATCGCTACCCACATGAATTATCGGGTGGGCAACGCCAACGTATTTGCATTGCTCGGGCCCTAGGCTTAAACCCTGAATTTATCATCTGCGACGAATCGGTTTCGGCATTGGATGTTTCCATTCAGGCTCAAATTTTAAACTTGCTAAACGACCTTAAACAAGAATTTAACCTTACCTATATTTTTATTTCTCACGATTTATCGGTCGTAAAATACATGTCGGATCGGATGGCAGTAATGAGGGATGGTAAGATTTTAGAAATTGACAATGCCGACAAAATTTACAACAATCCAAAAACCGATTACACCCAAAAATTAATTGCTGCAATCCCAAGTATCAAATTTTAAACTACCTTTGTCTCGAACAATTTATAGAAAAGTCCCACAAGAACATCTCGTTATTCTCCACCCTTTTATTATCATTTGTTCTATCTTTAATTAATAATTACAAAAATATTTATGTCAAAATCGACAAAAAAAAACAAAAAACTAAAAGGCAAAAGTACCTTTATAGCAAGCATTTTAAGCGTATTCGGCAAAAGTCCGCATCGCCCTTTTAACTACAAACAAATCTCATCACAGCTCGGAATAAAAGATAAGGCTACCAAAGATTTGGTTTCTGCGATTCTTCGTGAATTAACCGAAACCAAAGAAATTGTTGAGGTGAAAATGGGCAAGTACAAGCTCAATCCTGAACTTTTAAACAAGCTTTCGCATACCAGTTCATTCATTACCGGAACCGTAGATATGAAAAATACCGGCAAGGCTTACATCATTCCTGATGAAGACGGTGAAGATATTTTCATTTCCAACAACAATACCTTGACTGCCATGGATGGCGATCATGTAAAAGTGATGCTGTTCCCAAAACGTAAGGGGCGAAAAATTGAAGGCCAGATTGTGGAGGTTTTAAAAAGAACCAAAGAAAATTATGTGGGTGTACTCGAAGTTTCAAAAAACTTTGCTTTTCTAATTCCTGATAATTCCGCTGTTCCAGTTCATATTTTTGTGCCAAAAACCAAACTGGCCGGCGGAAAAAACGGTGAGAAAGTAATCGTAAAACTAACTGAATGGCCTGAACACTCTAAAAATCCCTTTGGGGAAGTTGTTCAGGTTTTGGGTATGCCAGGCGATAACAATGTTGAAATGCAATCCATCTTGGCTGAGTTTGATTTCCCACTTTCATTTCCTGAAAAGGTTGAAAAAGCAGCCGATCAGATTTCAAGTGAGATTTCAAAAGAAGAAATTGCACTTCGAAAAGATTTCAGAAAAATCACCACTTTCACTATCGACCCATTGGATGCTAAAGACTTTGACGATGCCCTTTCTTTAAAAAAATTAAAATCCGGAAACTGGGAAGTTGGGGTTCACATCGCCGATGTTTCACACTACGTTGAACAAAACTCCTCCATCGACAAAGAAGCCCTTAAACGCGGAACTTCCATTTATCTGGTTGATCGGGTTATTCCGATGCTACCTGAGGTCTTGTCCAACAAGCTTTGCTCACTTCGTCCAAACGAAGAAAAACTTTGTTTCTCTGCAGTATTTGAAATGAACGAAAATGCAGAAGTGCTCAAGCAATGGTTTGGAAAAACCATCATCAATTCAAACCGAAGATTTACCTACGAAGAAGTTCAGGAAATTATTGAAAACAACGAAGGCGAATTTGTGGATGAAATAAATGTGCTGAATGATCTGGCTAAAAAATTAAGAGCTAAACGATTTGATTCAGGTTCCATCAATTTTAATTCCGAGGATATTCGATTTAATTTAGATGACGACGGTAAACCCTTAAGTGTTTACGTGAAAGAACAAAAAGATTCCAATCGATTGATTGAAGACTTTATGCTTTTGGCGAATAAAAAGGTGGCAGAATTCATCGGGAAAACCAAATCCAAAGAAAAGGCAAAAACTTTTATTTACCGAATCCATGATGAACCTAACCCCGAAAAACTGAATACTTTTATCCAGTTTATTAACAAACTCGGCTACACCATCAGCATCAACAACCGGAATAAACTGGCAGATTCCTTCAATCAGCTCTTTAAAAAAATTAAAGGTAAAGGTGAAGAAAACATGATTGAAACCATAGCCATTCGTACCATGTCGAAGGCTGAGTACTCAACTCAAAATATCGGGCATTACGGATTGGCCTTCTCGCACTATTCGCATTTCACTTCTCCTATCCGTCGTTATCCCGATCTGATCACACATCGCATTTTACACAGGTACCTCAAAGGGCAAAAATCAGTTAATCAAAACGAATACGAAAAGATTTGTCAGCAAGCTTCTGAGCTGGAACGGAGAGCAGAAAAGGCAGAACGCGAATCCATCAAATACAAGCAAGCCGAATTTATGCTCGACCATATTGGCAAGCGCTTTAGTGGCTTAATTTCAGGGGTTAGTAAATGGGGACTTTATGTCCAAATTGAAGAGAATAAATGCGAAGGCATGGTGAGGTTACGTGACATGAAGGATGATTTTTATTATCTGGATGACGATAATTACCAGGTAGTAGGTCAGCGTTATGGTGATAAATTTAAACTTGGCGATCGGGTTCATATCGTTGTGAAAAAGATTGACCTCTCGAAAAAACAAATGGATTTTGCGCTAACAAACTAAACGATGAGAAGCGAAGCAAAAACTGTAGAAGCATATCTTTCGGAATTACCCGAAGATCGAAAAGAACAAATTACCAAAGTCAGAAAAGTAATACTTGATAATTTGCCTCAAGGCTACGAAGAGGTGATGAATTGGGGGATGATTTGTTATCAGGTACCAATAGAAAAATTTCCGAATACATACAACAAGCAACCGCTGATGTATGCGGCCCTGGCTTCACAAAAAAATCACATGGCTGTTTACCTCAGTGAAATTTACATGGACACAAAACTCTCTGAAAAATTTATTGAGGATTACAAAGCCTGTGGAAAAAGGATGGACATTGGAAAAAGTTGTGTGCGATTTAAAAAACTCGAAAACCTGCCACTTAATTTAATCGGAAAAACCATTTCAGCTTATTCTGCTGATGAATTTGTTGAAAAGTATAATGAACTCCGTCCTTAATTGCCAATAAATTTAACAGCTTAAAAAGCCTGCAGGCATTGCCAATAAAAGCATACGTGCTTTCGTAACAATTACTTAACACCCGCTTAACACTGTGTTAACAAGCATTGGTGACTTTTGTCAAAAAAATTGTTATTCACATATTTTAATCATGAAAAAGTTATTCTTATCAATCATTTTGATGGTTGCATTAACAACTGTAGCTAACGCTCAATCAGAAAAAAAAGAAGCCTCCGGCAAACCTTTTGTAAAAATTTTCTCAAATTTTCATAGCACTTTCAGCGATGGTGAAAACCACAACATGTTCCAAATTACCCGGGCATATTTTGGTTACCAGTACACTTTTAATGAAAATTTTTCCGGTAAATTAACACTTGATGTAGGAAACCCGGGAGCAGGAAAACTTCAACAAACAGCTTATTTAAAAACTGCCTATCTGCAATACAAAAAAGATGGATTTTCGGTCAGTTTAGGATTGTTAGGTTTAGTTCAGTTTAAAGAACAAGAAACCAATTGGGGTTATCGCTACATTTTTAAATCTTTTCAGGATCAGCACAAATACAATTCAAGTGCCGACCTTGGGATGATCCTAGCCTACAATTTCACCGATGAGTTTAAAATGGATCTTTCGATTACCAATGGTGAAGGATATAAAACAGTTGTCGTTGATTCAGTTTTAAGAACCGGACTTGGAGCGACCCTTAAACCAGTCAAAGATTTTACAGTTCGTGCCTATTACGATTTTATCAAAAAAGATGATGTAACTCAACAATCACTGGCATTTTTTGCAGGCTATGCCGGAAAAGACTGGACTTTTGGTGCAGAATTCAACCAATTATTAAACGTTAAAAATGCCGAAGATCGCGACTTAAGTGGTTATTCATTCTACACAACTTATAAATCGAGCAAAAAAACAAAATTATTTGCCAGATACGACCAACTAAGTTCGAATGAAATTTCCGGCAACGATTGGAACATCGGTAACGACGGCAGTCAATTTATCATTGGAATGGAATTTACACCGGTTAAGGGCGTAAAAATTGCACCTAACTACCAGGGATGGAATCCAAAAGACGATTCGAAAAAAGTACTATCAGCCATATTCTTAAATCTTGAATTGAAATTATAAACACAAATAAAAAAACTAAGATGAAAAAATTAGTATTACTACTCATTGTTGCCTTTGCCCTTGCCTCATGCGCAAACAGTTCTCAGGAGAAGAGTGATAAAAGTGAAAGTTCAAAATCAGTTAGTATCACTGCTGCCGGAGCTACTTTTCCGCTTCCTTTCTACAACATGGTATTTAAAAAATATACAGGCGAAAGCGGAATTTTATTAACCTACGGAGGAATTGGCTCAGGCGGAGGAATTAGAAGTTTAACCGATCGCGTTATTGATTTCGGTGCAACAGACGCCTTTTTAACTGACGATAAAGCCGCTGAATTACCCGGTGAAATTGTTCACATTCCAACTTGTATTGGTGCCGTGGTTATCGCTTATAATTTACCTGAAGTTGAAAACTTAAAATTATCTAACAAACTGCTCGAATCCATTTTCATGGGTAAAATTACCAATTGGAATGATCCAAAAATTGCTGCTGAAAATCCGAATGTTGATTTTCCAGACTTGGCAATTTCTTTTGTGCATCGTTCTGATGGAAGCGGCACGACTTATATTTTTAGTGATTACATGAGTAAAATCAGTCCCACTTGGGAAACAGAAGTTGGTCGTGGTAAGTCATTGAAATGGCCGGTTGGAATGGGTGCCAAAGGTAATCCGGGTGTAGCTGGAACCATCAAGCAAACCGTTGGTTCAATCGGTTATATCGGTTCAGAGTTTGCATTTGCACAAAAAATTGATATTGCAGAAGTTCAAAACAGTGCCGGAAATTTTATCGAACCTACGATCTTGAAAGCATTAGTGCTTCAGCTCAAGGAGAAATTCCTGCTGATACACGAGTTATGTTAACGAATTCATCTGATTCAAATGCTTATCCAATCAGTGGATTTACATGGCTGATTCTTTACAAAGAGCAAAATTATAATGGCCGATCACAAGAACAGGCACTGGAAACCTTGAATTTTTTAAACTGGATAATTCAGAAAGATGCCCAGGCAGTTGCCCAGCAAGTTCATTATGCGCCACTTCCTGCAAAAGCTGTTGAACTTTCAAAACAAATTTTGAAGTCGGTTACCTACGATGGTAAGTCATTGCTTAACTAAGTGATTGATCATAAACAACTTTGATAATAAATGAATCGCGAGAAAATTACTAAGGGTTTACTTTTTGCCACTTCACTTGTTATCGTGTTAGTAACTGCCGGAATGGTACTTTCATTGGTTGGAGGTACCATTCCTATTTTTTCCGAATTCGGAATTAACTTTTTGTTTTCTTCTGAATGGAACCCCTCAGAAGGAAGGGAAGAATACGGTGCTTTGCCTTTTATAACAGGAACCATCACAACCTCACTTTTGGCTCTTATCATTTGTTTGCCATTGGCTTTTTCAACTTCTTTGTTTATTGGCGAATATTTTAGAGGAAAAAGAATTGCCAGCATCATTGGAACCATGGTTGATTTATTGGCCGGAGTGCCATCTATCGTTTATGGCCTTTGGGGCTTTTATGTTCTACGCCCTTTAATGGTTGATTTGGGTTTAAGTAGTCAGGGATTTGGCATTTTTACTTCAGGTTTGATTTTAGCCATCATGATTATTCCTTATGCAACTTCCATCACTGCAGAGATTATTTCGATGGTTCCGAATGATTTGAAAGAAGCCGCCTACTCGTTAGGAGCAACACGTTTTGAGGTTATTTTTCATGTTATCATCCCAAATGCCCGATCAGGTATTTTTGCCAGTTACATTCTTGCTTTTGGAAGAGCTTTAGGTGAAACCATGGCGGTAACCATGCTTATTGGAAATGCCAATAAAATTCCCGGTGGATTATTCGATACCGGCAATACCATGGCCAGCGTAATTGCCAATCAGTTTGGCGAAGCCGATGGCTTAAAACTTAGCGCCCTGATTGCTATTGGTTTATTACTGTTTGTAATTACAGGATTGATTAATGGCGCAGGAAAACTCATCATTAAAAGATTGTCGCTATGATGAAATTGTGGCGTCCTAATAAGAACAAATCAGGGAATGAAAAGAATCCCCGTGAGCTAAAAAATAAAATTTTTTCCGGCTTGGTCATTTTCTTTTCAGTTATCACCATATCACCCATTATTCTGATTATTTCAAAACTTGTAATTAAAGGGTTTAAGCAAATCAATCTGAGCTTTTTTACCGAAACTGCACCCGATACTTTTGAGGCCATGACTGCCATTAACAATGGCGAAATTATTCCCGGGGGTATTTTAAACGGAATTACCGGAACCCTTTTCATGGTTATCATGGCTGCCCTAATTGCGATTCCAATCGGGATTTTAATCGGGCTTTATCTTTACGAAAATCCAGATAAAGTCTATGCTAAAATTGTTCGGGATATTGCCGACATTTTACAAGGAGTTCCGTCCATCGTACTTGGATTAATTGCTTATATCTGGATCGTTAAGGGTGTAACTAATGGGTACTCCGCTTTAGCGGGAAGTGTATCCTTATCAATCATGATGTTGCCACTGATTTTACGCTCAACCGAAGAAACGTTGAAGATGATTCCTGTAAGTTTAAAGGAGGCCGCTGTAGCTTTAGGCGTACCTTACCACAAAGTCGTTTTCAGGGTAATGATACCAACCGGATTTAGCGGGCTCTCGACAGGAATTTTATTGGCCATTTCGAGGGTGATTGGAGAAACCGCACCACTCATGTTAACAGCCTTGGGTTCTTCAGCTGTTAATTATCAATTTGACAAACCTACAAGTGCAGTTCCTTTATTAATCTGGGAATTTTACAATGACCCAAACATGGTTGATCTAATTTGGAGTTCTTCTTTATTCCTAATGGGCTTTGTATTAACTTTAAACCTGATTTCGAAACAAATCTCAGCTAAACGAAACACAAATTAATGACGATCTCAAATTTAAATATTAAAGAACCTGTTCTCAGCATACAAAATTTATCCATTTCTTACGATGGTGTGAAGAAAGCAGTAAAAGATGTAAGTGCCGATATCAGAAAGAATTCGGTCACTGCCATCATGGGCCCCTCGGGATGTGGAAAGAGTACTTTACTAAGAGGTTTGAATCGCATGCATGATTTATATCCAAGCATTATTACTACAGGAACAGTTTTGTTGAATGGAGAAAATATTGCTGAAATGTCGAATATCGATTTGCGGAGAAAAGTTGGAATGGTTTTTCAGCGCCCCAATCCATTTCCAACCATGAGCATTTATGATAATGTAATAGCAGGCTATAAGCTCAATGGCATTCGGCAAAAGAAAAATGAACGCGATGAGATTGTTGAAAAATCATTAAAAGACGTTACGCTTTGGGAGGAAGTAAAAGATTCATTACTAAAAAAAGGAACCTTTTTGTCGGGAGGCCAGCAACAACGATTATGTATTGCACGGGCTCTTGCCTTTCAACCTGATGTTATTTTGTTAGACGAACCTACTTCTGCCCTCGACCCCATTGCAACGGCTAAAGTTGAAGAGCTTTTACTCGAGCTAAAAAGAAAATATACCATCGTTTTGGTAACGCATAACATGGCCCAGGCAGCTCGTATTTCGAACCAATCCATGTTTATGTATTTAGGCGAATTGGTTGAATACGGGAAAACAAAAGAAATGTTCACAAACCCTACAGACAAAAGAACAGAAGAATATTTAACGGGTAAATTTGGGTAATAAAAAACCATACCATGAATTCAAAAAAAGATATTGCATTAAATAAGATCAAAAGCGAATTTGAAAGTTTTTCAAATTTGGTACTCGAGCAATTGGATTTGCTTGAACGTGTCATGAATAATTATTCTACTGAAAGCATTGGCGAGTTCAAAAAACAACTTGAAAAAAACGAAAACAGGCTTGATCAGTATGAAGTAAAAATTAGTGAACGAATCATTAATACCATTGTTTTATACCAGCCCATGGCTGGTGATTTAAGGCAGATTTTTGCCATTTATCGCATGTCGATTAATCTGGAACGTATCGGCGATATGATTATTAATATTTATAACTATATTCTCAGAATAAAGGATCCTGAAATCTTCAATAAAAACGCCGAGCTTATTGAAAACATGCTTATCTTGAGTACCAATATGGTTACCAAAGCCCTCCTATCTTTCACTAATAACGATAAAGAATACGCTATTTGGACCATAAAAAATGATACTGTTATTGATGAACTGAATTATAAATTCATGAAAAAATCAATGCTGAAAGATCAAGATGAAAGTACTCGATTGTTAATGCAAAGCTTCATAAATATCAAAGGAATTATTACCGATATTGAACGAATAGCCGACCATGCCACCAATATTGCCGAAGCATCAATTTATGCTTCAGATGGAACAGATATCAGACACACAAATATTGAAGATTTTGAAGAGTAGAAAACAGTTTCTGTTCAATTAATTATTTACCATGAGTGATAAAAAAATAAAAATTCTGATTGTTGACGACGAGGAAGATCTGTGTGAAATCATCCAGTTTAACCTGGAGGGAGAGGGTTATGAAACAGAGGTAGCTTATTCGGCCGAAGATGCGCTAGAAAAAAATTTTAAGAAATTCAATTTAATTTTACTGGATGTAATGATGGGGAAAATGTCGGGATTTAAACTTGCCAGCATCATCCGTAACGAATACAAACTAACAGTACCAATTATTTTTATTACTGCACGCACAACCGAAAATGATCTGCTAACCGGGTTTAATTTGGGGGGTGATGATTATATCACCAAACCCTTTTCAATCCATGAATTAACAGCAAGGGTAAAAGCTGTCTTGAGTCGTTCAAAAATAAAAACCACCGAGGTAGAACCCAATATTGTAATTAATGAATTGGAGTTGAATTTTTCGCGACGTGAATTGATCATCAAGGGTGAACCTATTATTTTAACCCGTAAAGAATTTGAAATCCTGAATTTTTTAATGAAGAATAAAGGTCGGGTATTTTCGCGTGAAGAAATTTTAAAAACCATTTGGGAGGATGACATTATCGTAACGGATCGAACAGTAGATGTTCACATAACGAGACTCAGAAAAAAAATGAACGAATACGGTAAACATCTAAAAAACAAAGCCGGTTATGGCTATAGTTTCGACTATCAATAAACAATAAAAAAATGAAAGTAAAACTGAATTTCAGACGACGTTTTTTCATATATCTCTTATTTATTTTTGTGATATTCACGTTTCTGGTGCTTATGTTCCAGGCTAACCGCGAAAAAGAATTTAAACGTGATCAACTAGAAAATACGCTTGACAATATTACGGTTGTCACCAATAACTACATGGAACAAAAGCATGTTCTGGACTCAGGAGATTTCACATCTTTAGATTTTTTGGTTGGCATTCTTCCTGAATTAAATGTTCGAATTACCATCATTGATGCCAAAGGAATTGTGCTTTACGATAGCGAAGTTAAAGATGTTGGCAGTATGGAAAATCACCTGTCTCGCCCTGAACTTCAAAAGTCTATAGGTTCAATACCTGGTGCTGATATTCGAACATCTGCCACCACCGAAGAAACCTATTATTATTATGCCAGATTTTACGGTCAATATTTTGTTCGAACAGCAGTACTTTACAATAACAAAATCATTAATTACTTAAAAGCAGATCAACTATTCTTATTTTTTATCATTGCTTTATTTTTTGTTTTGTGGTTGGTATTAAATGTTGTAACAAACAGACTTGCCAGAACGATTGAAAAACTTAAAGACTTTGTGATTCAGTTAACAACCGGCAGGCAGATCCCTTCCGACTTTAATTTTCCGGATGATGAACTAGGTGTAATCAGCAGGCAAATTGTAGAGGTTTACAAAGAACTCAAAAAAACCAAGGATGAAATTTCACTTGAAAAGGAAAAGCTTTTTAATCACCTGTATGCCCTTAACGAAGGGGTGGCTTTCTTCTCTAATAAAAAGAAAAAAATATTAACCAATAATTTTTTTATTCAGTTTTTAAATATCATTTCTGAAAAATCCAGTATTTCTGCCGAAATGATTTTTGAATCGCAGGAGTTTGACCCTATTTTAAAGTTTATAGATAAGCATCTCAAAAGCAAAGAACAAACCACAAGTGACCAATTACCTCAAAACGAATACACCCTAAACAAAAGCGGTTACTATTTTAATGTAAAATGCATCATTTTTCCGGATAGGAGTTTTGAAATTATCATTACAGATACGACACGTTTGGCTAAACGCCAGATTATGAAACAACAAATGACTTCAAACATTGCCCATGAATTAAAAACCCCTGTTGCAGCCGTTATAGGTTTTATTGAAACTTTGCAAAAAACTGAACTGGACAAGGACAAACAAAGACATTTTATCAAAAAAGCTTATGCCCAGGCTTATCGTTTAAAAGAGCTAATTGAAGATATCCAGGTATTAAATAAAATTGAAGAGGCCAGTGGAAAATTCACACTTGAAACCATTCATATTAAAGATGTGCTTGACGATGTACACGATGGCTTAAAATCAAAACTGGATGAAAAAAACATTCAATTCATAAGCGATCTTAAAGCTGACACCAGGGTTAAAGGAAACCGATCGCTACTCGAATCCGTCTTTCATAACCTGATTGACAATACCATTAAATATGCAGGCGATAATGCAACCATCAATTTTTCGCAATATTCTCAGGATAAAAATTTCTATTACTTTTCATACAAAGACTCCGGCCAGGGAATTCCGGAAGAACATTTGAGTCGTATTTTTGAAAGATTTTATCGCATTGATTCTGGCAGATCAAGAAAAACCGGAGGAACCGGTTTGGGTTTGGCTATTGTTAAAAATGCAATCCAGCTCCATCAGGGAAGTATTTCGGCCAGAAATGCCAAAGACGGAGGTTTAGAATTTTTATTTACCATACCTTGCTCACCTGAAGTATAAAATTTAATGTAAGTTACACAAAGCAGATCAGTTATTTATGGTCTGCTTTTTTTGTTTTTAGTACTATTTGTTTGATTATCTGTAAAATACATTTTCCTTCTTAAGAAAAAATGTAATGA
This sequence comes from uncultured Bacteroidales bacterium, assembly GCA_942491855.1. GTDB lineage: Bacteria > Bacteroidota > Bacteroidia > Bacteroidales. The sequence goes on from CALOCL010000038.1 coordinate 36,780, forward strand.
TTTGTTAACACCCTCTTAACCGTTAAATAACCCCTCCTTAATGAAGATGTAACGCATTAAATACAATTTTGCATCAAATAAATTATTCAAAATCATAAATAAAAATGAAAAAAAACCTAAAACTTATTGTAGCTGTTTTATTTAGCAGCGCACTTCTTCTTAGTTCTTGTAAAAAAGATGAGGTTATTCCCGATGCTCCTTCAGTAAATGCTCCGGCAGCAACTGCTGGTCTTGAGGAAGGTCAGGCTGTTGATGTTTCTTTTACTATTAACGTACCGG
>CALOCL010000039.1:0-5783 GCA_942491855.1 uncultured Bacteroidales bacterium
ATTATGGGCGACCTTAATGATAACCCAACCGATAAAAGCTTGTTGGAAGGACTTGAAGCTGCCTCCATCGCTGACGAGCTAAATAGTAATGCTCTTTACAATCTTTCGTTAGATAAATACCTAAACGGAGAAGGAACTTTATTCTGGAAAACCTGGGATTTATTCGATCAGATGATCGCTTCAGGGAACTTAGTAAAAGAAGGAAGTTCAACAAAATTAGTCGGAAACACTCATTACATTTTCAAGGAAGATTGGATGCTTTTTACAGATAATGATGGAAATCATCGCCCAAGTCGTTCGGCATCGTCAGGAAAGTATTATGGTGGTTATAGCGATCACTTACCCGTATGGCTAGAACTAAAACTTAATATGAACTAAAGTTTAATCGATTTTTAAGCTGGCCTTCTTCATTGAAAAAAGTCCACTCCCTAACACGTTCTCCGTTCTGATAAAACCCGGAAGATCTAAGTTTCCTGTTTTTGTACCATGACTTAGATCGCCCATGAAGCAATCCCTCTAAAAACCAACTTTCGTCAGATAAATTTCCATCCTCGTAATAATACACCCATTGGCCGTGTTTTAAATTATTTTTAAAATGCCCCTGCAATTTTAGCTGACCGTTTTTATAAAATAATTCCATTTTTAAGAGTTGGCTTTTTTCAATGGAAGAATAATAATTTATTCGCTCAGGAGTTCCACTCTCATAAAATCCATCCACCATTTTTATCAACTTTGGTTGACAGGATATAAGAAAAAAAGAAATTAATAACAGAAATAATCTTGATTTCATTTATGATCGATTAAATAAAAGACGTTGTCCTTTTATACTTTCATCAAATTGATTCTCACAATAGGCCAGATGCCCATTAACAAAAGTATGCATCACCCTTGAGCGAAATTTTTGTCCTTCAAAAGGCGACCATTTGCATTTATAATAAATGTTTTCAGTGTCCACGGTCCAACTATTATTGGTGTTCACAATTGCCAAATCGGCATGATATCCTTCTTTAATAAATCCACGTTTTTCGACCTGATAACAGATGGCCGGAGCATGGCACATTTTCTCAACCACACGCTCCAAACTAATTTTTCCATCTAAATAAAACTCAAGCATGGCCACCAACGAATGCTGCACCAAAGGTCCACCTGAAGGAGCTTTGAAATATTTATTTTGCTTTTCTTCTAATGTGTGCGGAGCATGATCAGTAGCTACCACATCTAATTTATTATCCAACAAAGCTTGAAATAATGCATCCCGATCAGAAGCTTTTTTTATGGCCGGGTTCCACTTGATTCGTGAGCCAAGTTTTTTTATAATCCTTATCCGAAAACCAAAGATGATGAACACAAACTTCGGCTGTAATTTTTTTATCCTTTAAAGAAATTTTGCTATCGAATAATTCCAATTCCTTTTCGGTAGAAAGGTGCAAAACATGCAAACAGGTTCTGTATTCTTTAGCCAAATCTACAGCAAAAGAAGAAGACAAATAACAAGCTTCTGTGCTACGAATTTCAGGATGCTTTTCTATTGGGATATCTTCTCCGTACTTTTCTTTATAGGTTTTTACATTTTCCTGAATGGTGGGTTCATGTTCACAATGAACAGCCACCAGCAATTTGGTATTTTTAAAAATACGCTCCAGTGTTTCAACATCATCCACCAACATATTTCCAGTTGAAGCACCCATAAAAACTTTTATTCCACAAACTGTTCGGGGGTCAGTTTTTAAGACTTCCTCTAGATTGTCGTTAGAAACCCCCATATAAAAAGAATAGTTGGCCAATGATTTTTTGGCTGCCACCCTATACTTATCTTCTAATAATTCTTGTGTGAGGGTATTTGGTATGGTGTTTGGCATTTCCATGAAAGAAGTAACTCCACCAGCTACAGCAGCCTTGCTCTCCGTTTCTAAATCTGCTTTATGTGTAAGCCCCGGATCACGAAAATGAACTTGATCATCAATCGCACCCGGAATTAAAAAATTGCCTCCCGCATCTACCAATTCATATTCAGGAGAAATCTCGGTATCACAAAAATCCACACGAATTACTCGTGAGATAATCCCTTCATCAATCAGGACACTTCCATTAAAGATTTCTCCTTCATTAACTATTTGGGCATTTATTATTTGATATTTTTTACTCATCTAACTAAAAATAAAAAAGGTATAGAAATTCATCTATACCTTGCCAATATACGAAATTAATCATGAATTATCCAGCTCTTTTAATCCGGTTTAACATGCCACGGATGCGGAGGTCAATCACTCCAAAAATCGCTTCTTTGAAAATACTGGAATTCATTTTGGATTCACCCTCGGTACGATCGGTAAATATAACGGATACTTCGGTAATTTTGAAACCCAGCTTCCAACTTACATACTTCATTTCAATTTGGAAAGCATAACCCACAAATTTAATTTTGTCAAAGCGGATGGCTTCCAATACTTTTCGGGTATAACATTTAAATCCAGCCGTAGCATCCCTTACTTTCATTCGAGTGATAAAACGGACGTAGGAAGAAGCAAAATAAGACATCAAAACCCTCCCCATCGGCCAGTTAACCACGTTCACACCGGTGATATAACGCGAGCCAATACTCATATCTGCACCATCCACTGCACAGGCATTGTACAAACGAATAAGGTCGTCCGGATTGTGCGAAAAATCGGCATCCATCTCAAACGTATAATCGTAACCATTTTTCAAGCTCCATTTAAAACCATGGATGTAGGCCGTTCCTAAACCCAGTTTTCCTTTGCGTTCTTCAATGAAAAGTTTTTTTGGAAATTCTTTCATCAACGACTTCACAATATCAGCGGTTCCATCCGGCGAATTGTCTTCTATCACTAAAATATGAAACTCTTTTTCAAGTGAAAAAACCTTACGAATTATCTTTTCGATATTCTCTTTTTCGTTATAGGTTGGAATGATTATTATGCTATCTGACACATCTTTAAATTTAGCTCACGAAATTAAGGGAATCCGCTGTAAGAAAAAAATTTTTTAATACTTTTTAACGCCTTTAAAACTTCCTTAAGAGATTTGATTTTCAACCGAATTTAATATCGGAGAGAGTTTCTCGATCGCCAGGTCAATTTTTTGAACATCATCAAATGAAAGGGTTAGCTTATTGTTCTTTTCTCGCATCCGGCTAGCAGTTGGGTTTTGTTGTACAAATTTTAATACTTTACCAAAAATTTCGGACTGATAATAGGGCGATTCCTGATTGCTAACAAAATGCCCAATCATACGTTTGTTTTTCAGGATAAGTTTTTCAAAACCGATTTTTTTCGCCAACCAACGCAATCGAATCGTGCTTATCAATTCCTGTGTCTGTCTTGGAATGGGGCCAAAACGGTCGATTAATTTCTCGCGGAAAGCATCAATCCTTCTTCATCCTGAATATTATCCAACTCTTTGTACAAACTAAGGCGTTCGGCTATTTGCGTGATATAATCATCAGGAATAAGTAGCTCCAAGTCGGTTTCAATCTGGCAATCTTTTACAAATTCGGTTCTTGTTTCATCTTTAAACACATCTTTAAATTCGGTTTCCCGAAGCTCCATCAGGGCCTCATCCAGAATTTGATTGTACATCTCAAAACCTATTTCCGAAATAAAACCGCTTTGCTCACCACCCAAAATATTTCCGGCTCCCCGAATATCTAAATCGCGCATAGCGATATTAAAACCGCTACCCAAATCGGCAAATTCCTCAATGGCTTTCAAGCGCTTACGGGCTTCATCGGTAAGTACTGATAGAGGTGGCGACATTAAATAACAAAAGGCTTTCTTATTGGTTCGCCCTACTCGGCCCCGAAGTTGGTGCAAGTCACTCAATCCATAATTTTGTGCCTCGTTGATAAACATAGTGTTGGCATTGGGGATATCCAGGCCAGACTCAATAATGGTAGTAGCCAGCAAAACATCGTAAGAACCATTTACAAAATCCAGCATCACACTTTCCAGTTTTTTGCCTTCCATCTGTCCGTGAGCCACTCCTATACTAGCTCCCGGGCAAAACCGTTCAATCATGTTTTTAACCTCCATGATATTTTGCACCCGATTGTGAACAAAGAAAACTTGACCTCCTCGCGAAAGTTCATAATTTATTCCGTCCCGAATTACTTCCTCAGAAAACAAACGAATTTCGGTTTGCACCGGATAACGGTTGGGCGGTGCTGTGTTTATAATCGATAAATCTCTGGCCCCCATCAACGAAAACTGAAGGGTTCGCGGAATGGGTGTAGCTGTTAAAGTGAGGGTGTCAACATTTACTTTAAATTGCTTCAGTTTTTCCTTGACTGACACTCCAAATTTTTGTTCTTCATCAATGATCAGTAAACCTATATCTTTAAATTCCACATCCTTACTGACCAAGCGATGGGTTCCCACCAAAATATCAATTTTCCCTATTTTTAAATCTTTTAATGTTTCTTTTTGTGCTTTAGCACTCTTAAAACGATTGATATAATCCACTCTGCAGGGCAGGTTTTTCAGTCGTTCCGAAAAAGTTTTATAATGCTGAAGAGCCAAAATGGTCGTCGGTACAAGTATTGCCACCTGTTTGCTGTCGGCTACTGCTTTAAATGCAGCCCGAACTGCAATTTCGGTTTTACCAAAACCAACATCGCCACAAACCAAGCGATCCATGGGATAATCTTGTTCCATATCAGCTTTTACATCGGTGGTGGATTTTAATTGATCGGGGGTGTCTTCATAAATAAATGAAGCTTCTAACTCATGTTGCAAATAGGTATCCGGTGAAAAATTAAAACCCTTTTGCGATTTTCGTTCGGCATAAAGCTTTATCAAATCCTTGGCAATATCTTTTACGCGTTTTTTGGTCTTGCTTTTCAGGTTGTTCCAGGCATTTGATCCCAACTTGTTCAAGCTGGGTTGCGTTCCCTCTTTCCCTACATATTTAGCGATACGATGCAATGAGTGGATGCTGATATAAAGCAGGTCATTGTTTTTATAAATCAAACGAATGGCTTCCTGCTGTTTGCCATTGTTCTCGATTTTTTCCAGCCCGTCGAAACGCCCAATTCCATGATCGATATGGGTAACATAATCGCCCGGCTGTAAATCATATAACTCTTTTAAGGTAATTGCTTCCTTGCTTTTATACCCCGATTTCAGATGGAATTTATGATAACGCTCAAACAATTGATGATCAGTAAAACAGGCTAGTTTTAAATCTTCATCTATAAATCCCTCGTGCAAAGAAAGAACGATTGATTGAAAACTGATTTTTTCACTATCCGCTTGTTTTGCTTGTATGTCCTCAAAAATAGTGTACAAGCGATTAATTTGGCGGGGATTGTCAGAAAGAATTATATTTTGAATACCCTTTTTAGCATTGTTTTGAAACTCACTGATCAGCAAATCAAAATTTTTATTGAAAGAAGGCTGCGGACGGGTTTTAAATTCAAAAGGTTTTGCATCCTTAAAAAATACCTGACTGCCAAATTCCAGAGTATTGAAATTTACTAAACTTTCAAGAAAAAGCTTGGACTGAATAAACAGTTCATCCGGCTTTAAATGATTTATTTCCTCCTCTAAATTTGAGAAAGTTTCTTCGGCCTTTTTAAATTCCTGATCCAGCCGTTCACTTGTAAACAATATATTTTCAATCCAAATATTTGTTGTTTTGGGTAAATAATCTAAAAAGGCCTCACGCGATTCGGTGATCAGCCTGTCCTGTACATTTGGGACAATTGAAATCCTCGTTAATTTCTCAAGCGACAACTGACTTACCGGGTCAAAGGTTCTGATGGA
>CALOCL010000040.1:0-14489 GCA_942491855.1 uncultured Bacteroidales bacterium
TGATAAACCATTTCTTGATGAAGGATTTTCAAATTTAATTTCGTCCATCGATAAGCCATAGGCCTTCGAGATTGAATATAAGGTATGATCTTTTTGAACCACATGAACATAATACTCTTTTGAGTTAATGATTCTTATTTGTTCAGATTTAGAAATCGTTATTGGGGTCTGTCCAATTAACTGTCCGATGCTTAATGAGAATAGGATTAGAAGTGTAAAAATATGTTTTCTCACCATTTCAGTTTTGAAAATTTTATTTTGATTGAATATTTAACTAACGTACTTAATTTTTATAAATTGTTTATTCCCACTCGATGGTAGCAGGTGGTTTTGAGCTAATATCGTAAACAACCCTGTTTACACCTTTTACCTTATTAATTATTTCATTGGATATCTTTGCCAAAAACTCATAAGGTAAATGCGACCAATCTGCTGTCATTCCATCCGTCGATCCTACGGCTCTTAAAGCTACAACATTTTCGTAGGTTCGTTCATCGCCCATCACACCAACTGACTGTTCCGATAAAAGGATTGCACCAGCCTGCCAGATATCATCGTACAAACCATACTCTTTTAAACCGCTGATATAAAGCCAATCAACTTCCTGCAACACTCTCACCTTCTCGGCTGTAATATCTCCTAAAATTCTAATTCCTAAGCCCGGGCCGGGAAACGGATGGCGGTTTAAAATATTAGCTTCCATTTCAAGTGCTCTTCCAATTCTTCTTACCTCATCTTTAAACAGAGTATTGAGTGGTTCAACAATTTTAAGTTTCATAAAATCGGGCAACCCCCCAACATTATGATGAGACTTGATGGTTGCGGAAGGGCCATTAACTGAAATGGATTCAATCACATCAGGATAGATTGTTCCTTGTGCCAACCATTTTACATCTTCTATTTTATGTGCTTCAGCATCAAAAACATCAATAAAGGTGCCACCAATTATTTTTCGTTTAGTTTCCGGATCGCTTACTCCACTTAACTTTTTCAAGAATTGATCTTTTGCATCAACGCCTTTTATGTTAAGTCCCATATTTTTATACTGATCCAGGACTTGCTCAAATTCATTCTTCCTCAATAATCCGTTATCGACAAAAATACAATGGAGGTTTTTGCCAATAGCTTTGTGCAATAATACCGCTGCCACAGACGAATCGACTCCACCTGATAAGCCAAGTACTACTTTATCATTCTTTAATTTATCCTTTAGAGAACTAATGGTGGTCTCGATAAAAGAATCTGGAGTCCATGAACCCTTACATTTACAGATATCGGTGATGTAATTTTTCAACAGTTCTTTTCCCTCCAAGGTATGGTAAACTTCAGGGTGGAATTGAATACAGTAAGTCTGCTCACCTTCAATTTCGTAACCGGCAACCTCTACGTCGCTGGTACTAGCAATAATTTTATAATTTTCGGGTATCGATAAAATGGTATCTCCGTGCGACATCCATACCTGACTTCCTTGAGTCATATTTTTCATCAAGACATTCTCACCATCAATAAAGTCGAGATTTGCTCTTCCATACTCTCTAACTTCTGATCGCATCAATTTTCCACCATCCGATTTTGCCAAATATTGAGCTCCGTAACAAACACCTAATAATGGATAATTCTTTCTGATATCTGATAAATCAGGATTTGGGGCATCTTCATCCATTACCGAATACGGACTTCCTGAAAGGATAACACCCTTTACATTCTCTGAAAATTCAGGAATTTTATTAAACGGATGAATCTCGCAATAAACATTCAACTCTCTGACTCTACGCGCAATAAGCTGTGTGTATTGCGATCCAAAATCTAAAATAATGATGGTTTCTTCCATGCTGCAAAGGTATTTATTTTTTCCTTAAATAAATGAGGGAATAATGATTGGATTATTAACAGTGGGCATATTTATTCGGAGTCGGTATTTTAAATCCTGAATTATATTGTAATTTAGTGAGATAATTAGAAATGCAATGGCAAAAAGAAAATACACTAGTAAAAAAAGCAAACAAAAGAGCTCCTCAATTGGTGCTAAATTTATAAAGTATTTTAGTTTAATTATCGTTCTAATTTTTGTTTTAGGGTATTTAAGTTTTAGAGCTTGGAATTCCAAACAGCGTAGTAATATTGAAATGATTTCCAATATCGTTAACACTTCGATGGGGTCCATCGAATATTCAAGCATGGGAAAAGGTCCGATTATTTTGTTGTCGCATATGGAAGGCTCAGGAGCTGACAATATTCAACTTTTTGGCGATTTAATTGATGCCGGTTATCAAGTTATTTGTCCTTCCCGACCCGGCTACTTAAATACCCCAACTCATGAAGCATCATCATTTAAGTATACATCAGAAATGTATGCCGAACTCTTACAACATCTAGATATTAAACAGAAAGTGATTGTTATCGGTCTTTCAGTTGGTGGGCCTGCAGCCATTGAATTTACGAAAAAGTACTCAGACAAAACCTCTGCTCTCATTCTAATCAATGCAGCAACTAAAGCCGTTGATTCCAATTCAAACCTTAGCCAACTTTTTAACTTAAAGAATATTCCATTTTTAAATGATGAGTCTGATATTGTATCTTGGATAGATTTTAATTTTGCGAAATATGGCACTAAAGAAATTATCTACTCAATCATCGAAAATGCAAGTGTTACTTCACCGGAAACAAAGCTCGATCGAGTAAATGAATTATTGAATAAACCTAACACGAAAGATAATTTGCTGAATTATTTAAAGCTAACTTCACCACGAAGCAATAGGATTGCTGGTTTTGAAAATGACATTCAAAATCTTTCAAATTACCAAAGTGGTAAAATTCGATCACGTATTCCAAAACTTGTAATTCATAGTAAGATAAACGGAGTAATTGATTTTGAACATGCAGCGCAATTTGAAAAAAATAATTCAAACACTGATGTTTTCAGTTATAATGGTGATGGACATGCCTTCTGGCTTGGTGAGGACCTTAAGCAAATAAATTCAAAAATTATTAGTTTTTTAAATAACAAAACCAAAAATAAAAATGTTGATGAAGTCATCATTCCAACTAAACTATCGGGAGTAACCTGGGTTAATAAATCAGACGGTGCACTTTTACAGATTAAGGAAGATGGTAGTTTTAGTTTGGACTTCCCATCGGTAGATAGAAAGAAATACTATGAAGGAAAATTTTCGGTTGTAGAAGATCAGATTAGTTTTACCTATGCCTCAACTGTTGAGTCCTGTGCAAGTATTACCGGAGTTTATCAGCTCAAAATAACAGCAGATCAACTAGAACTAAAAACTTTAAATGATAAGTGTAAGGTGAGAAAACAACATTTCTCTCAAGGTTGGTTTAAAGTTGATTAACTAATATTCAATTTCAGCTTCATAAACAGCAAGATTATCTTTGACATCTTTAACTTCTAATCGAATTTGATTCTTCCCTTTTTTCATTCGATCGTCGATGCGATAAATTAATTTATCATTTTTAGGATCGTGTTCCATTAAAATCCATTCTCCGTTTAAAGTAGCTCGATACGACCTGATGCCCGAAAACTCATCTTTAATTTCAAAGCTAATGTATTTATAACCAGTTATCTTTTTCCCATTATGGATATTTAAGGCTGAAATTTCAGGTTGAATGGTATCTAAAGAAATGGTAAAGTCTCCAAAACTACTTGCGGAACCCACAACAAACCCATCTTTAAAAGCACCACCAACGGCCTCTAAATCCTCATCCACAACTTTCGCAATCATAGCCTTATCCCTTAAACTATCAGGTAAGTGTTCAGGAAGTATTCTTATTTCAAAAGATTTATGTAAAGGAAATTTATGTGTATGAATTTTGTGCAATTTTGAATATGAATTAACAGGTGATTCGGTTAGCTCATAATTAAAATTGAAAGAGCGATAAAAACTACCTTTTTTAAAGTAGAGTTCAATGCTATCTGTTTTAAATTCGTTAGTGCTATTAAATTCAAACCAATTATTGCCTGTTTCAACTTGCTCCTCAATACTATCTAAAAAAGGCATTGATTTTAATACTCCTGTTAATTTAGAAGTATTACCCACCACATCTTTTAGTTCATAAATAAATTGATGATAAGACGAATCGCTAAAATGGTAAACGCCATTTTCAATTACTCCATCGTAAATACTCAATTTATTACCGGGATCAACTATGCTGCGTTGATAGCGTTGGTGGTTCTCGATATATTCAGCATAATCAATTAAACTGTTGATGTATTTAGTTTCACTGAATGAAAATTTCTCAACTTTATGAGAATAAATAAGATTTGTATCGATCCATAGCTTTATTGAGTAAACTCCATTTCTATTGTACGAGTCATTCAATAAATCATAGGTTTTAATTCCAAAACCAATTCCACCAGAAACTTCAATGGTATCATTTTTACGAAGGCGATTATTCAAACCACTACCTTTTACTTTTTTATCTAAGATTTGATTTTTATTGTTGATTCTGCTCTTTTCATTTGCAGGATATAATCTAAAGCCGGTAATTTTTGGACGAATATCATCTTTAACCCGATAACCAAAAAGTAGTGGATTAATTGGAATTTCAGTACCACTGTCACGTATTTCGAAATGAAGATGTGGTCCATCTGATCCACCAGAATTACCAGATTTGGCAATGATCTCACCTTTCTTTACTACAAACATTTCTGCTGGTGGATAGAGTCCAATTCTAAATTGCTCTCTTTTATACTGCTGAGTTCTCACATATTTATTGATGGAATCAGAAAACTGACTTAAATGCCCATAAACAGAAGTGTAACCATTAGGGTGTTTGATATAAAGAGCTTTCCCGAAACCAGTTTCGGAAACGCTAATTCGAGCCACATATCCATCAGCGATGGCATAGATATTTTTACCAATGATTCCATCAGTTTTAATGTCGATACCTGAATGAAAATGATTGGATCGCAACTCACCAAAAGTTCCGGATAACAGTATTCTGAATTCTATAGGTGATCTGAAGTATTTGGTTGGGTAATTTTGTTGAGCACTAAGATTAATGAACAGAAAAAAGAAAAGCAAACAAAACAACAATTTGCGCATCGGCTATAAACTAAAACTTACATTTAAGGTTACTATTTCCCTCACGGGTTTTCCTTTATTGGTTGCGGGATACCATTTTGGTATTTGACGTATTACATCTAAAGCTGCCTGATCAAGTAAGGGGTGCACTCCACTAACAATTCTGGCATCTTTTACTTTACCTACTTCATCAATCACAAATGATGCATAGACCTTACCTTGAATTTTTTCATCGTACGCTTGTTGAGGATATACCAAATTATTAGAAATAAAGCTATCCAAGATCTCTTGCCCACCGGGGTAACGTGCTTTATAAGATAGACCTGAATAAAAATATCGACCTTCTAAGACTTGAAGACTAGCTAACAGAGAGTCTTTTTCATCATAAAAATCAATCTTATCATGAATTCCACATCTATCCTTTTCTATTATTTCATATACCTTACCAGCTAAAAAAGGAACTAGTGAATCGTATCGCGATTTCAACATTTTTGTGGTTGTAATACAATACTTTTTGTAAAGTGAATCGGCTTCAATATCTTCATAAAAAGCAGCCTTATACATGTTTTCACAAAAACCACACTGATCTTTCAAATTTAAGCGTGTTAATCCTTTGTTAAAATAGGCATCCACATTGGGATAAACTCGTAAAGCTGAACTGAATAACGAATCAGCTTTTTCAATATTCCCCATTTGCATAAACCTTATTCCTTCATCTACAAACAATTGGCTCTTTAGATTCTGTGCTTGGCTTAATACTGAGATAAAAATAATACTGGCAGCAATTAATGTTTTCAATTTCATCCTTACAATTTCTTAAATAATTAATTATCCTTTGTAAAATGGTAATTTTACAATTTTGGCTTTTAGCAATTTATTCCTGACCTTAATAAAAAGCTCCATATCAACTTTATTTAATCCCATTTTAACATATCCCATGCCAATTCCCTTTTTTAGCATCGGACTCATGGTTCCGGAAGTAACTTCACCAATAGGTTCACCTTCGGCATTACAAATTTCGTAATGCTGACGAGGGATACCTTTATCAATCATCTCAAAAGCAGTAAGTCTTCTTTTGATACCTTCAGCTTTTTGGTTTTCTAAGAATTTTCGATCGATAAAATCATTACCATCTACAAATTTTGTAATCCATCCAAGGCCGGCCTCCAATGGTGAAGTGGTATCATCAATATCATTTCCATAAAGGCAAAATCCCATTTCAAGTCTGAGGGTATCACGCGCGGCTAATCCAATGGGTTTAATTCCGAATTCTTCACCAGCTTCCAGAATGGCGTGATAAATTCTTGGGCCATCATTTTGTTCCATGTAAATCTCACATCCCCCTGATCCGGTATATCCTGTTGTTGAAAAAATTACATCTTCAACTCCGGCAAGGTTTAGTTTTTGGAAGGTGTAATATTCCATATCCATCACATTGGAATCGGTAAGTTTTTGCATTACTTTAAGTGCATTTGGTCCTTGTATTGCTAATTGGGCAATTTCATCAGAGGCATTGTAGAGTTCAGCCCCCATGTTATTTTGCTCATTACACCAAGCCCAATCTTTATCGATATTAGCGGCATTAACAACTAATAGGTAAGTTTCTTCATCAATTCGATAGGTTAAGAAATCATCAACAATTCCTCCTTTGCCGTTAGGGAAACAAGTGTACTGAATTTTACCGTCTGATAGCTTAGCCACGTCGTTGGTCGAAACTTTTTGTACAAATTCAAAAGCTTTGGGGCCTTTTACCCAAAATTCGCCCATATGTGAAACATCAAACATCCCCACACTTTTACGAACCGTTTCATGTTCAATATTAATTCCTTCAAAAGTTACTGGCATGTTATAACCCGCGAAAGGTACCATTTTCGCACCCATAGATTCGTGAATACTTGTAAAAGCTGTTGTTTTCATTCTTAACTAAATTAAATCATTTTTTTTTGCAAATGTATAAAATTGTGTCACAATCTGACCCCATACAAATACTATTTTTCTGTTAGAAGTTTCTTTTCATACACGATGAACGAATAATTAAAATCGTTTTGAGGATCATCGTTTACATCGATTCGTTCAATCATATCCCAGTTGGTGAAGTCAACTTCAAAAAATGTATCGGCGTCAAAATCCTGATGGACGCGGGTTAAATAAAACTTGTTGGCATAAGGTAGAAACTGCTTGTAAATTGAACCTCCACCTATAATGAAACTTTCTTCTTTTTCGCTGCATAAATCAATCGCTTCTTCTATGGAGTAAACCGCAGTACAACCTTCAAACACTTCACCCACAATGTCTGTAATAACTATATTTTTTCTATTTGGGAGCGGTCCATTTGGGAGTGATTCCAAAGTCCGTTTCCCCATAATTACCTGATGGCCTCTGGTTTTATCTTTAAACCACTTAAAATCTTTTGAGATATGCCAAAGTAAGTCGTTATCTTTCCCGATGGCATGATTTTGCGCGATGGCAACGATGATGGATATTTTTTTCATTAGTGAATTATAATGTATCGGTGAATTAGTATATTTGTTAACTTGTTTGTAGATTAGCGAATTGATAAATTTATTTAATCAGTTTCTTTACGTAAGAAATATAGGCGTTTAACTTTTTGTGAAGGATTTCCAATTCAGTAAATAATTCTTCATAAACATCCGCCTTTATTACCTCTCTTTTTAATGCCTTTAAAAGCCAAGTTTTTGTTTCAAAAAGTGAACCTCTGGCATAATAACAGAATTGCTTATTTTCCTTGTAAGAAAACCTGCCATAACCTTCTGAAATATTATCAGCTATTGAATCTGATGATCGGATGTGTTGGTAACCAATCGTATTCAAATGGATTTTATCCCACGCCGATGCCAAAGTGAAAATCTTTTCGGCAATATCGATCGACAAATTATAAACTTCAAGCTCTTCTATTTTTGGATAATCCACGTCAGAACATTTATTAGAAAAATCTTTTTACCAGTCTACCAATTTACCAATGAACCAATAAATCAGCTTTCCATTAAACTGAAATCTCCCCCTTAATTCCAGGATGACATTGATAGTCTACCAATTCAAAATCTTCGTACTTAAAGTCTAAAATATTTTTTATGGCAGGATTTATTTTCATTTTCGGAAGCGGGTAAAACTCACGACTTAATTGCAGATTTACCTGATCCAAATGATTAAGGTAAATGTGGGCATCTCCAAAGGTATGCACAAACTCACCTGCTTTCAGCTCACAAACCTGCGCAATCATCATGGTAAACAATGCGTACGATGCAATATTAAACGGTACACCTAAAAATATATCAGCAGAACGCTGGTATAACTGACAGCTCAATTTTCCATTCGCCACATAAAACTGAAACCAGGCATGGCAAGGAGGCAGCGCGGCTTTTCCGTTCGCAACATTTTCGGCAAATGATTTTGAAGTATCGGGTAAAACACTGGGGTTCCATGCAGCAATGATATGTCGCCGACTATCGGGATTGGTTTTTATTTGTTCAACCAATTCAGTGATCTGATCTATACCTTCACTATTCCAATTTCTCCACTGATGGCCATAAACAGGTCCTAAGTCTCCATTCTCATCAGCCCAGTCATTCCAAATATTTACCTTGTTATTTTTTAAATATTTTATGTTGGTGTCGCCTTTTAAAAACCATAATAATTCATGAATGATAGATCGTAAGTGTAGTTTCTTAGTGGTCATCATCGGGAACCCTTCCGATAAGTCAAATCTCATCTGGTAACCAAAAACACTGATGGTTCCGGTTCCGGTTCGATCCGATTTCTTCGTTCCTTTATCCAGCACTAATCTAAGTAGGTCGTGATATTGTTTCATTAATTTATTCGTTCAAAAGTTCAGGAGTTCAAAAGTTTTACTTTAGATTATTTCCAAACTTATCATTCCTAATTTGTAATTCATAATTCATCATTCGTAATTAAACATTAGCCCAGTATCATCCCAATAATGGTAGCCGATAACAAAGAAGCCATCGCTCCACCAAGCAGCGCTCTAAATCCCAATTGCGAAAGAGTGGTTCTTTTACCGGGTGCCAAAGCGCCAATTCCTCCCAACTGTATCCCTATCGAACTAAAATTGGCAAATCCGCATAAAATATAGGTGGCAATAATCACTGATTTTTCACTGGCGAAAACGCCACTTGCCATAAAATCTCTTAAACTGGTATAGGCTATAAATTCATTCAAAATAATTTTTTCACCTAAAAGCTGTCCCACAAGTGTAATATCGGCATTTGGAACACCAATCAGCCACATTAGGGGTGCCATGGTATAGCCGATGATAAACTGTAAACTGAACGACTCAAACCTACCATTCGAGAATGATGCCACCCAATCATTAATGTTGGTCCAAACTCCAACTTTCATAAAGATAAAATTGAGCATGGAAATAAAAGCCAAAAAGGCAAGAAGCATAGCGCCAACATTCACTGCAAGCCGAACACCATCGGTAGTTCCATTTGTGATTGCTTCTAAAATATTTGAGCCTATTTTATCCTTCGATACTTTTACGTCTGTTGAAATTTCTTCGGTTTGGGGCATTAATAATTTTGCCATAACAACGGCACCAGGCGCAGCCATCACTGAGGCTGTAATTAAATGCTTGGCAAATAAAATTTGATCGGCAGGATTAGAACCACCCAGGAATTTAATATAAATAGCCAATACTCCACCGGCAATGGTAGCCATTCCACCTACCATCACCAGCATTAATTCTGATTTGGTCATTTTTTCGAGGTAAGCCTTAATTAAGAGAGGGGACTCTGTTTGGCCTAAAAAAATATTACCGGTAGCCGAAAGACTTTCTGCTCCGGACAGGTTTAGCAAACGTGTCATGACCCATGCAAAAACCTTTACAACACCCTGAACTATTCCGTAATAATACAAAACTGAAGAGAGCGCTGAGAAGAATACAATGGTTGGTAAAATTTGAAATGCAAACATAAAACCAACCTTATCCTGATTAATTAAATCACCAAACAAGAATACGCTTCCGTCTTCAGTAAAAGTTAGAACAAGGATAAACATTTTACCAACAAATTCAATGGTAGATTGCACAACAGGAACTTTTAGCACCAATATTGCAATTACAATTTGAATTGCCAAACCACCCAGAACAGTTCTTGCTGAGATTTTTTTTCGGTTTGAACTTAAAAAATATCCGATCACCAACAAGGAGAATAATCCTAAAATCCCTCTCAAAAATGAAATGAGGGTAAAGCCACCACTTTTAACCTGATTTTCTTCAGGGCTGCTTACGGCTTCAATTTGCGGAACAGAAGTGGTTGAATCTGCAACTAATTCTGAACTGTTTACTGCCGCTTCAAACATGTCTGCCGCAACTGTGTTGGCATTTTGACCGACAATAACTCCTGTTACGAGTATGATTAGAGAAAGGCCTGCAAAAATTTGAAAAAATCTGTTTGATAAGAATTTAAGCTTCATGAATCTGTTATTAGACAATAAATAGAAATTATGATCAGAATTATTTTTTGGCACGGTTCAAATGCCTTCACACTTTAATTAATTCAAATTTTGCAATCAGGAAAATTCAATTCTCCATTGGCATTATCACGAAATTTTTCTACGTTGAATTTCGTCTCTGATAACAGATGCCTTCTCGTATTCTTCACGATCAATTGCCTCTTTTAACATTTTATTCAATTCAGCAACTGAAAACTCCGCATAATCAGAATCCTTAGATTTAGGTTTTGCCTTCTGTTCATGCACTCCAGATACTCCCGATTTGGTTTCATCCAATAACACACCGGCTTCAGCCAATAACTTTTCGTTGGTGTAAATCGGACAGCTAAATCGAATGGCCAGTGCCACAGCATCGGAAGTTCGTGCATCTATTTCATTCTCAATCTCACCCTGGACACATACCAGTTTTGCAAAGAAAACGCCTTGTTCAAATTTATTAATAACCACTTCTTTAATATTCACCTTGTAGTGATCGGCAAAATTCTTAAATAGGTCGTGAGTGAGTGGCCTCGAAGGTTTCATTTTTTCGAGTTCGATAGCAATCGATTGGGCTTCGAAACCTCCAATAATGATTGGCAATCGTCTTTGTCCCCCCACTTCACCCAGAATAAGCGCGTAAGCACCACTTTGCGATTGACTGTATGACATTCCAATAATTTCAAGACGAATATTATGCATGATGTAAATTTAGCAAACTAATGATTTCTGGCAACGATTTAGAGCGTAAAAGTATTAATTATTTCCAAATCGTTATGAACATTTTATCAACACCTTATTTAGGTAAATGCTTTAGGAGTAGTCATTCAATACATATAAAAACCTAGATATTTTTACAGGCTCCGCTTGACGCCATATTTTTTTCTTAGATTATAAAAACTTTCATATTTTAGCTCACTGTAATTTAAACCCATCAAATATATTTCAAATGAAAAAATTCTTTGCTTTATTAACTGTTTCATTATTGCCTATTTTATCGTTCGCGAGCGAGGCTGATCTGGTTATTCCGGATGCGGTAAGAGAACAATCTATTCTTTATTGGGGATTTCTGATAACCTTTGCAGGTTTTCTATTCGGATTGTACCAATTTATTAAAGTTAAAAAAATTAGAGCTCATCAGTCAATGCTTGATGTAGCTCAGGTTATTTACGAAACTGGTAAGACCTATCTTTTACAACAAGGTAAATTTCTGTTGATTTTGTTTTTATTTATCGGAACTGCCGTTGCTTTTTATTTCGGCTATCTTTCTGAAGCTAATTTCGGATTTGGTGGTGTAGCCATGATTCTGGGTTGGACGATATTAGGAATCCTTGGTTCTTACAGTGTAGCTTGGTTCGGTATTCGAATGAATACACTTGCCAACTCTCGTATGGCATTTGCTTCTTTAGAGCGCAAACCTATTAAATTATTAAATATTCCATTAACAGCCGGAATGAGCATTGGTGTTGTACTGATCTCTCTAGAGCTGATCATGATGTTAATCATCTTGATGTTTGTTCCTGGCGAATATGCCGGAGCAAGCTTTATTGGTTTCGCTATCGGTGAATCTCTAGGTGCCTCTGTACTTCGTATTGCGGGTGGTATTTTTACCAAAATCGCTGATATCGGATCTGACCTCATGAAGGTAATTTTCAAGATTGGTGAAGATGATCCTCGTAACCCTGGTACCATTGCCGACTGTGTTGGTGATAATGCCGGTGACTCTGTTGGACCAACTGCTGACGGTTTTGAGACTTATGGTGTAACCGGTGTTGCTTTAATTTCATTCATTCTTTTAGCAATTACTGATGTTGCTTTACAAACGGATCTTTTGGTTTGGATTTTTGTGATGCGTATTCTGATGATTGTTACTTCCATTGCAGCTTATTGGATTAACGGTGTTATTGCCAATGCAAAATACAAGAATGCAGATGATATGGATTTTGAAAAACCATTGACTTCCCTGGTTTGGATTACTTCTATTCTATCAATTGTGGTAACTTTTGTGGTAAGTTATTTAACGATTGCTCATCTCCCAAATCAACTTTGGTTAACGCTTTCAGTAATCATCAGTGCAGGTACTTTAGGTGCAGCATTAATTCCTGAATTTACAAAAATATTTACCTCTCCAAATTCAACCCACGTTAAAGAAGTTGTTGCCGCCTCTGAAGAAGGGGGTGCCTCTTTAAATATTCTTTCAGGATTGGTATCTGGTAACTTTTCTGCCTTCTGGCTGGGAATGGTATTCTTATTCTTAATGTTTATTGCTTATTTCGCTAGCACATTTGGGCTGGGAGAAGTGATGATTTATCCTTCTATTTTTGCTTTTGGTTTGGTTGCATTTGGTATGCTTGGAATGGGTCCTGTAACCATTGCGGTTGACTCTTATGGCCCTGTAACCGATAACGCCCAATCAATTTATGAATTATCGCTAATTGAAGAAACTGAAGGTATTTCAGAAGAAATTGAAAGAGACTTTGGTTTCAAGCCTGATTTCGAAAAATCAAAATATTATTTAGAAGCAAATGACGGAGCAGGTAACACCTTTAAAGCCACTGCTAAACCTGTACTTATTGGCACAGCAGTAGTTGGTGCAACCACCATGATTTTCTCTTTAATCTTGGTGATTCAGCATACCTTACATGTAAAACCGGAAGAAATACTTAACTTATTAAATCCGTTTACCATTATGGGATTCTTAGCTGGTGGAGCGGTTATTTTCTGGTTCTCAGGAGCAAGTATTCAGGCTGTATCAACTGGCGCCAGCAGAGCGGTTGCTTATATCAAGGACAATATTAACCTTGACCCTAACGCGCCTAAAAAAGCAGATGTTGAAAAATCCAGGGCCGTTGTTAAAATATGTACTCAATATGCTCAAAAAGGAATGTGGAATATTTTTATTGCCATTTTCTCCTTCGCGATGGCATTTGCTTTCTTATCAGCACCTTCAGGTGGCTCTAACTTACCGGTTTCGCTGTTCATTAGTTATTTAATCTCAATTGCCTTTTTCGGATTATATCAGGCAGTTTTTATGGCCAATGCCGGTGGATCATGGGATAATGCTAAGAAAATTGTTGAAGTGGATATGAAAGAAAAAGGAACTCCTTTACACGATGCGGCCGTAATTGGTGATACTGTTGGTGATCCTTACAAAGACACTTCATCTGTTGCGCTAAACCCAATTATTAAGTTTACCACTTTATTCGGACTGCTGGCAATGGAAATTGCAATTGCTCCTCAGTTTAGAGAGTTGGCTCCTTATTTTGGTGTTGCATTCTTATTGGTTGCTTGTTATTTTGTTTATCGTTCTTTCTACAAAATGAGAATCAAAGAATAATTACAAAACCTTTAATTTAAAAATCCCTCCCGAAGTTTACGGGAGGGATTTTTTTTATGCTTTTGTTTTCATAACCAAAGCCTGATTACTGGAGTAGTAAAAAAAAGAGAACATATGCTTTAAGTTTCAGTTTAGTTATTCTTAAGTTGACAATCTCTTAAATTTATTCTCTTAACAGAAAGAACGAAGGAGTGGATTAAGGTTAACATGAGCCGTGAGCCTTCAGAGCTCGTCAACAATGAAAATCCCCACTCTTTCACTACAAAAATACGATCAGTTCATTGGGCATAAAGCCTGTTTTTAGGCTGGTATTGAGGTAGTGTCGTTCTCTCCTTAAACACTTTAACTATGTATAAAAATACTGAATTTATTGGAATAGACGTATCCAAAGATACTTTTGATGTTTGGGGAGCTGATTTTGGACATTTGTGTTTTTCAAATAGCGCAAAAGGGTTTAACGACTTTGTAAAGCAAATTAAAAAGCAATCGTGGTGCGTAATGGAATACACTAGTAGTTATTATCAGCAGTTGGCTCAATAGTTCTATGTTCATGGTGTCTTGGTTTCTGTAATCAACCCCATCGTAATCAAGCGATTTATACAGATGAAAAACCTGACCTTAAATACATCAGAGAGTGTAAAGTC